>NZ_LXSM01000016.1:0-661035 GCF_001648395.1 Eikenella sp. NML03-A-027 | reverse complement strand
GATGACCGCTGTTTTTATTCCGAAATCGAAACCGGAAAGGGCGCAGAAGGCACGGCTTTCTGCGTGGGCTACGACCACAGCGTGTACGGGCAGGAATAAAACCTGCCGTTTGAGGCTGAAAAGGCTACCTGAAATGTTTTCAGGTAGCCTTTTGGCTGGAATGGGCAGAAAACAGGCCGTTGGAAGATTGGTTTCCAACGGCCTGTATTGTTAGGCGCAGCCGGATTTGGCGTAGAAATCGGGGCTGCCTGCGGGGCGGGTTTTGAAGCGTTTGTGCAGCCAGAAGTATTGCTCGGGTTGTTCGCGCACGCGTTCTTCGATGAAGTGGTTCATGCGCTGTACGTCGGCTTGCACGTCTTCGCTGGGAAAGTTTTCCCAGGCGGGGTAGAAGCGCAGGGTAACGTGGCCATTGGGCTGGCGGGTGGGGATGGCGGGCACGACTTTGGCTTGGGTGAGGGCGGCAATGCGGGGGAGGCCGGCGATGGTGGCGGTGGGGATGCCGAAGAAATCGGCAAAGATGGAATCTTTGGGGCCGAAGTCTTGGTCGGGCAGGTAGAGGAAGGGGGCGGGGGCAGCGCGCAGGTGTTTGATGATGGCGCGTAGGCCTTCGGTGCGGCCGATGAGGAAGACGTTGTTGTAGCGGTGGCGGCCGCGCAGGATTTGCTGGTCGAGCGCGGGGTTTTTCTGGTGGGAATACATGCTGGTGAGCGGCACGTCTTGGTTGAGCGCGTACACGGCAAGCTCGAAGGCGGTGAAGTGGGGATAAAGCAGGATAACTTTATTCCCGGCGGCGAGTTCGTTGTCGAGATGGTGTTTATTTTGATAGTGGACGAGGGATTTAAGCCGCTTGGCGCTGCCATACCAATAGAGGCCGTATTCGAGAATGAGCTTGGCCATGTGGCGGAAGTGGCGTTTGAGCAGGGTTTTGCGCTGTTTCTCGCTCAATTCGGGGAAGCACAGGCGCAGGTTGATTTCGCCGATGCGGCGGCGTGGGGCGACGGCATAATAGGCGAGGCTGCCGATGGCGTCAGCCAGCTTTTGGATGGCGGCGAAGGGCAGGAGTTGGATGAGGTAAAGAAAGAAAAAGGCAGCTTTCATGGGCGGGTGCAATCGGGCGGGTAGCGGGATTATACAGCGGCGGGCCGGCGGAAGGGCTACCTGAAATCATCTGCCGGCATGTTGGGCGGGCAGAAAGCTGTGCTGTTTGTTTTCAGGTAGCCTTTATCTGCCATCATGAATCCAAGCTTTGATCCATATCGGCGGAGGGGCGCACGTTGCCTTGACCGATCACGCGGGCGGGCACGCCGACTACGGTGCTGTGGGCGGGTACGTCGTGCACCACCACGCTGCCGGCGCCGACTTTGGCGCATTCGTTCACGCGGATGTTGCCGAGGATGGAGGCATTGGCGCCAATCATCACGCCGTCGCTGATTTTGGGGTGACGGTCGCCGCCTTCTTTGCCGGAGCCGCCGAGGGTAACGCCGTGCAGGATGGAGATGTCGTTGCCCAAAACGGCGGTTTCACCCACCACAAGGCCGGTGCCGTGGTCGACCATAATGCCGTGGCCGAAACAGGCGGCGGGGTGGATGTCGATACCGAATACTTCGGAGGCGCGGTTTTGCAGGAAGTAGGCGAGGGTTTTGCGGCCGTGCTGCCACAGCCAGTGGTTGATGCGGTGGGCCTGCACGGCGTGGAAGCCTTTGTAGTAGAGCAGCGGCAGGTAGTAGGCATCGCAGGCTGGGTCGCGTTCGTAGTAGGCGACGATGTCGGCCTGCATGGCTTTGGAAATGCGGGTGTCGCTGTCGAGTGCCTGGAAGAAAATTTCGTTGAGCGCGCGGCTGTCCATCACGGGGCTGGCGAGCTTGCTGGAGAGGTGGAAGGCGAGCACACGGTCGATGCTGCTGTGACGCAGCACGGTTTGGTGCAGGAAGCTGGCGAGCATAGGCTCGCTTTGGGCGGCTTGGGCGGTTTCGGCCAGGATGGTTTGCCACAGGGTGCGGCTGTCGGCGTAGTCGAGGGTGGTCATTTTATCGTTGCTTAAAACAAGAATACTACCGCATTGGCTCGCCTTGCCGTACTGGCTGTACTGCCTACGGCTCGCCGCCTTGTATTGTTTTGTTTGAAGTGGCGATAGCTGGCTTTTGGGCGAATGCGGAATGGGTTTCAGGTAGCTTGGGAGGCTACCTGAAATACGGCGGGCTTATTTGCCGCGCATCAGCTCGAAAAACTCATCGTTGGTTTTGCTGTCTTTGAGTTTGCCCACTAGGAATTCGGTGGCTTCGAGGTCGTCCATCGGGTGGAGGAATTTGCGCAGCAGCCACATGCGTTGCAGGCGGTCGTTGGAAACGAGCATTTCTTCTCGGCGGGTGCCGGATTTGTTGATGTTGATGGCGGGGAAAACGCGTTTTTCGGCCATGCGGCGGTCGAGGTGCAGCTCCATGTTGCCGGTGCCCTTGAATTCTTCAAAAATCACGTCGTCCATGCGGCTGCCAGTTTCCACCAGCGCGGTGGCGATGATGGTGAGCGAGCCGCCTTCTTCGATGTTGCGGGCGGCGCCGAAGAAGCGTTTGGGGCGGTGCAGGGCGTTGGCGTCCATACCGCCAGTGAGGATTTTGCCGGAGGCGGGGGCAACGGTGTTGTAGGCGCGGGCCAGGCGGGTGATGGAGTCGAGCAGGATCACCACGTCTTTTTTGTGCTCCACCATGCGCTTGGCTTTTTCAATCACCATTTCGGCCACTTGAACGTGGCGGGCGGCGGGCTCGTCGAAGGTGGAGGCCACTACTTCGCCGCGCACGGAGCGGGTCATTTCGGTAACTTCTTCGGGACGCTCATCGATCAGCAGCACAATCAGTACCACTTCGGGATAGTTGGCAGTGATGGCGTGGGCGATGTTTTGCAGCATCACGGTTTTGCCGGTTTTGGGCGGGGCCACCAAAAGGGCGCGCTGACCCATGCCGATGGGGGAAACCAAATCGATGGCGCGGGCGGTGATGTTTTCTTCGGCCTTAATATCGCGTTCGAGCTTAATCGGACGGGTGGGGAAGAGGGGGGTGAGGTTTTCAAACAGGATTTTGTGTTTGCACACTTCGGGGTCGTCGCCGTTGATTTTATCTAGGCGCACGAGGGCGAAGTAGCGTTCGTTGTCTTTGGGTACGCGCACGCTACCTTCGATGGTGTCGCCGGTGTGCAGGTTGAAGCGGCGGATTTGGTTGGGGGAAACGTAGATATCGTCGGGGCTGGCCAAATAGGAAGTGTCGGTGCTGCGCAAGAAGCCGAAGCCGTCGGGCAGGATTTCGAGCGTGCCGGAGCAGCTGAAGCTCTCGCCCTGTTTCATCATGTGGCGGACGATGGAAAACACCAAATCTTGTTTGCGCAGGCGGTTGGCATTTTCAATACCGTGTTGTTCGGCCATTTCCAACAGTTTGGAAATGTGCTGGGTTTGTAGTTCGGAAACGTGCATAAGATTATGTTTTGTGTTGAATAATGGATAAATTGATTAAATGAACGCGCGATTCAGATAATGGGGGAGGGATGGGGGGGATATGTGTGGGGATGGGTTTGGAAGATTTAAGAGTTTTGGCTGTTGTAAGCCGGAGAATGGGGCTGCGCACCAAAAGTGAGTCGGGCGCAAAACGGCGGCATTCTAGGGGATTGAGTGGGGCTTGTCAAGAAAAGCCACCGCCGGAAGATGCGGCGGTGGCGGAATAGGGCAGTATTACAGTGAAGCGTTCAAGAAATCGGTGAGCTGGCCTTTGCTCAGGGCGCCCACTTTGGTGGCCACGCGCTGGCCGCCGTTGAACACCATCAGGGTGGGAATGCCACGCACGCCGAATTGGGCGGGGGTTTGCTCGTTTTCGTCGATATTCATCTTCACTACTTGCAGCTTGCCTTGGAATTCTGCAGCGATGTCGTCCAGAATCGGGGCGATCATTTTGCAGGGGCCGCACCAAGGAGCCCAGAAGTCGAGCAATACGGGCAGCTCGGCTTTCAATACGTCTTTTTCAAAGGCAGCATCAGAGGTGTGGATGATTTGGTTGCTCATGTTTTTTCCTTTCAGATAGGGATTTCAGATGGCAGGCAAGATACGGGTTTCGCCGCAAAATAACAAGGCCGGCCGTGCATCGGCAATGGCAGTTATAGTTTCCAACAATGGCCGACAGATGGCGTTATTGAGGCTACCTGAAAATGTGCAGCCGTGGTTTTAACTTCGTTGAAGTTTCGTTTTCGCTTCGTAAAAACTCAGCTTCTGGCAGAAATTTCGTTTAGCTTCGCAGAAACTCGGCTTCCTTCAGAAACCTCGTTTTCAGGTAGCCTTTCAAACAGGGTGCTTCAAAATCAGATTCACCAACACTTCCTTCATCAAAAAGCCCATCATGCCCAAGCCGAGCACAAAAAACGGCATGGCCATGCTGAATTTGCTGGCGCCGGATTTTTTGCCCAAGTCCCAAATGATGAGGCTGATGAAGATAACCAGCACGCTGAGGCCAATTTTCATACCCCAAGCGGAGAGTTGGGCTTCGGTCATGATGTTTCCTTTTTAATTAAGATGGTGTGAAGGGCGCATTATATCGCTAAAGTTTGTGCAAGGCAGCGGGGCGGCAACAGGCTATCTGAAAGATATGCATCATGCATTTTCTTTCAGCAGCTCCCGCCAGCGGGCTGCCTGAAACTTCACCTGCTCCGGCGCGGTGCCGCCCAAGTGGTTGCGGGCGTTCAGGCTGCCTTCGGGGGTGAGTACTTGGTAAACATCGTTTTCAATCAATGCACTGAAGCCTTGCAGCACGGTGAGCGGCAGGTCTTCCAGCCCGCAGCCTGCTTGTTCGGCGTGGCGCACGGCTTGGGCGACGGCTTCGTGGCTGTCGCGGAAGGGCAGGCCTTTTTTGACCAGATAATCCGCCAAATCGGTGGCGGTGGCGAAGCCTTGCAGCACGGCGGCGCGCATGGCTTCGGGCTTCACGGTGATGCCGCGCATCATGTCGGCGTAAATCCGCAGCGTGTCGATGAGCGTGTCCACGGTGTCGAAGAGCGGTTCTTTGTCTTCCTGATTGTCTTTGTTGTACGCCAGCGACTGGGATTTCATCAGCATAATCAAACCGGTGAGGTGGCCGATGACGCGGCCAGATTTGCCGCGCACGAGTTCGGGCACATCGGGGTTTTTCTTCTGCGGCATGATGCTGGAACCGGTGCAGAAGCGGTCGGCGATGTCGATGAAGCCGAAGCGGGGCGACATCCACAAAATCAGTTCTTCGGACAAGCGGCTCAAATGCACCATCACCAGCGAGGCGGCGGCGGTGAATTCGATGGCGAAGTCGCGGTCGGACACGGCGTCGAGCGAGTTTTGGCAGATTTGTTCGAAGCCTAGGAGCGCGGCGGTGGTTTCGCGGCGGACGGGGAAGGTGGTGCCGGCCAGCGCGGCGGCACCCAGCGGCATGCGGTTGGTGCGGCGGCGGCAGTCGGCCATGCGTTCGTCGTCGCGGCCGAACATTTCCACATAGGCGAGCAGGTGGTGGCCGAAGCTGACGGGTTGGGCTACCTGAAGGTGGGTGAAGCCGGGCATGACGGTGGCGGAGTTTTGTTCGGCCAAATCGAGCAGGGCAGCCTGCAAGTCTTTAATCAGGCGGCGGATGGTGGAAATTTCGTCGCGCAGCCACAGACGGATGTCGGTGGCGACTTGGTCGTTGCGGCTGCGGCCAGTGTGCAGGCGTTTGCCCGCATCGCCGATTTTGTCGGTGAGGCGGCGTTCGATGTTCATGTGCACGTCTTCCAAATCGAGCGACCATTGCAGGCTGCCTGCCTCGATTTCGGCTTGGATTTCAGCCATGCCGCGCCGGATGTCGGCCAAATCTTGCGCGGAGAGCACGCCGGCTTCGTGCAGCATCTGCGCGTGTGCGAGCGAGCCTTGGATGTCGTGGCGGGCGAGGCGTTGGTCGAAGTTGATGGAGGCGGTGTATTGTTTGACGAGTTTGGACACGGGTTCGTTGAAACGGCCGGACCAGGTTTTTTGGTGGGTCATGTAAAATTATCCTTTTTCATAATTGCATCAATTTTAAATATTTCAAATTAAGAGATTATGACCGGGTTGGTTTATTTTTAGGTAGACTCCCGTACGGATAGAGGCTACCTGAAAGCAGTATGGGCATTATAGTCCAATCCTCAAATGGGGCTACCTGAAAACAGCTGCCGTTCGCTATATAATGCCGCCGTCTTTCCCACATAGTCCGCACCATGACCCAATACTATATCGGCCTGATGTCCGGCACCAGCATGGACGGCGTAGATGCCGTGCTGGCCGCCTTCAATGGCACCCAATGGCAGGGCGCGCTCGGCCATTTTGCCGTGCCCTACAGTGATGATTTGCGCCGCCGCCTGCTGGATTTGCAAAACCTAGGCGGCAACGAAATCCACCGCAGCGAAATGCTCGCGCAAGAGTTGGCAGCGCTCAACGCTCAAGCCGTGCATGGCCTGCTGGCGCAGCAAAAGCTTGCCCCGCGCGATATCGCCGCCATCGGCGCGCACGGCCAAACCGTGCGCCATGCCCCCGAGCACGGCTACACCGTGCAGCTCATCAATCTGCCGCTCTTGGCCGAGCTTACCGGCATCGACACCGTGGGCGACTTCCGCCGCCGCGACATGGCCGGTGGCGGCCAAGGCGCGCCGCTCGTGCCCGCTTTCCATCAGGCCGTGTTCGGCAGCCCGGAGTATGGCCGCGTGGTGCTCAATATCGGCGGCATTGCCAACATCAGCGTGTTGCAACCGCATGCCGATGCCAGCGGCTTCGACACCGGCCCCGGCAATATGCTGGCCGATGCCTATATGCAGCACCGTTTCGGCCAAGCCTGTGACCGAGACGGTGCCCTTGCCCGCAGCGGCCGCGTTATCCCCGAACTGCTGCAAACTCTGCTGGCACACCCTTATTTCCACCGTACCCCGCCAAAAAGCACTGGTCGCGATTTGTTTTCCCTCGATTGGCTGCAAGGCTACCTGAAAAACAGCGAAACCGACGAATTATTGTCAGAAAACAGTTATACCCCCGCCGATATCGTGCGTACCCTCAACGCCCTCACCGCACAAAGCATTGTCGACGCCATTGCCGCCCATGCCCCCGGCGTACGCGAAGTGTTTGCCTGCGGCGGCGGCGTGTTCAATCCCGTGCTGATGGCCGAGCTCTCCGGCAGGCTCGCCCCGCTCGGCATCCGCACCGCTACCACCGACGAGCTAAACCTGCCGCCGCAATGGGTGGAAGCCGCCGCCTTCGCCTGGCTCGCCGCCTGCCGCGTGTGCCGCGAGCCGGGCAATCCCCACGCTGCTACCGGCGCGAAACAGTCTTATATCCTCGGCGCTTGGCATTGCGCGTGAGCCAGTGCAGACCATGCTGCCGGTAGGGCAGATCTCTGTTGCCTAGGTGCTTGAGTTAAAAGGCTACCTGAAATTTCAGGTAGCCTTTTTGTTTATAGCGGATTAACACTTCGATACAGGCAGTAAACCGCCGGCTGTGCAGCGATATGGCAAGTATAGCCATGCTGTAGCAGAAGTGGAGTGGGTTTGTTATAGGCTGGATATCTGCTATCCGCGCATTTGTGTTTAAAGGCTACCTGAAACTTTACTGCGCGGCGTTTCAGGTAGCCTTTTGCTGTGTTCCCCTTACGCGGAAGCCTGCAAAATCTTGCCGATGATTTCGCCGCTGTCTTTGGAGAGGGCTGGGTTTTCGGCGAGTTTTTGCAGCTCGGCGCGCATCAGGCTGCGGCGCTGCGGTTCGAGCTGGGCGCAGATGTTGAAGGCTTGGGCGAGGCGGGCGGCGATTTGGGGGTTGAAGCGGTCGATGCGTTCGATTTGGCCGGCGAGGAAGGCGTAGCCGCTGCCGTCTTTGGTGTGGAAGTGTAGCACGTTGCGGCTGAAGCTGCCGAGCAGGGCGCGGGCTTTGTTGGGGTTTTCCAGGCTGAAGGCGGGGTGTTCGAGCGCGGCGGCCACTTGCGCGGGTGTGTCGGCGCGGTGGCTGGCAGCAATCAGGCTGAAGTATTTGCACATCACAAGGTCGTCGCTGTGGAATTTGGCGGCGAATTGTTCGAGAAGGCGGTTGCGCTTGGGGCGCTCGTTGTGGTTGATGGCGCTGAGGATGCCCCATTCGTGGGTCATGTTGCGTGCCATTTGATTGTAGTTGGCGGCCACTTGTTCGATGTGTCCGGGGCGGGCGCGCAGGATGAAGGCGCGGCAGGCGTTGCGCAGGGCGCGCCAGCCTGCTTGCTGCGGGTGGTATTCGTAGGGCTCGGCGAGGCCGGATTGCTCTTCTTCCATGCGGCGGGCTTCGGCGTTGAGTACGGCGAATTGGTCGGCGAAGTGTGCAGCGATTAAATCGAGCAGGGCTTCGCGGGCGCGGTGGACGATGAGCGGATCGATGTTTGGGCGGCCGGCCCAGAGTTCGGCTTCGTTGGGAATGGCGAGCAGGGCGGCTTGGAATACGGCGCTGATGTCGGCACGCAAAACGTAGTCGATGGCTTGCAGCAGGGCGCGGTGCTCGGGCAGGGGGCTAGCTGAAAGCAGGGCGGCTTCGTTGGCAGCGATGGCGCGGCGGTAGAGGGTTTGCGCGGCTTCCCAGCGGGTGAAGGGGTCGCTGTCGCAGGCGAGCAGCACGGAGAGCTCGTGCTCGCTGTAGGCGTAGTGCAGGTTTACCGGGGCGGAGAAACCGCGCAGCAGGGAGGGGACGACTTGTTGATAGTTGCCTTCAAATTGCAGGGCAACGCTTTCTTCGGCCTGGCGCAGGGTGAGCACGGCTTCGGTTTGCGTATGTCCGTTTTCAGGTAGCCTGAAGGGGATGGGCTGGCCGAAGGTGTCTTCGTCGGCGCTGAACAGGGCGATTTTGAGCGGAATCATCATCGGCTGTTTGGCGGCCATATCGGGAGTGGGCGGTATGCTTTGGCGGATGTTCAGCACGAAGCGGTTGTCGGCTTGCAGGCTACCTGAAACATCCAGCACCGGCGTGCCGGCCTGGCTGTACCACAGGGCGAATTGTTCGAAATCGAAGCCGTTGGCATCGGCCATGGCGGCGCGGAAGTCGTCGCAGGTAACGGCTTGGCCGTCGTGGCGTTGGAAATAAAGCTTCATGCCTTTTTGGAAGCCCTCTTCGCCGAGGAAGGTGTGATACATGCGCACCACTTCGGCGCCTTTTTCATACACGGTGAGGGTGTAGAAATTGTTCATTTCCACATAGCTGGCGGGGCGCACGGGGTGGGCGGTGGGGCCGGCGTCTTCGGGGAATTGGTGGGCACGCAGGAAGGATACGTTTTCAATCCGGCGGACTTCGCGGCTGGCGCGGTCGGCGGAGAATTCTTGGTCGCGGAATACGGTAAGGCCTTCTTTGAGCGAGAGCTGGAACCAGTCGCGGCAGGTAACGCGGTTGCCGGTCCAGTTGTGGAAGTATTCGTGGGCGATGACGCCTTCCACGCGCTCGAAATCGGCGTCGGTGGCGGTGCGGCTGTCGGCCAGCACGCAGGCGGTGTTGAAAATGTTCAGGCCTTTGTTTTCCATCGCGCCCATGTTGAAGTCGCCCACGGCCACCACCATGAAAATATCCAAATCGTATTCGAGGCCGAAACGGGTTTCGTCCCAGCGCATGGCGTGTTTGAGCGATTCGATGCCGAAGCGCACTTTGCCGGCATCTTCGGCGCGGGTGAAGAATTCGAGCGCCACTTGGCGGCCGCTTTTCGTGGTGAAGCTGTCGCGGGTGCACACCAAATCGCCGGCCACGAGGGCGAACAGGTAGCTGGGCTTGGCGAAGGGGTCGTGCCATTCGGCCCAGTGGCGGTTGTCGGGCAGTGTGCCGTGGCCGGTGCGGTTGCCGTTGGAAAGCAGCACGGGGAAGCGGGCGCGGTCGGCGCTGATGCGGGTGGTGTAGATGCCCATCACGTCGGGGCGGTCGGGGTGGTAGGTGATTTTGCGGAAGCCTTCCGGCTCGCACTGGGTGTAGAGGTTGCCGCCGCTGGCGTAGAGCCCCATCAGGGATTTGTTGTGGTGCGGATAAAGGCGGGTGGCTACGTTCAGCTTGAAGGGCTGGGCGGGGACGTGTGGGATGGATAGGGTGTTGTTTTCTAGTGTGTAGGCGGTTTCAGGTAGCCTTTGGCCGTTGAGCTCGAGGGAAACCAGCTTGGCCGAGCCTTGCAGCACCAATGTGCCGCCGGCATCGGGCTGGGGCTGGATGGAAAGTTCGGCGGTAACGGCGGTATGGTCGTCATACACATCGACATTCAGGCGGATGTGCGGCACGAGGTATTCGGGGGCGCGGTAGTCTTTGAGGTAGTGTGCGGTTTGCTGGGGCATGGCGGGCGGCCTTATGGAAGAATGGAAAGCGGGTATTTTAGCGCAAAACGGGGCCGGGTTTTAGCTTCGCAGAAACTCAGCTCCGGCTGCGCCGAAACATCGTTTTCAGGTAGCCTGATGCGGTAAAGATCTCGGGCTGCTGAAAGGGGATGAAACAATATAAAGGCTACCTGAAAGTCAGCCATGACTGTTTTCAGGTAGCCTTTTTGCTGTGTACCCTTATTCGGCAGCGGTTTCGTCGTCTTCCGGAGTGATTTCGGTCAGCACCAGTTGGCGTTGCTGCTCAGCCTGCTCGGGTTTGTCCATTTCGTCGAACACTTTGGCCAGCACCAGGCGTGCCTGCGGGGTGGCTTGGGCTTGCAGGCTGGCTTCGAGGTAGCCTTGGGCTTTGCCCCACAGTTGCTTGGCGTAGGCCATTTGGCCGAGGTGCAGCAGCAGGGCGGCGTCTTGCGGGGCGTCGTGCAGCCAGCCTTCCACGGTATCCATGATTTTTTGCTGTTCGCGCGGGCTGAGGTAGCGGGCGGCCTCAATCATGGGCGGCAGGAGTTGGGCGTTACGATGCTTGGGATAGTGGGTTTTCACCCATTTCACCACGCGGGGATACTGGCCGATTTGCAGCATTTTTTCGGCAATCGGGGCACAGAGTTCGCCTTCCTGGATTTCTTTGGGGATGCGGCCGAGGCAGGCTTTGAGCGAGGGATAGTCGGCGGTGAGGGCGAGGAGTTCGCGCCAGGCCCATTCGCGGTATTGGGCGGCTTCGGCGGCGTTGAGGGCGGAAGCTTTTTCCAGCTTGGCGACGCGGTCGAGCACTTCCAAGGGGTTGTTTTGCTCGAACATATAGCGCAACTGCAGGCGCACCAGGCGGGTGAGCTTGGGGTTAATGGCGGCAGCGGCGGCCAAGGCGGCCTCGGCGGCGGGATAATCCTGCCGGTTGAGCGCGGATTCGGCTTCGAGCAGGTGGCGCGAGAGCTGGGCTTTATGCGGCAGCTGGGCGATTTCTTTCAGGTAGCCTTCGCGCTTGGCATCGTCGCCCATTTGGTCGGCGCTGTGCACGGCGAGCATTAGGGCGAGGGTGCGGTTGTGGCCGGCTTCTTTGTTTTCCAGCACTTTGGCGGCTTCTTGCTCGGCGTGTTGGAATTTGCCTTCGAAGTAGGCGAGACCGGCTTTGTTGAGCGCGGTTTCGGCATGATGTGCCTGGCGGCTGCGGCCGAAGCGGCGCACTCGGCCGGGAATGTTGATGATGCCGTTAATCAGGCGCAGCAGCAGGTAGAGCAGCACCACGAACACGAGCATGGCGCCCACAAACAAATGCAGGTTTACCGCAATCTGGGTTTGGGTTTGATCGATAACGATATACACGTTACCACTGTAATGCTGCGCGACAATGGTGAGGCCGACTGCGGCAGCAAACAGCACGATAATCCAAATCAAGCCTTTCATGATTCAATCCCCTTGTGAGCGGCGGAAGCCTGAGCCGGCGTTGGAAGCGCGGGGGCGGAGACTGCCGGTGTGGGTTGGCTGGCCGGTGCGGGCACGGAAACGGGCGCGGCAGGCTGCGAAGCGGCGGCTTCGGAAGCGGCTTCAGGCTGGCCGAGGATGTCGCCTTGGCGCTGCTGGCGGTAGTCGGCGATGGCTTTCAGGCTGGCGGAAAGGCTGTCGCCCACATTGCCGCTGCCCGGCTGGATGGCTTTGAGCTGGGCGATTTCGCGCAGCCAGGATTGGGCGGCGGGGGTGGCGGCGTCAAAGTATTGGCGCACGGCGTTTTCCGAGGCGGCCAGGTCGTTTTGGTAAATATCGTTTTGGCGCTGCATCAGGGCCACGCGGGCGGAGAGCAGGTGCAAGCGCAGGTTTTCGCGCACATAAAACGCCTGTTCCGGCGACATCAGGAGCGCATCGGTGCTATTGAGGCGGCGGATTTCCACCATGCCTTTGAGGCCGCCGAGGGTGCGGTTCCAGGCTTGGCGCCACCACGGATCATTCGGCGAGACAGCAGCGGGCGCGGCGGCTTGCGGCGGGCGCAGGCTGGAATCGGCCAAGAGCGGCAGTGCGCCCACGGCGGCTTCCAGGCGGCTCAAGCGCAGAGCGGCGTTAGCGGTGTCGGTGAAGGGGCGCTGGCGCAGTTTGGCCAAGTCGGCACTAACGGCCTGTTTCAAAGGCAGCAGCTGCGGCTGCTCGAAACGTGCCAAACGGGCATCCAGCCCTTCGAGCACGGCCACGGCGGCGGGCACGTTGTCGGCAATCACCAACTGCTGGCCGGCTAGATTGAGCGCGGCCTCGGCTTCGTCCACCACCCAGTCGCTACGGGTTTTCAGTAGCTCTTGCAGGGCACGGTTGTTGGCGGCGGCCTCGGCCTGCTGGGTTTGCATATCGCTTTGCAGCTGCTTGATTAGGGCTTCGTTATCTTGCAGCTTGCGGCCGGCATCGGCTAACAGGGCGGCATTTTGCGATTCGCCCAAGGCAGCCTGATTGATTTTTTGATCGAACTGGATTTCCTGGCGTTTGAGCAGGTTTTGCCCCTGCACAAACAAAAAGCCGCTGGCGCCCAGGCCGAGCACGGCCAGCACGAGGGCAAACGCGCCCAAACCTTTGCCGCCGGATTTAACAACCACCGGCGCAACAGGGCTGGCCGGGGCGGGAGCGGGAGGCTGGGGGGCGGGTACGGATTCGTTTTCCGGTTGGCTCATGCTATTCCTTTCATAGTATTCAATCGGTTGTGAGGCTACCTGAAAGCCGGTGCGGCGTTTGCGCACATTGGAAGTTCAATTTTCAGGTAGCCTGAGTGAGGTGTTGCCGTTCGGCAAGTAAAGCGTTTTCCAGCTCTGCAGCCGAACGGAGCAGGCGGATGCGTGCCGCGCCTGCTTGGCTCAGTGCCTCGGCAATGCGCGGATGATGGGCGAAGTATAGCAAGGATTGCAGCTGCTGGGTTAGGCTTGCGGGCGCGGCGGCGAACAGCGGGCGCACTTGTTCGGCAGAGGTAATTCATGCGGCGGTAGGCTGCGCAGCAGCAAATAGCGCCCAATCAGGAGCAAGCAGCAAGCGTTGGTAGATGTTGGTACAGGTTACCTGGAAATCATAAAAATCCAACCTTCATGTTTTGCCGATGCAGAACAAGGGAAGATTGATGATATTGAGAGCATCGGTGGGTGGGGTAACAAGATGATACGCTTCTCGAATGTTTAAAAATATTTAAATATTATCTGCGCGTTCTGTTTTGCTGTGTTTGTTTTTACCTCGTTGAAGTTTGCGCTATCAGATAGTTTTGGGCGGGCGGGGCTGTTTGAATTCTTTGGCGGCCATTTTGAGGTAGTAGAACATTGACCACAGGGTGAGCACGCAGGCGGCGAACATAAGGGCGTTGCCCAGCCAGATGAAGTCGAGGCCGAGGGCGGGCCAGCTTTGCAGCAGCAGCAGGGTGATGGCGGCCATTTGGGCGGCGGTTTTGAATTTGCCGATGGCGGCCACGGCCACGCTGTTGCGTTTGCCCAGCTGCGCCATCCATTCGCGCAGGGCGGAGATGGTGATTTCGCGGCCGATGATGATGATGGCGCAGATGGCCCAGGTGCGGTCGAGGCGGACGAGGAGGATGAGGGCGACGGCCACCATGAGTTTGTCGGCCACGGGGTCGAGGAAGGCGCCGAAGTCGGAGGTTTGCTTCCATTTGCGGGCGAGGTAGCCGTCGAACCAGTCGGTCACGGCGGCAAGCACGAATAATGCGGCGGCGCAGGTGTTTACGGTTTGGATGCCCACGCGCCAGGAGGCGGGCAGGTAAAAAAGGGCGGTAAACAGCGGAATCATGAGGATGCGCGACCAGGTGAGCAGGATGGGGATGTTCCAGGGCATGTTGCGGTCTTTCAATGTAGGGCTTCGTAGATTTTTTCGGCCAGGGCGCGGCTGATGCCTTCGGTTTGGGCCAAGTCGTCGATGCTGGCGGCTTGGATGCCGCGCAGGCCGCCGAAGCGGGTGAGCAGGCTGCGGCGGCGTTTGTCGCCCACGCCGGGGATTTCGGCCAGCGAGGAGGTAACGCGGGCTTTGCCGCGTTTGCGGCGGTGGCCGGTGATGGCGAAGCGGTGGGACTCGTCGCGCACGGTTTGCAAAAGGTGCAGGGCGGGGTGGTGCGGCGGGAGCTGGGTGGTGGTGCCCAAGTGCGGAATAATCAGCTCTTCGAGGCCGGCTTTGCGCTCGGGGCCTTTGGCAATGCCGACCATGGGCAGGCGGATGCCTAAATCCTGCCATACTTGCTGCGCCATGGCCACCTGGCCTTTGCCGCCGTCGATCAGCACCAGGTCGGGCCATTTGCCGTCTTCTTCGTTGCCTTTGGCCAGTTTGCCGTAGCGGCGGGTGAGCACTTCGTGCATGGCGGCATAGTCGTCGCCGGCTTTGGCGGTTTTGATGTTGTAGCGGCGGTATTGGTCGGGGCGCATGCTTTGGTTTTCATATACTACGCAGGAGGCGACAGTGGCTTCGCCTTGGGTGTGGCTGATGTCGAAGCATTCGATGCGGTTGAGCTCGGCGGTGGGCAGTTGCAGCAGTTCGGCCAAGGCTTGGACGCGTTGTTCTTGATTTTGGTTTTGCTGCTGTTTCTGGCGCAGGGCGAGCAGGGCATTTTGTTCGGCCATTTGCAGCCACACGCGCCTCTCGCCGCTGGTTTTGGCAATAAAGCGGATTTGTTTGCCGTGCTCTTCGATTAGGGCGGTTTGCAGGTTTTCAGGTAGCCTGAAGTTGCTGATGATGATGTCGGGCTTGTCGCGGCCGAGATAATGCTGGGCAGCGAAGGCTTCGCCATAGGCGGCAGCTTCTTCGGGGGCGGAGTGGCAGCTGTCGGGGAAAAAGCTTTTTTCACCCACGCGCCGGCCGTTGCGGATGCTGACCCAGTGGATACAGATGCCGCCCTGCTCGGTGGCGAGGGCGAGAATATCGATGTTGTAGGCGGCGTTGGGATTGTTGCTGTCGATAAATTGCTGGCTCTGGATTTTGCCTAGGGCTTGGATTTGGTCGCGGTAGCGGGCAGCGTGTTCGAAGTCGAGCGTTTCGGCAGCCTGCTGCATTTTGGCGGTGAGGCTTTGCAGCAGGCGGTCGGCTTTGCCGTTGAGGAAGGTGGCGGCTTCTTCCACGCTGGTGCGGTAGTCTTCCTGCGAAATATGGCCGACGCAGGGGGCAGAGCAACGCTTGATTTGGTAGAGCAGGCAGGGGCGGTCGCGGTGTTCGAACACACTGTCTTCACAGGTGCGCAGCAGAAAAACTTTCTGCAAAATTTGAATGCTGTCGCGTACGGCGTAGCTGTTGGGGTAGGGGCCGAAGTATTGGTTGGTTTTCTTCAGGCTGCCGCGGTAGTAGGCCATTTGCGGGAAGTTGTGGCCGGTGAGCATGAGGTAGGGGTAGGACTTGTCGTCGCGAAACAGGATATTGTATTTCGGCGACAAGGCCTTAATGAAGTTGTTTTCGAGAATCAGCGCTTCGGTTTCGGAGCGGGTTACCGTGATTTCGATGTGAGTAATCTGCCGTACCATCAGGGCAATGCGCGGGGATAAGTCATTTTTTTGAAAATAGCTGCCCACGCGGCGTTTGAGGTTGACGGCTTTGCCAACATACAAAACCTGCCCATCCTTATTCGAAAAGCGGTAAACGCCGGGCAGGTTGGGCAGGTTGCTGATAATGGCATGCGGGTCGAAATCAGACATGGCCGAAGGTTTGCTGGAAAGTGAAACGGCAAGACCGGACGGCCGGCTGAATCAAACCGGCTGGAGCGCCGTTAGTTGCAGAATTGATTTACGTTGCTCTGATATTGCTGGATGAGCTGCTCGCGGTTTTGGATGCGGGCAGTTTGCGCGTGTTGCAGGTTGATTTTGGCAGTGCTGCAGGCGCTGGCACGGGCGGCCTCATTTTCTTCGCGCACTTTGCGGTTGGCATCCTCAATAGCTTTGTTTTCTTCAAGCTGTTTTTGGTTGGCCATGGCCTGTAAATCGGCAGCGGAGATTTCACCGTTGTTGTTCTGCACCTGTGGTAGCTGGTTTTGTTGGTGGCCGGCAGGGGCAGCGGCGGGACGCGAGGTTTGGGTGCGCACATTCACAATGTTGCTGGTGGCGGGAATGAGGTTTTTCGGCACATCGGAATAGGTGGGGCTGCGGCCATTCCATTGGTACACGTCCTCTGCCATCAGGCTACCTGAAAACAACATGGTTGCGGCGCAGGCGGCCAGCAAGGTTAATTTTTTATTCATTTGAGCGGTCTTCCCGTTGAGTCATAGTTACACAATCGGTTTCCATTGTACTTCAACTGGTGGCCTGCTGTCATGCCTGAGGCCGGTTTGTGCCGTTTTGCTTACTAAATGCCGGCAAATTTGCTACAATACGGCCGCATTATTAGCAACCGACAAGAAGGTTTTAATCATGCGAATCGTTGAAAAAGCCTACACCTTTGATGATGTATTGCTTGTTCCCGCTCATTCCCAAGTGCTGCCCAAGCACGTCTCGCTGCAAACCCGCCTTACCCGCAATATTTCCCTCAACATGCCCTTGATTTCCGCCGCCATGGACACCGTTACCGAGGCGCGATTGGCCATTTCTATGGCACAAGAGGGCGGCATCGGCATTATTCATAAGAATATGAGCATTAAACGCCAAGCCGAAGCAGTGGCCAAGGTGAAACGGCACGAAAGCGGCGTGGTGAAAGATCCGATTACGATTGTGCCGGAAATGTTGGTTGGCCAGCTGTTGGAAATGCGCGCACAGCGCAAGCGGCAGATGTCTGGCTTGCCGGTGGTGCAGGACGGCAAACTGGTGGGCTTGGTTACCAACCGCGATTTGCGCTTTGAAACCCGCCTCGACCAGCCGGTGTCCGCCATCATGACGCCCCGTGCTGAATTGGTTACCGTGCCAGAAGGCACCAGCATTGAAGACGCGCGCGAACTGATGCATCAGCATAAGGTCGAGCGTGTTTTGGTTGTGAACGCCCAAGACGAGCTCAAAGGCCTGATCACGGTGCGCGATATTTTGAAAACCACCGAATTCCCCCATGCCAACAAAGACCAAGACGGCCGCTTGCGCGTTGGTGCTGCGGTGGGCGTGGGCCCGGAAACCGACGAACGCGTAGCCGCTTTGGTGGCTGCCGGGGTGGACGTGATTGTGGTGGACACCGCACACGGCCACAGCCAAGGTGTTTTGGATCGGGTGCGTTGGGTGAAGGCACACTTCCCGCAAGTGCAGGTAATTGGCGGCAATATTGCCACCGCACAGGCGGCACGCGATTTGGTGGCTGCCGGGGCAGATGCAGTGAAAGTGGGCATCGGCCCGGGCTCGATTTGCACCACCCGCATCGTGGCCGGCGTGGGCGTGCCGCAGCTGACGGCGATTCACAACGTGGCCGAGGCGCTCAAAGGCACCGGCGTGCCGCTGATTGCCGACGGCGGCATCCGCTTCTCCGGCGATGTGGCCAAAGCCCTGGCTGCCGGCGCCTCCACCGTGATGCTGGGTGGCATGTTTGCCGGCACAGACGAAGCGCCGGGCGAAATCGAGCTCTATCAAGGCCGCTCTTACAAATCCTATCGTGGTATGGGCTCGCTGGGCGCGATGAGCCAAGGCTCGTCCGACCGCTATTTCCAAGACAAACAAGACAGCGCAGATAAATACGTGCCCGAGGGCATCGAAGGCCGCGTGCCGTATAAAGGCCCGATTGTGAACATCATCCACCAGCTGGTGGGCGGCTTGCGCTCCAGCATGGGCTATTTGGGCTGCGCCAATATTGCCGAAATGCATGAAAAGGCCGAGTTTGTGGAAATCACCGCTGCGGGCATGAGCGAATCGCACGTGCACGACGTGCAGATTACTAAAGAGGCACCGAACTACCACTGGCGCTGATTAGGCTTTTGGATAAAGGCTACCTGAAACTTTAAAACCGATACTTTCAGGTAGCCTGTACGCTTCCAAAGCAACATTCTTAATACAGAAGGAAACCCCATGTCTTTTGCCTTTTTCTTCCCCGGCCAAGGTTCACAGAGCTTGAACATGATGGCCGGTTTCGACGGCGTGCCCGTTGTGCGCCAAACCTTTGAGCAGGCTTCCGCCGCGCTGGGCGAGGATTTGTGGGCGATGATGAACGGCGAAGATGCCGCGCTCATCGGCCAAACCGTCAACACCCAGCCCTTGATGCTCGCCGCAGGTGTGGCCACTTATCGCGCCTACCTCGAAGCGGGCGGCAAAACCCCCGCCGCCGTGGCCGGGCACAGCCTGGGCGAATACAGCGCGCTGGTGGCCGCAGGCAGCCTGGATTTTGCCGATGCCGTGCGCCTGGTGCGCCTGCGTGCCGAGCTGATGCAGTCGGCCGTGCCGCAAGGGCAGGGCGCGATGGCCGCCATTTTGGGGCTGGAAGACGATGCCGTGCGCCAAATCTGCGCCGCCGCGCAAGGGCAGGTGGCCGAGGCGGTGAACTTCAATTCGCCCGGCCAAGTGGTGATTGCGGGCGATGCCGCTGCGGTGGAACGCGCTATGGCCGCGGCCAAAGAAGCCGGTGCCAAACGTGCCCTGCCGCTGCCCGTATCGGTTCCTTCTCATTGCAGCCTGATGAAGCCTGCCGCCGAAAAGCTGGCCGCCGCCCTGCAAAACGTGGCATTGAACGCGCCGCAAATCCGCGTGATCAACAACGTGGACGTGGCCTCCTACACCGATCCCGCACAAATCAAAGATGCGCTGGTGCGCCAGCTGTACAGCCCGGTGCGCTGGACGGAAACCGTGGCGCTCCTCGTGCGCGAAGGCATTACCGAATCCGCCGAGTGCGGCCCGGGCAAAGTGCTGGCCGGCCTGGCCAAACGCATCGACAAAGCCGCCGTGTGCGCCGCGCTCACTTCGCAGGAAGCGGTGGACGCATTTATCGCCGCCCATTAAATTTTCAGGTAGCTTTTGGTTGCTACTGAATTGAACCATTATCTGAAACCTATAGCGGATTAATA
Source organism: Eikenella sp. NML03-A-027 (assembly GCF_001648395.1). Classification (NCBI taxonomy): domain Bacteria; kingdom Pseudomonadati; phylum Pseudomonadota; class Betaproteobacteria; order Neisseriales; family Neisseriaceae; genus Eikenella; species Eikenella sp. NML03-A-027. The sequence goes on along the minus strand of NZ_LXSM01000016.1, from coordinate 641,783 downwards.
CACTGTTTGATACAAGGTGACGAGTCATAAACAGTACAGTAGTACGGCAGGCGAGCCAATCGTAGCGAAAATTAAGCTAATCTGCTATATCTAACTTTTAACACAAGGAATCCCAATATGCTTACCCAAAATCTATCTCAAAAAATTGCATTGGTTACTGGAGCTTCACGTGGTATCGGTGCTGCTATTGCTTTCACGCTGGCGCAAGCTGGCGCTACGGTGATTGGTACCGCTATTACCGAAGAAAGTGCAGTTGCTGTTGGCCGACAGTTGGAACCTTGGCAGGGACATGGTCGTGTGCTGGAAATCAATGAAGAAAATAGTATCGAAAATTTGATTGCCGGTATCGAAAAAGAATTTGGTAGATTAGATATTTTAGTAAACAATGCCGGTATTACGCGCGATAGTTTGTTGATGCGCATGAAAGAAGAGGAGTGGGATGACATCATGCAGGTCAATCTCAAATCTGTGTTCCGCGCCAGCAAAGCCGTGTTGCGCGGTATGATGAAACAGCGCAGCGGCCGCATCATCAGTATCACCTCCGTGGTGGGCGCGATGGGCAACGCTGGTCAGAGCAATTACGCCGCTGCCAAAGCTGGCTTAATGGGGTTTTCCAAATCACTAGCACGTGAAGTGGGCAGCCGTGGTATCACTGTTAACTGCGTTGCTCCGGGCTTTATTGATACTGTTATGACTCAATCGCTACCAGAGGAAGTTCGTGCTGCTTTTACTGCGCAGACGGCACTAGGTAAGTTCGGTGAGGTTGACGATGTGGCTGCTGCCGTCTTGTTCCTTGCTTCCGAGCAGGCACGCTATATTACTGGTCAAACTCTGCACGTCAATGGTGGTATGCTGATGCCGTAAGTAGCGCAGCAGCCATATTTTCAGGTAGCCTGCCGCAGGGCATAATGGCTACCTGAAAATTTATCATCATTAGAATTCAAACATTTATAGAGACAGCCATGCAACCTACAGTCGAACTTAAAATCCTCAACCCCAAAATGCAAGACCACCTGCCGCACTACGCCACCCCCGGCGCTGCCGGCCTCGATTTGCGCGCCTGTTTGGACGAAGCCGTAGAGTTACCGTCTGGCGGCACATTCCTCGTACCTACCGGCATTGCCATTCACCTAGCCGATCCTGCCTACGCCGCCATGTTGCTGCCGCGCTCCGGGCTGGGTCACAAGAACGGCATCGTGTTGGGCAACCTGGTTGGCCTCATCGATTCCGATTACCAGGGCGAGCTTAAAATCTCGTTGTGGAACCGCAGCAGCGAAGCCTTCATCATCGAGCCGATGGCACGCGTGGCGCAAATGGTGATCGTGCCTGTGGTGCAGCCGCAGTTTAAAGTGGTGGAAGAATTTGCCCAGAGCTCACGCGGTGAAGGCGGTTTCGGCAGCACCGGACGGATGTGAAGCGGGTTTGAAAAAGGCTACCTGAAAACGCAGCGCAGAAAAGTTTCTGCGAAGCTAAAATTTCAGGTAGCCTTATATATTGCACCCTATATATTGCACCCCGTTAACAAACCTTATCAAAGGTTATGTTGGCGGGGTTTTTTTAAGCCCCGTTATTTCAAGACAGCCAAGCAAAGGGGCTTAAATCATGAAACTTCAATTACCCACCTATCCCAATATCACGGCCACGATTGACAGATCGAAAGAAGGCCTGTTTTACGAAGTCACGCTGATTCTGCACATCACGCCGGAGCGCGGCCACATTCTTTATTCAGAAATAGTAGAACTCGAATCAGAAGACGTCGTACCCGAATTGCTCGACAGCTATTCATTGTACGTAATCGACGCTATCGAATTGGGCATTCCGTTTTTCCGTAGCATTACCGAATCCGAAGTTGTGCGCCTCGTACCGGAGGAGTGCGTGCTATGAGCAAGCGTAAATATCAGCTACCGGAAGCATCCGATATTGATGCCATCATTGCAGCAGCCAGCATGCGGCCTGAATCGGCATCGGCGGCAGCGGGCTGTGCCGGTGCTGACGCCGATGCCGATTCAGGCCGCCCCCCTCGGCTAATAGGGGGGGAACGAAAGAATAATCCTGAAGCGCAAGGTACGGAGGCCGAAGGCTGGGAAACCTTTAAAACCTTTACTCACGTCATTTCCAGTAACGGCAAATTATTGGAAGTCCCGCTCCGCCGCGGCAAAAGCGATGCCGCCTTTATCGACCAGCTGACCTTTACCATTCACGAAAGCACCTTGTGCCTGATAGCAGGTCATCCCTTGGTGGCAGATGAAGAATACCTGATTCAGTACAGCCGGACACTACAGGAAATTTTCGGTTTCGGCATTACCAAGAAGTTCGATTACCGCGGCAAATTTTTCTATAACGAATGCTACCAACTCGGGCCTGAAGATATGCAATACGGCAAGCTGCATTACGGCGGCCAGCGTGAAACGGTATTGGTGGAACTGAATGCCCAAGGCTACATAGCTGCAAAAGAAGGCTGGGAAAAACGTCTGTACGATTTTTTAGCCGATGCCGTCCGTCCAAAAATTACCCGCGTTGACGTAGCACATGATTTCTTTCAGGGCGAATACACGCCTGAACAAGCCCTAGTAGATTTGGACAACGGCGGTTTCTCGTGGACAAACCGCATCCCAAAAAGCGAATGCAGGGGTTCGGATTGGCGTTCGCAAGACGGTAGCGGCAAAACCTTCTATATCGGCTCGCGCGAAAGCTCCAAACTGACCCGCGTGTATGAGAAAGGCAAACAGCTTGGCGACAAAGAAAGCCCTTGGGTGCGCTTTGAAGTCGAATTTAGGGCGCGAGATATTGTGATTCCGCTCGACGTGTTGTTGAAGCCGGGCAAATACTTGTCGGGGGCATATCCGATACCGCCGAAGGCAAAGTAAGGGCATAGCTGGGAAGATATGTATGAGTGGCTTAAGTGGGAGGAGAATATCGGCTCGTTGGTGGTTTTTGACGAAGTGCAGGATTTATACCCTAAACGCTACGGCAACGGCAAAATGCCGCCCAACGTGTCCTTTCTCAACGTACACGGCCATTATGGCATTGATATGATTTTTATCACGCAATCCCCGAAAATCATCGATTTGAACCTAAAAGAGGTCGTGAATAAGCATATCCACATCACGGCCAATCAAATGGGCGGTTTGACCCGCCTGGAGTGGAATGAGGCGGTAACGAATACGACTAGCGAAGCCAAGCGTGCCGTCTCCAGCGTGCATAAAATTAATGAGGAAGTTTTTGATTACTACAAATCCGCTGAAGTCCACAGCCATAATAAGAAAGTTCGTTCGCGTTGGTGGTATGTCTTGGTATTCGGGCCGGTTGTAGTGTTGTTTATGTTGTCGATTGTCGGCTATATGGGTTGGAGAACCTATCAGGGTTTCAAGGTCAAAGGTAATGCAGAAGCGCAGCAACAACAGCAAGTGCAGTCGGTAATCGAACCAAGCAACCCTGTGGACGGCATTACGCAAGCAACACAGGCGGCAACCTATCCCGGAGGAGAAAATGCCAACCTGACCCCGGAAATGTTTGTGCCCACCTTGGCCGAAAGACCGGAATCCAAACCGCTGTATAACGGCGTGCGACAGGTTAGGCAGTTCGAACGGGTGGCTGCCTGCATAGATGGTGGCAAAAGCGGCTGTGCATGCTATACCGACCAAGCGACCAAAGTTAGAGAAGTGCAGGAAGCATTGTGCAGACAGTACGCATTGGAAGGGTTGCCATTCAATCCCTATAAGGAGACCAGCCAAGACAGATCCGCACAGCAGCAACCAACCATGGCGGAAGGCGGCAGCCGTGCTTCGGTGTGGACTTTGGATAGTGAGGCTAAACAGAATTTAGCCTATGCCCATGATGCGCCGTTTCGGCACAATAAATAAGGGGGCAGGAATGCGGCAACATTACTGGAAAAATTTCGTTTTACGCCGTTTTGTATCCAGTATCGTTTCATTGGTAGTAAGACAACTGGCATCATTATTGCGTGCATTTTTTAGATGATTCGGAGTCATGACCGAATCACAGAATCCGTGAGCCCGAAAGGTGTAGCCTGACTCTCGAAGTCGGAAAAAAGATGGGGACACGGATTCTTTTTTGACCTGAATTTGTAAGCTATCTTGGAACGGCCACGGCCGAATCCGCATTAATAAGGTTAAATTTATGCACCTTGGAATAGACGTATCGAAGCACAGATTGGATTGCTGCTTGTTACTGAATAACGGTAAAACGCAAGAAATCACGATTGACAATGACCCGGAAGGCTATGCCAGACTGCGCAAATGGCTACAGGCACACAATGCAGAAGAGGATTTAAATGTCTGCATGGAATACACCGGCATTTACTACGAACAGGCGGCAGAATATTTCAGCCGCTTTTATACGGTTTCGGTGGTTAATCCCTACTGGATAAAATCATTCGGTATGGCAGTATTCAAACGATCCAAAACCGACAAGCAGGATGCCAAGCTGATTGCACAATACAGCAAAATGGTACAGCCGGAGCCGTGGCAGCCTTTGACCGAAAAACAGCGGCAATTACGCGATTTAAACCGCTATCTGATACGACTGAAACGGCATCGGGCGGCAGAGGAAACCAAACGGCAGACCGCACTGGACTATCTGCAAGGCTACCTGAATCAAAGCATTACCTATTTGGATGACCTGGTTAAAGAAGTAAACCGGCAAATAAAACAGCTATTGAAACAGGATAAAGAACATTCGGACAAAATCAAACGGCTGCAAACCATTCCTGGGATTGGTCTAACTTCCGCCGCCGTCCTGCTCACGCTGCTGCAAGACGGGCGATTCAGTAAAGCTTCCGAACTGGTTGCTTATTTGGGATTAGATCCAAGGCATCAGCAATCAGGCAGCAGCCTGAATAAGCCCAGCCGGATATCCAAGTTCGGCCAGAATGATTTGCGTACCGCCTTGTTTATGCCTGCTATGGTTGCCTATCGGGATAATGCCTTTCCGGCATTTATTGCACGGCTTAGACAAAAGAGAAAACCGCCGAAAGTAATCATTGTGGCCTTGATGCGCAAGCTGGCCGTGATTGCCTTTCACCTGGTAAAGACCGGGCAGGACTTTGAGCCGAAGCGGTATCAGGCAGGAATTAACAGCGAATAGGATGTAGCAAAGAAACAAGGCTGCCCACGTTATTTGTCAATGAGGGGCAGCTTTGTTGCGCAGTAAAGAAACGTAAAGATATATTGACATGCAATAAGCTATCTTTTTTATTGTCGTATACAAGTGCTTACATCACCGCCAGCGCGGCCAAACATTTTTCGCGCTGGCCGTTTTGCGGAGGGATGGTTTGGCCGGGCAGGATTAAAGTGTAGCGGTGGCCGCGGCCGTGGGCTTCGAGCACGCGGTAGCACAGGAGGCCGGCGAGGCGGTCGGCACTGGTGCCGGCGGGGTAGTCGGCGTAGCTGATGATGTGGTCGGCGGCATGGAAGGCGGGTTCTTCGAAGTGTTTGTCGAGCAGGCGGCCGCTTTTGGCGTAGCTTTTCCAGGCGATATGTTGCAGAGAGGTGCCGGGTTGGTGGTCTTGCAGGAAGGCGAGGTCTTCGTTGCCGCCAAGTTTGCGGCGCGGCTCGCCTTCTTCGGCCGGCGTGCTGCCGGGCGGGGCAGTATGCGGTTGGGGGGCGGGATAGACGAGGCCGTTGTCGGGCCAGTGCCATACGCATTCCACGCTGCTCACGGCAAATGGCCACACGCTGGCGCAGCGCAGCGGGGGCAGGATGAGGAGGCCGCGCCGTGCGGGCAGCACGGGCCAGATGAAGGGTTGGGGCTGCTTGGCGGTGAAGAGGGCGGCGCGGTATTCGGGATCGGTGTTGCGGCGGCTCTCGGGGGCAAACCAAAGCTGGCGGTGGCGGGCTTTGATGGAAGGGGCGGGGAAGAGTTGGATATCGGCAGGCTGCCCTTGGAAGAGTTCTTCGGGCAGGGTGAGGTCGAGGCGCAGGCCGAGCAGTTGGAGGCAATTGAGCAGGGTGCCGACAAACAGGAAGCCGGCAAGCCAGAAGGCGACGATATAGGCGAGGTTTACCTGATAGTTGAGCCCGACGAGCCACAACAGGGCAATCATGGCGGCCAGGCTGATGCCGAGCCGGGTGGGCCGCAGGCGCAGGTCGCGCAGGCGCGGGCTGTATTGGTTGGTGCTCACGATACGGCTACCTGAAGCAGCATTTGTTCCAGCAGCTGGGTGATGGATTGTGGTTGCAAGGTTTGCAGGCGGTGTCCGGCCACAGCTATCCATACGGCTTTGATGTCTTCCGGCAGCACATAATCGCGACCGGCAAGGAAGGCCCAGGCCTTGGCGGCTTTGACCACGGCAAGGCCGGCACGCGGGCTGAGGCCGGTAACGAACAGGCCGGGCTGGCGTGTGGATTGCACCAGCCGATAAACATAATCGGCAGCCTGCTGTGAGCATTTCACTTGGGCGGTCTGCGCCTGCCATTGGAGCAGGATTTCGGCGTTGCACACGGCTTTGAGCGCGGGCAGCAGTTGGCGGCGGTCGCCTTGGGCGTAGAGCTGGCGTTCGGCTTCGGCAGAGGGGTAGCCTAGGGAGAGGCGCATCATGAAGCGGTCGAGCTGGGATTCGGGCAGGGGGAAGGTGCCGAGCTGCTCGATGGGATTTTGAGTGGCGATGACGAAGAAGGGTTTGGGCAGGCGGTAGGTTTTGCCGTCTACGGAAACCTGTTTTTCTTCCATGGCTTCCAAAAGGGCGGACTGCATTTTGGGCGAGGCGCGGTTGATTTCGTCGGCCAGCAGGAAGTGGTGGAAAATGGGGCCGGGATGGAATTTGAATTGGCCGTCAGCAGGTTGGAAGACGTTGATGCCGAGGAGGTCGGCGGGCAGCATGTCGTTGGTGAACTGGACGCGGCGGTAGCCGAGGCCGAGCACGGCGGCTAAGCCATGAGCGAGAGTAGTTTTGCCCACGCCGGGCACGTCTTCAAGTAAAACGTGGCCGTCGGCCAGGATGCAGGCCATTAGGTGCTGGAAAACGGTTTCTTTGCCGAGAATCAGGCTGTTGAGTTGGGAGAAGACGTTTTGCAAGTGGGGATTCATAGTGTGGATTATCTGAGTTGTTGTGTGGGTGAGGCTACCTGAAAATATTTTTGCTGTGGCGGTATGAAGAAAAGCCCTGTTCAATCAACAGGGCATATTCCCAGGCAGACTAATCTTGCACCGGCTCTTCGGCGGCAACCTGCTCGATCAGCTGGGAGATGCTCATGCCGCGTTCAAGAGATTGGTCGTATTTGAAGTGCAACTCGGGCGTTTTAAACAGCTTGATACGGCGGGAAAGCTCGCTGCGCAGATGACCCTTGGCATGTTCGAGCGCTTCGGCGGTAATCTCGCGCGTGGCATCGTCAAGCACGGTGTAATACACGGTGGCGTGGCTGTAGTCGCGGGCAAGCTCGACTTCGTTGATGGTAATGAAACCGGCGCGCGGGTCTTTGAGGCCAGTGCGGACGAGCTCGGCCAGCTCGCGCAGGATTTGTTCGCGCACGCGGTCTTGGCGGGCATAGCCGCGGTGGATTTTGGCCATATGGTCTTTCTTGATCAGGGATTATTTCAGTTCGCTGGTGCGGTCGAGCAGGGCATCCATCAACGAGTCGTATTGTTTTTTACGGTGTTGGATGCGCAGTTGGTCGAATTCACCCAGCTGTTCTTCAAAAGTGCGGGTTTTGAAATAGGGCTTCAGGTCGAAGGACTTTTCCAAAAAGCGGATAATATTGAGGTCATTTTCGCGATCGACAGGGCGCAGAGGCAGCCGCCTGGTGAGCACGAAGTTGTCGGGCATGACAAGGGTGGCCACGATGATCGGTTCGTCGTTTTCGCGTTGGCGTATTTCGCGGATTAGGGTAAAAGTTTCAAAGGCATATGTTTGTTTGTCGTTCATTTTCGCGTACTCGTCAGGGCAGCGGTGGGTATGGTGGGCAAACACGGTGTAAACAAGCGATATGATACGATAACCATCGCCGACTGGGTATAGGCCTAAGCATTTATTTCTTTACATATATAGCCAAACTGCTAAAAAACCATAACCGAATGGTGGGGTTTGGCTGCGTTTTCTTATTTGCCAAACAGTTCACTGCTCCACAACGCTCTCAATATAGCCTGCAGTGCGGAAAATGTAGCGAGAGGCTACCTGAAACGGGTTCGGGCAGCCTCTTGTTTCGTCTTGTGCCTGTTTACAGGGTGCGGGCTACTTCCACAATATCGAAGGCTTCCAGCATATCGCTTTCTTGGATATCGTTGTAGTTCTTCAGCATCAGGCCACATTCGAAGCCCATACGCACTTCTTTCACATCGTCTTTGAAGCGTTTTAGCGATTCGAGCTCGCCAGTGTGGATTACCACATGGTCGCGGATGAGGCGCACGCGGCTGTCGCGCTTGATGATGCCATCGGTAACTATGCAGCCGGCAATGTTGCCCACTTTGGAAATATTGATGACCTGGCGGATTTCCACCGTGCCGGTCTGCTGCTCTTTCTGCTCTGGGGCGAGCATGCCGCTCATGGCTGCTTTCACATCGTCGATGGCATCGTAAATGATGTTGTAGTAGCGGATTTCGATGTCTTCGTTTTCGGCCAGCTTGCGGGCAGAGCCGTCGGCGCGCACGTTGAAGCCGATGATGAATGCGCCGGAGGCAATGGCCAAGTTTACATCGCTTTCGGTAATGCCACCTACGCCGCTGTGCAACACTTCCACTTTCACCTCGTCGTTCGACAGCTTTTTGAGGCTACCTGAAAGTGCTTCGTACGAACCCTGTACATCGGCTTTGATGATTACCGACAAATGCTGTGCTGCCTGGCCGTCGTCGGCGTTGGCAAATAGGTTCTCCAGCTTGGCAGCTTGCTGTTTGGCCAGCCGCACATCGCGGTATTTGCCTTGGCGGAATAGAGCGATTTCGCGGGCTTTTTTCTCGTCGGCCAATACCATGGCGTCTTCGCCGGCATTGGGTACGTCGGAAAGGCCGAGGATTTCCACCGGAATGGAGGGGCCGGCTTCCTGTACTTGTCTGCCGTTTTCGTCCACCATGGCACGGACTTTGCCGAAGGCGGTACCGGCCAGGAGCATATCGCCTTTTTTCAGCGTACCGCTCTGCACCAGCAGGGTAGCCACTGCACCGCGGCCTTTATCAAGGCGGGCTTCCACGATGATGCCTTTGGCGGGCGCGTCTACCGGCGCTTTCAGCTCGAGCACTTCGGCTTCTAGCAACACGGCTTCCAAAAGCGCATCGATATTGATGCCTTGTTTGGCGGAAACATCGATAAACTGCACATTACCACCCCAAGCATCGGGGATGACTTCGTGTGCGGTCAACTCTTGGCGGATACGTTCGGGATTAGCGGCTTCCTTATCGATTTTGTTCACGGCCACTACCATCGGCACACCGGCCGCTTTGGCGTGGGCGATGGCTTCGATGGTTTGCGGCATTACGCCGTCGTCGGCAGCCACCACCAGAATTACGATATCGGTGGCCTGTGCGCCGCGTGCACGCATCGCAGTAAAGGCTTCGTGGCCCGGGGTGTCGAGGAAGGTGATAACACCGCGCGGGGTCTGCACATGGTAGGCACCGATGTGCTGGGTAATGCCGCCGGCTTCGCCTTGCACCACTTTGGCGCGGCGGATGTAGTCGAGCAGCGAGGTTTTACCGTGGTCCACGTGACCCATCACGGTTACCACCGGCGGGCGCGGCAGAGCCTCGGCTTGAACCGCGGTTTCGGTGTCGTCCAAGAAGGCTTCGGGGTCGTCCGCAGCAGCGGGTTTGCCGATGTGGCCCATTTCTTCCACCACAATCAACGCAGTTTCCTGATCGAGCGATTGGTTGATGGTTACCATCATGCCCATCTTCATCAGGGCTTTCACTACTTCCACACCCTTAACTGCCATTTTGTGTGCCAAATCGGCCACGGTAATGGTTTCCGGCACGAGCACTTCGTGCACCACCGGCTCGGTTGGGGCTTGGAAGGCGTGCTGATTAGGCTCCAGCTTGAGCTGTTTTTTGCTTTTTTTACCGCTGCGCACACGTTCTTCATCGCCACGGTTATTGCGTTCTTTGCCTTTGCTTTTGGCGGAATGGCCGCGCGGCATATCGTCGTCGCGCTGGTAACGTTCGCCTTTTTTCGGGCGGCTACTTCCAGGGGCGGCGCTACCAGAGGAGAGAGGGGTTTTTTCGCTTGGCGCAGCACTGCGCGGGGCAGACTGCTGCTCTTTGGCCAGCTTGGCTTCCTGCTGCGCTTGCAGTTTGGCAGCTTCTCGGCGAGCTTGGCGCTCCTGTTTTTCTTTCAATAGGGCTTGCTGGTGCGCACGCAAGGCTTCGGCACGGCGGGCTTCTTCGTTACGCATGACCTGTTCGGCGGCACTGACCACTTCCACAGGCTGCGGCAGTGATTTGGGTGCTTTTTCTTTTTTGGGGTTGCGGCTGCGTTTTGGTTTGACTTCGGCAGCAGCTTCGGTTTTCGCCTTGGCTGGTTTTTCTTTGGCAGCAAGTACAGTGTCAGCTTCAAGGTTTTTGGAGGCTATTTGAATCTCTGTGGCAGTGGGCTCGATGGCAGTTTCAACAATAGTGGCCATAGTTTTAACCGGAGTGGCCGGCTCGGCAGCGGGCAGTACAACAAGCTCAGCAGCTGATTCAATTGGCGGCACGGCTACACGGCGGCGGCGGCGGGTTTCTACCTGTACGCCAGCCACGATGCTGCGTTCGGTGCGGGTGCGGCTCACGCTGATGGATACAGTGCCGCTGTCATTCTGTTTGCGTAGGTACGCCAGTAGGGCTTGTTTGTCTGCCGGGCTGATGCTGTCGGCACCATTGTTTTTCTCCACGCCGGCGGCTTTGAGCTGCTCTAAGAGTGTGGGTACGGTTTTTTTCAGTTCAGCAGCAAATTGTTGTACGGTATTACTCATAAGTTTCCGGCCTCCTTATTCCTGTGTTTCGGCAAACCAATGTTCACGGGCGGCCAAAATAACGGTTTTGGCATCTTCTTCGCTCACGCCGGTGATTTCAATCAATTCGTCGGTGGAAAGCTCAGCCAGGCTGTCGCGGGTGGTAATGCCGGCCTGTGCCAGATCGCGCAGCATGTCTAGATCGATGCCGTTTAGGTTTTTTAGCTCTTCTTCTATTTCGTCCAGTTTTTCTTCCGACATGATGGCCAGGGTAAGAATGGCATCGCGGGCGCGGTTGTGCAGGGTTTCCACGGTGGCTTCGTCGAAGCCGATTTCCACCAGTTCAGCAGTGGGCACATAGGCCACTTCTTCTAAGGCGGCGAAGCCTTCTTCAATCAGCAGGTCAGCGGTTTGCTCGTCCACGTTCAAGTGCTGCATGAACAGGTTGCGGATTTGTGCGTCTTCAGCTTCGTGGCGCTCTTCGGCTTCCTGTACAGTCATAATGTTGAGCTGCCAGCCGGTGAGATCGGCGGCGAGGCGCACGTTTTGGCCGCTGCGTCCGATGGCGGGCGCGAGCTGGTCGTCGGTTACGATAACGTCTACCGAATGGTTATCTTCATCAATCAAAATGCGGCTGACTTCGGCGGGGGAGAGCGCGTTAATCACAAATTGGGCGGTTTCGGGCGACCACAGCACCACGTCCACACGCTCGCCGGCCAATTCGTTGGATACGGCATTCACACGCGAGCCGCGCACACCGATGCAGGTACCTTGTGGGTCGATACGCGTATCATTGGATTTGACGGCGATTTTAGCGCGCTGGCCGGGGTCGCGGGCGACTTCTTTTATTTCCAACAGGCCATCTTCAATTTCCGGCACTTCCTGCTCAAACAGTTTTACCAAAAATTCGCGCGAGGTGCGGCTGAGGATAACTTGTTTGCGCCCGCTGTTGCCTTGTTCGTCCACGCGCAGGAAGAGGGCACGGATGCGATCGCCGCTGCGGAAGTTTTCACGTGGGATACACTGGTCGCGCGGAATCAGTGCGTCCAAACGGCCGACTTCCACAATGATGCCGTGGCGCTCAACGCGTTTTACTGTGCCCATTACCACGTCTTCACGGCGGGCAAGGAATTTTTGCAGAATTTGCTCACGCTCGGCATCACGGATGCGTTGCAGGATGATTTGCTTGGCAGTTTGTGCGGCTTGGCGGCCAAAGGCCACGTTTTCCAGCTCTTCTTCGTAATACTCGCCAATTTGTAGCGTGGAATCGAGGAATTCTTCTTGGATTTCCTCGATGGTTTTCTGCGTGTCGGGGTAGGTGTAGTCTTCATCGGCCACAATTAACCAGCGGCGGAAAGTATGGTATTCACCGGTATTGCGGTCAATGCTCACGCGCACGTCCATGTGTTCGCGGTCGTCCTTTTTCTTGGCAGCCACCGACAGGGCGAACTCCAATGCTTCGAATACCACTTCGGATTCAACGTTTTTTTCGCTGGCCAATGCTTCGGCCAGTTGCAACATTTCGCGGCTCATGGGAATGAACTCTCCATTATTAATTGATAAATAGGCAAATTAGAATTCGGGCTTCAGGCGCACCTGGTCGATATTGGATAATTCGATGACAGCAGTTTTGCCGTCGAAGGCAATAATCAGCACGTCGTTTTCAAAGTTTTCGATGCGGCCGATGAAGTTTTTCTGCCCCTCAACCGGCAAACGGGTTTTTAGCTTGACGAGGCTACCTGAAAAACGGATGAAGTCGGCCGCCTTTTTCAGCGGTCGGTCGAGGCCGGGGCTGGAGATTTCCAGCCGTTTGTAGTCCACGTCTTCCACTATGAAGAGGCGGCTCAAATGGTTGCTGACGGTGGCGCAGTCTTCCACAGTGATTCCTTCTGGTTTGTCGATAAACACGCGCAAATCGCCTTGCGCGGTGAGTTCGAAATCCACCAGTTCGTAGCCCAGGCCGGGCAGGGTTTTTTCTAAAACGGCTTGAATATCCATGAATTCCCTAGTTGGAAAACAAAAAAATGGCCTCGGGGCCATTTCTCATTTATCTTGTATAAATAACTGAAAAACGGTGTAATTCTAAACCATATTCGCCAGTTTGGCAATTCTGTTTTCGCTTGGTGCACAGGATGGTGGGCGGGTTGTAAGAATCGTGCAACAATGAAGAAGTATAATGGAGCAGGGTGCTTTGTTTGGTTTTTTAACTTCGTTGCAGCAGCACTTTCAGGCAGCCTTCTTTACCACGCAATGTAAAACATCTCTTTGGCCAGAAACACAATCGGGTTGTGCAGGATTTGCAGGTAGCGGTGCATCATCACCAGGCCGGAAGGAAACAGCAGCCTGACCACCCACGGCATCACCTTCACTGCCTGCGCAGACGGCACCCGTTCCGTTTCGCGCTGCGCCTCGCGGTTAACTTTTTTGGTGTACAGTACCGATAAAACCAGCGACTCAAACAGCATCCCGCCCATGAAGATGATGGCACAAAATATCAGTGAATGATGTGTGCAACGGAGTAAACAGACATTTACCTGCCTTTTGATGCAATCACAGAAAAGTACGATACTCTCACAGGCAGGTAGGGCGGTTAAATTCGCCGTGCCTCTCTGATACTGACAGAAAGGGTATATACCATGAGAAAATCTACCGTTACTTCTATTTTCACTATTATGCTGCTGGCCGCCTCCCTGAGCGCTTGCACTGGTATGACCACCAGACAGCGCAATGCCGCCATCGGTGCCGCAGTGGGTGGGGTGGCAGGCAACGTGATCGGCGGCGATACCGGCTCAACCTTGGGTGGTGCCGCGTTGGGCGGTGTGGCCGGTAGCTTGATTCAATAAGCTTAAACCCTTGTGATGATGCGGGCGGAAGTGTGAAAGCACTTCTGCCTGCAATTTTTTGATATTTTATAGACTGGTACGGTTTCGATATTAAATCATTCCAATTAGGCTGAGGCAGGGTAAACTAAGGCTGTATCGGTTTGATCGAAACGTTAGAGATAATGTGTACCGCAGCCGGCCGGTAAGCCGGGTTCTGTCGTTGGACAGTCATTCCTCTAGGCCGATTGTTACCAAGCGGCTCAAGCAACCTACCCGAATGCTCGGCGAGCAGCGTCGTTGCATTCTGTTTGGTCTTGCTGCGGATGGGGTTTGGCCTGCTACGGGCTGTTACCAGCCGCACGGTGCGCTCTTACCGCACCATTTCACCCTTACCTGTGCTGCGTTGCCGCAGCCATCGGCGGTTATGCTTTCTGTTCCACTTTCCGTCGCCTCGCGGCGCCCGGCCGTTAGCCGGCATCCTGCTCTGTGCAGCCCGGACTTTCCTCCCCACCCAAAGGCGTGGCGACTGTCTGGTCTGCTGCGGTACGGGCGGGATTATAACGGATTGGGCGGGAAAGGCTACCTGAAAACGAAGTTTCCGAAGGAAGCTGAGTTTATGCGGAGCTAAAGTCAAACTTCAACGAAGTTGAAATGCAGCGCAATAAGTGTCTGTGAAGCTAAAATTTTCAGGTAGCCTTCTGCACACTTGTCAGTGTACTTGATAGCGCTGCAATACGGCGCGGATTTGCGGTAGGGCGACGCGGGCGGCGTCTTCGCCGAGTTTGATGGCGTGGGCTTTTTCATCGAAGCCGCCTACGGCGCCGAGATGCTGCACCTGTGGTTTGATCACCACGTCGGCCTTGGCCAGCTCGCTGTTGAGGGCGGGGGTGCTCATAATGTTGAGACTTTGGTCGAGGTAGGAGAAGAAGCCGCTTTGGGATAGGCGGGCGGGTTTGGCGGAAATGTCCACCGCAATCACCACGTTGGCGCCCATCTGGCGGGCGGCGGATACGGGCACGGGGGCGGTGAGGCCGCCGTCCACATAGCGTTTTCCGTTGATTACTGCGGGCTGGAACACGTTGGGGATGCTGGCGGAGGCGCGTACGGCCTGGCCGGTGTTGCCGCTGCGGAATACCACGCTGCGGCCGGTGTCGAATTCGGTGGCCACGGCGGCGAATTTGTGCGGCAGGTTTTGGATGGGGCGGTTGCCCACTTGGCGGTTGATGTAGTTTTGCAGTTTTTCGCCGCGGATAAAGCCGCTGGTGGAAAGGGTTAGATCCACCAAATCGGCGCGTTGCAGGTTTTCGGCTTCGCGCTGCAGGCGGGGGGCGTTCATGCCGGAGGCATAGAGGCTGCCCACCAGGGCGCCTGCGCTGGTGCCGGTAACGATTTTTATGGGAATATTGTTTTCTTCCAATACTTTAATCACGCCGATATGGGCGAAGCCTTTGGATGCGCCGCCGCCCAAGGCCAAGCCGATGACGACTTGGGGCTTACGGGTGGCGGTGAGCGGCTGGCGTGATGGGTTCTGCGAGTTGCCGCTGATGAGGTTGCAGGCGGAGAGGGTGAAGGTGAGCAGGGAAATGCCGAGGCTGCGGTGCAATAGGCTGTTCATGGGGGAATCCTATGTTATTAAGCGGGGGAGCCGGTATTGTATAGCAAAGTAACTCAATTTTCGCTACGGCCTTGGTTTGCTTTATTGTAGTTTTATACTGTCTGCGGTTTGCCGCCTGGTATCGAAAGTTGATTTAGTCCGCTATATCGGATAGCTATGATTGCCGGCGAGTTGCTGGTGTTGGCGTTGGAACGATAAGGAGTTATTGCTAAAGAACAAGCCTACCTGAAAGCGCAGTTGCAACGAGAGGCTAAAACGAGAGGTTAAAATAGGAATGATGTGGTGTTGGCTCTTCTTACTGCCACTCAAGCTATCTTCGGTTTGTCGGCTGTTAGGAGTCACACTATAAGTGCCAAAACCATATCGGCTGTTAATTATGCTCATGCGTAGGCTGTTCGCACGCTTGGCAGCATGCTGCGCCGGTATTTGCGGGTTCGGTCTGCACGGTGATGTGCCCGATGCCGTGAGTTTGCACCGTTGCCTGCACTTGTTGCGCCAAAGTGGCGGCTTGTGCCACGGTTAGGTCGCCACGCACGATGATGTGGCAGGACATGGCGTGTTTTTTGCTGGTAATCGTCCAGGTGTGCAAATCGTGTACGCCCAATATACCGTTGATTTTCTGTATGTCTTCGGCAATTTTTACCAAATCCGTGCCTTGGGGCGTGCCTTCCATCAGGATGTGCAGGCTACCTGCGAGCACACTCCAGCCGCTTTTGCCGATGAGCAGAGCCACCGCCGTGCTGGCCGCTAAATCTGCCCAGTTCCAGCCGTAAAACTGTATCAGCAGGCCGGCCGCCACTGCTGCAACGGAGCCGAGCAAATCGCCCACCACATGCAAAAATGCGCCGCGCATGTTCAGGTTGTCTTTCTCGCCGCGCAGCATATACCACGCGATAAACAGGTTTACCAACAGCCCGAATGCAGCCACCATCAGCATCACGCCGCCTGCTACGGGCACGGGCTTGAAGGCGCGGATAACGGCTTCGACCACAATCCACGCCGCCATCACCACCAGCGTAAGCCCATTGAGCGTGGCGGCAAGGATTTCTACACGCTGATAGCCGTAGCTTTTCTGCGAGTTGGCAGCCTTCTCCGCCCATTTGAAGGCAAAAAGCGCCAGGGCGAGCGAGGCGGCATCGGAAAACATATGTCCCGCGTCTGAGAGGAGTGCCAAGCTGCCGCTGAGCCAGCCTGCCGCTGCTTCCACCAGCATAAAGCCGGCAATCACGGCTAACGATACGCGCAGGATATGGGTGTTGGTGCTGTGGACGTGGGAATGGTTGTGTTCGTGGCTGTGGAAGGACATGGACGCTCCTTGGGGGATAGGGTGGGGCTACCTACCTGAAAATGAGAAGACAATAGAAGCGGGCATAAATGCCCGCGTGGTTTCAGGTAGCCTTAGAAATAAAAATGTATAGGCAGCGAGTGTTCATCCCACGGCTTGCTTGCCTAACTGGCTACCTGAAAATTTGCAGCCGCTGGGGTTAGTCTGCTTTCAGCGCGCGCTGGCGGCGGGTTTCGGCCAGCACCATGCCGGTGCTCACGGATACGTTGAGGCTTTCCACTGTGCCGAGCATGGGGATGGACACCAGCGCGTCGCAGTGTTCGCGGGTGAGGCGACGCATGCCTTCGCCTTCGTTGCCCATCACCCAGGCTACGGCGGCGGGGATGTCGTAGTGGAACAGATCGGCTTCGCCGCCCATGTCGGTGCCCACTATCCAGATGTCGCGCTCTTTGAGTTCGCGCAGGGTGCGGGCAAGGTTGGTGACGGCGATGTAGGGCACGGTTTCGGCGGCGCCGCAGGCCACTTTGCTCACAGTGGCATTCAGGCTGACGCTGCGGTTTTTTGGCGCAATCACGGCGTGCACGCCCATGGCGTCGGCCACGCGCAGGCAGGCGCCGAGGTTGTGCGGGTCGGTGATGCCATCGAGGATGAGCAGCAGGGGCGGCCCGGTAAGGTTGTCGAGCACATCGTCGAGGTGGACGTGGTTGTGCGAAGCGTCGATAAAGCCGGCGATGCCTTGGTGGCGTGCGTGGCGGCACAGATTATCAAGGCGGGCGGCTTCCACGAAGTGAACGGGAATATTTTCCTGCTCGGCTTTCTCCAAAGCCTGCTGCATACGGGTATCGTGGCGGCCGGACAGGGCGTAGAGCTCGGTGAGGCTTTTGGGGTTTTGCCACAGGCGGGCGTTGACGGCGTGGAAGCCATAGATCAGGCGGCGGTTGGACATATGGTTTGCTTTCGTGATGCAGGCTACCTGAAAAAGCAGATATGGTTTCAGGTAGCCTTTTGGATATCGAGGTTTAATCTACGCGGCAGCTTGCGCTTTCTGATGGCCGCGTGTTGGGTGGCCTTATTCCGGCCACAATTTTTGGAAGGCGCGCACGGCGGCGGCGGGGTCAGGAGCGTGGGTTACGGCGCTGACCACGGCCAGCGAGGACACGCCGGTGGCGAGCACGGCGGGCGCGTTTTCCAGCGTGATGCCGCCGATGGCCACGGTGGGGGTGTTGCCGGCTTGTTGCACGTAGCGGCGCAGTTTGTCCAGCCCCTGAGGCTCGGTGGGCATGGCTTTGGTGTTGGTGACGAATACGGCGCCGCAGGCCACGTAGCTGGGTTGCACGGCCAAGGCGCGCGCCATTTCGGCTTCGTCGTGGGTGCTCAGCCCCAAGCGGATGCCGGCGCGGGCGAGGGCGGCAAAGTCGGCGCTGTCCATGTCTTCTTGGCCGAGGTGCACGCCGTAGGCGCCTTCTTCGAGGGCGAGCTGCCAGTGGTCGTTGATGAAAAGTTGGCTGTGCGAGCCGCTGGTGGCGGCGATAGCACGGCGGATTTCCCGGCGCAGGGTTTCGCCGGTGAGGGTTTTGCTGCGCAGCTGCACGGTGTCTGCGCCGGCATCGGCCATACGCGCCACCCAATCAGCATCGGGCACTACAGCGTAGAATTTGAGGGGGCGGATGATGGAGGGAAAGGGTTGCATAGCGGGCGGCCTGCGGGTGGTTGCGGGGTGGCTATTATAGCGCAGCCGCCACTGGCCGGGATGGAAAAGGCTACCTGAAAATGGATTGGAGTTTTCAGGTAGCCTTTAGGGCAGATATGGCGGTTGCCTGAGCATATAGCCTTGTCGCAACAGGCATGCTGCGGCGTCGGCACGTTTTGCCTACCGGCTGCATTGTTCATGGTTCGCTGCTTGGTATGAAAACAATTATGCCTCAATATAATAAAAGGCTACCTGAAAACCATTTTCCTCATGGGAACCTATTTTCAGGTAGCCTTTGCCGATACAGAAGGCAAGATAAGCAAATGGCTGGCTGCTTAATGAAATGGCAATAGTTATCATACGCAAGATAATGTTTCTAATAGGATTCCTAAAAAACACACCATATAATGCAAAGAAAAGTAAATATTTTGCCCATTGATAATCATTGGCAAATTCAGCTGATTAAGCTAATCTGCTTAACCATTTTATTTTTCTGAAATTTCATACCACATGCCGAAAGAGAATCGCTTACTTTTCAGGATAATTATTCGCATTAATAAGCGCAATATGAGAATTTTTGCAACAAGCTGCGTATAATCCACTAGGTTGAAACGACAGCATATATTACCGCTGCCATTACACGCATCATTCCATTTATCCACAGGAGTAAAACAATGCAAGGCAACAAAGAAGTTATCGACTACATGAACCAACTCTTGGCCGGTGAGCTCGCCGCCCGCGACCAATATTTCATCCACTCCCGCATGTACGACGAATGGGGATACACCAAGCTCTTCGCCCGTATCGGCCATGAAATGGAAGACGAAACCGAGCACGCTGCCGATTTCATCCGCCGTATCCTCATGATCGGCGGCACTCCGCAGATGGTGCCTGCTCCCGTGCGCATCGGCCGCAACGTGCGCGAAATGCTGCAATTTGATTTGGATACCGAACACGAAGTGCGCGAAAACCTCAAACGCGGCATTAAATTATGCGAAGAAAAACAAGACTATGTAACCCGTGATTTGATGATCAACCAGCTCAAAGACACCGAAGAAGATCACGCCCACTGGCTCGAACAGCAACTGCGCCTTATCGACCTGCTCGGCGAGCAGAACTACCTGCAAAGCCAGCTGTAATACGGAAAGGAAAACGTATGAAAGGCGATCGCGAAGTTATCCGCCAGCTCAATAAAAACCTGGGCATCCTGCTTATCACCATCAATCAGTATTTCCTGCATGCTCGCATTCTGAAAAACTGGGGTTTGGAAGAGCTGGGCGGTTATTTCCACAAACAATCCATCACCGATATGAAAGCAGCCGATGCCCTGATTGAGCGTATCCTCCTGCTGGAAGGTCTGCCCAACCTGCAAGAGCTCGGCAAACTGCTGATTGGCGAAAACACCGAAGAAATCATCCAATGCGACCGGCAAAAAGAGCAAGACAAACACCAGGCACTGGTGGAAGCCATTGCCGTATGCGAAGAAAAGCAGGACTACATTTCCCGTCAGCTTTTGGAAAAACAGAAAGACGAAAACGAAGAACGTCTCGACTGGCTGGAAACCCAGCTCGATCTGATGGAAAGTTTGGGTTTGCAAAACTACCTGCAACTCGGGGTGCAAGGGGATTAAAACACCAAGCCATTGCCAAACTAGGCAAGACCCTTTCCAAATAGCAACAGCCTGTGCGCTTCAGCAGCAGGCTGTTTTGTGCAATTCAATTCGCTTCCAGTAAAAGGCTACCTGAAAAATCGCGCCGCAGGTTTTAACTTCGTTAAAGCTTATGCTTTCAGGTAGCCTTTGTTTGGCTGGTTGAGGCTACCTGAAAATTGTTGCCAACAAAGCAGGCGGCCTGGAGATACGCAGACAGCTATTGCTGTTGATTTTCAGGCAGTTTCTGTATCCACTGCCATTGCTGTTGCAGTACATTTTGCAGGGCACGTTGTTTTTGTTCGGGGCTTTGCAGGTTGCCAGTGATGCGTTGGTAGTCGAGGGCAAAGTTGGGGCGGCTGATGCTGCCGTTGATTTTTAACGGCAGCCAGAGATCTTGGCCGACACTGGCGAGCACGGCGTAGTTGAGGGTGGTGGCTCGAATGTCGAAGCTGCCTTGGCCGCTGAGGTTGAGGCTGTCGCTTTGCAGGCTGAGGCTGGGCGTGGTGCCAATACCGTTTTCCACGCTGGCTTCGATGCTGAAATGGCGGAAGGGGGTGTTGCTCTCGGCGTTGTAGCGGATCAGGTTTTGGGCGGGTAGGTTGTCGGGCTTGCTGAGGAGCTTGCCAAGGTTGATGCCTTGCCACGCACCATTGTCGAGCACGATTTTGCCTTGTCCGGCAAGGGTGGTGTGCCATTCGCTGCGTTTGAGGCCTTCTGCACCCAGGCGGAAGGATGCGTTACCGCGCCCGCTGAGGTGGTTGAAGCGAAAGGCATCTTGCAGCAGGGGTTTGATTTGGATATTGTTGAATTGGATAGAGGTTTCCCATTTTGGCCGGCTGCCGTGGTGTAGCACGGCACTGCCCTCGGCATTGCCATCATACATCTGCATTTTGATAGTTTGGGCTTCGAGCTTGTCGGCATCAAGGTGCAGGGTACTGTGGAAGTTTTGGATTTGCAGGCCGGAGCTTTCAAGCGTGCCAATATCGAGGGTAAGCTGAATTTGGCGATGACGCAGGGCGCGTGGCCAGTATTGCAGCCACAAAGGGGCTGCGGTGTTTTCGGCGGCAGGGGCAGGGCGTTTGGTTTCGAGATAGCTGCTGAGTGAAAGTTTACTCAGATTGAGAGTCGCTTCGATGTTGTGGCCTTGATCGTTGAGGCTACCGGAAATTTTCAGGTAGCCTTCGTTGTTATCAAGGCTGCCTCGCAGCTCTGCTTTCCAGTTTTGGCTATTGCCGGCGGCTTGGCCATGCCATTGACCGGAGAGATAGGGCATGCTGCCGGGTGCGGCGTTGTGGCGGGTGCTGAGGTAGAGGTTGTCGATTTGAAAATGTCCGGGCTGTGCTTGGAGGCGGCCGTTGGCGCTGTAGCCGCTGCTGCCTTGCTCGTATTCCACTGTACCACTGAGTTGGAAACCAGCGATTGCTAATGTGCGGTTTTGATAGGAAACTTTGTTGATGCTGCCGCTGCCGCTATGCCGCACGGTTTCAGCCGAGGATTGACCATTTTCTGAGTCGACGTTGAAGACAATGTGGGTTTCAGGCAAAACGACGCTGTCGGGGGAGAATTGCCAGTTGCGGGTATTGCCATCAATATTAAGCGACCAGGCAGGAACTTGGATGCTGAGCTGGCCGTCTTTGGTATTGAGACGGCTTTGCTCGGCGGTATAGTTGGCATTGCCTTGCCAGGCGGCGGTGAAGGGCTGGCCGTTGGGCAGGAAGCCGGCAAGATTGGCTTGTAGTTGTTCAAAGTGGCTGCCGCTATAGGCGCCGGAGGCCTGTATCCTGTATTCCTGCGGGGCAAACAGGCTGGCAGAGAGGCTGAAGTTCTCATCGACACGATCGATAAAGCCGGATACTTGACGCATGGTTTGTTTTTGTTCGCCGTACTGCAGGCGCAGGGAACAATCATCAAGTTCGATACGGCGGGGCAGGGTGCTGCTTGTTGCTTGATTAGCGGTGAATCCAGCCACTTCCCACTGCCCGCTTTCCAGCTGACGCGCGCTGATGCTAGCATGTTGTAGGGACAGGCTGTGGATAGACACATCGCCCCACAAGGCCGACCAACCGAAGGAAAGCCTCACGGATTCGGCATCCATCGTTTGACCGCTTTCCTGTGTGCGGCTTAATCCCACTTGGCGCAGCACCACATAAGGGTAGGGGAACCAGCCGCGTTCGATTTGGCGGCCATCAAAATTCAGCTGCTGGCCTTGTGCGGCAAGCATTTGATTGGCGGTTTGGCGGATGCGGGCTTCACTGAACAATCGGCTCAACCCGAATGATGCGCCTAGCCACAATGCCAACAAAACCAGGCCGAAAAGCAGCGCTTTCAGCCAGAGTTTGCTCCAAATTTTGCCGGAATACAGCTGTTTGCTCATCGAAATACCGTACGCAATAGGAAATCAAACGAAAGGTAGCTGCTTTATGCCCGTCTGGCAAGGGTTTTAGCCGATTTTTTCAGAGGTGGCGAAGGGCAATCTGAAAATATTTGTTTAAAATGCTTGCCGATTTTTCAGGTAGCCTTTGCCAGTATGAGGCTACCTGAAAATGCAAACCCCCAACACCCAAGCAAAAAGGTTATATAATGCCCGCTTTTCTCCGACTGCCTACTGCGCCATGCAGCTTGCCGATTTCGATTTTCACCTGCCCGAACACCTTATTGCCCAGCAGCCGCCCGAACAGCGCGGCAGCAGCCGACTGCTCGATGCCCGCCCCGGCCGATCCCTATGCGACCGCCTGTTTGCCGAGCTGCCCAACCTGCTCGAAGTCGGCGACCTACTTGTGTTCAACAACACCAAAGTGATGAAAGCCCGCCTGTTCGGGCATAAAGCGAGCGGCGGGCGTATTGAAGCTTTGATTGAACGTGTATTGGACAAACACTGCGCCCTGGCGCACATCCGTTCCTCCAAGTCGCCCAAGCCCGGCAGCTTGTTAGAATTTGACGGCAGCATTCAGGCGCAAATGGAAGAACGCGAAGGCGAGCTTTTTAAGCTTCGGTTTTCAGGTAGCCTCAACGTATACCAAATCCTCGAACAAACCGGCCGCCTGCCACTGCCTCCCTATATCGAGCGTGCCGCCGATGCAGCCGACGACGAACGATACCAAACCGTTTACGCCAAACACCAAGGCGCCATTGCCGCACCCACCGCTGGCCTGCACTTCACCCCCGAATTGTTGGCAGGGCTGCAAGCAAATGGCATCCGTCGCGCCGAAATTACCCTGCATGTGGGCGCCGGCACCTTCCAGCCCGTGCGCAGCAAAAATATTGCCGAACACAAAATGCACAAAGAGTGGTACAGCATTCCTGCCGAAACCGTTGAAACTATTGCGGAAACCAAAGCAAACGGCAAACGCGTATGGGCTGTCGGCACCACCTCCATGCGCAGCCTGGAAGCCGCCGCCCAAAGCGGCCATCTGCAAGCAGGCAAGGGCGATACCGATATTTTCATCACCCCGGGCTACCGTTTTCAGGTAGCCGACGGCCTGATTACCAACTTCCATCTGCCCAAATCCACCCTGCTGATGCTGGTGAGCGCCTTTTCCGGCGTCGAACACATCCGCGCCGCCTACCGCCACGCCATCGAGCAACAATACCGCTTTTTTAGCTACGGCGATGCCATGCTGCTCACCCGATCAGAAGCTTCCTAAAAACGCATTTATGGACAACCAAAGCAATAAACAAATACCGAAGCTATATACCAATATAATAATTTTACATAATATATATTATGTGAACTTTAATATTATTCATTTTAATTAAGTAGAACTTTTCATGTTTAAACAACGGATAAAACTGGCTACAAATACACAATCTCGCCGCTTAAGTTTTATGTTTTCAGGTAGCCTGATGAACGCTTAAGGCTACCTGAAATATGGAAATATCCAATGGAGTGCGGGCATTTATCTAGGTTTGCGCTCCAAACTGCAGGCTGCCATGTTCAGGTAGCCTGTGCCGCACGACCAGGCCAAACGGCTACAATCAGCCGCCGATTTTGATCACTTCCGCACCTTCTGCACGGCCGATAATCAGCACGTGGGCGGGATGGCGGGCGAACAGGCCGTTTTCGACGATGCCCGGGATGCGGTTGAGCTCGTCTTCCAGTTTGAGCGGCTCGTTGATGGGCATATTGTGCACATCGATGATTTTGTGGCCGCTGTCGGTGTTGAAATTCAAGCGCAGCTGCGGGCTGCCGCCGTATTTGAGCAGCTGGCGCGACACCAGCGAGCGGGCGGCGGGGATGATTTCGATCGGCAGCGGGAATTTGCCCAGCCGGGAAACGTATTTGCTCTCGTCTACGATGCAGATGAATTTTTCGGCGGCGCTGGCCACGATTTTTTCGGCCAAGAGTGCGCCGCCGCCGCCTTTAATCATTTGCAGGCTGTGGTTGACTTCGTCGGCGCCGTCGATATACACGGGCAGCTCGGTGGCTTCGGTGAGCGATACTTCGGGAATGCCGTGTTGTTTCAAGAGCTCGCTGGTGGCTTTGGAGGTGGAAACAGCACCTTTAATGCGGATGCCGCTATTGGCCAACTCTTCTATGAAGAAATTGACGGTGCTGCCGGTGCCGATGCCGATATAGGCGTTTTCAGGCACGAATTCGAGGGCTTTTTGGGCGGCGGTGCATTTGAGTTGGTCTTGAGCGGACATAGGATTCTCCTGTTAGCGGGATTGACAAGCTTAGCTTCGTTTCAGGTAGCCTTATTCTACTATGCGGCAGGGGTTCATAGTGGATTAAGTTTCAATCAGGGCAAAGCGGCATCGAATAAGCCGCCACCCTACCCTTACAGCTGCGTTAAGACTGTGCCCCATCGGCAAATCTTGGCTGATTTCCCAACCATTCGCAACAGGTTTGGCGGCAGCAGTAAGCAGAATATCCGGGATGCAGTTGATCTATCCTACAGAGTTATGTAGCTTCGCTGAAGCTTTGCTTTCAAGTAACCTTCTCCAGCAGCACCACGGCTTGGGCTTCGATGCCTTCCATGCGGCCGAGGTAGCCGAGTTTTTCATTGGTTTTGCCTTTGATATTGACGCAGTTTTCAGCCAGCCCTAAGTCGGCGGCGATGTTGGCGCGCATGGCGTCGATATGGAGGCGCAGTTTGGGCTGTTGGGCGATGATGGTACTGTCCACGTTCACTACGCACCAGCCTTGAGCCTGCACGGCTGCGTAGGCTTGGCGCAGCAGGGCGCGGCTGTCGGCGTCTTTATGTTCGGCGGCAGTGTCGGGGAAGTGGGTGCCGATATCGCCTAAGGCGGCGGCGCCAAGCAGGGCATCGGTGATGGCATGTAGTAAGGCGTCGGCGTCGGAGTGACCGAGCAGGCCTTTTTCAAAGGGGATAGTCACGCCGCCGAGAATGAGCGGGCGGCCGGGCACGAGCTGGTGGACGTCGTAGCCTTGTCCGATGCGGAGGGTCATGGAAGTTGCCTTTTGTGGGTGGATTTTGGGTTTCAGGTAGCCTTTGGGGGAGGCTACCTGAAAAATTAACTTTCGATCAAATGGCCGAGTTTGGCGGCTTTGGTTTGCAGGTAGCCTGTGTTCTCGCGGTTTTGGCCCACCAAGAGCGGCACACGTTCGGTGATTTTAATGCCGCTTTGCTCCATCTTGCTGATTTTATCGGGATTATTGGTAAGCAGGCGGATGGAGTGAACGCCGAGGTGCTGGTAGATGGCTTGGGCCAGGCTGAAATCGCGGGCGTCTACGGGCAGGCCGAGGGCGAGGTTGGCTTCTACGGTATCGAGGCCTTGGTCTTGCAACGCATAGGCGCGGATTTTATTGATCAGGCCGATGCCGCGCCCTTCTTGGCGCAGATACACAATCACGCCGCGCCCTTCGCTCTGTACGGCCTGCATGGCGGCTTGCAGCTGGGGGCCGCAGTCGCATTTTTGCGAAAACAGGGCGTCGCCGGTGAGGCATTCGGAGTGGATGCGAGAGAGCACGGGCTCGCCGTTGGCGATATTGCCCATGCTCAGGGCGATGTGTTCTTGGCCGCTTGGCTCTTCGAAGCCGTGCATGGTGAAGATGCCGTATTCGGTGGGCAGGCGGCAGGAGGCGATGAATTTTAGCGGGGTCATGGTGCTTATTTGGTGTGTGTGTGGAGTGCTTGTTTTTAACTTTCAGGTAGCCTTTATTCGGCAGCTTCTTCCGGCTGCAACAAATCGGCGAGCGGTTCGGCCAAGGCGAGAGCCAGGCCGCCCCAGATGCTTTGGGCGGCTTCGTCGAAGGCGGCGGTGTGGCCATGCTCGAGATACACCACGCCGAGCACGCGGCCGTTTTCGGCGCATACCGGTACGGCCAGCTGGCTGCCGGGGCGGTGGCGGCTACCGGCGAGGTCGCCGTTTTGCAGCCATTGGGCAACGTCGTCTATTTGGTTCAGCCAACCGGTTTGCGCGCTGCGCGTGGCCAGGTGGGTGGTGTGCGCGGCTTCTAAGTCTTGCTCTACGGCGAGCAGCTTTTCCAACGGCTCGCCTTGCGCCACCAGGTGCAGCAGGCTGCCTGGCGTGTGCAGCAGATACACGGCGGCGCTGCGGCAGGGGCTGGCGGTGTAGGCGGAATCAAGCGCCATAAAGATTTGGCGCAGCCGGGCGTGGTGCGCTTCGTTGCGCGGCAGATGCTGCTCCAATGTGCCGTCTGCACCGCGATACCACAGGATTTCCGGCTCAATCTCCGCCTTGCCCGCCGCCATCACGCTGCTGGCGGTGAGCATGGCTATCTGCACCGCCTCTGCCGGCAGTTTCAGGCCTTGGGTGCGCAGGTAATCTTGAATCAATGCGGTGCTCATAGCGGCTTCCCTGAAAAATGGGCAATGATACTGCTAGAGCGGGCAAATGACAATTTCCATTGCTATAGCAATCGGCTATCACTGCCCTGCCCCTTGTGCCATGCCGACATTTTCAGGTAGCCTTCCTTCCTTTGATAACCAGCCACCAAACCCAATCATGAAACTCAAACCCTTCCTCACGCAAGCCGCCTCCGTGCTGCGCCGCCTCGACCAACTCCTGCCGCCCGAACAGCGCGAACCCGATTGGCAAGCTCTTGCCTTCCGCTGGCAGAAACACGGCAACGGCGGCCTGCTCACCGCCCTGCCCCGCCCACACACTTTCCCCCTCGCCCGCCTGTGTGCCATCAGCCCGCAAACCCAGCGCCTGGTGCGCAACACTGAGCAATTCCTCGCCAGCCGCCCCGCCAACAATGCCCTGCTCACCGGCGCGCGCGGCACAGGCAAATCCTCGCTCATCAAAGCCCTGCTGCACGAATACGCCGAGCGTGGCCTGCGCCTGATTGAAGTGGACAAACACGACCTTGCCGGCCTGCCCGCCCTGCTCGATTTGCTCGCCCCGCGCAGCGAAAAATTTATTGTTTTCTGCGACGATCTCTCCTTTGAAGACGGCGAAGACAGCTACAAAGCCCTCAAAACCGCGCTGGACGGCGGCCTCTCCCGCCGCGCCGACAACGTGCTGGTGTACGCCACCTCCAACCGCCGCCACCTCATGCCCGAACACATGGCCGATAACCTCGCCCGTACCGGTGACTGCGGCGAAGTGCACCTGCAAGAAGCCGTGGAAGAAAAAGTCTCCCTCTCCGACCGCTTCGGCCTTTGGCTCAGCTTCTACCCTTTCAGCCAAGAAGACTACCTCGCCGCGGCCGAAAGCTGGCTGACCGATGCCGGCCTGCCACTGGACGACACCGCCCGCCGCGCTGCCCTCCAATGGGTGCAGATGCGCGGCAGCCGCTCCGGCCGCACCGCCTACCAGTTCGCCTGCGATTGGGCCGGCCGCCTGCCGCACGAACGGGAAGTGGATTAGTAGTTTGGAATAGCTCCAAATCAAAGGCTACCTGAAACCCTGCTTTGGGTTTTCAGGTAGCCTTTTTTCATACTGCGGCTAAGCCATTGGCACTATCACACAAAATCCAATATCGGCCAGCCGCGCTGTGCGGCGGTGAGGGTGAGCACAGGGTCGGGATTAACGGCTACAGGCTGGTTTACCTGTTCCAAGAGCGGCAGGTCGTTGCGGGAATCGCTGTAGAAATAAACTTTTTCGTAGTCGGCCTGGCTTTGGCCGCGTTCGGCCAGCCATTGGTGCAGGCGGGTTACTTTGCCCGCTTGGAAACTGGGCGTGCCTATCGGGCGGCCGGTGTAGTTGCCTTGGGCATCGGTTTCGAGGCTGATGCCGATGATGTTTTCAATGCCGAATTCGCGGGCGATGGGGGTGATGATGAATTCGTTGGTGGCGGAAATTATGAGCAGGGTGTCGCCCGCGTCGCGGTGGCTGTTGACCAGCATTCTGGCCATTTGGGTGATGTTCGGGCGGATGCGCCGCATGAACTCGCGGTGCATTTCGTCCAACTCGGTACGGCTGTATTCGGCCAACGGGCGCAGGACGAAGGCAAGATAGGCATCGAGATCGAGGCAGCCTTTACGGTAGTCTTGGTCGAACGCTTGGTGGCGTTGCATATCGGCATCGCTGAAGATGCCTTTTTCGTGCAGGAAATTGCTCCATTCGCTACTTGAGTCGCAGTTGATGAGGGTATGGTCGAGGTCGAAGATGGCAAGGTTCATTGGTTTAAATATCCTGTTGCAACAGTTGTTTGAGCAGGGGCAGCGTGATGGGGCGGTGGCTGGCGAGGGCGTGACGGTCGAGGGCGTCGAGCATGGCCATCAGGCTGCCGATGTCGCGCCGCCAGTGGTGCAGCAGGTAGCGGAAAATATCGGGCGAAATGCGGATTTGGCGGCGGCGGGCGGCTTCAACCAAGGCGGCGATTTTTTCTTCGTCGCCAAGCGGTTTGATTTCATACACCAGGCAGTAACCCATGCGGGTGCGCAGGTCTTCGCGCACGGCTAGGCGCGGCGGCGGCACACTGGCGCCGATCAGGAGCGCGCCCTGCCGGCTTTGGCGGAGATGGTTGCAGAAATTAAACAATTCGGCTTGGCCGTCGGCATTGAGGCTGTCGATTTGGTCGAGGGCGAGATGGCAGCCTTCGGCGGGTGCTTCGTGCAGCGGCTCATTGGCGGCATTCAGGTAGCGTGCGCTCAATCCGGCCGCTTCGGCCTGCGCCGCCCAGGCTTGGAGCAAATGACTTTTGCCGGCGCCGGCCGGCCCCCACACATACACAAAAGGCTCGCGCTGCCCGCGCAATACTTGCAACAGCTCGCGGTTGCCTTGGCCGAGGAAGGTGTCGAAACTCGGCGGGGCAGCGGGAAAGTCGAGGATGAGTTGGTTCATGATGTGATGGAGGCTACCTGAAACAGGGTAGCTGCTTTCAGGTAGCCTTTCGCAGGCTTAAGCCAACTCGCGGATACGGCACAACACTTCTTCTTTGCCGATCAAGGCCAGCACGGCATCCACACTGGGTGTTTTGGCCGTGCCGCACACCGCCAGGCGCAGCGGCATACCGAGTTTGCCCATTTTGATGCCTTCGGCTTCGCAGAACGGAGGGAACAAAGCGTGGATGTTTTCTGCCGTCCAATCCTGTTCGGTCAGCTCGGCCAGTTTTTCGGCGAAACGCTGCATTCGGGCGGGAGCTTCGCCATCCCAATGTTTGGCCACATCGGCTTCCAACGGCACGGCTTTGCGGTAGAAATAAGCGCATTCAGCGGCCAGTGCGTTCAAATCGTGGGCACGATCTTTTACCAGTGCCAACACGTCTTCCAGCTTGGGGCTACCTGAAACTGCAACCCCTTGTTTCTCCAAGCGCAGCAGCACCAGTTTGGCCAGTTCGGCGTTGCTTGTGGCTTTGATGTGTTCGGCGTTGATCCAATACAGTTTTTTTGCATCCATGCGACTGGCGGAGGAAGAAACGTGTTCCAGCTCAAACCATTGCACGAACTGCTCCATATTGAAAAACTCGTCGTCGCCGTGCGCCCAGCCCAAGCGGGCGAGGTAGTTGAGCAGGGCTTCGGGCAGAATACCCAGGTCTTCGTATTCGGTAATCGCCACGGTGTCGCCGCTGCGTTTGGAAATTTTCTTGCCCTGCTCGTTCAGGATCATGGGCAGGTGGGCGTATTCGGGCGGGGTGGCGCCGAGGGCTTTGAAAATATTGATTTGTTTCGGCGTGTTGTTTACATGGTCGTCGCCACGGATAACGTGGGTGATGCCCATGTCCATATCGTCGGCTACCACGCAGAAGTTGTAGGTGGGCGTGCCGTCGGCGCGAGCGATGATGAGGTCGTCGAGCGCAGCATTGGGGATGCTGATTTCGCCTTTTACCAAATCATTCCAGCGGGTTACGCCGTCGGTCGGCATTTTGAAGCGAACAACGGGCTCTACCCCTGCGGGAATCTCTGGCAACGTTTTACCGGCTTCCGGTCGCCAGCGGCGGTCGTAAGTGGCCGTGCCTTCGCGCTCGGCTTTTTCGCGCATCTGCTCCAATTCTTCTTTGCTGCAATAGCAATGGTAGGCATGGCCTGAATCGAGCAGTTGTTGGATTAACTCTTTATAGCGCGGGAAGTTTTGGGTTTGGTAAACAATATTGTCGGCATTGTCGGCGTGCAGGCCTACCCAGTGCATGCCGTTGAGGATGATTTGCACGGATTCGGCGGTGGAGCGTTCCAAATCGGTGTCTTCGATGCGCAGCAGGAATTCGCCGCCGTGGTGTCTGGCAAATGCCCATGAATACAGCGCGGTGCGCACGCCGCCGATATGCAGGTAGCCGGTGGGGCTGGGGGCGAAACGGGTTTTGATGGTCATGATATTGGCTTTCGGAATGAGATAGAGGATTAGCAAGCTTTTGATACCAAGCGAACCAACGCCGTGGCAAAACTTTAAGTGAATCCGCTATTGGGAAAGGGCGTATTGTAGCGGATTGGGCTGGCTTCGGGGAATGTGGCGGCAGATTAAAGGCTACCTGAAATGCCATGTAGTACAATTTTCAGGTAGCCTGTTTACCATTCTGGCAGGCACGTTACAGCGTGGTGTTCAATGCAGTATCGATGTCGCGCCAAATGTCTTCAATATCCTCAATGCCCACGGAGAAGCGCAGCAGGCTTTCGCGGATGCCGAGTTTTTCTTTCACCGCCGGGCTCATGCCGCTGTGCGACTGGCTGAAGGAATGGTTCACCAAGCTTTCCACGCCGCCGAGGCTGGCGGCCATGTGCAGCAGTTTGAGGTTGCGGATAACGGAATCGGCAGCGGCTTGGCTATCTTTCTTCAGATATACCGACACCACGCCGCCGAAGCCGCGCATTTGTCGTTTGGCTAATTCGTGGTGTTCGTGGCTAGGCAGACCTGGGTAGAACACTTTGGCCACAGCGGGGTGCTGTTCCAAGCGGCGGGCAAGTTCGGCAGCGTTGACCAGATGCTGCTTCATGCGCACGGAGAGAGTTTTGATGCCACGCAACACAAGTGCGCAGTCCATCGGCCCGGCAATACCGCCGGTGTTTATCAAGGTGCTTTGCAGGCGTTTGGCCAGGGCTTCTTCCTTAGCCACCACAATACCCATCAACACATCGGAATGGCCACAGAGGTATTTGGTGGCGGAATGGAAAACGATGTCACAGCCCATATCGAGCGGGTTTTGCAGATAGGGAGTAGCGAAGGTATTATCGATACCCACCACGGCGCCGGCGGCTTTGGCTTTTTGTGCCAATAAAGAGATATCCACCAGTCGCAGAAGCGGGTTGCTGGGGCTTTCGAGCCAAACGAGTTTTACTTTGTATTCGGTCAGGAGTTTGTCTAAATTTTCAGGTAGCGTGAGGTCGGCGAAAATCACGTTTATGCCCCATTGGGCATACACTTCAGTGAGCAGGTCGTAGGCACCGCCGTAGATATCGGCCACGGCTACGATAGTGTCGCCGGGGCGCAATACGGTACGGAACACGGCATCAATGCCGGCCATACCGCTACCGAAGGCGAAGCCGGCACAACCATGTTCTAACTCAGCCACGGTGTCTTCCAAAATTTTGCGCGTGGGATTACCCATACGCGAATAGCGGTATGGAATATCTTCGCTAATGGTGTGTACAGCGAACATGCTATTTTGGTAGATAGGTGGCATCACGGCACGGTTGTGCTCGTCCGGATTGTAGCTACTGTGGATAACTTCGGTATCAAAATGCATAGGATTCTCCTTTCAGATTGCCTTTACGGCCGCTGGTGGACAGTACAGCTATAGCAAAATTCCCATAACTGCTACACAGCAAAACAGATTGACAACGTAGGCAGCGAAGGACTTTAGCTACAGATACAAAAACAGCCGAGCAGTGTGGCTGGCTGTTTTTTCTTGGATTTGCAAAGCGCGTACTCTACAAAAATGTTCTGGCGGAAAGGAAGGGATTCGAACCCTCGATACGCTATTCACGTATACACGCTTTCCAGGCGTGCGACTTCAACCACTCATCCACCTTTCCAAGGTAATTCACATAATTATACTAAAATGCCCACAGCAACGCAACCATTTTCTCCCCCTATCCCTGCCGACAATTTCCCGGCAGCAGCGAAAACCCTTCGCTCCGCAGTTGGCCGGCCTTTTCGCGCAGCGGGGTAAGCGGATACACTGTTTTCACTGCCACCAAACCATAAGCCGCGGCGGCTGCCGGCCACCAGCGGTTACCCGCCAACTCCATAAACCACCACCGCTGCAACGCCCCACTGCTTTTCCACGGCGGCACATACGCCATAAACCGCCCTGTATCCGGCCTGAAGCCGGCCTCAGCCAGCATCCGCCGCACTTTCGGCAGCGGCAGCGCATGGGCGCGCAGGCCGAGTTGTTTTTCAGGTAGCCCGAAGCGCCACAGCGAATACGGATTAAACCCGCTGAGCACCAAACTGCCGTTGGGCACCAATATGCGGAAGCACTCCCGCAGCAATTCTTCCGGCTGCGCACACAATTCCAAACCATGCGGCAACAGCAAGGTCTGCACGCTACCCGACAACAGCGGCAGTTGCGGCAGTGCACACACCACGTCTGCCTGCGCCCTACCCCGCCCCAGCCGCAACACCTGATGCGGCCAGCAATCCCAGTTGCAGAGCGAGGTGGTCACGGTAACACCATATAAATTATCCGTATGCACGGCAAAAAACGCCTGCTCCGCCATTTTCAGGTAGCCCCCTGTAGCAGTGTTATCCAGCCATTCGGCCAACCTGTTTTCTTCTATCATGCCGCCTCCTCATTCTTCTGGCCATCATACCTATCAAACAAAATTTTGCAAAACACAGCGCAAAGAAACCTGCCGAAAATGAGAGTTCGGGTGCACTCTCGTGTTATTATTTTATCTTTACGCATGCCGTGCCGGCAAAACGTTCAGCTGCGGCTTGACACGGCTTCCTCCTAGCCCTTAATATCAAAAAAATTTTAGCTAATCATAATGTTAAACCAAACGGACTCATTCCTCTGCCATGAGTAAATTCAAATTTCTTTCCCTGGCCATTTTAAGCCTGGGAATTCCAGCTTCTGCCCTCGCCCAAAACTATACACCGGAGCAGATTGCCACCTCCATCACCAACCTCAACGCTGCCATTCTGCGTAACCCCAGCCAAACCCGTCACAATAATCTGTGGAGCCGTATGCGGCAAGACTTCCGTATGAGCGAAGTCAATCCCGAAATCGTGCGCCGCCACGAAACCTACTTCAGCACCCGCAGTGCCTATTTCAACCGCACCGTGGAGCGTAGCCGCCCCTATCTTTACCACATTCTCTCCGAAGTGGAAAAGCGCAACATGCCCTCCGAAATCGCCCTGTTGCCGTTTATTGAGAGCGCATTCGTTACCAAAGCCCGTTCTCACGTGGGTGCCTCCGGCCTGTGGCAGTTTATGCCCGCCACCGGCCGCCACTACGGTTTGGCGCAAAACAATATTTACGACGGCCGCCACGACATCTACGCCTCCACCAACGCAGCACTGAACTATCTGCAATATCTGCATAATATGTTTGGCGACTGGTCGCTCGCGCTGGCTGCCTACAACTGGGGCGAAGGCAACGTGAGCCGCGCCGTGGCCCGCGCCCGCAGCCAAGGGCTTGAGCCGGTGTATGAAAACCTCAATATGCCCAATGAAACGCGCAATTACGTGCCCAAGCTTCTGGCCGTGCGCAACCTCGTGAGTAACCCGCAAGTATTCGGCCTACACCTTTCCAACATCGAAAACAAGCCCTATTTCGAAGCCATCAGCATCGATAGCCCGATAGATATCAACGCCATCACCCGTCTGGCCAATATCAGCCAAGCCGAATTCGAAGCGCTCAACCCCAGCTTCAAAGTGCCCGTGTTCCTGCCCGAAAACGGTCAGCGCAAACTGCTCTTGCCCGTAGGCGCAGTCAATGCTTTTGAGCGCAACCTGCGCAGTGCCCCCAAAGAATCCCTGCTCTCCTACGACATCCTGCACTCTGACGGTGCCACCACCCTCAGCGACATCGCCGACCGCAACGGCGTGAGCGTGGCCGACCTGCGCCGCACCAACGGCCTCAGCAGCAACACCATCCGTGCCGGTTTGCCTATTCTCGTGGCCAAAAACAGCCTGAACAACAGCCAGCTTGGCCGCGGCGTGCAGATGCTTGCCGACAACAAACCCGCCGGCGGCGACCCACTGGGCAACCTCATCCGTCGTAACAGCCAGAACGTAGCTGAACGCAACAGCATCGTGGCCGCTGCCAAACCGGCTGCCCAGCCTGTAACACCGCCCATCCCTGTTCAGGTAGCCTCACTCCAACCGGCCAACCCGCCCGAACCCGTCCATGCCCCCGTGCAGCAGGCGCCAAACCCAACTGCCCCTGCTACTTTTACCGCATTGGCTTCCAACGGCACCCATCCCGCCGAGACCGCACCCCGCGTGAACAGCTCGCCCGATATTCAGGTAGCCCCAGCTCAAACGGTTGTCCAAACAGCTGCCCAATCCGTAGACCAACCCGCCACGCCCAACAACATCCACAGCCCAAACGACAGGCTACCTGAAACCATTGAACTTGCCGACAACAGCAATCCCCAGCCCGACCCGTTGATGTCCTTGGCCAGCAACAGCAGCGCAGATAATACCAAGCCTGCCAATGAACCCGGCAGCAGCAGCGCCGCAGCCGCCGTGCGTGCTTCCTTAGCACAAACCGAAGCCCAGGAAACTCGCCGCCAAGCCCAAGCTGAGGTTCGCCGCGCCAACAATGCCGGCTTCGGCCAGCTGGCCGCCAACACCGGCAACAACCAACGCCGCGCTGCCCGACAAGAGCAGCAGGCCAACCGCCGCGGCGCACAAACCATCACCCATAAAGTGCAGTCCGGCGAATCGCTGTATTCCATTGCCCGCCGCTACAACGTAGACGTGGCCGATCTCAGCCGTGCCAACAACCTGCGCGGCAACAACATCCGCACCGGCCAAGTATTGCACGTGAGTACCAGCAGCAATCAACAGGCTGCCAGCCGCCATGCCGACAACAAACCTAACAGCCGCAACGAACGCGGCAACGAGCGTAACAACCGCGCCTCCAACGATCGCAATGGCAGAAACGGCCGCCAGCAAACCGTGTCCCACACCGTGCGCAGCGGCGATACCCTGCAATCCATCGCCCGCCGCTACAATACCTCCGTGGCCGACATCAAACGCAGCAATAACTTGAGCAACAGCGTACTGCACCCCGGCCAAAAATTGCGCGTGAGCAGCGGCACTTGACCATTGCCCAGGCGCACAAGGTTTCAGGTAGCCTCAATCAAGGCTACCTGAAAATATTTATAAAGACTATACAGCAAGTTGCAAACCTTACCTGCCAAACCATGAACCCGCAAAAACGCCGCGAAATCTTCCAACGCCTGCACGACGCCAACCCCAATCCCACCACCGAGCTGGTGTTTCACAGCCCATTCGAGCTGCTCATCGCCGTGCTGCTCTCCGCCCAAGCCACCGACAAAGGCGTGAATAAAGCCACCGCCAAGCTTTTCCCCGTGGCCAACACCCCGCAGGCCATCCTCGATTTAGGCCTGGAAAAGCTGATGGAATACACCCGTACCATCGGCCTCTACCAAACCAAATCCAAACACATTATGCAAACCTGCCGCCTGCTCCTGGAAAAACACGGCGGTGAAGTGCCGGATACCCGCGAAGCGCTTGAAGCACTGCCCGGCGTTGGCCGCAAAACCGCCAACGTCGTGCTCAACACCGCCTTTGGCCAGCCGACCATGGCCGTGGATACCCATATTTTCCGCGTAGCCAACCGCATGAATCTCGCGCCAGGCAAAAACGTGCGAGAAGTGGAAGACAAACTCATGCGCTTCGTGCCCAAAGAATTCCTGCTCAACGCCCACCATTGGCTCATCCTGCACGGCCGCTACACCTGCAAAGCGCAAAAGCCCCTGTGCCACGAATGCATCGTGTATGACTTATGCGAATACAAAGGCAAAACGGTTTAAACCCATAAATTCAGCCCTGTATGTTCATGGCCGTAAGAGGCTACCTGAACATACAGGGCTTGGTTTTGCAGCGGATAGGTTTCAGGTAGCCTCCCCTCGGTTGGAAGTCTACCTGAAACGCAACAGGCACGCTGTTGCCGCCTAGCAATCAACTTTCCTAACGAAAGAAGCGGCGGATATCCTGCTCCAGCGTATCCAGCATTTCATAGCGTTTACGGTACATAGAGCGTTTTTTGCTTTGCACTTCTTCCAGCGGCGTGCGCTCGATTTGAGTGGGCAGCCGCCAATAGCCGTTGGCATCGAGGCTGCCTTGGTTTTCCTGCCAGAAGGCATCGTAGTTGAACAGCAGGCGGCTGGAGTCGTTCCAGCGGAATTTGGCCTGGCTTTTGTGCGGAATACCGTAGAGCTCGCAGCCGAGTTCGGCGGTTATCAGCTTGAATACATTCACCATCATAAACATCGGCCGCACACCGTGCAGCTGCTTGGTGGTGTGGCGGATGAGCTCGGGGGCATCGCTGCTGTGCGGGCCTTGGATGGAGGTAATTAACAGGCCGTTGGGCGCGATAAAGCTGAACACGGCATCGTAAATGCGGCTGCGCTCGGTGCTTTGCAGGCTTACCAAAAAGAAGCCCTCCAGCGGGTCTTTATGATTGATGTTCAAACTGATGGAGATTTCGGGCGCAGGATGGTTGAGCAATACCGTGCTCTGTGCCACCAGCTCTTGCCACTTGGCAGCGGAAGGTTTGCTTTGCGCCAAAGTGAAGTTGTTGATTACGGCCTGCAATCGCACATCTTTGCCGAAGCGGTTGTCGGCATAAGTATCCAGCACGGCGCGGGCGGCATAGGGATTGTGTTGGAAAATCGGTGCCCACATCGGATGCTGGTTGATGAAGGCGGTAAACTCTTCGCATTGCCGCCGCGCCAGTAGGCGTTGGATTTGGTCGCGCAGATACACCACCGCATATTTGCGGATGCCCCGTTCGCGCAAATTGGGATATTGTTCGTCGAAAGTGGGAAAGTGAAATAAATCAGACATAAGCATCCATATTATGTCAAACGGCGCTGGGCCGTTTGCGTGAAAAACAAAGTGATGCCGGGCAAAAGCCGGCCATCGAAAAGCGGCCAATCCTACCCGATTTGCCAACGGCCTTGCAAGGCTTGCCACTGGGAATGAAGGCTACATGAAAACTTATCCCTACTTTTCAGGTAGCCTCCTGCCTTGCCTCAACTGCAGCCACACAATTATGATGCTGCCCATTCAGCCATTATTTCCGTCCATTATGCACGCCACCCCGCTCACCACCCCACCGCTTGCCCCCAAAACCCGGCAGGCGCTGCTCAAATTGGGCATCGCCGACACCGCCGAGCTGCAACGCATTACGCCCGCCACTGCTTTCCTGCTGCTCAAAGCCAGCGGCCTCACCGTTACCGAATCCACGCTGTGGCAATTGGTATTGCTGGCCGAAGGGCGGGAAGGCTACCTGAACGAAGCCGAACAAGCCGTGTGGCGCACCAAACTGTGTGCCCACCGCCCGGTTGCCCTGTTTCCGCCGCGAGAAGAAAGCGAACACTGGATGCAGCAGGCTTTGCAATTGGCCGGGCAGGCCTTGGCCGCAGGCGAAGTACCGGT
Organism: Eikenella sp. NML03-A-027; assembly: GCF_001648395.1. Taxonomy (NCBI): domain Bacteria; kingdom Pseudomonadati; phylum Pseudomonadota; class Betaproteobacteria; order Neisseriales; family Neisseriaceae; genus Eikenella; species Eikenella sp. NML03-A-027. The sequence goes on along the minus strand of NZ_LXSM01000016.1, from coordinate 603,903 downwards.
AGGCGCGGTGGTGGTACGCCAGGGAGAAATCATCGGGCGCGGCGCCAATGCCTGCGTGGCCGAACACAGCGTGTGCCGCCATGCCGAAATCACCGCACTCACTGAAGCCGGCCGCCGATTAGGCAACTACCGGCTGGACGGCTGCGATCTATACGTGACCCTCGAGCCGTGCAGCATGTGCGCCGGCGCCATCATGCAATCGCGTATCCGCCGCCTGATTTACGCGGCTACCGAGCCGAAAACCGGTGCTGCCGGCAGCGTGCTCGACCTGTTTGCCAACAAACAGCTCAATCCACACACCGCCGTGCAAGGCGGCGTGTTAGCAGAGGAAAGTGCGCAGCTGCTGCAACGTTTTTTTCAGGAGCGGCGGCAAGGATAGCGTGGATTAAAATAAGGCAGCTAGCCGCAGGCGGCTAAGCAAGCTACCGTAGTAGTATTCTTATTTTGGTTCACTATAAATGCCGAGAGATAAGCCCCCCTAGCCCATCCGGCTACCTGAAAAACAGTAGCAGATAGTTTTCAGGTAGCCTTTAATTATGTGCTAACCGCTACTAGAAACTGGCCGAATACAAAACAGCCGGATAACCGTTCCCCGATATTGGAGAAGTGCAGTTATCCGGCTGTTGTTTCACCATAGCTGTTTTCAAACTGAAATCAAACCCGGCGCAGTACATTGCATATGGAGCAGCTATATTTTCAGCCAGCCTGCAGCCAAATCGCTACTCTGCCACAGCTGCCATGCCGCCCACAGGCTGACGCTCAACCCGGCCGCCAGCCTGAAACGCAGATGTTGCCGCAGACTCTTGAGCTGGTTGGCAAACAGCCTCATCACCAGAGCGGGTTCGGCCACGCCCAAGCCTAAGGCCAGCATCATCAGTGCGCCGTCCTCCGCATTGCCGCTGCCCAGCACATACAGCGAAGCGCTGTATACCATGCCGCACGGCAGCCAACCCACAGCAGGCCAACGCCGAAGCAGGCAAGGGGTATTTTGGATGGGCAAGAGGCGGTTTAGAGCGGATTGAGCCGCCACACCAGCTGCCCGAGCTTTTCCACCTGCGCGACATAGGCGTTGAGCCTGGCCAGGTACAGGCCGATAAAGGTGTAGCTGCCGATACGGCCGAGGTTCATCAGCACAATCAGCTTCACGCACCCCACCTGTGGCGGCAGCTGCAAGGCAAAGGCTGTGCTCAAACCGCCGCACATGCCGGCGCAATGGCCGCCGCCGAGAAAGCTGGTGGCGGCAAGAGAGAGGAGTGTGAGAGTGGAGACCATGGCGTTGTTTTCCGGGATGGCTCAAGCGCCGATTCCTGCCTGCAGCCCGCTGCCTGCCAGAGGAAAATCGTTGCTTTGGCTATTGTTCGGCGGAAGCTGCCAAGCGGCAAGTCAGGCTACCTGAAAACGGTTTGCCCGCTTTTTCAGGTAGCCTGGGCGGGAAATGCGATGATGGGTTTAGAGGCTACCTGAAAGTGCTTTCACGGCTTTCAGGTAGCCTGTTGGCGAATGCATCGGGCAGTCAAGCCGATTGCTTGGTGCCGAAAATCTTGTCGCCGGCATCGCCCAAGCCGGGGATGATGTAGCCGTTTTCGTTGAGGTGGCTGTCGAGCGCGGCGGTGTAGATTTTCACGTCTGGGTGCTTATCGTTCACCAGCTTCACGCCTTCCGGTGCGGCCACCAGCACCAGGGCGGTGATGTTGCGGCAGCCTTTTTTCTTCAGCAAATCAATGGTGGCCACCATCGAGCCGCCGGTGGCGAGCATCGGGTCGAGAATCATGGCCGGGCGCTTGTCCATTTTGCTCACCAGTTTCTCGAAATAGGAAACCGGTTGCAGGGTTTCTTCGTCGCGCTGCAGGCCGACCACGCTGATTTTGGCGGTGGGCAACAGGTCGAGCACGCCGTCGAGCATGCCCAGGCCGGCACGCAAAATCGGCACCACGGTTACGGTTTTGCCTTTAATCTGCTCGCCTTCGATGCGGCCGCACCAGCCTTCGATAGAAAGCGATTCGGTTTCCAGATGGCGGCTGGCTTCGTAGGCCATCAAGCGGGCCAACTCTTTTACCAAAGTGCGGAATTGGTAGGTGTTGCAGTTGGCTTTGCGCATCAGGGTGATTTTGTGTTTGATCAGCGGATGATCGATAACGGTTAAGTTCATGCTATGGTTTCCTTCATTTGATTTGGCGGGGCGTATTTTAGCTTAACAGGCGGGCGGGAAAAAGCGGGAAGTATAATTTCTTCCTACAGCATTGGCTCGCCTAGTATTACATGCTGCTGACAGGGTGCATCCCCGCTTGAGCACAGCAAAAGGCTACCTGAAAACTTTCAGGTAGCCTCTTTATCATTTCAGTAAGCGAACCAGCTTACACTTCAATGATGACTTTCATGGCTTTGGTGTCGGCAGCGTGTGTGAACACGTCGTAGGCCTTTTCCATTTCGCTGAATTTGAAGCGGTGGGTGGCCAGTTTTTCCATCGGCAGCTTGCTGGATTCACAAGCTTTCAGCAGCATGCCGGTGGTATTGGCATTTACCAGGCCGGTGGTAACGGTGATGTTCTTAATCCACAATTTAGCCAAATCAAATTCCACGGATTTACCGTGTACGCCCACGTTGGCCACATGGCCGCCTTCTTTCACCACTTTCTGGCAGATATCCCAAGTGGCGGAATAACCTACTGCTTCCATAGCGCAATCCACACCGCGGCCGCCGGTGATTTCCAAAATCTTGGCCACAGCATCTTCCTTGTTCGGATTGATGGTGTGGGTAGCACCCATTTCTTTGGCCATAGCCAGGCGATTTTCGTCCATATCCACCACGATGATGGTGGCCGGAGAGTAGAACTGGGCAGTTAGCAGGCAACCCATGCCCACGGGGCCGGCGCCGACAATGGCAATGGCGTCACCAGGTTTCACCTGGCCGTATTGCACGCCGATTTCATGGCCGGTGGGCAGTGCGTCGGAAAGGAATACGGCCACATCGGTGTTGAGGGTTTCGGGCAGATGGTAGAGCGAATTGTCGGCAAACGGAGTGCGCACATATTCGGCTTGGGTGCCGTCGATCATGTAGCCCATAATCCAGCCGCCTTCTTTGCGGCAGTGGGCGTAGAGCTGTTTCTGGCAATTGTCGCAAGTGCCGCAGCGGCTCACGCAGGATACGATAACTTTATCGCCTTTTTTGAAGTCTTTAACGGCAGAGCCCACTTCTTTCACCACTCCGATGGCTTCATGGCCGAGGATACGGCCTTCCCATTTGCCGGTTTTTTCGCGGGCAACTGCTTCGATTTCCGGGTTTTTGCCCTTCATGATACCCAAATCTGTACCGCAAATAGTGGTTTTGGTAACGCGAATGATAGCATCAGTAGGATCAATGATAGTGGGAACCGGGCGATCTTCGAATCGGACATCGTTTTCGCCGTAATAGGTCATGGCCTTCATGGTCTTGCTCATTAGACTCTCCTAATGTGTTTACCGATAAATAATCAGTTGTTGGGAAAGAATCCAGGGAATTCCGGATAGTCCATTATAATCTTTAATTCTTCCCTAATGGTCAAATTTTCCATTTAAAAAATTAGAGTTATATTATAACAATATCAGTTTGTGGAAATATTGTGTAAATAATAAGATAAGTTTCTATTTTAGAAGCGTTTACCGACAGCACAGATTAATCGAACTCTCGCTATGGCGGTAGCCTATATTACCGTATATCTTTTATTGTTATGGCTCACTGTTTGTATGGCTGCAGCCATAGCTCCGTAGGCAGTGAATTGCTTTAGCTATAACATTAAAAGGCTACCTGAAAACCCAATACTTGCCTCTCACAAAATACAAAACAGCCTCTATTCCAACTGAACAGAGGCTGTTTCTATACAAACAAAATTACACTTTGGCAGCAGCAGCTACTTCAGCAGCATAATCCACTTCTTTTTTCTCGATACCGTCGCCCACTTTGAAGCGGACGAAGTTCACGATATCTGTATCCTGTTGTTTCAGGAACTGCTCAACAGTCTGATCAGGGTTCATCACGAAGGGTTGGCCCAGCAGCGTTACTTCGGCCAAGAATTTCTTCACGCGGCCTTCCACCATTTTGGCAGCGATTTCGGCGGGCTTGCCGGAAGCAATCGCCTGCTCGGTGTAGATGTGGCGCTCTTTAGCCACCACTTCGGGATCAACCTGCTCGGCAGAAATGCATTGCGGCTTGGAGGCCACGATGTGCATGCCAACTTGGCGGGCAGTGGTTTCATCGCCTTTGTATTCCACCAGCACGCCTTCAGTAGCGGCAGCACCGTGGATGTAGGTGGTGAGGCTGTTGGCAGCTTCGATGATTTCAAAGCGGCGTACAGAAATGTTTTCGCCCAACTTGGCAATCACGGCTTTGCGCTCGCCTTCCACCAATTCGGCTAGGGCTTCAACAGTGGCCGGTTTTTTCTCAGCAGCAGTTTTGGCTACGGATTGGGCAAAAGCGATGAAGCCGGTGTCTTTGGCCACGAAGTCGGTTTCGCAGTTCACTTCCACCAAAGCGCCAACTTTGCCTTCGATGGCATAAGCCAACACGCCTTCGGCAGCGGTACGGCCGGCCAGCTTGCTGGCTTTGGCGCCGGATTTAATACGCAGGATTTCTTCAGCTTTGGCCATGTCACCATCGGCTTCCACCAGGGCTTTTTTGCATTCCATCATGCCCAAGCCAGTGGCGGCACGCAGATCAGCAACCATTTTTGCGGTAATTGCAGACATTATTACTCCTGTTTTATTGAGAAACGCGGCCGGATGCCGCGCTTGGATAAATTGAAGGCTACCTGAAAGGCCGGATTTGGCGTCCGCTTATTGAAACGGTGTCTTCAGGTAGCCTCATACGGTATCAGCTTAGGCAGATTCGGCTTCGTCAGCAGCAGCCTGTTGTGCAGCGGCTACGGTTTCGACCAAAGCCTGGTTTTTGCCTTCCAATACGGCATCAGCGATACCGCGGCAGTACAGGCGGATGGCTTTGGCGGAGTCGTCGTTACCGGGGATAACGTGTTTCACGCCTTCCGGATCGTTATTGGTATCCACCACGCCGATTACCGGAATACCCAGTTTGCCTGCTTCGGTCAGCGTACCTTTTTGGTAGCCGGTGTCAATCACGAAAATGGCGTCGGGCAGGCCTTTCATGTTTTTGATGCCGCCGAGTGAGCGTTCCAGCTTTTCCACTTCGCGTTGAATGGTGAGCAGTTCTTTTTTGTTGTAACCGCTGGCTTCGGCATTTTCCAGAATGGCAGCTTTTTCTTCCAAGCGTTTGATAGACTGCTTAACGGTTTTGTAGTTGGTCAGCATGCCGCCCAACCAGCGGTGGTCCACATAGGGCATACCGGCACGGGTGGCTTCTTCGCGCACGATGTCGCGGGCTTGGCGCTTGGTGCCGACAAACAGGATGGTGCCTTTGTTGGCAGCCAAACGGCGAACGGCGTCTTGCGCTTCCTGGAACAGGGGCAGGGTTTTTTCCAAGTTTATGATATGGATTTTGTTGCGGGCGCCGAAAATGTATTGTTCCATTTTCGGGTTCCAGTAACGGGTCTGATGACCGAAGTGAACACCTGCTTCCAACATCTGGCGCATAGTAATTTGAGACATTTATTTTCCTTACAAAGGGTTATAGCAAACATCAATGCACACAGAATCTCAAAACTTCAAAACTGAGACACCCTTTGGTGCAAGATGCGAGCGTTACGTTAAGATAAAAAAAGAAACAGCTTTCAAAACGAAAGCTGTAGGATTATAGGAGAAAAGTGTTATTTTGGCAAGGCTTCCCTACCCTGCTTTTCTTCCTGTTTGAGGCGTTTGTTGCGCAAACGGATAGTAAGTCACCCCAAATGCAAACAGCGTGGGCAAAATCGTCCACACCACCAAATAAATCAGCATCCGCGCCAACGATGGCTGCGCGAGGGCAAACATCAGGGTAACAAAGATATAGCCGATAAAAACAATGTGCCACATGGCGTCTTCCCAATAGGGCTACCTGAAAACCGAGGCTACCTGAAGCTGAATGGATATTTTCAGGTAGCCTCATGCCTATTGCTACGGCAGTTGATATTCCTGCCCGTCTGCAGTAAGGAGTTTGGGCTGGCAGTTATCGTTAATCACCGTTTCGTCGATCACCACGGTTTTCACTTGCTCTTTAATATCCGGCAAGCGGAACATGGTTTCCAACAGCGCGCGCTCCACAATCGAGCGCAGGCCGCGCGCACCGGTTTTGCGCTGCATGGCAAGTTTGGCGATACTGCGCAAGGCAGACGGCTGCACCTTCAGCTCCACCCCTTCCATTTCAAACAGCGTTTGATATTGTTTCACCAAGGCATTTTTCGGCTCGGTCAGGATGTTGATGAGTGCTTCTTCATCCAACTCGGCCAGTGTGGCAATCACAGGCAAACGGCCGATCAGCTCGGGAATCAGGCCGAATTTAATCAAATCTTCCGGCTCGACAATTTCAAACAGCTCAGTAACGTCGGCATCTTCGTCTTTGCTGTGCACCGAAGCGCCAAAGCCGATACCGCCCTTTTCCGTACGCTGGCGGATAACCTTTTCCAAGCCGGCAAATGCACCGCCGCAGATAAACAGGATGTTGGTGGTATCCACCTGAATAAAATCCTGATTCGGGTGCTTGCGTCCACCCTGCGGTGGCACGGATGCCACCGTGCCTTCAATCAGTTTCAGCAAAGCCTGTTGCACGCCCTCGCCGGACACATCGCGGGTAATCGAGGGGTTGTCGCTCTTACGGGAAATCTTGTCGATTTCGTCAATATAAACAATCCCTTTTTGCGCTTTTTCCACATTAAAATCGCAATTGCCCAAAAGCTTGGTAATAATCTGCTCCACGTCTTCGCCCACATAGCCGGCTTCGGTAAGCGTGGTGGCATCAGCCATAACAAACGGCACATCCAAACGCCGTGCCAAACTTTGCGCCAGCAGGGTTTTGCCCGAGCCGGTGGGGCCGATGAGCAGAATGTTGGATTTGGCCAACTCCACATTATCGCCCTCTTTCGGATGGCGCAGGCGTTTGTAGTGGTTGTACACCGCTACCGCCAGCACCTTTTTGGCCTGTTCTTGGCCGATAACGTGCTGGTTCAAATTGCTGACGATTTCAGCCGGCGTAGGCAGCCGGTCTTCGCCGGAGTGCGTTTCGCCTGCCGCTGCGCCCTCGCTGTGGATCATGTGGCTGCAGGTATCGATACACTCGTTGCAAATCAAGGCATTATCGCCTTCAATCAGGTTTTTTACTTCATTTTCCGATTTGCCGCAGAAAGAACAGTATCGGGTTTCGTTGCTCATTTGATGTGATTCCGCAATGTAATGTGTTGTGCCGTAAGAAGATGGCAAAGCGTGGAAGTATATAGGGGAATTCCGCGCATATCAACGCGGATACCGCCGCCATCAGCGCCGCAACCCAATCATTACCTTCATAGCAAAACCTGCCCTTTACAAAAATTCTTTTACACTATCTAGGGTTTACAAAACTGTATTTTTTATCGAAAATAAGCGGGTTTTCATTTTTATCGTTAAAACAAATATTTGCCCACTGCAACGGCAAACCGCCTAACGGCATTGCCGCACAACAAACTGATAGGTAACGAAATTGTTTGCAATTAGAAAGACTTGGATTATTTTAGCCACCGGACTGAGCCTAGCCTTAGCCAGCCTGCCCGCCGCTGCGCAAGATGATATCGATGTGCTCGGCCAGTTCCTCGAACAAAACCTGCCCGTGCAAGACGATCCGCTCGGCACTTTCCTCAGCAGCCGCCCTGCCGAACGGGTGGAAGCCCAAGCCGCCGTGGCCGGGCCGCTGCTCACTTCTCAATCCGCACTGATTATGAATGGCCGCAGCGGCGAGATTCTGTATCAAAAAGGTATCGACCAAGTCCGTCCCATCGCTTCCATTTCCAAGCTGATGGCCGCCATGGTGGTGCTGGATGCCCGCCAGAACATGAATGAAACCTTGGAAATCACTGAAGCCGAAATCGACCGCCTCAAAGGCACCGGCAGCCGTCTTTCCGTGGGTACCACCCTCACCCGCCGCGAAATGCTGCACCTGGGCCTGATGAGCAGCGAAAACCGCGCCATCCACGCTCTTGCCCGCAACTATCCCGGCGGCCTGCCTGCCTTCATGAGCGCCATGAACCGCAAAGCGCAGAGCCTCGGCATGCAGCAAACCCGTTTCTACGATCCCACCGGTCTTGATTTCCGCAATGTATCCACTGCGCGCGATTTAAGCCTGATGGTGCGTGCTGCCCACGAATACCCGCTGATCCGCCAATTCTCCACTTCCAATTCCGGCTCCGCCCAAACCAGCAACGGCCGAGTGCAGCAATACCGCAACTCCAACGCCTTGGTGCGCGAAGGTACTTGGAATATCTCCTTGCAGAAAACCGGCTATATCCGTGAAAGCGGCCGTTCCATGGTGCTGTATGCCAACGTACAGCGCCAGCCGCTGATTATCGTGCTGCTCAATTCCCCCTCGCCCACCACTCGCGTAAACGATGCGCGTGCAATCCAAAACTGGGTGAACGGCCGCGAAATTTAAGCCTAATCGGCTGGTGCATACGCCAAATAAAGGCTACCTGAAAATAGATGCTTTCTTTTTCAGGTAGCCTGTGGTGTATGATGGAGTTCAGGCAGCCTGATTTGAGGCTGCCTGAAAACGTACGCTTTAACGAAATTAAAATAGTTTATTATTTTTCAGCCAGCTATGCTTTTTCAGGCAGCCCGATGAACGCGCGGTAGGCGGCAGAAAATCCATCAGCATGGCTCAAAAACGGGATGTGCGCGGCCTTATCAATCAGCAGCAGGCGGCTGTTGGGCAGTTGGTGGTGCAGGTATTCGCCCATGCGCGGCGGAGTGATGCCGTCTTTGCCGCCAAACACGAGCAACACGGGGCACTGCACCTGCGGCAGCAACACGCGGGCATCGGTGCGCACCACGGCATCCAGCGCGGCTTGCAGGCTGGGCGGCACGCCGTGGCGGATAATCTCCGGCAGCACTTCGTCGGCCAGGTGGGCGCGTTCAGGGATGTGCAGAAATTGCAGCTGCAAAAACTGGCGCATATATTTGGCAAAATCTTGGGCAAACAGCGGTATCATCTTGCCCAGCGCGGGTTTGGCCAAACCTTCGGGATAATCCGGCGCGGCGGTGAGGCGGGCAAAGCTGGCGGTCAGGCACAGGCTGCGCACCTTTTCGGGATAACGCGCAGCCATGTGCAGCGCCACTAGCCCGCCGAGCGACCAGCCGAGCAGGTGTGCGGGCTCGTTTAACTGTGCCGCCAGCGAGTCGGCCACGGCGGCCACGTCGAACGTGCCGTCAAACTCGGCCGCGCCGTGGCCGGGCAAATCGGGCGCGGCAACGCGGCATTCGGACAGGCCGGCAGCCAATAGGTCGAAAATATGGTGGTTGGCCGCCCAACCGTGCAACAGCAAAACATCTACGGAATCAGACATATGGCGCTTTCAACTTGGTTAGTTGGGCAGTGGCAGCGTTTTAGCTCCGCAGAAACTCGCTTCGCTCGTTTTAAGGCAGCCTCCAGCCAGGGTAAACGCTGCGTATTATGCCATGAATTATCCGGCAGCCAGGCATTGTGCGGCGGCTGCACGGCGGATTTGCACTGCCTGCGGCTGGATGCGCGCCGCCGTTGCCCGTTGTGCGCCGGTGTTTCCGCTTCCGGCCTGCCGTGCGGCCGCTGCCAACGCAAACCGCCGCCGCAAACCTTGCTGCACGCTGCCTTCGCCTACCGGCCGCCGCTGAGCAACCTGCTGTATGCCTATAAATTCCTCGGCCGCAACGATTTATATGCCGCCTTAGCCGAGCTGATGCTGGCCAAGCCGCCCGCGTGGCCGGCTGAACCTGATTTGGTAATGGCCATGCCTTTGAGCGTGCGGCGGCTGCATAAACGTGGTTTCAACCAGAGTTTGTTGCTGGCCGAATCGGTAGCTAAACACTTGAATCTTCCGCTATTACCGCCGTTTGTGGCAACCCGCTCTCACCGCCCCGCGCAAAGCACTCTGCCCCGCCAATTACGCACCAAAAACGTGCATGGCATTTTTCAGGTAGCCTCGGCAGCGGATGTAAAGAACCGTCATGTGCTGTTAATCGACGATGTTGTTACCAGCGGTGCAACAATCGGCGAACTTGCCCGAACTTTGCAGCGGGCGGGGGCTGCAGCGGTTTATGGCTGGGTGCTCGCCCGTGCCGAATGAAAAGATAATTGACGTAGTTACCCCGCTGCGGCATCATGCCGCGCATCTTCCCAACGGCTGGTTTGTTGCAAATCAGCCTTATTTGTTTGAATTTCGCTGCATATCGCTTCATGTTCAGCATTTCGCTTCATGTTCAGCATTGTTTTATACCAACCCGAAATCCCGCCCAACACCGGCAACATCATCCGCCTGTGTGCCAACAGCGGCGCCGATTTGCACTTGGTGAAGCCGCTGGGTTTCCCCTTGGATTCGGCCAAAATGAAGCGTGCCGGGCTCGATTATCACGAGTTTGCCCGCATCAGCTTGCACGAAACCTTTGAAGACTGCCTTGCCGCCTTGGAGGGTCAACGCATTTTCGCACTCACCACCAAAGGCTGCACCCGGCCCGACCAAGCCGAATTCCAGCCAGGCGATGTTTTCCTGTTCGGCCCCGAAACCCGCGGCCTGCCAGCAGAAATCCTCGAAAGGCTACTTGAAAACCAAAAATTGCGCCTGCCCATGCTGCCCGGTAGCCGTAGCATGAACCTTTCCAATACAGTGGCTGTGATGCTGTATGAAGCATGGCGGCAAAACGGCTACCAAGGCGGTATCTAACCGCCAACAACCCCATCCACTCAAGAAACGGAGTCTGTTTTGGCTAAATTGAAAAACGTCTTCTTTATCGGCATCACTGCCGCAATCGGTCTGTGCACCGCCCTTATCAACACCGCCGCTGCCGAGCCCAAAACCGCAACGGCCAAGCCCGCCGCCCGGCAGCAATACCACAGCCGCGGTAGCATTCATTTAAACGCCGTCGCCAAACCCGAACGGCTTCACCAATCCGCCAATCGCAGCTACCAAGTACGCGGTGTGCGCTATACCCCGATGACCAATGTGCGCCAGTTCACTCAAACCGGCCGCGCATCCTGGTATGGTCGCCAATTCCACGGCCGCCTCACCGCTTCCGGCGAGCGCTACGACATGAACCTCATGACCGCCGCCCACAAAACCCTGCCCATCCCCAGCTATGCCCGCGTAACCAACCTTTCCAACGGCAAAAGCGTGGTGGTGCGCATTAACGACCGTGGCCCCTTCCACAGCAGCCGCGTAATCGACGTATCCCAATCCGCCGCCCGCCAACTCGGCTTCATCAATGCTGGCACCGCCAACGTGCGCATCGAACAAATCCTGCCCAGCCAGGCACGCGCCGAGGCCGAAACCCAACAGCCCGCTGCCAAACCAGCTGGCAATATTTATGTGGATTTGCGCCACTTCAACCAGCGCAAAGCCGCCCACGACTACGTAGTACAAACCACCACCCGCCTGCGCCATGCCAACAATACCAGCCAACAGGTATTCATAGTGCCGCAGCGCAACGGCGGCTTCCTCGTCCGCATGGGCCCGTTCACCCACCAAGACAAGGCCGAACAAACCAAGGCTGTGGTTACTACCGAACTGTAAACGCCAACTATCGGCAAACAGGCTACCTGAAAACGCAGCGCAGCGAAGTTTCTGCGAAGCTAAACTTTCAGGTAGCCTGTTTCTTATCCGCCACTACTCAAAATAACCTAATCAAGAACAATTCTTGTCTTGCCAAACCATCCAGCTTATGATTAAATGTTATGGTATAACATTTGAAAGGCTGTTTATGAAACCAAATATCCACCCCGAAAACTACCGCACCGTCCTGTTCTTTGACAGCAGTGCCAACGAAGGCTGGCTCATCCGCTCCTGTGCCCCCACCAACAACACCATGCAATGGAAAGACGGCAAAGAATATCCCGTATTTATGCTCGACACCTCTGCCGCCTCCCACCCCGTTTATACCGGCCAGCAACGCGAGCACAGCAAACAAGGTCGCGCCAGCGCATTCAATCAACGTTACGGCAGCATGATGTCTGCCCTGAAAAAGGATAACTGAAATGCAAGTCCTCTCCTCTCTCAAAACCGCCAAAACCCGCCACCGCGACTGCCAAGTGGTGCGCCGTCGGGGTAAAGTGTACGTGATTTGCAAAAGCAATCCCCGCTTTAAGGCTCGGCAGCGTTAAACCAGATCTCGACTAAACAATAGGCTACCTGAAAGCCATTTCCACGAAGCCAACACCTCTTTCGACAACGCCCATTTTCCGATTCCGATTCAACACGCATAGACCGTTGTCGAATCTAAGGTTTCTTGCAAACCCGGCGTTGGCTTCGTGGAAATGGCTTTCAGGTAGCCTTTCTGTTCCCACTGTAAAACTCAATCATGCCATGGCATCAAACCAGCCCCTATCCCGTCAATAAATTCAATCCCTTCCCGCAAAGCCCTCGTTTATTCCACCGCAAACGCGTATAATGCGCCACTTTTACTAAGTCATTCCTACGGGATAGACATGAGCGAGCAAACACCGTCAGAAAGCAGCGGCATCGGCAAAGCCATCAAGCGCTACCTGATTACCGGCCTCCTAGTCTGGCTACCCATCACCATCACCCTGTGGGTGGTAACCTACATCGTTTCCACCACCGACCACCTCTTCAACCTGCTGCCCACCCAATGGCAGCCGGAGAGCTACCTCGGCTTCAACATCCCCGGCCTCGGCTTCATCCTGGCCATCGTTGTGCTGTTCGTAACCGGTGTGCTCGGCGCCAACGTGCTCGGGCGCAAAGTGATTGAAGGCTGGGATTCACTCCTGGGTCGGATCCCTGTGGTGAAATCTATCTATTCCAGCGTGAAAAAAGTGTCCGAGAGCCTGCTCTCCGATAACAGCCGCTCGTTCAAAACCCCCGTGCTCGTGCCGTTCCCACAGCCCGATATTTGGACGATTGCTTTTGTGTCCGGCAGCCTTTCCGAAGCATTGCAACAAGGGCTACCTGAAAACGAAGAATACCTCTCCGTATACGTGCCCACCACGCCCAACCCCACCGGCGGCTACTACATCTTCGTGCGCAGACAAGACATCCGCCCCTTGGCCATGAGCGTGGACGAGGCATTGAAATATGTGATTTCGCTGGGTATGGTGGCACCGGATGAGCACAAAAACGGCAAATTAGCTGCTCCAACCAAGCTGCCCGAGCCTACCGAATGATTTTTCAGGTAGCCTCTTGCCAATTCCAAAGGCTACCTGAAAACCCTGCAAACCTTTACAATTACCCTTTATCGTTTAACAAAACACTTTTCAGGAAACACCGAAATGCGTACCAACTACTGCGGCCTAATCAGCGAGCAATACTTAGACCAAACCGTAACCGTCAAAGGCTGGGTACACCGCCGGCGCGACCACGGCGGCGTAATCTTTATCGACCTGCGCGACCGCGAAGGCATCGTCCAAGTCGTCATCGACCCTGACACGCCCGAAGCGTTCAAGCTGGCCGACTCCGCCCGCAACGAATATGTTTTGAGCATCACCGGCCGCGTGCGCAACCGCCCCGAAGGCACCACCAACGACAAAATGGTGTCCGGCAAAATCGAGATTTTGGCCAAAGAAATCGAAATCCTGAACCCCGCCGCCACGCCGCCGTTCATGATTGACGACGAAAACATCAGCGAAACCGTGCGCCTGCAAAACCGCGTCATCGACCTGCGCCGCCCCGTGATGCAGCGCAACCTGCGCCTGCGTTATCAGGTAGCCATGGGCGTGCGCCGCTATTTGGACGCACAGGGCTTCATCGACATCGAAACGCCGATGCTGACCCGCTCTACCCCCGAAGGCGCGCGCGACTACCTCGTGCCCAGCCGCGTGCATCCGGGCGAATTCTTCGCGCTGCCGCAATCGCCGCAGCTGTTCAAACAACTGCTGATGGTGGCAGGTTTCGACCGCTACTACCAAATCACCAAATGCTTCCGCGACGAAGATTTGCGTGCCGATAGGCAGCCTGAATTCACCCAAATCGACTTGGAAACCTCGTTCCTGAACGAGGATGAAATTATGGACATCACCGAAGGCATGGCGAAACAGGTGTTCAAAGACGCGCTGGGCGTGGAACTGGGCGACTTCCCGCGCATGCCCTATTCCGAAGCCATGTTCTACTACGGCTCCGACAAACCCGATATGCGCATCAGCCTGAAATTCACCGAGCTGACCGATTTGATGAAAACGGAAGAATTCAAAGTGTTCCGTGGCGCAGCCGATATGAAAGGCGGCCGCGTGGTGGCTCTGCGCGTGCCGAACGGCGCGAAACTCAGCCGCAAGGAAATCGACGAATACACCCAGTTTGTCGGCATCTACGGCGCGAAAGGCTTGGCCTACATCAAAGTGAACGATGTAACCAATTTGAGCAACGGCGAAAACAGCGGTTTGCAATCGCCTATCGTCAAATTCCTGTCCGAAAGCAGCCTGCAAGAAATCATCAAGCGCACCGGCGCGCAAAACGGCGACATCATCTTCTTCGGCGCAGACAAAGCCAAAGTGGTGAACGAAGCCATCGGCGCGCTGCGGATTAAAATCGGCAAAGAACACGGCGCGGAAAACGGCTATTTCGTGGACGAATGGAAACCGCTGTGGGTGGTGGATTTCCCCATGTTCGAGTATGACGAGGAAAACGACCGCTGGGCCGCCATGCACCACCCGTTCACTTCGCCCAAACCCGGCCACGAAGACCTGATGGAATCCGACCCTGAAAACTGCCTGGCCCGTGCCTACGACATGGTGCTCAACGGCTGGGAAATCGGCGGCGGCTCCATCCGTATCCACCGCGCCGATATTCAGGAAAAAGTGTTTGCCGCGCTGAAAATCAGCCCCGAAGAACAGCAGGAAAAATTCGGCTTCCTGTTGGACAACCTGAAATTCGGCGCACCGCCGCACGGCGGTTTGGCATTCGGCCTCGACCGTTTGGTGGCCTTAATGGCTCAAGCCGAATCCATCCGCGACGTGATTGCCTTCCCGAAAACGCAACGCGCGCAAGACCTGCTGGTGGACGCCCCCAACCATGTGGACGAGCTCCAACTGCGCGAACTGCACTTGCGGCTGCGCCAGAAGCAAACCGAGCAGAAAGAAGCGTAAACAGCCAAACACACAGCCTGAAAACACCGTAGTTTTCAGGCTGCATTTTATTCTGGCTATAGTGCTTGCCGCTGCAGTTTTGGGACGGGATAGCCAAAGCAATTATGGCTGCATACGAAACGAACCAACACTGCAGGAAAAAATTAGTACTTTGGCTATGGCCTTCGGTTAGAGTACAATACCAACAAGCAAACTACTGTTATATAAAATATTAAACTACCCCACTTATGAAATGCCCCTTCTGCCACCATAACAACACCCAAGTAATCGACTCCCGCCTGCTGGAAGAACAAAACAGCATCCGCCGCCGCCGCCGCTGCGCTGCCTGTGACCGCCGTTTCAGCACCTACGAAACCGTAGAGCTGCGGATGCCGCAGATTATCAAAAACAACGGCGAGCGCGTTATGTTCGATCCGCTCAAACTGCAGACCAGTCTGCAACGCGCCTTGCACAAACGCCCTATTTCCGCCGAAGCCATCGAACACACCGTGCACGAAATCGAAGAGTGCCTGTATAAAACCGGCAGTAAAGAAGTGCCTTCCCGCCTGATTGGCGAATTGGTGATGGAGCGGCTTGCTAAGCTCGACCAAGTGGCCTATGTGCGCTTCGCCTCCGTGTATAAAAGCTTTAAAGACGTGGCCGAATTTACCCGCACCGTAGCCGGGCTGGAACGCACCGACCCTTCCTAAGCCGAGCAAAATCCTGCAAACCCGCTGCGCCATGCAGCCCGTTTTGCTATACTGCGCTCCGTTTACGTTTACTGACTCCAAGGAAAACCCATGAACCGCCCCCACACATCCCTCCTCCTGCTTGCCCTTTCAGGTAGCCTCTTGTTAGCCGGCTGCAACCAACAGGCAGAAACCTCCGTGGTTGCCCCCAGCGCCAGCGAAGTAGCCGCCGCGTCTGCAACCGCCGCCGCATCTGCCGCCGCACAAAACCCCAGCCAAACCCTGGCTACAGAAGACGGCGTCATCAGCCTCACCGTAAACGGCCGTTTTGAAGACAAACTAGCCGAAGCCGCCCAATATGTCGACGGTGCCGACAGCAACAAACCCAGCCTGCTGCAATACGACGCCGACCAAGACATCACCATCACCGTCAGCAACTTCGGCGCGCCCAAGCAGCCAGCCGAAGCCTACTTCGCCAAACTGAGCGAAAGCCTGAAAGCCGACCAAAGCCTGAAAGACACTGCCGTGGATACGCCTGTCGACCAGCGCATGGGCTACCGCTTCAGCCACGGCCAAGACGATAACGTGCTCAACGAAAGCTGCGTGGCCGTGTATGCCAAAAACCTCTACACCGTCTGCGCCGCCAGCAGCACCGCCTCCCTTCCCGAGCTGGATGCTTTGCTGAAAAACCTCACGGTAAAACAATAAGCCATACCAAATTCGTCAAGCTGCTCAAGTTTGGCGAATTTTGCTTACCCGGCACGGCAAGTTTTCAGGTAGCCCTTTCAAACACGATGGCTACCTGAAAATTCATCTCCGACGAATTTAAAACGAGCTCATGCAGCTTGCTACGCAGCCAACACCCAGCCTGCCATTTTCAGCATGGCATAGTTGATAATACCTGCTCAGCCTATGTGCTTAAGGCTACCTGAAAGCCTCAACCGATTTTCAGGTAGCCTCTGCATCCCACAAACTGCGCTATACTGCCCCATCAGCTCCTCATGCCTCCACCATGCTTACCGACACCCACTGCCACCTCGCTGACTCCGCACTTGCCTGCCGGCTACCTGAAATCACTACTGCAGCCCATGCCGCAGGAGTGCAGCGTTTTATTGTGCCGTCGGTTACCGAAGCGGATTTCGATGTCGTCTGCCGGCTGCATGCCCCACCCAAATATTATGGCGCGCTTGGCCTGCACCCGTGGTTTGCCGAAAGCTTCCAACCCAGTTTAATTAGCCGCATCGCCGAGCGCTTGCAAGCACAGTCGGGGCTGCTGGTGGGCGAAATCGGGCTGGATTACTATGGCGATCGCAAGCAGACCCGCACCGAGCAAACCACCGCCCTGCTCGCTCAGCTCGACTTAGCGCAGCAATTTGGCCGCCCTGTGCTGCTGCACCATGTGTGCGCCGCAGCCGATGTGGTTGCTGCACTCAAGCACAGCGGTTTCCGCAGCGGCGGCATTGCCCATGCGTTTTCAGGTAGCCTCGAAGAAGCCCGTGCCTTCATCCGTTGCGGCTTGCTTATCGGCATCGGCACACTGGTGCTTAACCCGAATGCCCGCAAAGTGCGTACCGCCGCCGCGGAGCTGCCGCTGGAACACTTGGTGTTGGAAACCGACAGCCCGTTTATGCAAATAGCCGGCGCAGGAGAAAACACGCCCGCCAATGTGCGGCAGGTGGCAGAAGCTGTAGCAGCCTTGCGCGGCATCAGCACCCAAGAGGTAGCTGCAGCCACCGAGCAAAATGTGAACCGCCTGCTGTCTTTCTCTTAAGTTCAGATGACCGAAATCTCAAGCATCCAAACTTAGAAAATTGATTTGAATAATTGGCCAGAAACCATAAAGCTTGTCCATTTATTACTTTCTGCCAGTTTCGGTGGATAAGACCTCCTGTTTCACACATTCAATCTGTTGATTTAGATACATTCAAAATCAAATCAATCAGGTACATTTTCATTTTTTACCACCATCAGTCAGGCCACAGCGCTTTTCAAATTTTTCAAAAAATCAAGACAATTCATTCATTTAAATCATCCTATCGAAAACAGGGCAAATAGAGTAGAATTCCATACACGATGGTGGTTTTTCAGAATTATTTTCTACTATCTGTATTGTATTGCGGCAACCACTAAAAGGCTATTTTGCCAAACTAAATCTATATCTCGTTTTTAATCAAATAATTAGGAGTACTTTATGAGTGATTTGAATACCCTGTTTCAACAAATCAAACAGCGTGATCCCGAACAGGCCACCTTCCACCAAGCCGTAGAAGAAGTTTTCGGCAGCCTTGCTCCTTTCCTCTCTAAAAACCCTCAATACACCAAATACAACCTGCTCGCCCGTATCGTGGAGCCAGAGCGCGTGATTATGTTCCGCGTTTCCTGGGTAGACGATAAAGGCCAAGTGCAGGTAAACCGCGGCTACCGCGTGCAAATGAACTCCGCCATTGGCCCCTATAAAGGTGGCTTGCGCTTCCACCCCACCGTAAACCTTGGTGTACTCAAATTCCTGGCCTTCGAACAAGTGTTTAAAAACGGCCTAACTACCCTGCCCATGGGCGGCGGTAAAGGCGGCTCTGATTTCGACCCCAAGGGCAAGAGTGAGGGTGAAGTGATGCGCTTTTGCCAAGCCTTCATGACTGAGCTTGCCCGCCACATCGGCGCCGATCTAGATATACCCGCCGGCGACATCGGCGTGGGCGCACGCGAAATCGGCTACCTCTACGGCCAATACAAACGTGTGCGCAACGAATTCACCTCCGTGCTCACCGGTAAAGGTTTGAGCTACGGCGGCAGCCTGATCCGTCCCGAAGCCACTGGCTACGGCACGGTATATTTCACCGAAAGCATGCTCAAAACCCGCAAAGACAGCATCAAAGGCAAACGCGTAGTTATCTCCGGCTCCGGCAACGTGGCGCAATTCGCCGCCCAAAAAGCCCTGCAGCTGGGCGCAAAAGTGCTCACCGTGTCCGATTCCAGCGGCTTCGTCAAATTTGCCGACGGCGGCATGACCGAAGCCCAATGGCAAGCATTGGCCGAACTGAAAAACGTACGCCGCGAACGCCTTTCCGTGTACGCCAAAGAGCAAGGTTTGGAATACCACGAAGGCAAACGCCCGTGGCACGTGCCCTGCGACGTGGCCCTGCCCTGCGCCACTCAGAACGAGCTCAACGGCAAAGAAGCCCAAGCCCTGCTGAAAAACGGCTGTATCTGCGTAGCCGAAGGCGCCAATATGCCTTCCACTCTGGATGCAGTTAAAGCCTTCACCGATGCGAAAATCCTCTACTCCCCAGGCAAAGCTAGCAACGCCGGCGGTGTGGCCACTTCCGGCCTAGAAATGAGCCAGAACGCCATCCGACTCTCTTGGAGCAGCGAGGAAGTGGACAAACGCCTGTTTGAGATCATGAGCAACATCCACGAAAACTGTGTGTCTAACGGAACAGAAAACGGCTACACTAACTACGTGAACGGCGCCAACATCGCCGGCTTCAAGAAAGTGGCCGATGCCATGCTGGCTCAAGGCGTGGTGTAAACTAATCTGTAGTAAGTGCCGCCAGCAAACCACGCTGTTTTTTATTGATGGAAACAGCGTGGTTTGCTTGATTGCTCAAGGTAGGCCAATAATAAAGGCTACCTGAAATTGGCACCGTGCTTATCACGAGACAAAATTTCAGGTAGCCTCATCCATATATGGCAACCACCTCATCACCTTTTTCCAGGTAGCCTCCCCACTCTGTTGCACCCATCACTCAAGCAATCACTCTACCGACTTCAATAAAATTATTTTTGCTTGGTGTAAGTGATTGGTTTAGAAAACCATACACCACCCGGCCACAAAGCCTTACATTTTGCCACCTTTTTTTTGCCAGCGAAATACATTATATTGTGCGAGTTTAACTCGCTAAACACATTATCTTGTGTTGCCTACTCAAAATCAGGATGGGAAAATGAACGATACCGTTAATCTCAAAGTTACCAAGCGCGACGGCCGTTTGGAGCCGATCGACCTCGATAAAATCCACCGCGTCGTTACTTGGGCGGCACAAGGCCTCGACAACGTATCCGTGTCGCAAGTCGAGCTTAAATCCCATATCCAGTTTTACAACGGCATCCGTACCGACGACATCCACGAAACCATCATCAAAGCCGCTGCCGACCTGATTTCCGAAGACACACCCGACTACCAATACCTGGCCGCCCGCCTCGCCATTTTCCACCTGCGCAAAATCGCCTACGGCCAATACGAACCGCCACACCTGTTCGACCATGTCAGCAAGCTGACTGCAGAAGGCAAATACGACCGTCACATCCTCGAGGACTACAGTCGCGAAGAGTTTGACGAAATCGACGGCTACATCGACCACACCCGTGATATGTCCTTCTCCTATGCCGCCGTTAAGCAGTTGGAAGGCAAATACCTGGTGCAAAACCGCGTCACCCGCCAGATCTATGAAACCCCGCAGTTCCTATACATCTTGGTGGCCATGTGCCTGTTTGCCAAATATCCTAAAGCCACCCGCTTGGATTACGTCAAACGCTTCTACGACGCGGTTTCCCTGTTCAAAATTTCGCTGCCCACCCCCATCATGAGCGGCGTGCGCACCCCCACGCGCCAATTCTCCAGCTGCGTGCTGATCGAATGCGACGACAGCCTGGACTCTATCAACGCCACCACCAGCGCGATTGTGAAATACGTTTCCCAACGCGCGGGCATCGGCATCAACGCCGGCCGCATCCGCGGCCTGGGCAGCGAAATCCGTGGCGGCGAAGCCCAGCACACTGGCTGCATTCCGTTTTTCAAAATGTTCCAAGCCGCCGTTAAATCCTGCTCCCAAGGCGGCGTGCGCGGCGGTGCGGCCACCCTATTCTATCCGCTGTGGCACATCGAAGTGGAAAGCCTGTTGGTGTTGAAAAACAACCGCGGTGTGGAAGACAACCGCGTGCGCCAGCTCGACTACGGCGTGCAAATCAACCGCCTGCTCTATACCCGCCTGATCAAAGGCGGCAACATCACACTGTTCTCGCCCAACGAAGTGCCCGGCTTGTACGACGCCTTCTTCGCCGACCAAGACGAATTCGAGCGTCTGTATGTGCAATACGAGCAAGACCCGGCCATCCGCAAACGCGTAGTGCCCGCCACCGAGCTGTTCTCCACCCTGATGCAGGAACGCGCCGGCACCGGCCGCATCTACATCCACAACGTAGACCACAGCAATACCCACAGCCCGTTTGACCCCGCTGTGGCTCCCGTGCGCCAATCCAACCTGTGTCTGGAAATCGCCCTGCCCACCAAGCCGTTAAACGACATTAACGACGAAAACGGCGAAATCGCCCTCTGCACCCTGTCCGCCTTCAATCTCGGTGCATTGGAAAACCTGGACGAGCTGGAAAACCTTTCCGACCTCGCCGTGTGCGCGCTCGATGCCCTGCTCGATTACCAAGACTACCCCATCCCCGCCGCCCGCAAAGCCACCATGAACCGCCGCACCCTGGGCATCGGCGTGATCAACTACGCCTATTATCTGGCCAAACACGGCGTGCGCTACAGCAACGATTCCGCCCTCGCCCTCACCCACCGCACCTTCGAAGCCATGCAATACTACCTGCTCAAAGCTTCCGTGCAGCTGGCCAAAGAATACGGCGCCTGCCCCTTGTTCGGTCAAACCATGTACGCCAAAGGCGTGCTGCCCATCGACACCTACAAAAAAGACCTCGACAGCATCTGCAGCGAGCCCCTGCACTACGATTGGGAAGCCCTGCGCGCCGAAATCGTCCAGCATGGCCTGCGCAACTCCACCCTCACCGCACTCATGCCCAGCGAAACCAGCTCGCAAATCGCCAACGCCACCAACGGCATCGAGCCCCCGCGCGGCCTGGTAACGGTAAAGGCTTCCAAAGACGGCATCCTCAAACAAGTCGTGCCCGAATTCGAGCGCCTGAAAAACCAATACGAAACCCTGTGGCAGATGGGCAGCAACGACGGCTACCTGAAATTGGTCGGCATCATGCAGAAATTTGTCGATCAGGCCATTTCCGCCAACACCAGCTACGACCCCAAACGCTTCGACGGCGGCCGCGTACCCATGAAGCAGATGCTCAAAGACCTGCTTACCGCCTACAAATTCGGCCTGAAAACCCTCTACTACCACCACACTCGAGACGGTGCGGACGATACACAGAGCGATATTCAGGACGACGGCTGCGCAGGCGGAGCTTGCAAGATTTAGCCTGTAATAACGAGGCTACCTGAAAAAGGAGTTTATTTTCAGGTAGCCTATTCCTCCTTGTTGGTTTCAGCCCAACAGGCTACCTGAAAACCCTTTTTCCACATCCACATCATGCTGATTAAATCTGCCGACGATAAAAGCAGCAAGCTGAAACTGCTCGAGGCCATAGATAAACTGCCGCTCAACAAACAACAGCGCGAACAGTTAACCAATAAATTATGGAAGCTGCGTACTGGTATCAATGGCGAGAAAGATGCTGCCTTTTACATCGACAACTACCTAAAAGACAGCAAATACTATGTAGTTATCCATGACTTACGGATAGAAATCGACGGAGAAGCTGCACAAATCGATCATCTATTGATCAACCGCGTTTTTGCCATCTTGTTGGAAACCAAAAACTTCAATGGCAACCTCACTATCAACAAATTCGGCGAATTCACGGTTCAATATCCCAGCGGTAAGAAAAAGGGGATCCCATCCCCCATCGAACAAAGCAAACGGCACGAACGAATCCTATTGAAACTGTTCGATCGTATCGGCGTGAAAATGAAAACCGGTCGACCGTTGGAAGTACACCATGCCGTTCTTGTGTCGCCGCAGTCCATTATCCGCAGGCCAGATAGCAAAGATTTTGATACTTCCTGTGTCATCAAAGCCGATGCTATCCGACAATGGCACGAACAATTCGGCGAAAATAGAGTAGGCGTCGGCTTCGTTCTCAACCATATGTTTGATGCCCTGTTAATCAACAACGAAACTATTCACGAATGGGGGCGGCGCATTGCGGCAGAACACAAGCCGGAAGGGCTACTGGAATACCTGCCCAACTCCATCAAGCCCTTATTGACAAACTGCCACACCTGCGGGCAGGCCATCAGCGAAAATGAAGCATTGCTATGTCTGCATAACCATGAACGCTTCAACGGCAAAATATACTGTCGCGAGCACCAGCAGGCAGCCTTACAACAAAAAGCACCCCCTGCCAGTCCCAAATCCGAAACCGAACCGTACATGATAAATACTGCGAACACTCAGGCTGTCATGAAAAACTCAGCCAGGCAGTCATTCAATATTGCCAAAAACACAGCAGCCGTTTCGGCGGCAAACTGTATTGCCGCGAACATCAGCAGAGCAACACAACCGACAAAATAAGCAACACCCAAGCCGAGCAAACAGAAACAGAACAAATCCATTGCAACCACCCAGGCTGCGATAAGAAGCTTACCCCGGCAGTTGTCCAATTTTGCCAAAAATATTCCAAACGTTTTCACGGTAAACTGTATTGCATGGAACACCAACGTGCCAAAAACCGTACCTAACCCGCCATATTATTTTCAGGTAGCCTGAAACCCTATATCCTTTACCAATCACATTGCAAAAGAGATCCCGCCATGTCCTGTGAACACCTCGTCATGTCCTACAGCACCTTCAGCAAGGAAAAAAACGACGCCCTCAAAGAGCCGATGTTTTTCGGCCAGCCCGTAAACGTAGCCCGCTACGACCAGCAGAAATACGAAGTATTTGAAAAACTGATTGAAAAACAGCTTTCCTTCTTCTGGCGGCCGGAAGAGATCGATGTATCGCGCGACCGCATCGACTACGCCAACTTGCCCGACCACGAAAAACACATCTTCATCAGCAACCTCAAATACCAAACCCTGCTCGATTCCATTCAAGGCCGCAGCCCCAACGTTGCCCTGCTGCCCTTGGTATCCATTCCCGAGCTCGAAACCTGGATTGAAACATGGAGCTTCAGCGAAACCATCCATTCGCGCAGCTACACCCACATCATCCGCAACATCGTCAACGATCCCTCCATCGTGTTCGACGACATCGTGCAAAACAAATACATCATCGCCCGCGCCGAAGACATCGCCTGCTACTACGACGACCTCATCGAATACACCCAGTATTACAACCTGTTGGGCGAAGGCGAGCACCGCGTAAACGGCAAAACTATTGTGGTGAGCCTGCGCGATTTGAAGAAAAAACTCTACCTCTGCCTGATGTGCGTCAACGTGCTCGAAGCCATCCGCTTCTACGTTTCCTTCGCCTGCTCCTTCGCCTTTGCCGAGCGCGAACTGATGGAAGGCAATGCCAAAATCATCAAACTCATCGCCCGCGACGAAGCCCTGCATCTCACCAGCACCCAGCACATGCTCAATCTCATGCGCAGCGGCACCGACGACCCCGAAATGGCCGAAATTGCCGCCGAGCTGGAAAACGACTGCTTCGAGCTCTTCAAAAAAGCCGCCGAACAGGAAAAAGAGTGGGCGGAATACCTCTTCAAAGACGGCAGCATGATCGGCCTGAACAAAGACATCCTGTGCCAATATGTGGAATACATCACCAACCACCGCATGATGGCCGTCGGCCTGAACGCCGCCTTCCCTGCCGCCACGCAAAACCCTATCCCCTGGATCAATGCCTGGCTCTCCTCCGACAACGTTCAGGTAGCCCCGCAAGAAGTGGAAATCTCCTCCTACCTCATCGGCCAAATCGACGCCGAAGTCAGCGCCGACGACTTGGGCGACTTCGAACTGTAAGCCCGCCAGAAACCGAGCCAAAAGGCTACCTGAAAATCGCCAAACTGATTTTCAGGTAGCCTTTGAGCTTGAAACCGCGTGTTAAAATAAAACGGATTAACGTTCGATACAACCCATAACCAAACCCAACTGCCACACTACCATGCCCACTGCCAGCCAAATCGAAGCCCTCCTGCCGCAAACCCAATGCCGCCAATGCGGCTACGACGGCTGTGCCCCCTATGCCCAAGCCATCGCCCAAGGCCAAGCCCCCATCAACCTCTGCCCGCCCGGCGGCGACATCGTGTTGCACGAGCTTGCCGAGCTGCTGCACACCCAGCCGCTGCCCCTGGTCCAGCCCGAAAAAGCCGCCATCAAAGCTCTGGCCTTCATCGACGAAACCACCTGCATCGGCTGCACCGCCTGCATCAAAGCCTGCCCCGTCGATGCCATCCTCGGCGCATCCAAACTCATGCACACCGTACTGGCCGACGAATGCACCGGCTGCGGCCTTTGCCTGCCGCCCTGTCCCGTGGACTGCATCGAAATGCAGCCCGTACCCGATGCCGTATTGCCCCGCGCCGGCACCCAAACCCAACCCGCCCAAGCCCGCCGCGCCGCTGCCGCACATGCCAAACAACGCTTCCAACACCGCGAGCAGCGCCAACAGCGTGCCGCTGCCGAACGCCAAGCCCACCTTGCCCAACGATCCGCCGCCGTGCAAGCAACTGCCCAAACGCCCCCATCTGCCCAGCTGGCAGCAACCCCTGCCAAACCAAATAATCCCACCACGCCCACCTTCAATCCCGCCGACCTCATCGCCCGCGCCATGGCCGGCGCACAGGCACAGCAAAACCAGCGCACCGTACCCAGCAATCACGACAGCTTCCGCCAACAACAAATCGCCGCCGCCCAGCAACAAGCCGCCCACCGCCGCGCCCTGAAAAACATCCGCTACGGCAACGAAGCCGAGCAAGCTGCCGCCAAAGACTACCTCCGCCAACGCAAAGCCGAAGAAGAAGCCTAATCCAAAAACTGATCCGTCGTGGCCAGTAAACAAAAACTCGCCGAAAACGATTTGAACCAGCAGTACAGCAAAAAACTGCGCGCCACCCTGAGGCAGAAAGAAAACGAACGAATGCCTAAACTGCCTCAACAGCTGAATACTTGATACCGGGCGGGCATGAGCCGCCCGCGGAAACCCAATCCGTCGCCTTATCCCAAACAAAAAGGCTACCTGAAAATCCTACACAGCAATTTTCAAGTAGCCTATTTTGCTTCTTCGGTGCCGGCTTAAGCCGGCCAATTCAACCATATTATTTGCCGGACATCCGATTGATGATCTTCTCGCCGCGCAGCTGATGCAGTACCACCATGGCAATGTGCCCGAAGGCCAGCAAAAACAGCAGGTACGCCAGTTTACCGTGTACCGCGTTGCCCAATTGAGTCATCCACTCGATAGGCTGCTCGATTTTATGCATCACCGTGATGCCGAACACTTCCAAATCGCCGCGCGCAGAGCCGTATTGGCGAATCATCGCCACAATCGGCACAGCCGCCATCAACACATACAGCGCGGCATGCCCCAGCTTCATAGCCAAGCTGCCGTGCGGGCGGTTGCGCCAATTTGCCAGCGCCCAAACCAGGCGCAAGGCCACCAAAACCAGCAGAAGGAAGCCCACCGATTTGTGGTAGCTTATCAGGCTGTAGTATTTTTCGTTAATATTCCACATGACCGCCGTGCACAGCATAAAGGCAAACATGGCCGTCATCAGCCAATGGAAAAAACGGCTGAGGGTACCGTAGTATTGTGGTGTGTCTTTCATTCTTATTTCCTTTTTTAAATTTTTAAAAACCGAAAAGTAGTGGATTATAACGGATTAAATGAACTTTTGATACCAAGCAGCAAGCCGTAGACAATACACGGCTACTTAACGCACGCTAAATTCTGTTTGATGCACCAATAAAGGCTACCTGAAACATAACGCAGCAAAGTTTCTGCGAAGCTAAATTTTCAGGTAGCCTTTTGATTGCTGGCTTATTTGCCAAACAACGCCGCCACCATCTCGGCCTGCTCTTCGGTGAACGCGGGTTCGCCGAGGCGGGCGGCCACGGTGTATTCGTTGGCAAACTGCCGCTGGGCAGATACCGCCTGCCATTCTTTCAGGCGGGCACTTTTGCCCTGTTTGATTTTGGCGGCAGCTTGTTTGCGGGTGGGCATGGTGGCAAATACTGTTTGAATAGAAGAATAGATTTTTCAGGTAGCCTTGATTGTGTTTTAGGCTATCTGAAAACCAGATTACTTAGTGAGCAATTCCAAAGCCTCGCGGTATTTGGCCAAGGTTTTGTCGATAACCTCGGCGGGCACGGTGGGAGCAGGAGGTTGTTTGTTCCAGCCGCTTTGTTCGAGCCAGTCGCGGATGAATTGTTTGTCGAATGAAGGCGGGTTGCTGCCTGCTTGGTATTGGTCGGCAGGCCAGAAGCGGCTGGAATCGGGGGTGAGCACTTCATCCATCAGGGTGAGTGTGCCGTTTTCGTCCAGGCCGAATTCGAATTTGGTGTCGCAGATAATGATGCCGCGTGTGCGGGCGTATTCTGCGGCTTCGCTATAGAGGGCAATGGCTTTGCGGCGCACTTCTCCAGCCCGCTCCCGGCCGATGATGCTGGCGCACTCGTCAAAGCCGATGTTGATATCGTGATTGCCCACTGCGGCTTTAGTGGACGGGGTGAAGATGATTTCGGGCAGCTGCTCGGCTTCGCGCAGGTTTTCAGGTAGCCTGATGCCGCACACGGCGTCGGTTTGGCGGTATTCTTTCCAGCCGCTGCCGGCCAAATAACCGCGCACGATGGCTTCGATTTTCAAAGGTTCGAGCCGTTTAGCCACCACGGCGCGTTTTTCCAGCGCGGCGGCCACGTCGTTCGGCAATACGTCGTATACGGTTTGGCCGGTGAAATGGTTGGGCATGATGTGCGAGAGTTTGCCAAACCAGAAATTGGAAATCTGGGTGAGGATTTCGCCTTTGCCGGGAATGGGTTCGTTCAAGATCACATCGAAAGCAGAGAGACGGTCGGAGGCAACGATGAGCATGCTGCGGCTGTCGATTTCATACAGGTCGCGCACTTTGCCGGAATAGATTTTTTTCAGCGGAATGGTGGTCATGATGGATTGTCGGGCGGGTGGTCGGAAAGTTGGTATTCTAGTCCAATTACCGCACGGAAAAAACGGCGGTGTGGAAATATCCTGCCCGAAGGCGGCAAAACAGTTGTCGAACTGCATTTTATGCTTGAGAATGCTGCCCGCATCAGCAGGCTACCTGAAAGCGCAAACCTCAACGCGGTTTAGAATGAAATCGAAACGCTTATTTTTCAGGTAGCCTCCCTTTCCATCCCTCACTTAAGGAAACATCATGAGCAATCTGATTATTGAAGACATCGAAACCGGCAGCGGCAAAACCGCTGAAAAAGGCAAGCGGATTTCCGTGCACTACAGCGGCTACCTAACTGACGGCAGCAAATTCGACTCCAGCCTCGACCGCGGCCAACCGCTCACCATCATCCTGGGCGTGGGCCAAGTCATCCGCGGTTGGGACGAAGGCTTCGGCGGTATGCGCGAAGGCGGCAAACGCAAACTCACCATCCCGCCGGAAATGGGCTACGGCGCACGCGATGCCGGCGGCGTGATTCCGCCGAACGCCACTTTGATTTTTGAAGTGGAATTGCTGAAGGTGCACGATTAAGCGGTTCACCTACTCAAAAGAGAAAAAGGTTACCTGAAACCCAGAAATAAGTTTTTAGGTGGTCTTTTTATTTACCAACATATTGCTGTTACAACCGCCAGAAGACGATTGAGGTACTATATGCAGTTACTATTAAGCGGTAGTTCAACACACGCCCGCGACACGATCACCAACGAATGTTTGAACCACCCCAACGACCCCTACCACCTGTTCCGCTGCCACACCATTGTGAACGGCGTGAACATTCGATCCAAACACCTCAACACCACCCGCGCCATCGGCAAAATCAAAGAAAATCATGCTCAAACGCGTGGTATAGCGGATTACCTTGAACCAGTACGGCCTTGGCCAGCCTAGCCGTACTGGCTGTACCGCCCGAGGCCATGCTTTCTCCTGATTTAACTAATCCCCTACTAATAAAACCATACCACCTTTGACGACACCGCCAAACGCCACCTGCGCTTCCAAACCCAACGCGGCCTTTTGGAGCTCGGCATCCTGCTTAAGCAGTTCATGGCCGCCAAGTTCAGCCGCCCGAGTGGTACCAAGCTGGCCGTATTCACCAAGCTGCTCACCCTGCCCGACCCCGAACTGTTCGCCCAAGTCAACGGCCAAAACCTTGCTGCCGATGCCAAGAGCGAAGCCTTATTAGGCAAAATCCGTAGCAGCCGACGAACTGCTTGAGCCACTTTCCGTTAAGGCTACCTGAAAGCGTAGCTTCAATGAAGTTCGGACATATTAAAGTTCAGACACATAAGGCTACCTGAAAACACCGCAGAGTTTCTGTGAAGCCAAAGTTTCAGGTAGCCTTTTTCTTTATCGACCACAGCCGGCACTCAAACACGCCGCAAGCAACTTTAACATTCCGGTTTTCAGGTAGCCTCTTTCCTCCATCTTTTCTGTTTAATCAACAGCTCACTATCCCTCCAGCATCCACCCTCTGCCGCCAGCCCACACCCATCTCGCCGAGCCTGCTGCAAAAGGGATTTTTCTTATTGACGTTCCCCATATCGGGTCGTATTATTCAGCCGTTATACCGGCTTTTGGCAAACTTCCAGCAACATTTCTGCCGCTGCCTGGTAAACCCCTGAAACTCAACGAAAGGCCGGGCTGATTCCAGAATCGTAGCGACAGAAAGAACAACTTTCTCAGGTAGCCGGCTTCGAGTTCTTAGCATATTCCCCTCCCCGGCCATTCCACCGCGCCAGATTCTCAATTCTCCCCCTTTCCAAACAAACAATTTCCTGCGCCAAGCGCAATCAGGCTGCCGGCAAAATGCTACCTGAAAATGCTTATTCCGAATCATCATACTCATTTTTAGCCTCCCACCGTGTGGCGATTCGGAATCGGCATTCGCTGCAGATAGGATAAAGGCTACCCGCTTAGACAGGCAGCCTGATAAGCAAGCGTGCTGCTCTTCAAACCTTCACCTTAAATAAGGATCTTGCCATGATGAAAGAACAAAGTAGTTTGTCCTACCTATACGGTACCAACGTCCCGTATATTGAAGATTTGTACGAAGCCTATCTGAGCTCCCCTGACTCCGTGGACAGCCAATGGCGGCAGTATTTTGACCAAGTGGCTGCTCTGCCCGGCAACACCCCGAAAGATGTGGCGCACCGCCCGATTCAGGAAGCTTTTGCCAACTTGGCACAGCAGCGCGGCGCAGCCGCAGGCGGTGTGGATTTCGCCGCCATGCAGAAGCAAGTGGCCGTGTTGAGCCTGATTTCCGCCTACCGCTCTTTGGGCAACCGCGCCGCCGACCTCAACCCGCTCGACCGCACCCATATCAGACAACTGCCCGAGCTCGATCCTAAAACCTACGGCCTCAGTGATGCCGACATGAACACTCCTTTCCATGTCGGCACCGATCTTTCAGGTAGCCCCAAGCTGCCCTTGGCCGAAATCATCCGCCATCTGAAACAAATCTACTGCGGCCCCTTGGCGCTGGAATACATGCACATTCCCGACACCGCCGAGCGCGAATGGCTGCAGGCACGTTTGGAAGCCAACGGCGCACGCCCGCAATTTGACGCCGACACCAAACGCCTCATTCTCAAAGAAATCACCGCCGCCGAAACCATGGAGCGCTATCTGCACACCCGTTATGTGGGCCAGAAACGCTTCTCGCTCGAAGGCGGCGAAAGCACCGTGCCCGCGCTGAACCACCTGATCCGCGCCTCCACCGAAAAAGGTGTGCAGGAAATCGTAATCGGCATGGCACACCGCGGCCGCTTGAACGTGTTGGTAAACACCATGGGCAAAGCCCCGCAAGCCATTTTCGACGAATTCGAAGGCAAAGTGGACGCTAAATTCCCCAGCGGCGACGTGAAATACCACATGGGCTTCAGCTCCGACGTGCCCACCCCGCACGGCCCGGTGCACCTCTCTTTGGCCTACAACCCCTCACACTTGGAAATCACCAACCCCGTGATTGAAGGCTCCGTACGCGCCCGCCAAGACCACCGCGGTGCCGAAGGCCGCAAACAAGTGCTGCCCATCCTTACCCACGGCGACTCTGCTTTCATCGGCTTGGGCGTGAACCAATCCACCTTCAATATGTCGCAAACCCGCGGCTACAGCACCGGCGGCACCATCCACTTCGTGATCAACAACCAAGTGGGCTTTACCACTTCCGACCCGCGCGATACCCGCTCTACTCTGTATTGCACCGACATCGCCAAGATGGTGAGCGCGCCGATTCTGCACGTGAACGGCGACGACCCGGAAGCCGTGTGCCACGCTGCCCAAATCGCGCTGGACTACCGCACCACCTTCCAAAAAGACATTGTGATCGATTTGGTGTGCTACCGCAAACTCGGCCACAACGAAGGCGACGATCCTACGCTGACCCAGCCCTTGATGTACAAACAAGTGGCCGCGCACCCCGGCTCCCGCGCCGTGTATGCTGAGCAGCTGATTAAAGAAGGCGTGGTAACCAAGGAAGAAGCCGAAAAACTCATCAGCGACTACCGCGCTGCGATGGACAAAGGCGACCGCATCCAGGAAATCCTGCCCGAGCAGAAACGCGAACACGCTGTGGATTGGAGCAAATACCAACCCATCAGCTGGCGCACTCCGGTGAAAACCGCCCTGCCCGCCGCCGAAATCAAACGCCTGGCCGACCGCTTCACCGACATCCCCGCCGATGTGAAGCTGCACAATACTGTGAAGAAAATCATCGAGAACCGCAAAGCCATGGTCGTGGGCGAGCAGCCTATTGACTGGGGCATGGCCGAAACCATCGCCTATGCCAGCCTGCTCGAAGCCGGCCACGATATCCGCATTTCCGGCGAAGACTCCGGCCGCGGCACCTTCTCGCACCGCCATGCCGTGCTGCACGACCAAAACCGTGCCGAACGCACCGGCGGCGTGTATATCCCGCTGCAACACATCGGCGAAAAACAAGGCCGCTTCAACGTAATCGATTCCATCCTGAACGAAGAAGCCGTGATGGCCTACGAATACGGCTATGCCTCCTCCGCGCCGGAAGACCTGGTGATTTGGGAAGCCCAGTTCGGCGACTTCGCCAACGGCGCGCAAATCGCCATCGACCAATTCATCACCTCCGGCGAAACCAAATGGGGACGCTGGTGCGGCCTCACCGTCATCCTGCCGCACGGCTACGACGGCCAAGGCCCGGAACACTCTTCCGCCCGCGTAGAACGCTGGCTGCAACTGTGTGCCGAAGAAAACATCCAAGTGCTGATGATGTCTGAAGCATCACAGATGTTCCACGCCCTACGCCGCCAGATTCTGCGCCCCTATCGCAAACCGCTGGTGATTTTCATGTCCAAACGCCTGCTGCGCCTCAAAGACGCCTGCAGCCCGCTGGCCAACTTCACCGACGGCGAGTTCCGCCTCGTTATCGGCGACACCGTACAGGGCCGCGACCAAGACGTAAAACGCGTGATCCTGTGTGCCGGCCAGGTGTACTACGATTTGGCCAAAGCCCGCGCCGACAAAGGCTTGGAAAAAGACATCGCCATCGTCCGCGTCGAGCAGCTCTACCCCTTCCCCTACGAAGAAGTGGCCGCCGAGCTCAAACGCTTCCCGAACGCCACCGAAATCATGTGGGCACAGGAAGAGCCGAAAAACCAAGGCACTTGGTATCAAATCCGCCACCGCCTGGAAAAAGTGCTCGGTGCCAACCAGCGCCTCACCACCGCCAGCCGCCCGGCCAGCGCCTCGCCCGCCGTCGGCTATGCCGTGAAACACAAAGCCGGTTTGGAAGGCCTGCTTGAAGACGCGATGAAGCTCTAAAGCGCCAACAGGCTACCTGAAACATGCCCAACCGTTTTCAGGTAGCCTACCCAGAACACGATTTACCTATTTTTCAATTCATTAAAGGATAAAACCATGATTATCGAAATCACCGTACCCCCGCTGCCGGAAAGCGTTACCGAAGCCACCCTGATGAGCTGGCATAAGAAGGTGGGCGACTATGTGAACCGCGATGAAAACCTGATCGACCTCGAAACCGACAAGGTTGTGCTCGAGCTGCCCGCTCAGCAGGCCGGCGTGATTGTGGAAATCATTGAACAAGACGGCGCCACCGTTACCGCCGGCCAGCTGTTGGCTAAAATCGACACCGAAGCCAAAGCAGCAGAAGCAGCCCCGGCTGCCGCCCAAGCCCCCGCTGCCGAGCCAGCAGGCCATGTGGCTGCCGCTGGTGCGCGCGCCGGCGTGGCCATGCCCGCTGCCGCCAAACTGGCTGCCGAAAAAGGCGTGGATGTATCCGGCGTACAAGGTTCCGGCCGCGACGGCCGTGTGCTGAAAGAAGACGTAGCCGCCATGCCTGCCGCAGCTCCCAAAGCCGCTGCCGCCCCGGCCGTGGCCGTGCCGCTGGGCGACCGCGTAGAACAGCGCGTACCGATGAGCCGCCTGCGCCAGCGCGTGGCCGAACGCCTGCTGCAATCCCAGTCGCAAAACGCCATCCTCACCACGTTTAACGAGGTGAACATGAAGCCGATTATGGATTTGCGCGCCAAATACAAAGAGAAGTTCGAAAAACAATATGGCGTGAAACTGGGCTTCATGTCCTTCTTCGTGAAAGCCGCCGTGGCCGCGCTGAAGAAATTCCCCACCGTAAACGCTTCGATTGACGGCAACAACATCGTTTACCACGGCTACTTCGACATCGGCATCGCCGTGGGCAGCCCGCGCGGCCTGGTGGTACCGATTCTGCGCAACGTGGATCAGATGAGCATTGCCGAAATCGAACTGGCCATCGTGGACTACGCCAACAAAGCCAAGAGCGGCAAAATCGCCATCGAAGACCTCACCGGCGGCACCTTCTCCATCACCAACGGCGGCACCTTCGGCTCGATGATGTCCACCCCCATCATCAACCCGCCGCAATCTGCCATCTTAGGTATGCACGCCACCAAAGAACGCGCTGTAGTGGAAAATGGCCAAGTCGTGGTGCTCCCGATGATGTATCTGGCTCTCTCCTACGACCACCGCATCATCGACGGCCGCGAAGCCGTGCTCACTTTGGTTACCATCAAAGAAGCCCTCGAAGACCCGGCCCGCCTGATTTTGGAAATCTAATCGCTTTCTAAAATCTAAAATCCAAACGCTTAGCAACATCAGGCTACCTGAAAACCCTTTTTTCAGGTAGCCTTACTCTTTTGCCACATCAACCACAGCAAAGGCTACCTGAAATTTTCAGGTAGCCCCAACCAAACACCATGACCAACACCACCACCGTCCACCTCTACACCGACGGCGCCTGCAAAGGCAATCCCGGCCCAGGCGGCTGGGGCGTACTGCTGCGCTACGGCCGTCATGAAAAAGAACTCTGCGGCGGCGAAGCCGACACCACCAACAACCGCATGGAGCTCACCGCCGTTATCCGCGGCCTCGAAGCCCTTAACCGCCCCTGCCAAGTAACCATCCACACCGACTCCCAATACGTGAAAAACGGCATGGAAAGCTGGATACACGGCTGGAAGAAAAACGGCTGGAAAACTTCCGCCAAACAACCGGTGAAAAACGCCGAACTGTGGCAGCAGCTCGACCAACAAGTCGCCCGCCACCAAGTATCCTGGCAATGGGTGAAAGGCCATGCCGGCCACCCCGAAAACGAACGTGCCGACCAACTGGCCAACCAAGGTGCTGCCAATATATCCAATGAACAACAATAAATGCCAATAATCAAATTATTGGCACAAAATCCCCCACCGCCAGCCGTCCCTTCCAGCAGTTGGCGTTCCGCCCGCCATCTGATAGAATGGCGACCCATACAGTCAATCAAAACGCAGCTTCCAATTCTGCGTTTGATTGGCTAAAAATTTGAGTTCACAAGCCGCCGGCACCAGGCGGCTTGCATTTTTATGTAAAAACGGCTGCCCCGCAGCCCTTGTGGAGAAAATCATGCAAAAGATTCCATTAACCGTACGCGGCGCCGAACTGCTCAAGCAAGAATTGCAGCATCTTAAAAGCGTTGAACGCCCCGCCATTATCGAAGCCATTGCCGAAGCCCGCACCCACGGCGATTTGTCTGAAAATGCCGAATACGAAGCAGCCAAAGAAAAACAAGGCTTCATCGAAGGCCGTATTTCCGAACTGGAAAACAAATTCTCCGCGGCCCATATCATCGACCCCACCGAAATCCACGCCGAAGGCAAAATCGTATTCGGCTGCACCGTAGTGCTGGAAGACTTAGAAAACGAAACCCAAGTGCGCTACCAAATCGTCGGCGATGACGAGGCTGATATTAAAGACAACAAAATCTCCATCAGCTCGCCCATTTCACGCGCCCTTATCGGCAAAGAAGAAGGTGACGTGGCCGAAGTGCAGGCACCTGGCGGCATCAGAGAGTACGAAGTTATCGAAGTGCTGTATATCTAGTAGTCAGCGGCGAAATGGACCAGAATTTCAATCCCTACCAGGCTCCGCAAAGCCAAGAATACCTGCCGCAAAGCACTACTGAATGTTGGCGGGAGGGCAAACGCGTCTTCCTACCCGAAGGCGCTGATCTGCCCCACCGCTGCACCCGTTGTGGCGAAGCAGCTGAACCGCAGCGGCGGCCGCGCAAATTGTATTGGTATCATCCCGCTTGGAATCTGTTGCTTATCCCACTTTTGTTCGTTTCTTGGCCAATTGCACTGATTATTGCCCTTGCCGTCCGGAAAAGCCTCCCCATCCATCCCACCTTCTGCCCGCAGCACCAAAAACAGATGCGCTGGCTGTTTTGGGGCGTGCCCGCCATCGTGCTGGTATTGATGTTGCTGCCACTCACTGCGCTATTCATTCCATCCTTAAGCAACTATTTTTCCTCAACTTTCATAGCCATGTGGTATTTCGGCATCATCGCCTTCTGCCTTATCTTTGCCATCGCCACTTCTCCCCTGCGGCCTCGCCTGGTAAAAATTACCGAAGAATTCAGCATCCTCAAAGGCTTCGGCCGGGGCTTTCTCGACACCCTGCCGGAAGAATACGAACCCAACAGCCGCCGCCAAGGTATAATATGCTAAGATATAATGATTATCCTCTTAAAATACAGTAAACTATTTTCAGCTAGCCTCTTCAAAGCTGAAGGCTACCTGAAAAGCAAAAGGCTATCTGAATAATCAGGTAGCCCTTTCCAATACTGCTTCATCGCTATACATCGATTCAAAACAAAATACCTAGTTCAGGCAACCCCACCCCCTGCCAATTCCAGCAACCATCCGTTTGCGGCAAAAGACACTGCCCGATTGCCCGCCACAATAAAGTGATCCAGCAATCGTACCTCCAGCAGCGCTAACGCCTGTTGCAGTTGGCTGGTGAAGGCCAAATCTGCCGCCGAAGGCTCGGCCGAACCACCAGGGTGATTGTGTGCGATAATCAGCGAAGCAGCATGGTGTTGCAAGGCCAGCTGAGCCACTTCTCGAATATACACTGTGTTTTCCGCTACTGTGCCACGC
This sequence comes from Eikenella sp. NML03-A-027, assembly GCF_001648395.1. Lineage (NCBI taxonomy): Bacteria > Pseudomonadati > Pseudomonadota > Betaproteobacteria > Neisseriales > Neisseriaceae > Eikenella > Eikenella sp. NML03-A-027. The sequence goes on along the minus strand of NZ_LXSM01000016.1, from coordinate 567,671 downwards.
GACAATTCTTTAAATGCAATCAGCCGGTTGCTGCTGCTCAACAATAACGCCACACTCACTTCCACCGGCTCATGCGCCAGTTGCAACACCAGATAATCCGCTACCGCCTCCGGAGAAGTGAAGGCTGGCGTGGCGTGCATTTCTTCCGCCAACAGCCTTCGCCCGATTTCTCGCACTACAGCAAACTGGCAATACGCCGCCTCACCCATACCCTTGTGCATCGTCAGCTCGGCGACAGGTGCGGAAAACAGGCGGTTGAGCGAACCGAACTCCTGCAGCAGATAACGAGCCAAATCCACTGCGCTCATCCCCTGCGTGCCTACCCGCAACAGGATGGCCAACAGTTCCGCATCGCTTAATGCTCCCGCACCGCGATGCAGCAGCTTCTCACGCGGCCGCTCGTTTTCCGGCCAATGCTTGATCCCCATCTTAACTTCCCTTTTCATGTGTTTCGTTAAATGCAGAATTATACAGGAGCAGCGAGGTGCCAACGCTTATAAACAATTCCGCCGAAGCAAGCCGGCAGCGCATATAATTTGACCTGCCTCATAAAAAGAACTTTACTCATCCACCGCTTGCGTAAAAAGGTTGGAAAAAGCCGTGCCAAACAGCTACAATTCGCCACCTTTCTCAGTTTTCGGCCGCCCGTGCGGAAAGCATCCCGCTAAGCAAGGCTACCTGAAAAAGTTTGAACAAAAATAATCGGAGTAAAAAACTATGGCAACCAAAGGACAAATGTTACAAGATCCTTTTTTAAACGCACTGCGTAAAGAACATGTACCGGTATCCATTTATTTGGTGAACGGCATCAAACTGCAAGGCCAGGTAGAGTCGTTTGACCAATATGTGGTACTGCTGCGCAACACCTCGGTAACGCAAATGGTGTACAAACACGCGATTTCCACCATTGTTCCGGCACGCGCCGTGAGCCTGCAGCCACCCACAGATCAGAAACCTGCAGCCGAAGCCGAGCAATAAGTAGGCATCCCCAGCGCACTGGCTGTTGCTCACAGGCAGTGCGTTTTTGCTTATCCATACACCGCCCGCATCTATTGCCCACGCAGGCGGCTTGAAAGAACTCTATTATGTCCCAAACCATCGCCCTCATCGGCGCCATGCCGCCGGAAATTGCCCTGCTCAAAGAGAGCCTGCAAAACCTGTGCAACGATCACGTGGCCGATTTCGATATCTACTGCGGCGAATACGCCGGTAAAAACGTCGTGTTGGCCTTAAGCGGTATCGGCAAAGTAAATGCCGCGCTCAGCACCGCCCTAGTGCTGCAACGGCATCAGCCCGATTTCGTCATCAACACCGGCAGTGCCGGCGGCCTGGGCGGCGAACTGAAAGTGGGTGATGTAGTCATCGGCACGCAAACTGCGCATCATGACGTGGACGTTACCGCCTTCGGCTACGCTATCGGTCATGTACCGCGTATGCCTGCGCGCTTCGAATCCAACTCAGCCCTGTGTGCCGCCGCCGAAAAAGCTGCCGCCGCATTCGGACACGCAGCCGTACACCGCGGTTTAATCGTAAGTGGCGACCAATTCGTACACAGCAGCGAATCCGTGGCTGAAGTACGCCGCCATTTTGCAGACGTGCAGGCAGTGGAAATGGAAGCTGCCGCCATCGCCCAAAGCTGCCACCGCTTCGGCGTACCGTTTGTGGTTATCCGTGCCATTTCCGACCTCGCCGACGAAAAAGCCGACACCAACTTCGAAACTTTTTTGAAAACCGCTTCCGTGCATTCAGCCAAAATGGTGTTGCAGCTGATTGCTGCACTTTGAGGCTACCTGAAAAATGAACCTGCCGCTCTACAGCCAGCCAGCCCTGATTGCTGTCGGTGCCGCTCTCGGCGCCTTATTGTGCTGGCAGCTGGGTTTGCATTTCAATCCGCTGTTTGCCCAATTCGCTTTCGGTACCTGGCTGGCCAATATGCTCGGCTGCCTGCTGGCTGGTGCGGTTTTGAGATTACTGTTGACCAGCAAGCTGCTTGCTCCACCTCTGCAAAACGCACTGGCAGTCGGCTTTCTCGGCAACCTCACCACCTTTCCCGTACTTTCCGGCGAAGTAAAGTATCTGAACGCCTTTTGAATAAAGACTGGCTGCACGCCGGCTTGATTCTTGCATTGCACACCGTGTGCGGCATTGCCGCCACTTTGCTGGCCGCCGTTGCCGTGCTCCGAACCTAAATCACAGATTTTTTATCGTTATATCTACAAAAGCTGAAAACATCATGAACTTATCTCATCTCCTCAACTGCGAAGCCGAACAAGCCTTTGCCGCTGCCGGTATCGAAGGCGCGCTGGTAGTGTTGCAGCCGGCTAAAAACCCCGAATTCGGCGATTTCCAAATTAACGGCGTGATGGGTGCTGCCAAACAGCGCAAACAAAACCCGCGCGAGCTGGCGCAGAAAGTAGCCGAAGCGCTGGCCAACAGCGAGCTGATTGCCTCCGCCGAAGTGGCCGGCCCCGGTTTCATCAACCTGCGACTGAACCCGAAGTTTTTGGCCAAGCAAGTGCACGCCGCCCTACAAAGCGGCCGCCTCGGCGTGGCGCAGGCCGCTGCACCGCAAACCATCATCATTGACTACTCCTCGCCTAACCTGGCCAAAGAAATGCACGTCGGCCACCTGCGCTCCAGCATCATCGGCGACAGCCTTAACCGCGTCCACTCCTTCCTCGGCCACCATGTGATTGCGCAAAACCACGTGGGCGACTGGGGCACCCAATTCGGCATGTTGGTGGCCTATTTGGTGGAACAGCAGGCGCAAAACGAACATTTCGAACTGGCCGACTTGGAACAGTTCTACCGCAACGCCAAAGTGCGTTTCGATGAAGACCCGGCCTTTGCCGACACCGCGCGCGAATACGTGGTGAAACTGCAAGGCGGCGACGAAGCCGTGCTCGCACTGTGGCGGCAGTTTGTGGAAATATCGCTGCAACATGCCGAAAAAGTATATGCCAAACTCGGCTTGCTGCTCACCCGTGAAGACGTGGCCGGCGAATCCAAATACAACGACGACCTGCAACCCGTGGTGAACGACTTAATCGCCAAAGGCCTGGCCGTGGAAGACGACGGCGCGAAAGTGGTTTTCCTCGACGAGTTCAAAAACAAAGAAGGTGAACCTGCTGCCTACATCGTGCAGAAAAAAGGCGGCGGCTTCCTGTATTCCACCACCGATTTGGCTTGTATCCGCGATTACGTGGGCCGGCTCAAAGGCGACCGCCTGCTTTATGTGGTCGACCACCGCCAAGGCCTGCATTTCGGCCAACTCTTTGCCACTTCCCGCCTGGCAGGCTACCTGCCCGAAAACGTGAAAGCCGAATTCATCGGCTTCGGCACCATGATGGGCAAAGACGGCAAGCCATTCAAAACCCGCAGCGGCGACACCGTGAAGCTGGTTGAACTGCTCGATGAAGCCGTAGAACGCGCCACCGCCCTGGTGAAAGAGAAAAACCCCGAATTGGACGACGCCACCGCCGCCCAAATCGCCCGCAGCGTCGGCATCGGCGCCGTCAAATATGCCGATTTGAGCAAAAACCGCACCAGCGACTACATCTTCGATTGGGACAACATGCTCTCCTTCGAAGGCAACACCGCCCCCTATTTGCAATATGCCTACACCCGCGTGCAGAGCGTGTTGAAAAAAGCCGGCGAATGGAGCCGAACCGAACAGCCCGTATTCACCGAGCCCCTGGAATGCCAGCTTGCCGCCGAACTTTTGAAGTTTGAAGACGTGCTGCAAACCGTGGCCGACAGTTCCTACCCGCACTATCTCGCCGCCTACCTCTACCAAGTGGCCACCCTGTTCTCCCGCTTCTACGAAGCCTGCCCCATCCTCAAAGCCGAAGGCAGCGTCCGCAACACCCGCCTGCAGCTGGCCGCCCTCACCGGCCAAACCCTACAAACCGGCCTCAGCCTCTTGGGCATCGACACGCTGGAAGTGATGTAAGCCTTTATTGCCGCATGACAAACAGGCTATCTGAAAGTTTTGTTTTTCAGGTAGCCTATTGCTTTGCGTACGTTTATTTTCAGGTAGCCTTTCCCCTTACGGGATGTGGAGCGTGCTTACGCGTTTTTAGCTTACCGCACGGCATTTGAAAAGGCTACCTGAAATTCAGCCAACCCCCCTTCTGCCGCTGGCTTCCACCCAAACGCTTGCTATACAATGCCGACTTCGCGCAGTGTTTCGCACACACCATGGAACAACTCGAATTTTTCAGCATTCCCAGCCCCTGCATCGGCGTTTGTCAGGCCAATAGCAAGGGGTATTGCAAAGGCTGTTTGCGCAGCCGTAAGGAGCGGCTGTATTGGCTGAAGCTTACGGGTACGCAAAAACAGAACGTGTTGCGTCTGTGCCGTTTGCGTAAGCACAAGCTGTTGCAGTTGGCCGTTAAACAGCAGGCCGTTTCTATCGAGCTGCCGGAACAGATGGATTTCGATTTTTTCTAGGCCGCCATTTTCCCCATTCTTCTTTCTCTATTTATTGTTAAACATCAATCATGCTGGTTTTATCTGCTTTATCTTTTTCCCCTGCCTCTTGGACATGGCAGTTTCTCGCCTTGGCGGTGTTGTGCAGCGTGGCGGTTTCTGTTCTGCTGAAAATAGCACGCAAAAAAGGGGTTCACATTGAGCATGCGATTGCGGTGAATTATATTGTGGCCACGACCTGCTGCTGGTTTTTGCTTGCTCCGCCGTTGGATAGCTTGCGCGGGGCGGATATTGGCGGCTTGTGGCCGTTTTTGGCCTTGGGCGTGTTGTTGCCGAGCATTTTTGTGGTGATGGCGCGGGCGGTGGAGCAGGCGGGGATTGTGCGCTCGGATGCGGCGCAGCGGCTGTCGCTGGTGTTGCCGGTGTTGGCGGCTTTCCTGCTGTTTGGCGAACGGCTGAACAGCAATAAAATCGTGAGCATCGTGCTGGCCTTCAGTGCGCTGGCAGCTTTGCTCTATAAGCCGGGCAAGGGTAAGCAGGATGGCGGGATGTTTTGGCTGGCGGGAGTATGGCTGGGCTTTGGGGTGATTGATATTCTGTTTAAGCAGTTATCCAAAACCGGGCAGGCGCTGTCGCTGAATCTGTTTGTGGCCTTCGCGCTGGCTTGCGTGCTGATGTGGGGTTATGTGTGGTGGCAGGGCAAACCGCTCAAGGCGGCGAATTTTGCCGGCGGGCTGCTGCTGGGATTGCTGAATTTCGGCAATATTCTTTTTTATATCAAGGCACACCATGCTTTTGCCGGCGACCCGACCTTGGTATTTGCCGGTATGAACTTGGGCGTGATTGTGTTGGGCACACTCACTGGTGCGCTGGCGTTTAAGGAGAAGACTTCGGCGGTGAACCAAGCCGGCATTGTGTTGGCACTCGCGGCGATTTACAGCCTGTTTTATTTGGATTGGCTGCTGGCGAAGATGGGCATTGCGATGTAAGTTTCAGGTAGCCTTGATCGAAGCCGAAAGGCTACCTGAAAAACGATTCGGCTGTTTTGCCACGCCAATACAAAGGCTACCTAGAAAACAATTTTTCAGGTAGCCTATTTCTTGTTTGTTTATTACAAGATTGCCGTTAGAACTGCCATGACATGCTACCTTTGATATTGCGCCCCACGCCGCTCACAGCTTCGCCAAGATAGGGGGCATAGCGGCGGTTAGACAGGTTGTCCACGGTGATACGCAGAGTGAACTGTTCGTGGTGCGGCGGCTGCCAAGCGGCAAATAGGCCGTGCAGGGCGTAGCCTTTGGATTTGGGTAGCGCCCAGTAGGCGGCCATTGGGTCGCCATCGGTGGGTGAACGGTCTTGGCGGCGGATAAATTCGCTTTTCCAGCCGAAGGTTAAACCCTGTGCAGGGAAGCGTACGCCAAGGGTGGCAGTAGCTTTGCGCGGAGGGATATCAGCGAGCCAGGTATCTTGGTCATGCCAAGGGTTGCGTGGTGAGCCTTGGCGTTTACCGCGCATGAAGGAATAAGTGAGGCCGGCAAACCAGTGGTCGGATTCGTAGTAGGCTTCAATTTCGCCACCGCGTATGGTGTAGCCCGGGAGGTTACGGTAGTTGGCAATAGGTTTGGCACAAACGCTGCTGGGACGGTTAGGCAGCTGCTCTCGGCAGAAGATACCCCGGTTTTTGAAGATTTCGTCTTTCCCCCTGCTGTGGAACAAAGTGGTACGCAGTTGCAGGCTGTCTTGTTCGCGCAGCAGATTTTGCCAACGCAGGACGCCGCCAAGGCGGAAGGAGGTGAGTCGTTCGGGCTCGAGATAGCGGCTGGTGGCAGAGGCACTGCTGGTGGCGGATTGCACTTCGTATTGTTCGTCAATTACAGGAGCGCGCCAAGTGCGGCTGGCGTTGGCAAATAGTAGGGCGTTGTCGTTGGGCTGCCAAGCGATGCCCAAAAACGGCGACCAGCTGCTGTAGGTTTTGCTGCGGTAGTCATGGCCGGCAGAAGGGGTGTTGTAGCCGCGTGCCACATTGGGCTCGCCTTGGTTATGGATGTGGTCGTAGCGCAGGGCGGGGGTGAACGTCCAGTTGCCAAGGCGGATTTCGTCTTGCACGTAAAAGCTGTTTTGCTGTTGCGTGCCGGCGGGCATGTAATAAGGCTGGAAACGGCCGTAGTTAAAATTGGCATTATTCCGCCGGCTCTTGTCGTACATCATCACTTCGCGCACATGGTGGTTTGTTTGTAGGCCGAGAGTGAGGCGGTGTTGCATCGGGCCAGTACTGAAGTGGCTAATATTGCTGATATCGAGCCCGGTATCTTGGTAGGCAGTGTGGCTTTCATTGCCCATGCTGCCGAGGAAGCCGGAACCAGCGTTTTCCGGGCGAGTGTCGTCTTGCACGGTTTTTGTATGGTTGAGTTGCATGGTGAGATCGAATAACGAATTTTCGGGCATGTAGTGGTATTTGAGGGAATAGCTTTGGTCGTCTTGGCGTCGATACACCAGTTTGCGTTTCCAAGCACCGTCTAAGCCATAGAGACGGATGTCGCGTTCGGATGGGCGGGCGAGCTCACCACGTTTGGCGGCAAAGGGCTCCCAAGCGTGATGGCGGCCATACATGGCAGAAAGGGTAAAATGGTGCTCGGGGGCGGGGCTGTAGTTACTTTTGATGAGGAAGCTTTGTTGGTTGTTGGCAGAATAGGCCAGACGTTCGCCGTCGGGTTGTTGGATGTCATGGCCACGGCGTACGGAGGTGTAGAGCAAACCGTCCCAGCTTTGGTTGTTGTTTTGTAGGAAGACGGCGGCGCTGGTTTGCCATTGTTCATCGTTGGTGTGATAGCTGATTTTGACAAGGCCGCCCACATTTTGCCCTTCGCGCAAAAACTCCCGTGCATCTCGGCTTTCCAGCTTCACTGCGCCGCCGAAGCCACCGTTGCCACGCGACACGTCAAATGAGCCCTTGTCTACCGTTACTTGGCGTAGCAGTTCCGGCTCGATAAACACCGAACCTTGGCGGTAGCGTTCGAAGTTTTTGGCAGCGCCGTCGATGGAGATTTTGATGTCTTCGTTGTCGCCGAAGCCCCAGATATTTAGGGTTTGCCCGCCGGGGCGCGGCGAACCGGAGCTGCTGGTGCCAGGCAGCAGGTCAAGAAGGGAGGCAACATTGTCTGCTTGTTGTTGGTCGATATTTTCGCGGGTAAGGCGGGATTGACCGGCAAGGGTAGAAAGTGCACGCTGCCCCCGGATTTCGATCACGGGCAATACGGCACTATCGCTGTTTTTACCGGCCGCCTGAGTAGGCACAGCAATGAAACCGAATATAGCTGGCAGGCACAGGGCGGATAATAGGCGGCTCTGTAGGCATGAAAGCGGATGGGGCGGAGTATGCATGTTTGGTTCTCGGAATGGGGATGACTGCATGAAAAACAGCCTGTTCATCAGGCTGTTACCTTAGTAGAATTGATAATAATTCTATATTTTATTTAAAAAGAAGTAAAGAAAATTAAGTATCAGGACGTGAGTTGTTGCAGTGTTGAAAATTTTGGCGGATTAGTGTGCTGTTTTCAGGTAGCCTTTTACTTTACCCGCGCCACAAATATTCTGCCAACGGCTTGGGCAAACCATATTCCGCCGTATTGGCCCACAGGCTACCGTGTGCTGCAGCTGCCGCCACTCCGTTTGCCTGCAAAGGCGTAATTTGCAACAGGCGGTGCGTGAGGCGGTGGCTCACCAAATCTCCTTCGGCTAAATCTTCCGCGGCCACGCCGAAAGCAGCTGCGCGTTCATACAAATCATCCAGCCGCTCAAAGCAGGGCACGCAGTAGAGCCCGCCCCAAATGCCGCCGGCTGGGCGTTTTTCCAGCAGTACCCGACCCTGCTTGTCGCGCAACACCAGCCAATACAGCGCCACTTCCTTCACCGCCACCGCGGTTTTCTTGCGCGGCAGCTCGGCAATCCGCCCTTGCTGTTTGGCCAGGCAGATTTCCGCCATCGGGCAGACATCGCAGCGCGGTTTGCTGCGTTTGCACACCAGCGCGCCCAAGTCCATCAGCCCCTGCGTGTAGGGGGGCATTTCCTCGGCTGCGGGCAGCAGGCTTTCGGCCAAATTCCACAAAGCGGTTTCGAATTTTTTGTCGCCGATTGCCCCGTCTTGCGCAAACACGCGGCACAAAACGCGCTTCACGTTGCCGTCTAAAATCGCCTCGCGCCTGCCGAAGGCAAAGGCGGCAATGGCTGCTGCCGTGCTGCGCCCCACGCCCTTGAGCGTTTCAAGGTCTTGGCGCGTATCGGGAAAGCGGCCGCCGAAATCGTGCATCACTTGTTTGGCCGCCGCATGCAGATTGCGGGCGCGGCTGTAGTAGCCCAGCCCAGCCCACAGCGCGAGCACTTCGTCTTCATCCGCCGCGGCCAGCGCGGCTACGTTTGGAAATGCCGCCAGAAAACGCGGGTAGTATTCCAACACGGTGGCCACCTGCGTTTGCTGCAGCATAATCTCCGAAAGCCACACCGCATAAGGCTCGCACACCTGCCAAGGCAGGCCGTGCCGCCCGTGTTGCTTTTGCCAGTGCACCAGCCGGGCGGAGAAATCTGTGTTCATAGATAAGGCTACCTGAAACCGAAAATCCCGTATTGTATAGCGGATTAAAATGGCAATGATACTGCGCAAGCTGCCACCGGATGGTTTTCAGGTAGCCTTCCGCCGCAATCTGTCCGTTTCCCGCTATAATCGCAGCCCAAACCAACCCCGATTGCCAGTCATGACCATCCATACCCTCTTCGCCACCTGCCCGCGCGGCCTCGAAACCATCCTCGCCCAAGAGCTTGCCGCCCAAGGCTGCACCCATATCGCCCCCACCGACGGCGGCGTATCCTGCCAAGGAAATCTAGAAGCCACCTACCGCGCCAACCTCCACTCCCGCACCGCCAGCCGCATCCTGCTGCAACTGGCCAAACAGCCCTACCGCAGCGAAGACGACATTTACCGTGCCGCCAAAAGCATTCGTTGGGAAGACTGGTTCCATGCCGGGCAAACCTTCAAAATCAAGGTGGAAGGCAAACGCGCCCGCGTGAAAAGCCTCGACTTTACCACCCTCAAAATCAAAGACGGCCTATGCGACCGCTTCCGCAGCAGCCAAGGTCAACGCCCCAGTGTGGATAAAGCCAATCCGCACATCCGCATCCACGCCTTTATCAGCGAACAGCACGCCGCCCTCTTTATCGACACCAGCGGCAAAGCCCTGTTCAAACGCGGCTACCGCCAAGACACCGGCGGCGCCCCCCTGCGTGAAAACCTAGCTGCCGGCCTGCTCCTGCTCGCCGGCTACAACGGCAGCCAGCCCTTCCAAGACCCATTCTGCGGCAGCGGCACCCTCCCCATCGAAGCAGCCCTCATCGCTACCCGGCGCGCTCCCGGCCTCGACCGCCGCTTCGGTTTCGAGCAGCTGGCCAACTTCGATGCCGGCCTCTGGCAGCGCCTGCGCCAAGAAGCCCAAGCCGCCGTATTGCCGCAAGCCCCTGCTCCCATCACCGGCAGCGACACCGACCGCCGCCTCATCCAAACCGCCGCCATCAACGCCCGCGAAGCCCAAGTGGCCGGGCACATCGTTTTTCAGGTAGCCGACGTGCGCGACACCCGCCCCAACGGTGAAAACGGTATCCTCCTCGCCAACCCGCCCTACGGCGTACGCCTTGAAGAAATCCACACCCTGCACGCCCTCTACCCCCAGATCGGCTTCTGGCTCAAACAGCACTACCCCGGCTGGCTCTGCGGCCTGCTCACCGCCGACCGCGACCTGCCCAAACTCATGCGCCTGTCCCCCAAACGCAAAATCCCCCTCTACAACGGCAACCTCGACTGCCGCCTGTTCCTGCTCGACATGGTGCGCGGCTCCCACCGCACGCCCAAGGCGAAATAGCTGCGCTCAGGTGTTAAGCCAAAGCTACCTGAAAAGCGTTTATCCGTTTCAGGTAGCCTTTTAACTCAAACATAGCTCGTCATTGCCACATTCATACTCATCTTTTTTTATTTTCAGGTAGCCGCAGTTCGGACATTAGTGCCAAACCTACCGGCTCTTGCCACCAAAAAGGCTACCTGAAAACCCATTCCGCTATATAATCGCCCGGTTTTCTCACTCTTAAGGCTACCTGAAACCATGAAAGCCATGATTCTGGCCGCCGGGCGCGGCGAGCGGATGCGACCGCTCACCGACACCCTGCCCAAACCCATGCTCCCCTGCGGCCGCGAGCCGCTCATCGGCTGGCATTTGCGCCGCCTGGCGGCCGCCGGCATCAGAGAAATCGTTATTAACCACGCCTGGCTCGGCGAAAAAATCGAACAAGGCCTCGGCAATGGCAGCCGTTATGGCGTGTCTATCCAATATTCGCCCGAAGCACCCGGCGGGCTGGAAACCGCCGGCGGCATCGCCACCGCCTTGCCGCTCTTAGGCAGCGAGCCTTTCCTGGTGATCAACGGCGACATCCTCACCGATTTCGACTGCCGCACCGCCATCGAGCGTGCCGCCCAAATGAGCGCGCACACCCTCGCCCACCTCTGGCTCGTGCCCAACCCTCCGCACCACCCGCAAGGCGATTTCCGCCTCCAAGCTGGCGGCCAAGTTACCGACACCGGATCCCAAGAGCCCGCCCACACGTTCAGCGGCATCGGCCTCTACCGCCCCGAGCTTTTCGCCCACACCGCAGCACACCAGTGCGCCAAACTTGCCCCCCTGCTGCACCAAGCCATGCAGCAAGGCCAAGTGTGCGGCGAAATGCACACCGGCCTGTGGCTCGACGTGGGCACTCCCGAACGCCTGCAGGAAGCCGCCCGCATCAGCGGGCAATGGGCAGGCTGATACTGCCTTATCTAAAATCCGTTTTGACTTCGTAGAAACTCCGCTTCCTTCGGAAACTCCGTTTTAACTTCGTTGAAGCTGACGCTTTCAGGTAGCTTTCCACTATGCTTAAAGGCTACCTGAAAACCTAAACCCTTTTATCGGCCAATCTATTATGAACGCCAAACACACTCTCGAACGCTACAGCCAAGAGCAGTACGCCGCCCAAGAAGCCCAGCGCCTTGCCCAGCAAATCATCTTCGGCCCCATCGCCTTCCAAGCCTCCCGCCTGATGGTGAAATTCGGCATCCTCGATCGCCTCAACCGCGCCGCCGAAGGCCAAACCCTCGAAGAAATCGCCCAAGAAGCCAAGCTCAGCCGCTATGCCGCCCAAGTGCTGCTCGAAGCCTCCCTCTCCATCGGCACCGTCCTCTGCGAAAACGAACGCTACCGCATCAGCAAAGTCGGCTGGTTTCTCATTAAAGACTCCATGTCCCCCATCAACATGGATTTCGTGCACGATGTATGCTACCAAGCCGCGTTCGATCTCGAAGCCGCCCTGCTCGAAGGCCGCCCCGCCGGGCTTAAAGTGTTCGGTAGCTGGCCAACCATATACGAAGGCCTCTCCAGCCTTCCCCCGCGCACCCTCGAAAAATGGCTCGCCTTCGACCACTTCTATTCCGACCAATCCTTCCCCGCCACGTTGGAAATCGTCTTCTCCCAACCCATCAGCCGTCTACTCGACGTGGGCGGCAACACCGGCCGCTGGGCACTGCAATGCGTGGCATACAACCCGGAAGTGCAGGTCACCATCATGGATTTGCCCCAACAAATCCAACTGATGAAAGAGCACACCACCAGCCTGCCCGGCGCCGACCGCATCCACGGCCACCCCGCCAACCTACTCGACCCCACCACCCCATTCCCCGAAGGTTTCGACGCCATCTGGATGAGCCAATTCCTCGACTGCTTTACCGAACAGCAAGTTACCTCCATTCTCAGCCGTGCCGCAGCCAGCATGAGCGTAAACAGCACCCTCTACATCCTCGAGCCTCTGTGGGACAGGCAAAAATATGAAACCGCCGCCTACTGCCTCACCCAAACCAGCCTCTACTTCACCGCCCTAGCCAACGGTAACAGCAAAATCTTCCACAGCGCCGACCTCAGCCGCTGCATCAAAGCCGCCGGCCTGCAAATAGCCAAAATCCACGACAACCTCGGCCTCGGCCACAGCCTCTTGTGCTGCAAGAAAACGTAAACAAAAAAAGGCTACCTGAAAAACCAAACCACAGTTTTCAGGTAGCCTCCAACCCGCATAAAAAGGAAACCACCATGCAAGCAATCAAATTAGCCCTCATCCTATCCGCCGCTACCCTGCCCCTTGCCGCCCAAACCAAGCAGCCCGCCCGCCAAGCCGCCGGCCTGCCCCAATTCATCCGTAGCATCAACCACGACGCGCCCATCAAATCCGGTCCCTTCACCATCCGTCGTGCCACCGCACAAGGCGGCAACATCCTGATTGATGCCACCATCAACAGCCAACTGCTCCCACTGCCGCCCGCTGCCGAACGCGAGCCCACCGTCCAAGCCCTACAAACCCTGGCCGAAGCCTCCTGGTGCGAACATCCCCAATTCCCCGCCCTCAACCAAACTCGCAGCCTCACCACCCGCTACACCATCAGCGGCGAAACCGTCCCCATCAACATCACCATCCCCGCCGGCCGCTGTGCCCAAATCCAAAGCAGTCAAAGCCCGGCGCAACAGGAAGAAAACGGCCAAATCGCCGCCCTCATCCTCCTCATTCCCGGAATGAACCAACGCCTCCCCCTCACCGAAGAAAAACTCACCCTACAGCGCGTCCGCTTCGACCACACCGCGCGCACCATGCACAAATACCTCACTCTCAACGATCCTGAGCTCGCCAAACAGCCAGTTGCACAAATCCGCGCCAAACTGCAAACCGAAGCCCGCGCCCTTGTGTGCGAAGACCCCCTGCTCGCCCAAAGCAACCTCTACTACCCCACCACCCACCATTTCACCCTCACTGGTCACCCCGAAACCTTCAAAGCCACCATTGCCAAAAACAGCTGCACCCAAACCGAAAATGCAAAATAAGCCACCCAAATCATGCAAAAGGCTACCTGAAAATTATGTGAACTGAATAGGGGGAAATACCGTTGCCTCTCTATCCCTTTTCCTGCCGGCGGGGAGATAATGGCGGCAGCAAAGAAGCGGTGTGCTGAAAACTACTGCCCTGCCTGCCGCGAAAGCAGGTAATCCCGCCCGTAGGCAGCAGCGGTTTCGCTCAACCGCCACCATTGGAAGGCCATCAGCGACAGCACTTCGCTGACTAAGAATTTAGCACGGTTCTGCCCGCTGTAGCGGCTGGTGGGCGTGGGCTCAGTTTGGTAATCCAGCCCCACATAGTCGGCCACGGCGGCAGCGCGGGCGAGGTGGTAGGGGTCGCTGATGATGACAACACTTTCCAAGCCGTTGTTATACATTAAAGTTTTTGTATTTTCCAAATTCTGTTGCGTATCACGCGAAGTGGTTTCCAGCAGGATGTCTTCATTCGGCACGCCGTGGCTGCGTGCGTAGCGGCGGGCCACTTCGGCTTCGGTCATATAGCCCGCCTTGGGCGTGCCGCCGGTGAAAATCAGCTTGCCCACTCGATTGCTGCGGTAGAGCGTGATGCCGTGGTTGATGCGCTCGCGGAACACAGGCGAAGGATTTTTGCCCCAGGCCGCCGCGCCCAGCACCACCGCTGCATCTGCCCGCCGGGAAGCGGTACGCGTGCTGTAACTGTACACCAGCCAAGTGCACCATGCGGCCTGCACCAGCAACACCAGCAGACAGAGCTTGATGCCCCGCCAAACTTGGCGCAACAGGGAACCGCGGAATATGGCCAGCATGGTGGTCTCACATATACTTACAACTCAATCAGTTAATCGAACAAGGCAATAATGTTTTCCAACGGCCGCCCGATGGCGGCGCGTTGTCGGTATACCGCAATCGGGCGTTGCAGCAATGCCGGATGTTGGTGCAGCGCGGCAATCAGCTCGTCTTGGCTCAAATCCGGCTTGTCCAAACCCAGCTCGGCATAGGCCGCATCGGCAGTGCGCATGATGCTGCGCACATCTTGGGTGCCGAGCTGTTGTAGCAACCCTCGCAAATCGGCTTCGAAAGGCGGATTGGCACAGTAATCCAGTGTTTGCACGGCCATGCCCGGCTGCTGTTGCAGCCACTCTAAGGCGGCACGGGATTTGGAACAATTCGGGTTGTGATACAGCAAAACGGTTTCGCTCATGGGGTGCTCGCAGAGAAATGATGATTTAAACAGCGGTTTGTCGGCAGAGATAGTTGATGCAATTATTTTTTCATACATAAGTAAGCTAGTTGCAGACTAGTACAAACTATACGCTAAGACGAGTCAATGCGGCAGGAAGGAATAGCTGCATCAGCATCGGTCGATTCAATTCTAAGCCACTATATCGTACAATAGGCACTCTTGTTTTCACAATTTGGAAATCTGTTTTGAAAAAATATGTTGGATTGGCCGCCCTGCTGGCCGCTGTGCCGCTGTATGCGGCAGATTTGGTGAACCATTCAGATAACCGCCCTGCCTCGCTCGATACTGGCGCGCAGAAGCGGGTGCAGGTAGTAAACGTGTGGGCGACATGGTGCGTGCCGTGCCGGCGCGAGATGCCGGCGCTTTCGCAATGGTATGCCGCCGAAAAACGACAGCGGCGCGGAGTGCGCGTGGACATGGCAGGCGTGGCACTGGATAAGCCTGCCGATGTGAGCCTCTTTTTGCAGAGCGTGCCAGTGCGCTACCCAATCCTGCGTTACACCGGCAATGACAGCACCGCCTGGATGCGCGGCTTGGGCAACCAAACCGGCGCCCTGCCCTTCACCGTAATCCGCGCCCCGGCCTGCGGCAACTACCGCAAAACCCTGCTGGGCGAAGTATCGCCGCAGCAGCTCACACAAGCGGTGGAAGCAGCGGCAGTGCAATGCCGCTCAGGCTGAAGCGTTCGTACCGGCTCATAATACACCCAAAGGCTACTTGAAATTGGCTTGAGCTCCGTTGAAGCCGATATTTTCAGGTAGCCTTTTCATTGTCTGTCAATTAAGCCAAAGCCTGCTCAATCAAGCTTTTCACTGCTGCCGCACTGTTGGGCAGTACGATAACGTGTTGCGGCAGGTTTCCCAACCCGGCAAGTGCGGCGGGGCGCGGGGGTTTCACTTCATGTCCGGCGGCTTCGCTGATGGTGTCGGCAAACTTGGCCGCCAGCGCGGTTTCCAGGCACACGACGGTTTCGCCCGCCTCACGCAATTCGCGCGCCACTTTCATGCCGTCGGCGGTGTGCGGGTCGAGCCATTCCCCGTCGCTTGTGTGTATGGCGCGGATGGTGGCGAGGCGGTCGGCATGGCGGCTGGAGCCGGACACGAAGCCGAAAGTGTCGCGGATGCGCGGCAGTTCGGCAGATAAATCGAAACCTTCGCCCGAGGCCACCTGCTGCCACAAAGAGGCTACCTGAACACTGCCTCTCCCCAATAAGTCAAACACAAAACGCTCGAAATTGGAGGCTTTGGAAATATCCATCGAAGGGCTGGAGGTAACGTAGGTTTTAGCAGCGCTGCGCGGGCGGTAGCGGCCGGTGCGGAAGAACTCGTTCAGCACGTCGTTTTCGTTGGTGGCCACCATCAGGCGGCGGATGGGCAGGCCCATCTGTTTGGCGATATGCCCGGCACAGATGTTGCCGAAATTGCCGCTGGGCACGCAGAAGCTCACTTCTTCGCTGTTGCTTGCGGTGGCGCGGAAATAGCCGGCAAAGTAATACACCACCTGCGCCACGATGCGCCCCCAGTTGATGGAGTTTACCGTGCCGATACTGTATTGCTGCTTGAAGGCAGCATCGTTTTGCAGCGCTTTCACAATATCTTGGCAGTCGTCAAACATGCCTTCGATGGCAATATTGTGGATGTTGGCATCGGCCAGGCTATACATTTGCGCCCGCTGGAAGGCGCTCATTTTGCCGTGCGGCGACAGCATAAACACATGAATGCCAGACTTGCCGCGCAAGGCATATTCGGCGGCAGAGCCGGTGTCGCCGCTGGTAGCGCCGATAATATTCAGGCATTTGCCTTCACGCGCCAACACATATTCGAAGGCATGGCCGAGAAACTGCATGGCCATGTCTTTGAAGGCCAGCGTGGGGCCGTTGGACAGGGCTTGGATTTTGATGCCGTCGGAGAGGGTGCGCACCGGAGTAATTTCGCGCGTGCCGAACACGGCTTCGGTGTAGGTGTTGCCCGTCAGGCGGCGCAAATCGGCTGCCGGAATATCATCGATAAACAGGCTCATGATTTCAAAAGCCAATTCGGCGTAGCTCAAGCCGCGCCAGTGTTGCAGCGTGGCCACATCCACCTGCGGATAACGCTCCGGCAACATCAGGCCGCCGTCGGGCGCGAGGCCCATAAGCAAAACTTCGCTGAAAGATTTTGGCGCGGTTTGCCCACGCGTGCTGATGTATTTCATAAAAACACCGTTGGAATAATGATTTGTATAAAAAGGCTACCTGAAATCCGAAGTACCAGAATCGGTAAACGACACCGGCTCGCGGCGGCTGAGCCAATACCAGGCTAATAGTGCGCCGCACACCGCGCCGCCCACGTGCGCCAGATGCGCGATATTGTCGCCAAATAGCGATACCCCGCCGAACTGGGCAAACAGCTCATACCCCACCGCCACCGGCACCAAATATTTCGCCTTAATCCGCATCGGCAAAAACATCACCGTGAGCGGCGCATCCGGGAAGCACAGCGCAAACGCCGCGAGTACGCCGAACACCGCGCCCGATGCGCCCAGCAGGTGCGTATAAAACGCCATCGCCAAGCCGTCTGGCACATTGGGCAGGCCGCCGGAGAGCAGTGCCGAGCGTACTGTAGCTTCGTCCAGCCCGATTTGCTCGGCCACATTGCGCACGCCGTTGGCAATCAGGTATTCGTTCCAGCCCGTATAAAGCAGCGCCCCGGCCAAGCCGCACAGCAAATACAGCAGCAAAAAGCGCCGCTGGCCGAAGCGTAGCAACAGCATCGGCGCAAACGACCACAACACCACCATATTAAACAGCAGATGCGTGAAATTCGCATGCAAAAACATATGGCTCAGCCACTGCCAATAGCGGTAGCGCAGGTGCTCCAACGGCCACAACGAGCCGGCCAGCTGCAAAAATTCAAAACCCGGCAGCTGCATCAGCACAAACACCAGCCCATTCAACGCCAGTAAGGCATACAGCACCGTAAAATCAAAACGGAATCGCATAAGGAAAGAATCAGTCAAGCGTTAAAAACAGCCCATACTTGGGCTATTTTGGGAAAATCGGAAACACAGCTTTCAGGTAGCCTTTCAGTATCCGCAGCCAATGTGCTTAAGGCTACCTGAAACCCATCGCGCCGCATCATACCACAACCAGCCCGTTCCCCCAGAAGCCGCCGCACAGAATTTGCTATAAAATCCACCCCAACGCCTTACCACTTTTCAGGTAGCCTGCCATGCCCAACGACCTCTTCGCCCAAACCCCCGCCGCCCCCCTGGCCGAACGCCTGCGCCCGCACACGCTCGACGACGTAGTCGGCCAGCAGCACCTGATCGGCGCGGGCAAACCCCTGCGCGTGGCCGTGGAAGGCGGACAACCCCACTCCATGTTGCTGTGGGGGCCGCCCGGCGTGGGCAAAACCACTCTCGCCCGCATCCTCGCGCAGAGCTTCAACGCCCAATTCCTGCCCGTATCCGCCGTGTTTTCCGGCGTAAAAGACATCCGCGAAGCCGTAAACAAAGCCGAAATCGCCCTCCAGCAAGGCCGCGCTACTATTTTGTTTGTTGATGAAGTGCACCGCTTCAACAAAGCCCAGCAAGACGCCTTCCTGCCCTATGTGGAAAGCGGCCTGCTCACCTTCATCGGCGCCACCACCGAAAATCCCTCCTTCGAAGTCAATCCCGCCCTGCTCAGCCGCGCCCAAGTTTACGTATTGCAAGCCCTTTCCGCAGACGAACTCGCCGCGCTCACCGCCAAAGTGCTCGCCCTGCCCGAATACCGCAACCTCAGCCTCGAAGCAGACGCGCAAAAACTGCTCATCCAAACCGCCGACGGCGACGCCCGCCGCCTGCTCAACCTGCTCGAACAGCTCCTGCGCGCCGCCGCCACCCGCCGCATCAGCCGCCTCAACGCCGACTTCCTGGCCGACAGCCTCGGCAGCCAAATCCGCCGTTTCGACAAAGGCGGCGAAAGCTTCTACAACCAAATCTCCGCCCTGCACAAATCCGTGCGCGGTTCCCACCCCAACGCCGCCCTCTACTGGCTCTGCCGCATGCTCGACGGCGGCGCCGACCCCCGCTACCTCGCCCGCCGCATCGTCCGCATGGCCTGGGAAGACATCGGCCTGGCCGACCCCCGCGCCCTCACCATCGCCAACGAAGCCGCCCACACCTACGAACGCCTCGGCTCCCCCGAAGGCGAGCTCGCCCTCGCCCAAGCCGTGCTCTACCTGGCCGCCGCCGCCAAATCCAACGCCGGCTACACCGCCTACAACCAAATGCGCCAATTCGTGAAGCAACACGGCAGCGCCGAAGTACCACCCCACCTGCGCAACGCCCCCACCAAGCTCATGCAAGAGCTCGGCTACGGCCGCGCCTACCGCTACGCCCACGACGAACCGCACGCCTACGCCGCCGGCGAAACCTATATGCCCGAAGGCCTGGCCGAGCCCGATTTCTACCAACCCGTGCCACGCGGCCTCGAAGCCAAAATCGCCGAAAAATTATCCTGGCTCAAAGATTTGGACGAAGCCGCACAAAACAGCACCACACAGCTGGAAGACAAAAAGGCTACCTAAAACATTTTTCAGGTAGCCTTTCTTGCTGTTTAGCTGGCATAAACCCCACCCTATACGCTTTCAGGTAGCCTTTCGATGGGCTATGCCTAGTGCCGCGGCTGGCGGTAGTTGTCGAGATCAACGATGCGTTCGAGCAGCATGTCGCACAAGTCGTCCATGCTGTCTTCGTCGAATGCGCCGTTTTCGGCCACGAGGTCTTCGAGCCAATCGAGGCTGCGGCAGAGGCGCTGGTAGTTGATTTCGGTGTAGGCGGCGGGGCTGGCGGGAAGTTCGCTTTGCAGGAGGGCGAGGCCGTCGTCGCAGAGGTTGTCCCATGCGCCGAGGCGGCAGGATTCGCAGATGTCTTCGGCGGTGCGCACCATTTCGCCGGTGTCGCCGCTGCTTTCAAACAGGTGTTGGGCTTCTTTGCCGTAGGGGGTGTCTTCAAAATATTCTTGCCAGGGCTGGAAGCTGAGGCCGTCGAAGTTTTGCGGCACGAATTCTGCGGGCAGGTTGTCCAGGAGCTCGAGCAGCTCTTCGGCGCTGTAGAAGCGGCCGTGTGCGCCCACTTTTACGGGGTCGGGGATTTCGCCCCAGTAAAAGCCGCTGAATTCTTCGAGCAGGATTTGGAAGGTGTTGTCGTGCCGGTCGATGATGCCGAGGAAGTCGTGGTGCTGCTGCAGGCGGCTGAAATATTGGGGCAGCTCGGCAGCAGATACGGTAACGGGGCTGCCGCCGTCGATGTGGGCATCGTCGGTGTAGAAGGAATAGAAGATTTGGTAGGTGCGGTTCATGGCGGGGCTAGGCGAAGGGAAAAGGCTACCTGAAAGTGCGGTGGAAATCAGGTAGCGAGGGTGTTTATGGCAGTGAAATCAGTGCCGTCGGTTTGCCTGGCGCGGCTGGAAACTGAATCTGCTCCGGCCGAGCCAGACCGGATTGGGCGGGATTAGGGCCGGCCGGTGCGGGGGCTGATGGTGAGGATTTCGTAGCCGGTGTCGGTAACGAGCACTTCGTGTTCCCATTGGGCGGAGAGTTTGCGGTCTTTGGTAACCACGGTCCAGCCGTCTTCGAGGATACGCAGGTGGCGTTTGCCTTGGTTGATCATGGGCTCGATGGTGAAAATCATGCCGGGCTGCAACACGGGGCCGGTGCCTCTTTTGCCGTAGTGGACGACTTGCGGGTCTTCGTGGAAGCTACGGCCGATGCCGTGGCCGCAAAATTCCTGCACCACGGAGTAGCCGGCGTTTTCGGCGATTTGCTGGCAGGCGTAGCCGATGTCGCCGAGGGTGGCGCCGGGCTTCACGACTTCGATGCCGGCCATCATACTTTGGTGGGTGATGTCGATCAGGCGCTGCGCCTGCGGGCTGATGGTGCCCACGGCATACATGCGGCTGGAGTCGCCGTGGAAGCCGTCTTTTTTGATGGTGATGTCGATATTGAGGATATCGCCGTTTTTCAGGGGTTTATCGTCGGGGATGCCGTGGCAGATAACGTGGTTTACGGAGGTGCAGCAGGATTTTGGGAAGGGTGGGTTGCCGTAGTGCAGGGGCGCTGGGTAGCCGCCTTGCACGTTTATATGATAATCGTGCACCAGCTGGTTGAGTTCGTTGGTGGTCACGCCGGGTTTGACGAAATCGCCGATGTAGTCGAGGGCTTCGGCGGCCAGGCAGCCGAGTTCGCGCATTTTTTGGATTTCTTCGGGGGTTTTGATGATGATGGCCATATTGTTTTTCCTAATAATTCCGGTAAGTGGCTACCTGAAAACGAGAGCTTGGCCGGGCTTTTGCCAGGCCAAAACTTTTTCAGGTAGCCTTGATGTTATTCCTGTTCGCCGTTGCGGCGTTTGCGGCGCAGCGGGATGCCGTGGGCGCCGTATTTTTGCGGCACGATGCCGCTGCGGGCGAGCAGCATGAGTGCGCCGAGCAGCATCATGCCGAGCGCGGCCAGCGGGGCAGTGTTGATAAACATTTGGTTGCGCAGGTAAACCGCAGCGCCGATATACATCAGCATGGGGCCGTGCACAATGCTTTGGGTGTTGATGCCGTCGAGCAGCAGCAGGGCAAGGCCGCCCAACACCAGCGCTAGAGCCAGCAGCGTGGCGGTGGTGGGCAGGATGTCGGTGCTGCTGAGAAACCAAACGGCGCCGAAAATAATCAGCACGATGGGGAGGAAAAGGGAGGATTGTTTCATAAGGGGCTCCTGCTGAAGGTTGGGCTACCTGAAATCTGGCGGCATAGCGCTTTCAGGTAACCTTTAATCTGGCACACAAGCAACTCAGCGGTTTTTCAGCAGCCGCTGTTTTTCGCGCTTCCAGTCGGCTTCTTTCATGCTTTGGCGTTTGTCGTGCTGTTTTTTGCCTTTGGCCAGGCCGATGTCCATTTTGATGTAGCCGCGCCGGTAGTGCAGGTTGAGCGGCACGAGGGTGTAGCCGCTGCGTTCCACCTTGCCGATCAGCTTGTTGATTTCGCTCTGCTTGAGCAACAGTTTGCGCTGGCGCACCGGATCGGGCTTAACGTGGGTGGAGGCGGTGGGCAGCGCGGTGATGTGGCAGCCCACTAGGTAAAACGCGTCTTTTTTCCAGTGGATATAGCTTTCTTTCAGCTGCACGCGGCCGGCGCGCACGGCTTTCACTTCCCAGCCGTCGAGCACCAATCCGGCCTCAAGCTGGTCTTCGATAAAATAATCGTGAAAGGCTTTTTTATTGTTGGCGATACTCATGATGCTTTGCCGTTTCGTTACAGAAAGCGGATTTTAACAGCAAACCGCGCCGCTGAACATTCGCCCGGCGCTGCTAGGCCAACGGCTTTGGCAGGCAGATATAGTGAATGGAAATAAGAATGCGACAGCGTTGGCTCCTTTTTAATCCGCGATACTTTCAGGTAGCCTTCTGCCGCCGTGCTACAATCTGCCTGTTTGAAATCAAACCCCGCCAAGGAGACTGCCATGAAGCTCTATATCTACGACCACTGCCCCTTCTGCGTACGCGCCCGCATGATTTTCGGCCTGCGCAACGTGCCGGTGGAAGAAATCATTTTGCTGAACAACGACGAGGCCACGCCCATCAAGTTAATCGGCGCCAAACAAGTGCCCATCCTGCAAAAGCCCGACGGTAGCCACATGGGCGAGAGCCTCGATATTGTGCGCTATGTGGACGAATTCGCCGGCCAAGCCCGGTTGGACGAAACCGTCCGCCCCGCCGTGCAGGCCTGGTTCGACCAAGTAAACAAATACTACAACCATCTGGTGATGCCGCGCGAAGTGCGCCTCGAGCCGCCCCTGCCCGAATTCGCCACCGCCGAAGCCATTGCCTACTTCGTGCAGAAAAAAGAGCAAAATATCGGCAGCTTCGAGCAAAACCTAGCCGAAACCAACACCTATCTCGAGCGCATCCATCTCACCCTGCCCGAGCTGGCCGCGCTGTTGGGCGAACAGCCTTATCTCAACGGCAGCGCCGCCGGCATGGAAGACATCATCATTTTCCCCGTGTTGCGCAACCTTACCCTGGTGAAAGGCATCGCCTTCCCCGCCAAGCTGCAGGCCTATATCGAACGCCTGTCGGCTGAGAGCAAAGTGCCGCTCTATTCCGCCCGCGCCCTATAGCCATGAATACCCTGTCCGGCCACGCCCGAGAAGCCGCCGCCCACGCCAGGCTGCAACGCAGCCGCCGCCAGGCCGGCGGCCTGCTGCTGGCGGCCGTATTACTGTTTATCGTTTCCGCACTGTTCTTGCAGCGCCACCCCGCACTGGGCTACCTGAAAGCCTTCGCCGAAGCCGCCACCGTAGGCGCGCTGGCCGACTGGTTTGCCGTAACCGCCCTCTTCCGCCATCCGCTCGGCCTCAAAATCCCCCACACCGCCATCCTGCCGCGCAACCAAAACCGCATTGCCGACGAACTCGGCCGCTTCATCGAAACCAACTTCCTGCCCGAGCGCCCCATCGCCATCCGCATCTACCGTCTGCGCATCGCCGAAAAACTGCGCCGCTGGCTGGCCCGCAGCAGCACTCGCCAAGAATGGCTGCCCGCCCTCGCGCGCCAAATCCCCGCTGCACTGCAAACCATCCCGCCGCCAGAAGCCGCCCGCCTCGGCGCCGCCTTTTTAACCACACACGGCAGCGGCAAACAACTCGGCACCGCCCTCTCCCAAGCCCTGCTCCTGCTCGATCAGCAAGGGCTACCTGAAAACCTGCAAACCGCCCTGCTCGGCCAAATCCGCCATTGGATCAAACAGCCCGACACCCGCGTTTTGCTCGGAGAAAACCTCCGCGCCTGGGCTGAAAAAATCGAAACTAGCCAGCCCGACACCTGGGACAAACTCAAAGCCAAACTACGCGGCCGCCTCGTTGGCCAAATCGACAGCTGGGTGGCGCAAAAAGCCCTCGATTGGGCCGACAACTACCTCGAAGCCGCCCTCACCAGCCCGCAGCACGAGCTGCGCACCGCCTTCCGCCGCCAATACCGCACCCTCGCCCAAGAGCTCGCCACATCAGAAGCTTGGCAGCGCAAACTCGCCCTGGCCAAACGCCGCCTGGCCGATTCTCCCGAGCTGCAACAGCAAATCGCCCAACTGTGGCAAAACCTTACCACCCGCCTCGCCGCCGATGCCCAACGCCCCGATTCCGCCGCTGCACGCCGGCTGAACAGCCTGCTCACCTACCTGCTGCAGCAACATGCCGCCACCCCGCAGCAGCTGCGCCGCCTCAACGTGCGCCTCGCCCTGCTCGCCCGCAGCCTGGTGCGCCGCCACCGCCATGCCGCGGCCAAATTTATCGCCGACAAAGTGAAAAGCTGGGACAGCCGCCAAATGAGCGACAAACTCGAGCTTTCCATCGGCCGCGATTTGCAGTTTATCCGCATCAACGGCACCTTAGTCGGCGGCCTGGTCGGCCTGCTGATTTACACCCTCAGCCAATGGCTGCCCGCACTGTAGGCCGGTTTCGTTGGCAAAAGGCTACCTGAAAGCGAAGTTTCGGCTCAGTCGAAGCTGAGTTTCTGCAAAACTTCACTGCAGTCAAATGCATAGCAAAATTTTCAGGTAGCCTTGCTGAAACAGGCTACCTGAAAGTAGAAAATACCCGCCATAATCGATATAAACCTTAGTTTTAACTTGGCTTTCAGGTAGTCTGCCCATCGACAACGCCAAACCCCAACACCGCCATGAACCTAGCCCGCGCCCTCACTGCCGACCGTATTCCCATCCTCCGCCCCGCCTCCTATAGCGTTGGAGAACCGGCCAGCCTCGATGCTGTTTTCAAAGACGGCATCGCCTATCTGGCCGACTATCCGCCCGCCCGTTTCCACTTCGTCCGCCTCCCCGATGAAACCATCGTCATCCAAACCCCGCGCGGCGAAGCCCGCTGTTTCGGCAAATACGGCTATGGCGGCAGCTATTTCGTGGTGGCCGCAGATGATGCGGTGTGGCTGTATTCGCCGCGTGCCGAAAACGCTTGGGAGCAGGAATGGGTATTGGCCAACAGCAGCCTGGCCGTGTTTGTGCAAACTTATTGCCGGCTGATGTCGGCCGTATTCCTGCTCAAAGCCGATTTCGCCCAAGGCTATAACTTTAATCAAGGCGCAGTCCTGGCCGCGCAACTGCAAAGCTGGCTCGCCCAAGCCGACCCCGATGCGGCTATCGTCCACGCCTTTTGGAGCCACCCACTCTACGAAATCGAAGACGGCTTCTTCCATCTAGCAAATAACCCTGTCAGCCGCCAAATCGGCATGCCCGAACACCGTTATCAGGAACTACCTGAAAAACACATGGAGCCAGTTTCTGCGCCGCCCAAACCAATCATCCCTTCGATAAACATGCAACACCATAGAAAGGAACCATCATGATCCTCACCCGCCAGCAAGCCCTCGATATTTTCCGTCGCCGCGTTTCCACCCGCTACTACGACCCCGCACGCAAAATCAGCGCCGAAGAGTTCGCCGCCATCCTCGATTTCGGCCGCCTCTCGCCCAGCTCCGTCGGCTCCGAACCGTGGAAGTTTCTGGTGATACAAAACCAAGAGCTGCGCGAAAAAATCAAGCCCGTGGCCTGGGGCATGCAGGCCACCATTGCCGAAGCCAGCCACCTAGTGATCCTGCTGGCGAAAAAACACGCCCGCTACGACAGCCCCTTTTTCAGCGAGCTGATGAACCGGCGCGGCTTCACCCTCGAGCAGCACGCCGCCGCCCTCGAGCGCTACCGCAGCTTTCAAACCCACGATATCGCCATTGCCGACGACGAACGCGCCCTGTTTGACTGGGCAAGCAAGCAAAGCTACATCGCCCTGGCCAATATGCTCACCGGCGCCGCCATGATCGGCATCGATTCCTGCGCCGTGGAAGGCATGGACTACGCCGCCGTGGAGCACATCCTCGCCCAAGCCGGGCTGCTCGACCCCGCCGAATACGGCGTGTCCGTGGCCGCCACCTTCGGCTACCGTGCCCGCGACATTCAACCCAAACCGCGCCGCGATGCCGCCGAAACCGTGATTTGGGCGGAATAGAACAGACGGATGAGCCGATAGTTTCAACTTCACAGAAGCTCACACCGCTCGCTTTCAGGTAGCCTCAATGTACCAACAGGCTACCTGAAACCACCGGCTTCAACGACAGCTGCTTACCGCCAGCAAGGAAACCGTATGAGCACCCCCATCCACCTCTACCGCCCGCTCCACACTCTCAAACCCTTCGGCAACAATATTTGGATTGCCGACGGCGGCATCGTGCGCATGGCCTTTCCGCTCGGCCTGAGTATCCCTTTCAGCACCCGCATGACGGTTATCCGCCTCGCCGATGGCGGCCTCTGGTGCCACTCCCCCATCGAGCCAAACCCGGAACTGTTATCCCAAATCAACGCATTGGGCGAAGTGCGCCACCTCGTCTCGCCCAACCGCATCCACTACGCCCACATCCCCGCCTGGCAAAAACACTATCCCCAAGCTACCGCCTGGGCCAGCCTCGGCGTACGCGAACGCGCCGCTGCCCAGCGCATTGCCGTAGCCTTCGATGCCGATTTAGGCCCCAGCGCCCCACCCCAATGGGCAGACGACATCGCACAGCTCCCCTTCCTCGGCAGCTGCGCCATGACTGAAACCGTATTCTTCCACCGCGCTAGCCGCACCCTCATCCTCACCGACCTCATAGAAAACTTCGAGCCTGGCAAATTCCCCAGCCATTTCTGGGCGCAGGTAATGAAATGGGTAGGTATTGCTGAACCCGACGGCAAAACCCCGCCCGACTGGCGCGCCACTTTCCGCAACCGCGCCGCCGCCCGCGAGAGCCTGGCACAAATACTCGGCTGGCAGCCCGAAAAAATCATCCTCGCCCACGGCCGCTGCTACGAAACCAACGGCACCGCCGAACTGCGCCGCGCCTTCCGCTGGCTCCAGCCGGATCAATCCAAATAGTCGCCACCAGGAGTGAAGCAAGGCACCATATCCCTCTGATCTACAAAAAGGATAAAGGCTACCTGAAACTTTCAGGTAGCCTTTTACATAAACAGCAAAAACCGGCCAGCCGGCCGGTTTGTCTTTCCTATCAGCGGATAGTGTTACCGATGCGCGAAGTATCGCCCACGTTCATCCACACGAAAAACGCTTTGCCCACAATCAGCTTGTCGTCCACAAAGCCCCAGTAGCGCGAATCGGCGCTGCTGTCGCGGTTGTCGCCCATGGCGAAATACTTGCCTGCCGGCACCGTGCATTTAAAGCCGCTGCCGTCTGCTTCATATTCGCAATTTTCGCGCAAGCCGCTTTGGTAGCCGTTCGCAGCAAAATTATTGGCGGATTCGGCCAAGAAGGGGATGGAAACCGTGGGCGCGTTTTCATTTTTCAGCACATCGAAATGGCGGCCTTCCCAATCGGCGGAAAAGCGGGTGGCTTCCAGAATCCGCTCCGGTTTGTAATCATCGGGATATTGGTAGCCGCCCACCAAATTATCCTGCTCGGTTTTGCCGTTTACCGTCAGCACCTTATTACGATACTCCACCACATCGCCCGGCAGGCCGACAATGCGTTTGATGTAGTTGGTATCCGGCTCCACCGGATAATTAAACACCACCACATCACCGCGCTGCACCTGGCCCACCGGAATCAGTACATTATTCAACACCGGCACGCGGATGCCGTAGCTAAACTTGTTCACCAGCACAAAGTCGCCCTTCACCAGCCCCGGCCGCATCGAACTGGAGGGAATCTGAAACGGCTCGGCCACAAAAGTGCGCAGCACAAACACCACCAAAATCAGCGGGAAGAAGCTGCCCATATAATCGCGGAAATGGTTGTCGTCTTGCTCCGCTTCTTCAGCGTGATCAGTCAGTTGCCTGCGCTGTTTGCGTGCCGAACGCGCCCACAGCCATACCGCGCCGGTAAACAGCACCAGCAGCAGTAGCACTGCCGTGAGGCTCATCAGCTTGGCCAGCAGGCCAAACGAGCCTACCATCATCAGGAGGTAGCCCCATTGCAGGCCGCTGCTCCATTCACTGTTTTCTTGCCGCGTTTTCCTGCTCACGGCAAACAGCACGATACCGGCCACCAGAGCAGCTATAGCGGCATAAAGGATTGTGTTGGATTGTTCCACTTTTATATTTCCTGTATTGAAATGAGTTTGATAAGCTTTAGGCTACCTGAAAACTGGCAGCCCGCCTAAAATCTTTGTTCATAGCTTCCTGCCGCTGATGGTTACACCTTCGATAAAACTGAGGCCATAGCCGAAACCGACTCTACCACTAATTTTTTGCGCCTCACCGGCTCTAAATCGCTCGTTCTTAACGGCTGATTCCTGAAAACGGAAGTCATAGCTACCGGAAACACCACATCACCTCAACTGCAGCCCTCAAAGCCAAAACACGGCAGCGGTGGTCTGCAGCTAAATTATCTGTATCTGGCGTGCTATCTGCCCAGCCCCACACCAAAGCCATAGGCGGTTTCACCATCTGCCCCTGGCGGCAGGCTACCTGAAAATATTGCTGCTGAGGATCGTATTCATTCAAAAACAGCACCGGTGTGCCTTGCGGGCAGAATTGGCGGAATTGTTCCAACGCTTCCGGCGCGGCAGAAACGGCAAGGTTTTCGGATAGCGTCGGCTTTTCCATCTGCAGGTTGGGCGTGGCATAGGCGGAGGAAGCCATATAAATCGCCAGTATCAAAAAATGTTTTTCATTATCAGGCTTCCTTTCATTCAGGCTCTCGTTTTTCAGGTAGCCTGAATGTGGCTACTTATCCCCCACCTGCAAAATCGCCAAAAATGCGCTCTGCGGGATTTCCACATTGCCCACCTGCTTCATGCGTTTCTTACCGGCCTTTTGTTTTTCCAGCAGTTTTTTCTTACGCGTGATGTCGCCGCCGTAGCATTTTGCCAATACGTTTTTGCGCAGCGCCTTCACGTTTTCGCGAGCGATAATCTGGCTGCCGATAGCAGCCTGCACGGCGATGTCAAACATTTGGCGCGGAATCAGTTCGCGCATTTTCGCTGCCAGCTCGCGGCCACGGTATACGGCATTTTGGCGGTGCACAATCAGGCTGAGCGCATCCACTTTGTCGCCGTTCACCATAATATCTAGTTTCACCAAATTGGCGGCACGGAACTCTTTGAAATGGTAGTCCAGCGAGGCATAGCCGCGCGAGGTGGATTTGAGCTTGTCGAAAAAGTCCATCACCACTTCGTTCATCGGCAAATCATAAGTGAGCATCACCTGGCGGCCGAGATACTGCATATTGATTTGCACGCCACGCTTCTGGTTACACAACGTCATCACATTACCCACGTATTCCTGCGGCACCAGGATGGTGGCGGTGATAATCGGCTCCAAAATGGATTCCACCGTGGCCAAATCCGGCAGTTTAGAAGGATTTTCCACTTCGATATGTTCGCCGCTCTTCAAAATCACTTCATACACCACGGTAGGCGCGGTGGTAATCAAGTCCATATCAAACTCGCGCTCCAGGCGTTCCTGCACAATTTCCAAGTGCAAGAGGCCGAGGAAGCCGCAGCGGAAGCCAAAGCCAAGGGCTTGAGACACTTCCGGCTCAAATTTTAATGAAGCATCATTGAGTTGTAGTTTTTCCAACGCATCGCGCAGGGCTTCGTAGTCGTGGCTTTCCACCGGATAGAGGCCGGCAAACACTTGGCTTTGTACTTCTTTGAAGCCGGGCAGCGGCTCAGAAGCAGGGTTGGCAACCAAAGTAACCGTATCGCCCACTTTGGCTTGGCCGAGCTCTTTCACGCCGGTAATCAAAAAGCCTACTTCGCCCGCTTTAAGCTCTTGCCTGTTCACCGATTTCGGCGTAAACACACCAAGCTGCTCCACTTGGCTCTCAGCCTTGGTGGACATGAAGCGCACTTTGTCTTTCAGTTTCAGCCGACCGTTTTTCACACGGATCAGCATCACCACGCCAACATAGTTGTCGAACCACGAATCGATAATCACGGCTTGCAGCGGCGCGTTTTCGTCGCCTTCCGGCGCGGGAATTTTCGCAACGATTTCTTCCAGCACGTCTTCCACACCTAGCCCCGATTTGGCCGAGCAGGTTACTGCGCCCACTGCATCAATACCGACGATGTCTTCAATTTCCTGCGCCACGCGGTCGGGATCGGCGGCGGGTAAGTCAATTTTGTTCAGCACCGGCACCACTTCCACGCCCAAATCAATCGCGGTGTAGCAGTTGGCCACGGTTTGCGCTTCCACGCCCTGCGATGCGTCCACCACCAACAGCGCGCCTTCACAGGCAGAAAGCGAGCGGGAAACTTCATAGGAGAAATCGACATGCCCAGGCGTATCAATCAGATTTAAAAAATAAGTTTCGCCATTTCTGGCTTTATAATTTAGTGCGGCGGTTTGCGCCTTAATCGTGATACCGCGCTCTTTTTCGATGTCCATGCTATCCAAAACCTGCGAACTCATTTCGCGGTTTTCCAAGCCGCCGCAGTGTTGGATGAAGCGGTCGGCGAGCGTGGATTTACCGTGGTCAATATGGGCGATGATGGAAAAGTTGCGGATATTGTTCATATTTTGGCAAAAAGTAAGCGGTCGTGATGGCAGGCAAAAGCATCGGCTTGGCCGATACGGGCTACCTGAAAAGGCGGAGCTTCAGCGAAGTTAAAATAGAGGCAGCAACACAGCAAGCTGTGCCGAAACCAAACTGCGTATTTTAGCCGAAAACGCTTGAAGCTGCCCGACAATTTATGCACCTTCCGGCTTGACCCAACACAAGCAAAAAGCGCAAGCCCCAGCCCGATAGCGCAGAATCGGGTATCATGCCTGTTTTTCGTATCAGGCTACCTGAAACTGCCGATTGAATTTTTCAGGTAGCCTCCAAGCCACTCCCGCCATGCACGCCCTATTCCGCCTCATTCGTCCGCGCACCCTGCCGCTGGCCCTTGCCGCCGTTTGCTGCGGCAATGCCATCGCTTGGCACAGCAGCCCAGCAAGCTGGCGCGGCAGCGTGTTCCTGCTCAGCTTGCTCACCGCACTGGCCCTGCAAATCGTCTCCAATATTGCCAACGACTACGGCGACGGCATACGCGGTACCGACCGTTATCGCGCCCCTGATGCGCCCGAGCGTCTTACCGCCAGTGGCCAAATCCCCCTCCCACACATCCGCCGCCTCCTCGCTGCCAGCATACTGGCCGCCCTGCTCCTCGGCAGCACACTCATCGCCCTCAGCTTGCGCCACCCGCAGCAGTGGCTCGCCTTCCTGTTCTTAGGCAGCCTCGCCCTCATCGCTGCCCTCACCTACACCCTCGGCCGCCACGCCTACGGCCACCACGGGCTTGGCGAAATCAGCGTATTCCTGTTTTTCGGCCTGCTCGGTGTACAGGGTAGCGCCTATCTGCAACAAGGCAGCTGCCCGCCAGAGGGCTGGCTGCCCGCCGCTGGCTGCGGCCTGCTCGCCGCTGCCGTACTGCACATCAACAATATGCGCGACATCGAAAGCGACCGCCAATCAGGCAAAACCACCCCCGCCACCCGGCTTGGCTTTGAGCGCAGCAAAACCCTGCACCGCCTCCTCCTCGCCGCCGCCCTCATCTGCTACGCCGCCCTCGCCCCTCAAATCCCTAGCGGCCTCTTCTGGCTAACCGCGCTGCCGTTGGCCGCCACCCACCTGCACCGCCTGCAAACCGCCACCAACCCCGCCGCCGCCGGTCGCGAACTGCCGCACATCGTACGTTTCACCTTGGCCGTCAACCTACTTTTCGGCAGCGGTCTGCTGATCGATTCCATATTGTCTTAATCCATTAAAATTAAAATAAAACTACACTTTCACCACACACAACTAAGGGAAACTATGCCCATCCTCTCGCAGATCCTCGTTTTACTCACTGCCGCCCTATTCGGCTACATCATGTATCTCGAACCCTTCGCCACCACCTCCCCCGCCACCGCCCGCGTATTCAAGCTCAGCCAAGAGTAACTCTCCGAGCCGCGCTTCAACGTATTGATGCGCAACCAAGGCATCTACAACGGCTGCACTGCCCTCATGCTCGTCTACGCCATCTTGTTTGCCTCCCAGCCGAAAGAATTCGCCGCCGTTTTGCTGCTCAACTGCATCACCGTTACCGCCTGCGGTGCGCCCCCAACAAAAGTATTCTGTTCAAGCAAGGCGGGCTGCCTATTTTGGCTTTGATCAGCCTGTGGTTTTAGTAGACAGGAAAAAGGTTACCTGAAAAAGATAGATTCGGTTGCAGATAGCCTATGATATTTACAAACTCCTCATTTTTTAAAGTGTAGTTTAAAACAAGCAAAACAGAGCGCGCAGATACATCGAAAATAGACAGCATCCGAAAAACGCATTGTGAAGAAATACGCCAAAAACGAGGAATTATAAATGCATCAATCCTTATATTGTGCGAGCCAACATCTAACAACCAAATTTTGGGCGGATACCGTGTCTTATCGGCTACGATTTTGAAAAACACAGCAATTTTCTTTACAATACCACCCAGCAGCAATGCTGACTTATCCAACCAATATTGAAAGAAGGAATGACTTTATGAAATCTAAACAAGCACTTTGGTTGTTGTGTGTATCTGCAGTACTCGGCCTTTCCGCCTGTGGTGGCAAAGGCGGCGATGAACAAGCCCCCGTGCAACAGCAACAAGCCTCGCAAAGCCAGGAGGGCAGCCAGCAGGCTGAGAGCGGCAGCCAGCAGGAAGCAGCTTCTATGGATAACTTCCTGAGCAACGCCCAAGCTTTGCAGGCAGCAGAAGATTCCCTCAAAGCCCTGCCGCAGTTTTCCGGCAAGGAATTGAATGTATTCCAAAACGTTCAATTCTATGGCAGCAACCGTCCGCGCATTGAAATCGACATCCAAGACCCGGAAAAACCGGATAATATCGACCACTACACCTATGAAGACGGCAAGTGGAGCGAACCGCAACCGGTGCAGATTTCCGGCGGCGGCGACATGAAAGACAACGTTACTCCCCTGAACGACATCAAGTTTGCCACCGTGGCCACCATCGCCAAAACTTGGAACGAGAAAGCCAAGGAAGTGGAAGCCACCGAAACCGAGCTGACTTTCACCAGCTTCCAACTGTGGGTGCCGGACCAAACCCGCCGCTGGATTACTTCCACCATCGAAACCCCGCGTGCCAAATACTCTATCGATTTCAACATGGACGGCACTTTGAAAGACTTCAGAAAACAGTAATACGAAGAACAGTTTAGAAAGTAAACAAAGGCCACCTGAAAACGTAGCGCAGGAAATTTCTGCGAAGCTAAAAGTTTCAGGTAGCCTTATATTACGCCCCGACAACAGGGGCGAGCAGTAAAACCCAATCTGAACAGTATCTTAGGCGGTTTCTTGACAGCCAGCCTGCATTCGAGTAAGCAAAGATTGCCCTTGTGTCATAGACCAAGGGCGATTTTTTATGAAACTCAAGCAACAGATGATGGAGCAGGGCAAGGCAAGCGAAGCGAGCCGCAGCCTTCCTTGTCTAAATAAAAACATCTTTTGTTTTGAAGCTTGGTTTAATCAGCCATACTGTAACATATCTTTATACCAAGCGATGATGCGCCAACAATACAAAAACAAGATGCAACAAAGGCTACTGAAACCCTTTTTCAAGTAGCCTTTTCCGTCAAGCCGTTTCGCTGCCGCCTACAGTTAAGCCGGCATCAATGCGCAGAGTAGGCTGCCCCACGCCCACGGGCACGCTCTGGCCTTCTTTGCCGCACACGCCGATGCCGCTATCGAGCGCCATATCGTTGCCGATCATGCTCACGTGTTTGAGCACTTCCGGCCCGCTGCCGATGATGGTGGCGCCTTTCACGGGGTATTGCAGTTTGCCGTTCTCCACCCACCATGCTTCGGAGGCGCTGAATACGAATTTGCCGCTGGTGATGTCCACCTGTCCGCCGCCGAAGTTCACGGCATACAGGCCTTTTTCGATTGAGGCGATGATTTCTTCCGGCTCGCGGGTGCCGTTTTGCATGAAAGTGTTGGTCATGCGCGGCATCGGTGCGGCAGCGTAGCTTTCGCGGCGGCCGTTGCCGGTTACCGCCATGCCCATCAGCCGGGCGTTGGTTTCGTCTTGCAGGTAGCCGGCCAGGATGCCGTCTTCAATCAGCACGGTTTGGCGGGTGGCGTTGCCTTCGTCGTCCAGATTGAGCGACCCGCGCCGCAGCTCGATATTGCCTTGGTCCACCACGGTTACGCCTTTGGCTGCTATGCGTTCGCCCAAACGGCCGGCAAACGCGCTGGTGCCTTTGCGGTTGAAATCGCCTTCCAGTCCGTGTCCCACGGCTTCGTGCAGCAGCACGCCCGGCCAGCCGCTGCCGAGCACCACGGTCATGCTGCCGGCGGGCGCGGGGCGCGATTCTAGGTTGACTAAGGCCTGTTTTACCGCCGCCTCCACATAACTGCGCAGCCGCTCTTCGTTGAAATAGTTCAGCCCGTGCCGCCCGCCGCCGCCAAAGCTGCCTACTTCGCGCCGCTCGCCCTGCTTGGCCACCACGGTAATGCTCAGGCGCACCAGCGGGCGGATATCGGCAGCGGTGATGCCGTCTAACCGCGCCAGATAGATTAGATCGTGTTCGCAAGTCAGCCCGGCCATCACTTGCACAATCCGTGGATCGGCAGCTTTGGCCAGCTGCTCCACACGGGTGAGCAGCGCCACCTTGGCGGCTGAATCTAAGCCGGGAATCGGGTTGTCTGGCGTGTAGAGTGCAACCTGCTGGCGGCTGGCTGAACCAGCCAGCTTAACCTGCCGCTCCTGCCCCGCTGCGCCGATGGTGCGTACCGCTTCTGCCGCCTGCCGCAATACGGCCGGGCTTAAGCTGTCGGCATAGGCAAACGCGGTTTTCTCGCCCGACACCGCCCGCACGCCCACACCTTGATCAATCTGAAAACTGCCGGATTTCACCATGCCCTCTTCCAAATGCCAGCTTTCATAGGCGGTACGCTGGCAGTAAATATCGGCATAGTCCACTTGGTGGGCAGAAATGGCAGATAAAGCACGGGCGATTTCATCGGTGCCCAGTTGGTTGGCGTGCAACAGTTGTGCGGAAACGGTGGAGTGCGCTGTGTTCATGGCGTTAAAGGATTGAAAACGAAAGTCGGGCGGCATTATATAACGGCTGGACAGTCGCTCGTATTGCCTGTTGCTAGGATTGTGAAAATAAATCGCATCCATGCGTATTAATAAAAATATTTTCTATTTAAATATTGATAACAATTATCGTTTGTGTATAATAGCTACACCCCTTTCTTATGGGCATAGCTGAAGAAGCTATATCTACCCAATTCCACAGGAGTGCGCCTAGCGAAACCAATTGCTTAACATCCCAATACTCAAAACCGAAAAGTTGAAGCCCGCTGCCGAAAACAGCGGGTTTCGGCTGTTTGCAGCACACGCAAAACAGCGCCGGATTTACTCTGGCACCTTAAATTAAGCTATAATGCCCCGCTTTTGGGCGCAGGCTACCTGAAAACCAAACAGCCTGCACACAGACAACTTCCCCGAGGACAAAAAAAATGGGCTTTTTGCAAGGCAAAAAAATCCTGATTACCGGCATGATTTCCGAGCGTTCCATTGCCTACGGCATCGCCAAAGCCTGCCGTGAACAAGGCGCTGAGCTGGCGTTTACCTATGTGGTAGACAAATTGGAAGAACGCGTACGCAAAATGGCGGCCGACTTCGGCTCCGATTTGGTATTCCGCTGTGATGTGCAAAATGATGCTGAAATTGAACAAGTATTTGCCGACCTGGGCAAAAAATGGGATGGTCTCGACGGCCTGGTGCACGCTATCGCCTTCTCGCCCAAAGAAGCCCTCAGCGGCGATTTCTTAGACAGCATCAGCCGAGAAGCCTTTGAAATTTCACACGACGTTTCCGCCTACAGCCTGCCCGCGCTGGCCAAAGCAGCCCGCCCGATGATGCGCAACCGCAACAGCGCCATCCTCGCGCTTACTTATCTGGGTGCCGTGCGGGCCATACCCAACTACAACGTAATGGGCATGGCCAAAGCCAGCTTGGAAGCCGCCATCCGCTTCACCGCCGCCTGCGTCGGCCCCGAAGGCATCCGCTGCAACGGCATCTCTGCCGGCCCGATTAAAACCCTGGCTGCCGCCGGCATCGCTGATTTCGGCCGCCTGCTCAACCACGTTGCTTCGCAAAACCCGCTGCGCCGCAACGTAACCATCGAAGAAGTGGGCAACACTGCCGCCTTCCTGCTGTCCGACCTATCCTCCGGCATCACCGGCGAAATCACCTACGTGGACGGCGGCTACAGCATCAATGCCCTCAGCGGCACCGGCGCCTAATTTACTGTCCGTTTTAGCCCGTTAAGGGCACACAGGCTACCTGAAAACAATTTTAACGAAAGTAAAAATCCGTTTTCAGGTAGCCTCTTGCTTGCCCAGCACCAAGACAGTGCCCCGTTTTGGTGTTATCCTTGCGCTTTCCTAAT
The DNA here is from genome assembly GCF_001648395.1 of Eikenella sp. NML03-A-027. NCBI lineage: Bacteria > Pseudomonadati > Pseudomonadota > Betaproteobacteria > Neisseriales > Neisseriaceae > Eikenella > Eikenella sp. NML03-A-027. Next base: position 531,643 of record NZ_LXSM01000016.1, on the reverse strand, counting down.
ATCACGCATTTTGGTTGTTGCATGAAAAAACTCCTTTGGCTGTTCTCCGGCCTCATCCTGCTGCTGGCCGCCCTATTCCTCGGCGCGCCCTACTATCTTGGCATCAAAGCCGAACAAAGCCTGAACAAACAGCATGAAATCCTGAGCCACACATCCTTCTTGCAAGTCGAATCCCGCCGCTACGAGCGCAGCTGGTTCAGTTCGCACGAAACCACCGTGGTGCGCTTCAAGCCCACCTTCCTGGCGCAGCTGCAAGACAAACTGCCCGACAACATTAAAACCATCCTCACCCAGCCCATCACGCTGGAGAGCAACATCAAACACAGCCTGTTTGCCAACGGCAGCATGCCTGTGCGCGCCGTGGTAGACACCGAATTCGTTTTCCAGCCCGAAAGCCGCGAAATACTGCAACGCTTCTTCGGCAGCCAAGCCCCTGCCAGCCTGCGCAACGTGATCCAACTCAACGGCAACGGCCGCCTCACTTGGCAGGTGCCCGCTTTCAAATACCAAGAGCTCTCCGGCATCGCCATTAATTGGCAAGGCCTCGAAGGCAGCACCGACTACACCAAATACTTTACTGAATACCAAAGCAGCCTGAACAACCCCGGCCTCACCATCACCCTGGCCGACAAAGGCAGCGTTTCCTACAAAAACCTCCAGCTGCACACCGAAACCCACGAAGGCAGCCACAACCTGGCCCTGGGCAACAGCAAGCTCACCCTCGGCCAAGTGGAAGTGGAGTGGAAAGACAGCATCAACTACGACATCCGCCTCAACGATGTGCTGAACATGGTGTCCGACCTGCAAATCGGCAGCTTCATCAACCCCTACGGCCAAGTGCCGCCCGCCAAAATCACCCTCAACGACCTGCAAATCGAAACCCGCATGGATCAAGACGGCCGCTGGGTGAACACCGAAGGCAAATTCGGCTTCGCCAAGCTCAACTACGGCAGCGACAACTACGGCCCGCTGGCCATCCATGTGAGCGCCGAACACATCGATGCCGAAAGCCTCGCCGCGCTCAAAACCCGCCGCGACCAGCTCATCACCCAGCGCCTCAGCGACGAGCAAATGCGCGAAGCCCTGCTTGCCGCCCTGCGCAACGAAGCCGCCGGCCTGTTCACCAACGATCCCGTTATCCGGCTCAAACAGTTTGACCTCACCACCCCGCAAGGCATGATCAGCGGCAACGGCGAACTCAAATTCAGCAACCTCACTACCGCTGATTTGAACGACATTGACAAAATGCTCGCCCAAACCGATGCCGATTTCCACATTGCCGTACCGCAGCAAGTGATCGAGCGGCTCACCGTCGCCCAAGCTAAAAACTACATCAGTGTCGATCCCTCCCTACCCGATGCCGACCACGAAATCAAAGAAGCCGTGCGCCTGTGGCTCGACAGCGTGCTCGAAAGCATGGCGCGGCAAGGCTACCTGAAAATCGACGGCAACCAAATCGTGAGCACCCACATCGTCGTGCGCAACAAAACCTTCAGCATGAACGGCAAACGCATCGAATCGCAAGCCGATGAAAACCTGTTGCCCGACAGCTCCCTGCCCGCCGATTCCAGTACCCCGGCCACGCCGGCATCTGCGCCTGCCACCGCCTCGGCCGCTTCCGTCCCGCCGAAGGGCGCATCTGCCCCCTAGCCCAGTAACAGAAGGCTGCCATTTCAGGTAGCCTTCTGATTATTTTCCAAACAAGCACCGCACAAAATGAGCCAATCCCCCTACCCGCCCGCCACCTATCCTGAAAAAGTGGGTATTTACCCTGCCCACTGCCATTCCGGCAGTGGCTATTTCTACGATGACGTGCTCGAATACCGCGTATGGTGCCATCCCGAGCGCGGCGTCCCCGATTTATATGAAGGCGACGACTACTTCCATGCTTTCGCCACCCATGCCGAAGCCCTCGCCTTTGCCCGGTAACAACCCGGCAGCGAAGATCCGCTCGTCCTAGTACGCCAGCAAGAATATATCGACGAACCCCAGCCCGGCACCTTCATCCGCCGTATCAGCGAACGCATCACTGAATGGCTGCCGGAATGGCTGGAAAACAGCCGGCGCCAGCCCGGATCAATCGAAGCCTTCCTCGCCAACAGGCTACCTGAAAGTGATATTTTGGCGAAGCCAAGGCAGAGCTTTTGCGGAGCTAAAACAAAACCGCAATGAAATTAAACCACTAAGGCTACCTGAAACCCCTTCCTCATCATGCTCCACACCGATTCCCTCACCGCTGCCGAACCCGAACGCCTCATCACCGCCCGCCAGATTTCCAGCCAGGAAGAGCAGCTCGAACGCGCCCTGCGCCCCAAAACCCTCGCCGACTACATTGGCCAGGCCAAAACCAAAGAGCAGCTCGGCATCTTCATCCAAGCCGCCAAAAAGCGCGGCGAAGCCCTCGACCATACCCTCCTGTTCGGCCCACCCGGCCTGGGCAAAACCACCCTTGCCCACATCATCGCTAAAGAACTCGGCGTGAACCTGCGCCAAACCAGCGGCCCCGTGCTCGAACGCGCCGGCGACCTTGCCGCCCTGCTCACCAACCTCGAGCCGCACGACGTACTCTTCATCGATGAAATCCACCGCCTCAGCCCCGTGGTGGAAGAAATCCTCTACCCCGCCCTCGAAGACTACCAGCTCGACATCATGATCGGCGAAGGCCCTGCTGCCCGCAGCGTGAAAATCGACCTGCCTCCCTTCACCCTCGTTGGTGCTACCACCCGAGCCGGTATGCTCACCAACCCCCTGCGCGACCGCTTCGGCATCGTCTCCCGCCTCGAGTTTTACAGCAGCACCGACCTCGCCACCATCGTTTCCCGCTCCGCCTGCCTACTGCAAATGAGCCTCGACGACACCGGCGCACTCGAAATTGCCCGCCGCAGCCGCGGCACCCCCCGCATCGCTAACCGGCTGCTGCGCCGCGTGCGCGACTATGCCGAAGTGAAAAGTAACGGCCGCGTGGATGCCGCCCTGGCTGATGCCGCCCTGCAAATGCTCGATGTGGACAACGAAGGCCTCGACATGATGGATCGCAAATTCCTCGAAGCCGTGCTGCACAAATTTGCCGGCGGCCCCGTTGGGCTGGAGAACATCGCTGCCGCCATCGGCGAAAGCCCCGACACCATCGAAGACGTGATCGAGCCCTACCTTATCCAACAAGGCTTCCTCCAGCGCACCCCGCGCGGCCGCGTCGCCACTGAACGCAGCTACAGCCACTTCGGCCTGCCGTTTAAGCCTTGAGGCTACTTGAAAATCCGAAAACACAAACTCCAACAAGTAAGAGTCATGCGCGTGGGAATATAACCGTGAAAGGAATGACGGAATTCGGGTTTAACGACCTGCACAGCTTTAAGGACATGATAATATTTGTGCAAATGTGTGCGCCAAATGATTTCCCCGAAAGAATGGCTTATCCTGGGCAATACTGGACTTTAGATTCTACTTTTGATGGCTTATATTTAGGTTTGGACATGGCAGTAGAAGAAGGCCCCAAGCTGGTATTCGATCAATGCTGGCAATTGGTCGAGCAGGCTTATCAGTGCTATCGGGCCGGAGATAGGCGCGGAGGCTGGTTCACGTTGGAGAAAGTGCATAAACTGCTGAGAATAAGTCAGAACCCAGTAGCAAGGATTGCCGATTGGGCTATCTGAAAATATCGGCATCCTTTTCAGGTAGCCTTTCTTTCCGTTTAAAGGCTACCTGAAAACCTTATTTACTCCGTTTCCCTCTATCCATTTCTTACTCAAAATGCCCCAATTCTCCCCCACCGACCACGCCCTGATGCAGCAAGCCATTGCCCTTGCTTGGCAAGGCCGTTTTTCCACTTCGCCCAATCCGCGCGTTGGCTGCGTGATTGCGCAGGGCGGGCAGATTGTCGGCCAAGGTTTCCACCTCAAGGCCGGCGAGCCGCATGCCGAAGTGCACGCCCTGCGCCAGGCCGGCAGCGCCGCGCAAGGCGCCACCGCCTACGTTACCCTTGAGCCCTGTGCCCACCACGGCCGCACCCCGCCCTGTGCCGAAGCCCTGATCCGCGCCGGCGTGCGCCGTGTAGTGGCCGCCATGCAAGACCCCAATCCCCTGGTGGCGGGCAAAGGGCTGGCCATGCTTGAAGCCGCCGGCATTCAGGTAGCCTGCGGCCTGATGGAACGCGAAGCGCGGCTGCTCAACCGCGGCTTCCTCTCCCGCATCGAACGCGGTCGCCCGTTTGTGAAGCTGAAAACCGCCGCCAGCCTCGACGGCAAAACCGCGCTCGCCGGCGGCCAAAGCCAATGGATTACTGGTGCCGCCGCTCGGCACGATGTGCAGATCCAACGCGCCGAAAGCTGTGCCGTGCTCACCGGCATCGGCACTTCCCTGGCTGACAATCCGCGCCTCACCGTGCGCGACTTCCCCACCCTGCGCCCCCCGCTGCGCGTGCTGCTCGACAGCCGCCTGCGCCTGCCTGCCGGCAGCCATCTACTTGATGGCAGTGCTCCCACGCTCATCTATACCTTGTCCAACAGCCCCGCGCCCGCCGCCGCCGAAATCTGCCGTTTGAAAGCTGACGCCCAAGGCCGGATCAGCCTGAATGCCGTGCTGGCCGATTTGGCCGCTCGCGGCATCGGCGAGCTGATGTTGGAAGCCGGAGCCACACTGGGTAGCGCATTTTTGGCGCAGGATTTGGTGGACGAAATCGTCTGCTACCAAGCGCCCAAACTACTCGGCGGCACGCAATCGTCCGCCTTGTTCAGGCTACCTGAAAACCCTGCCGCTCTCAGCTGTGAGTCCAATTGGCACACCATAAGCGTCGAGCAGCTAGGTGACGACATCAAATGGGTGCTGCAAAATTGGCGGGGTTGAAATGCCCGCATGTTTGTCGCCATTTGTTTCCATTCTTGTATTATCACTAAGCAGCTAGTGACTGGTTTTGTTGCTATAAGATTTCCTCGCCGGCGTAGTAAGGAAGAAAATAGCTTCAGGTAGCCTTTATGTTGCCGCTCCTGTAAGCCAGAGCCTCGAATCCGACATTCCGATTGACAGCGTGGTTAAGGTATATGTATGAAATAATTATTGTTTCACGCAAAGCAATGAGCCGCAGACAGTACAGCTAGTACAATAAAGCTAGATAAAGCAGTATGAAGTGCTTTGGTTATAAAAAATTCCAGGTAGCCTCAATCATGCTGAAGGCTACTTGAAACCGATTTCTTTCTGTTTACACGTCTTCCGGCGCCAGCTCAATCTGTGTGGCGCCCTGCTTTTTCAAGCCGGCTTCGGCTGTCTGCCAAGCTGCATCCAGCCGGCTACAAGCTTCCCCTTCGGCTTTGAGGCCGAACAGCAGGTGGTAGCGCTGCTGGGTGGTGGGGGTGGCAGGCAGGCTGAAGCTGCGGATGCCGGGGTAGTGCTGTTCGATGTCGGCCATCAGGGCGCTGATACGGGATTCGGGCAAGTCGATCCAAGCACTGACGCTGCGGCGTTCGGTTTGGTGTTGGAGATGGGCGTAGTATTCGTCGAGTACCCAAGCTGCCATGGGCTGTGCCATTACGGGGAAGCCGGGCAGGAAGTAGTGTTCGCAGATAGAAAAGCCGGCGATGTTGTTGTAGGGATTGGGAATCAGGCTGCTGCCTTGGGGAAATTCGGCCATGCGCAGGCGGATTTGGTGGCCGAGGCTGCCGAGGCTGTCGCCGTGTTTGAGGGATACGGCTTCGATGTTGGCAGCGGCCTGCGGGTGCAGCGCCAGTGGCAGACCGAGGGCTTCGGCCGCAGCTTGGCGGGTGTGGTCATCCGGCGTGCTGCCGATACCGCCGGTAACAAAGGTGGGCAGGCCTTCGGCAAAGCTTTGGCGCAGCCGGTGGACGAGGAGTTGGCGATTGTCGGGCAGGTATTGCACAGAATCAAGCAGCAGGCCGCGCTCTTTGAGCAGCTGTTTGAAAAAGGTAAAGTGCTTGTCTTGGCGGCTGCCGTGCAGGATTTCGTCGCCGATGATGATAAGGGAAAAGGACATGAGGTTTCTTTGGAAAGGAAGGCTACCTGAAGCTATGGTTGATGCTTTCAGGTAGCCTCTATGCAAATAACAGGCTACCTGAAAACTGGATTGCTGCTTGAGATTTTCTCTGAGGCCTATGCTTTCAGCTAGCCTTTGCTGCTTAATAGCTGGTGCCCGGCATTGGGCAATATTGAATGGATGCGGGGCGGGTGGGATGCACTTCGCCTTCGGCTTGCAGCAGGATTTCCACTACAGCCACATCGCAGCTGTTCCCGCCGCGCGAATACTGTATTTCGTAATTCTTGCCAGCCTGCGGGGTGAGGCTGCTGGCGGTGTAACAGCGGTGTACCTGGCTGGTGGTTTTACTGGGAAACGCGCCATCGAGCACCAGCGGTTTGCTGGCGGGCACAACAAATTCTTTATACGATTCGCGGAACACCACGCCGGTATCGGCATTCACAGTGTTGCTGCGCTGAGTGGTAGGCATGCCCACCGAAAGGTTGCGGATGCGGCGCGGCAGGCCACCAGTAAATCTGGTGTGGCGGCGTCGGCCTTGTTTTCTGCCCATTGTTCGCAGCTGCTGTTCGGGATCATGTGCACCACATCGTGGCCGTATTGGCCGTAAATGCGTAGTTGAGCCTGGTCTTGTGCGTTATACAGCTCTTCGCGGTGCATGATTTACGATTTCTGCGACATAAAGCAGCTACTCAAGGCCAGTGTGGCGCAAATAGGCAGCAATAAGCTGATTTTTTTCATTAAGACGTTCTCCATTAGGTAAAGGTTAAGCTACTCGGCTATAGTAAATCCAAAATCTGCCCGGGCGCATCCAGCCGTGCATCGGCCGGCCATTCGTGCACCGGGTCGCTCTCGGCAATGTAGCCCCAGTTGGCCAGGGCTGTGGCCATGCCGGCGTTTTTGCCCGCCACCATATCGCGTTCGGCATCGCCCACATACAGGCAGCGCTCAGGTGCAATGCCGATTTGCCGACAGGCGTGGTGCATCGGCAGCGTGCTAGGTTTGGACTCGGCGCAGGTGTCGCCGCTCACCACCACGGCAGGCGGGGCGATAAAGCCCAGCTCGGGCACGAGCAGGCTGGTGAAACGGTGCGGCTTATTGGTGATGATGCCCCAGGCAATGCGGCGGCGGGCGAGCTGCTCGAGCATGAGGTTGATGCCTTCAAACAACACGGTTTCATCGCAAAAGCCGTGTTCGTATTCGGCCAGGTATTCCTGCCGCCAGCGCGAGTGGTCGGGGTGGCTTTTTTCAATGCCCGTGCCCAGCTTAATCAGATAGTTGGCACCATGGCTGGCCACTGGCCGGATTTGTTCCATCGGCACGGCAGGCAGGCCGTTTCTGGCCAAGAGGCGGTTGAGTGCGCCGCCCAAATCCAGCGCAGTGTCGGCCAATGTGCCGTCTAAATCGAATAATACAGCTTGAATCATAAGGTTCTCCAAGAAGGCGGGTGAGGCCACCTGAAAAGTATAGTGAATTAAAATGAGGATGCTACCGCGTTGGCTCGCCTTACCGTGCTATCTGTATTGTCTGCGGCTCGCTGCATCTACCGCAATCTTTTCCGCCGCTTACCGCAGCCGTGAATTATAGCGCAGGAATAAAATCCGGTTAAAAATTCGCCACCCTATTTTGCCTAATGCCTTGCCGCAGCGGAAAAATTCCTTTGCCCTGCTATCTTCACAATTCCCACCGCCCTGCCCCGCCACGCCCAAGCTGGTACAATGCGCCGTATTCCGTTTTGATTCGCACAAAGGAAAAACGATGAAAACCCAAACCTTCCGCCTGGCCGCCGCAGCCGTTTTGGCAATAGCCATCGGCAGCGCCCAGGCTGGCGGCATCGAAGCCCTGCAAAAATTCAATGCCGACACCGACGGTATCAGCGGCAGCTTCAGCCAAAGCGTGCAAAGCCGCAACAAAACCCGCAATGCCCAAGGCCGCTTCAGCATCCTACGCCCCGGCCTCTTCAAATGGGAATATACCAGCCCCTACAAACAAACCATCGTAGGCGACGGCAGCTACATTTGGCTCTACGACATCGACTTGGCGCAAATCACCAAAACCGCGCAAAACCAAGCCATCGGCGACAGCCCCGCCGCCATCCTCTCCAATAAAGACGCCCTCTCCGCCAGCTACACCCTAAAAGAAGACGGCTCCGCCGGCGGCATCGACTACGTATTGGCCACGCCAAAGCATTCCAACGCCGGCTACCAATACATCCGCCTTGGCTTCAAAGGTGACGATCTGGCCGAAATGCGCCTAAAAGACAGCTTTGGCAACCAAACCACTATCAAATTCAACAATCTGAATACCAGATCCAACCTCTCCCGCAGCCAATTCCGTTTTACCCCGCCGCAGGGTGTGGATGTGCTGACGCAGTAAGAGCAGTTTAGTACTTGAGATGAAAGGCTACCTGAAAATTTCAGGTAGCCTTTTTGTGTTAATCAATAAATGTAACTAACCTTTTTAATGTGCCTCTTCCCAATTCATTCCCACGCCTACCTCAGCCACCAGTGGCACTTTCAACATCCCTTCGTCCACTGCCGCCATAATCTGCGGCAGTTTTTCTTTGACTAAATCCAGTTCGGCTTCGGGTACTTCCAGCACCAGTTCGTCATGCACCTGCATAATCAGCTTGCTATTCAGGCTACCTGAAACCAGCCAGCGGGACACGTCTATCATGGCGCATTTGATGAGGTCGGACGCGGTGCCTTGCATGGGGGCGTTGATGGCGGCGCGTTCGGCTCCGGCGCGGGCGTTGGCATTTTTGTTGCGGATGTCGGGCAGGTAGAGGCGGCGGCCGAACAGGGTTTTGACGAAGCCTTGGGCGGCGGCTTGTTCTTTGGTGCGCTGCATGTATTCGGCGACGCCGGGGTAGCGGGCGAAGTAGCGGTCGATGAAGGTTTTGGCGGACAGGTTGTCTATGCCCAGCGATTTGGCGAGGCCGTATTGACCCATGCCGTAAATCAGGCCGAAATTGATGGTTTTGGCGTAGCGGCGTTGTTCGGGCGAGACGTTTTCGGGGGCGATGCCGAATACTTCGGCGGCGGTGCGGCGGTGTACGTCTTCGCCGTTTTGGAACGCGGTGATGAGGGTTTTGTCGCCGGAGAGGTGCGCCATGATGCGCAGCTCGATTTGGGAATAGTCGGCGGAAACGATGACGCTGCCTTGCGGTGCGGTGAAGGCGTGGCGCACGCGGCGGCCTTCGGCGGTGCGGATGGGGATGTTTTGCAGGTTGGGGTTGTTGCTGGCGAGGCGGCCGGTAATGGCGACGGCTTGGGCGTAGGTGGTATGCACGCGGCCGTCTTTGGGGGAAATCATTTCGGGCAGTTTGTCGGTGTAGGTGGATTTGAGTTTCGCCAGGCTGCGGTTTTGCAGGATAATTTTAGGCAGGGGGTAGTCGGGCGCGAGCTGTTCGAGCACGGCTTCGTTGGTGGAAATGCCGCCTTTGGCGGTTTTTTTCAGGCCTTTGGTGGGAATGCCCATTTTGTCGAACAGGATTTCTTGAAGCTGTTTTGGAGAGTTGAGGTTGAACGGCTGGCCTGCGGCGGCGTAGGCTTCTTGTTCGAGCTTCATCAGCTCTGCGCCGAGTTTTGCGCTTTGACGGGCGAGTTCGGCGCGGTCGATTTGCACGCCGTTGCGTTCCATTTCAAACAATACCTGCGCGACGGGCAGCTCAATTTTTTCATACATTTCAATCTGTTTGGTGTCCATCTGCGCGCGCAGGTGCGCTTCGAGGCGCAGGGCGAAATCTGCGTCTTGGGCGGCGTATTCGGTTGCCTGCTCAATGGCGACGTCGGCAAAACCGATTTGTTTCGCGCCTTTGCCGCACAGCGATTCGTAGGTAATGGTTTCCAAGTCCAGCCAGCGTTCGGACAATTCGTCCAATCCGTGTCCGAGATGACTCTCGATGATGTAGGAAGCGAGCATGGCGTCGCCGGCAATGCCGTTCAGGGCGATGCCGTAGTTGGCGAAAACGTGTTGGTCGTATTTGAGGTTTTGCCCGATTTTTTTCAGGGCGGGTTTTTCCAAATGCGGTTTCAGACGACCTAATACGTCTTGCAGATCAAGCTGTTCGGGCGCGGCGGTCAGGCTGTGCCCTACGGGGATGTAAACCGCTTCGCCTGCTTGGAACGCGATGCTGATGCCGACCAGCGCGGCATTCATCGCGTCTAATGACGTGGTTTCCGTATCGATGCCGATTTTGTTCGCCTGAGCCAGTTTGTCCAACAAGGCGGAAAACTGCGCTTCGGTGGTAATGGCTTGATAATCCAGCGTATCGGGGGCAACGGCTTTTTCAGGTAGCCTTTCAGACGACGTTTCCATATCCAACGCCGCCTGTTCGCCTATCGTATCGCTGCCGAACAAATCGCCGTCCGCTGCTTCGTGCATACGGCTTTCCGCTTCTTTCAACCAAGTGCGGAAACCCCAGCGTTTGAAATCGACAACCAGCTGCGCCCATTTAGGCGTAGTGCGGCGCAGGCTTTCGAGGCCGTCTGAAAGCTCGGTGTGCAAGTCCACATCGGTTTTAATCGTTACCAAATCATACGACAGCGGCAGTTGTTCCAAAGCGGCTTGCAGGTTTTCGCCGACCTTGCCTTTGATTTCCGCAGCGTGTTCCATCACACCGGCCAGCGAACCGTAGGCTTCCAGCCATTTCACCGCCGTTTTCGGGCCGCACTTTTCCACGCCCGGCACGTTGTCCACCTTGTCGCCCATCAGCGCGAGATAATCGCGGATTTGGTCGGGACGCACACCAAATTTTTCCTTCACGCCTTCAATGTCCAGCGTTTCACCGCTCATCGTGTTCACCAGCGTCACACGATCGTTGACCAACTGCGCCATATCCTTATCGCCGGTGGACACCACCACATTCCAACCTGCTTTGCCGGCCATCGCCGCCAGCGTGCCGATAACGTCGTCCGCTTCCACTTGCGGAATCACCAGCACCGGCCAACCCATCAACCGCACCAAATCCGGCAAGGCTTCCGCCTGCGGGCGCAAATCGTCCGGCATCGGCGGGCGCGTCGCCTTATAGTCGGGGAACATCTCGTGGCGGAAATTCTTACCCTTCGCATCAAACACCACCGCGCAATAATCGTGCACATAATCCGCCCGCAGCCGGCGCAACATGTTCAACACGCCATAAAGCGCACCCGTCGGCGCACCGTCAGGCGCGGACAACTGCGCCATCGCGTGATAAGCGCGGTAGAGATAAGAAGAGCCGTCAACGAGGAGGAGGGTTTTGCGCATTTGGGCAACCGTTTGTGTGAAATGAAAACAGCGGGATTATAGCGCACAATAAGCAGGCTACCTGAAAGCCAGCCAAAACCGAACGGCAGATTGCAGCTAGCCTTTGGCAGGTGGAAGAAAGGCTACCTGAAAACAGCGGCGCTAGAATTTCAGGTAGCCTTTTAGAGGATGGATGACGGATTTGCTTTTATTCAGAAGATGCTTTTTATTGGCAAGCAAAGTGGTAATGCTGCCCTACTCTGGAAGTAAGCTCAAGGTTGGTTGCAAGCGGTGCAGCAGTAAAGCTCAAATAACGTGAATTGCTATGTGGCTCAAATTGCTCGGCCGGTTTTTCAGGTAGTCTTCAAGCCAGCCAGTTGTAGCATTGTTCCCACAGCAGGGTTTCTTCCGGCTTTTCACGGCCGGCCAGCAAGGCTTGCTCAGAGGCTCGGCGAAAGGTGGCGCGGGTGTGCGGGTCAGCAAACCAGACAGAAAGTTTGGTGACTAGATACTCACGATGCGGGCGATGGTCGGGGAGATAACAGGCTTTATACCAGTCCGGTTCGTTTGCACCATAGGGTATGGTCAGATACAGGCCGATAAATTCGCGCAGGGCGTTGGTTTCAGAAGCAGACTGTGTCCACAGGGCGAGCAGCTTGTCGGTTACGTCTAGGCCCGCAAAGTGGAACATGACGAGCCACGTGGACAGACAGCCTTCGTAGCGCGGAGCGGCAATTTGGTGTGCAAACCAAGCGGCAGCGAAGCGGTGCAGCCAGCGGATTTCATCTTCCGACCAGCATTCGGGCAGGTCACAGCGCAATTTGTCGAGCAGCATTTCATCGGTGGGGCGCACATCTTCGTCGTTTACCAAGGCCTGCAAAATGCGCGGCAGGAAATGCTTCATATCGCGCGCGGTGGCGGCTTCGTCTGCCAGTGGCACGCTGCCCAGATAGCCGGCTAGGTTGTTGGCAGGAATCTCGCGTAATCGGTAGCGCAGCAGTTCGCGTTGGCAGTCTTTAGGCGTGCAGCATTCGCAGGTGCAGATATTGAGAGGGAAGCGGACTGTATAGGGAGCAAACAGTTGGTAGGCTTCTTTGATAAAGGCTTGCATTCGGTGGCTCTTTGATTGGGGTTCAGGTAGCCTGAATCGGTTTGAGGCTACCTAAAAATATAGCTGCTGTGATTTGAAGTATTCAGTATATCAGGCGCTTTGTTAGATACCAGCATCCGGCCTGCGGCTTGCTTTCTTTGCTGGTGGTTTATGGTTTCAGGTAGCCTGGACTGATTTGAGGCTACCTGAAATTAAACTGTCGTTTCAGCTTTTCAGGTAGCCTCTTTCCCCAAAAAACACAAGCTGTTTCCAAGCTGTGTTTCTTGCTGCGGTATGCTTAGTGCACGTTTTTCCAGTATTCTTTTATTCCTTCTTCAGGAAGTAGGCCAGCGGCAGTGTATGATGGCGAACAGGAACAGCACCAGCAAGGTTTTGAAGGTGGTGTTACGGTAGCGCACAGACTTTACCGGCGAGCGGTTGAGCCAGACAGGTGGGCAATCAGAATCACTGCCGCACCCATACCGGTTACACCTCACATCTACGTGCCAGGAAACGAGGGAACAGCGCGCAAGATGGCGTAGAACGAGGTGAAATACCATACCGGGGCGATGTGCTCCGGAGCTTTCAGTGAGATGGCCACGTTGAAGTTGGGCGCTTCGAGGAAGCGGTCGCTTTCAGGAGCGAAGAACATGATGGAGCAGAACACAATCAGGAACCAAAATATCTTTTACATGGTGTAATACGAATGGAAGGGGAAGCTGTTGAGCGGGATGCCGTTTTCGTCTTTCAGTTTTTTGATTTACACTTGATTGCCACGCCGTCTGGGTTGTTGGAGCCCACTTCGTGCAGCGCAATCAAATGCGCCATCACCAAACCGACCAGCACCAGCGGCATGGCCATCACGTGCAGGGCAAAGAAGCGGTTGAGTGTAACGTCGGAAACGTTAAAGTCGCCGCGAATCCAAGTGGACAAATCAGGGCCGATTACGGGAATGGCACCGAACAGGTTGATGATTACCTGCGTGCCCCCAAACGACATCTGAAAGGCTTCCGCCGTCAGGGCGAGGAAAATCAGCGCACTACACACCCACACGAGCTCGCGCGGTTTTTTGAACGAGCCGTAAATCAGGCCGCGGAATATAGCAGGTACACCACGATGAAGAACAACGAAGTGCCGAGGAGTACATATAGCGGATAATCCAGCCGTCAGACACATCTCGTATGATGTATTCCACCGCAGTAAGTGTGGCTGGCAGATAGTATTGGTTTAGGTTATAGTTTGATTGGTCTTGATTTGTTCCTCGGTATAAGCCGTCTTCACCCACGCGGATGGTGGTTTCAGTATAGATATTTATAAGGAGGGATCACCAGATTGGACGGCGCTGGCATTCCTTTGAACGCACGGCTGACCAAGTTGAATTTGGAACCATAGCACAGGCAAAAGAAGCCCCCTTTCCAGCGTGCACCCAAATCCACTTGCCGCGTCACTCGGCGGTAACCAACTGGCCGGTTTCAATTTTTCTCATGTCGATGTCGATCGGCGCAACGGTTGCTTTGGCCTTTTCCGAAGGGAAAAACTGACAACGAAAGGCTGGCTACCCCCAGCGCACCACACCAGCGGCTCCGGCAGTGGCCAGTACCAAAAAGCGCCGTTGTTCTTGATTGATTTCTTGGTTAGTCATTACTCAATCATCCTAATACTTTAAAAATACCGAAATACCAAGGCTTTTGCACAACAGCCGTTGTGGCGTCGCAAAGAGGCAACTTTGCAAAGGCCTCATCCTGCCAATAGCGCAGCGGCGTGATTTAACTTAACCTAAATCAACACTTAAAGAAATATTTAAAATAAAGTAAAGATTTGTCTTGCCGCAGCAGGGGGCATGGGCATAAGTGCAACAATGTAACAGCTTGTTCAAATGATAAAAATGCATCCAAGGCTACCTGAAAAGCAAGATGTAAAGATTACACGACAACTTAAACTTAGGCTGGATTGTCTTCATCAAAAAACAGGCATTCCAGCGGCCATTCTTGCTGTAATCGTGTTGACAGCGCCTGGATGCCGTAACGTTCGGTGGCGTGGTGGCCGGCACTCACGAACAGTACACCGTTTTCCTGCGCCAAATGGTATTGCGCTTCGGAAATCTCGCCGGTAACGAAGGCGTCTGCACTAATATCGATCGCCTGCTGGAAAAAACCCTGCGCCCCACCGGTACACCAGGCCAGCTTACGCACCGGCCGCGACAAATTGCCGGCGGAAACCGGCTTGCGTCCCAAACACTCAGCCAGATTAGCCAGCAGTGCATGGCCGTCTGCCTCTGCCTCTGGCGTGCCGAACATAAGTAGGTTTTGCTCACCGGTTTGGCCTTCTATGTGCCACCCCATGCGTACTGCCAGCTGCGCGTTATTACCCAGTTCAGGGTGGGCATCGAGCGGCAGGTGATAGCCGGCCATATTGATGTTGTGCCGGATAAGCGTGGCGATGCGGCGGTGTTTCCAGCCGGTGATGGTGATCGGCTCGCTTTTCCAAAACAGGCCGTGGTGCACCAAAAGCATATCGGCATCCTGCGCCACGGCATAATCGATGGCAGCCTGGCTGGCGGTAACGGCACACACGATTTTATGCACTTCTTCCCGCCCTTCCACCTGCAGGCCGTTGGGGGCGTAGTCGTGGAATTCGGCAGTGCGCAAAAATTCGTTGCACCAGCGGATGATGTCTTGGCATTGCGGCATGGTTGGGCTCCGGAGCGAATAGGTAATGGGTCTATTGTATTTTCAGGTAGCCTCGTATCTAAGGCTACCTGAAATCTGTTTGGGCGGGTTATTTATTGGCCAGTTTGATGATGTCGTCGGCCAGTTTGCCAGCAGCGGTTTGGTAACCTTGAGCGGTGAAATGCACACCGTCGCGCGCGCCTAAGCCTTGTGCCATCCAGCTTTTCATACTGCACACGCCCCCCATAGCAGCCTGCCACGACCAATACAAAATTTGCTCCTGCTGCGCCACTTCGCGCTGCATTTGCTGTATGGCGTCAAGATAAGGCGGGCGTTGGCCGCATTGGCCGTGCCGTCCTTGAAGCGACTCAGGTGCGCCGATAATCAGGATGCCGGCACCAGGCAGGGCTTCGCGGATTTTATGGATGGTATTGGCCCAGATGCGTTTGGTTTGCGCCATGTCGAGATGGCTGTTAAACGCCTCGTTGGTGCCGTAGGCCAGGATGACCAAATCGGCCTGGGTGGCAGACAAATCCTGCTGCCAATCGGCGCGCCAGCCGCTCCATTGGGAGAGCTGCGAGCCATTGATGCCCATGGCCGATACGGTTACGCCGGGGTGGTTGTTTTCGATGTTGATGTGGCCGATTTCCCAAATATCGCCAGCTTGAGCTCGGTAGCTGAGCGGCAGCTGGGAGGTGAAGGAGAAATACTGCCAAGCGTTACTGCCGAGATTGGGCAGGGAGGCGACTTGGCTGCCTTGTGCGCTGTGCACTTTAAGTTCGCTGTCGGCAAACACGGGGCGGGCGGTGATGGTGATTTGTTGGGCTTCGCTGATAGGGCTGCGGGGGTTAACGGTTACGCTACCGCTGCCGCCAGAGGAGCGGCTAAGAATGCCGCCCAATGGGAATTCGGCACGGGCGTTGCGGTTGCTCAACACCTGCCAGCCGCTGCTGCTATGCAGCACTTGGGCGTTACGCTGGCCGGATACAGTGTTGGGATATACCCAGCCGATGCCGCCATCACCCCACTGTTGTTGCAGGCGGGTGCGCAATTCGTTGGTGAAGTAGTCGCCGGCGGTATGAGAGTCGCCCAGCTGGATGATGCGGAATTTCACGTCGTCCCCACGGTTGAGCCGTTGCAGCTTGTCGAGCCACACGGGCTGCCAGCTGCCGTAGTTGGTGAGCTCGGCTTTTTCAGAAGAGCCTTGGGCGGCGGTTTCGGCGCTGCAGGCCTGGCAGGCGAGCAGGCAGACAGTCATTAAGGCCAGTTGGCGGCCTTTTTTGGAAAACAACATTACTCGAGCTATCCTTAAATTATGATTTTCTATTCGCCATCACAGTTTCGGAGGCGGTGGGGTGGCGGGCGCAACGGAATTGGTGGGCTGATAGTCGATGCGGCCTGCTATCTGGTCGGCCAGAAGCTGTTGCCCCTTTATGGTGAAATGAATGCCGTCTTTACTGCGCAAACGGACGGTTTGTCCGTTGATGCTGATGCTGTCTCGGTATTTCCCATCTTCGCCACCCATGATTTTGTCGGTAGGTAACCAGATGGTTTTTCCGGCCAGCTCACTGGCAAATAGGCTGTCTAAGTAACGCATTTGGGCATTGAAGCGGGTACTCTTCATCAGCGGAATGCCCAGCCAGATAATCTGAACGTTAGCTGCTTTGGCGGCAACAACAATGCGTTCAATACGCTGCCGGTAAACCTGTTCCCATTCAGGGCTTTGGAATTTCAGGTAGCTTTGGGTGCCCGGCTCAGGATTGGGGAAATCCCAAGGGTCGTTTGGCCCCAGGAACACCACCAGCAACTTGATTTTTTGATCTTCCCGCAAGATTTTTTCTATGGTGCCCGGCCAGTCGAAGAAGCTGGGGTACGAAAGGCCAGTGCTTTGACGGCTGAGGTTGAGTGAGTCGATGCCGTATTGGCTGCTCAACCATCTCTGTACATGCGGCGCTACACCTTCCATCATGGAATCGCCAGCAAAGAATACTTTGTCGCCTGCTGAAAGCTGCACGCACTCGTGCAGTGGTTTGGATGCGGTGTTTTGTGCCGCAGCCGGCTCGGAAGCGGATTTGGTTCTGGTTTCGGGCGGTACAGCAGATGCAGTGGGTAACACTACACCCGGCGGGATGTGTGCGGTGGCGTGCTGCTCGCGCCAGCTTTTGTTTTCGGTTTCCAGCCAGCTTAGAGCAGCTTCATGCCGCTGCAAGGCTGCCTGCTGCCAACGGCTGCCGTTACGCCACCAACCATAGTCGGTTAATTTTTCCAAAGGGCTAGCACGGTGGTAGGTTTGCTGCCAATAGGCGTTGATAGAATCTTGACTAAACCACACGGTGAACAGTGCAGTGAGCAGCATAGCCGCATACAGCCGCCACACCGGGGAGGTGGGCTTGCTTTGGTTATCCGGTGTTGCACTCGGGATGCCGATTGCGTCGGCCACGGAGTGAGCGGTTTTGGCCGGACGCACGGTAGCAAATTGTGCAGGTTTCGGTTTGCGCTGCGGCGTTTTGTGCCCTGCTCTGGTTGTTTTGCCTGAGGCTACCTGAAAATGGGTTAGCGATGCGGATTCGGTTTTGGCCGCTTTGGCTGCGGGTTTGGCTTGCGAATCGGGGTTGGTTGCTACCTGCTCCGATACAGATACCGGTAATTCCAGCTGCTCAGGGCGTTTTTTTGTACTAGATTTGCGGCGTGCGGCTTTGTTGCGGTGTTTGTTCTTATTGGCTCTGCGTTTGGCTTTGCTGGGATTCATAACTGCCCAATCCTTTCTTATTATTATGGTTATTAAAAGTTGGCATACATAAAGCCCGGAATGCCGGAAGGGGCAAACACCATCAATAGCCACATGGCGGCACCCATCGGTAGCGGCCACATCCACATCGGCAGGCGTTCCAAGAGCACTATTGCGCTGTCAAACAGCTTGGATAAGAGGCCGTAGGCGGCCAGTGCGAACACCATCGCACCCAGCACTAATAAGGTTTCCAATTCCGGTACGCCACTGCCGCCTCCACCCAACAACGATCGGAACATCAGCCTGGTATCGGCCAGACTTTCAGTGCGGAATACTACAAAGGCGAGACAGACAAAGTTTACGGTAAACAGTACCGCTACTAGTTTACCAAAACGGGACAAGCCGGACAGTTTCTCGCGCCCACCCAGCATTTTATCACCGATATTCAGCCCCACCAGCCCAACGCCGTGCAACGCGCCCCACAGCAGGAAATTCCAACCATGGCCGTGCCAGATGCCGGAGAGCAGCATAGCAATCATCAAATTGATTTGTGTGCGCCGCCAGCCTTTGCGGCTGCCGCCCAGCGGGATATAGATGTAGTCGCGAATCCAGGTGGAGAGCGTGATGTGCCAGCGGTTCCAAAAATCGCGCAGATTAAACGCGCGCAGTGGCATGGCGAAGTTTTGCGGCAGCTGAAAGCCGAGCAACATAGCCATGCCCACCACCAAATCGGTGTAGCCGGAAAAATCCATAAATAGTTGAATGGTGTAGCCATACATCGCAGTGAGCACTGTGATGGAGTCGTATTGCAGCGGGTTTTCAAACACCGGATCCACCCAGTTACCGCCTAGCGCCCCGGCCAGCCACCATTTTTTGCAGATACCCAGCACAATCAGGCCAATAGCCAACGCCGGGCGGATCATGGTGCGCGGCTGTTCGCTGCGGATTTGCGCCGCCATGCCGCCGTCTGTGCCATAGATGCTTTTTAATTGACCGGTACGGGCAATCGGGCCGGAAGTGATGGTGGGGAAAAAGCTGAAATACAGCAAAAGCTCGCGCCATTTGAGCCGTACGTCTTCATTGCGGTAGAGCGACACCAGATAAGCCACGCCTTGAAAGGTGTAGTAGGAAATGCCCAGCGGCATCAAAATACCCAGTGCCGCATCGTGCCCGCTTCGCTGCAACAGCGGCAGGAAGAAATCCACATATTTGAAAAACGACAAATTCAACATCGCCAGCAGCACGCCAACCGTGAACCATCTACGACGCGCCGTCTGTCCCCTTCCCTGCGACAGACCGGCAGCAATCAACGTAGTACCCAGTGAAAACGCTAGCACGGCCACGGCAAACCCCCAATGCAAATGCCACAACCAACCCAACCCAGTAAATAGCAATAGCCAATTCTGCCAGCGCGGCCGCTTGGCCAACAGCCAGTAAACAGGGAAGAAGCACAGGAAAAAGGCAGCAAATTCTATTGACAGCAGCGGCATAAAATCAGCGCAAAGAAAGAAAGGGGTAATTCGTTGGCGAAATTATTAAATTATACTGTGTCCTTCTGCCGGGATAAAGCCTTTTACATCTTCTGTGCCGTGTAGATTTGGTTTCAGGCAGATCGCTTTTC
This sequence comes from Eikenella sp. NML03-A-027, assembly GCF_001648395.1. Taxonomy (NCBI): domain Bacteria; kingdom Pseudomonadati; phylum Pseudomonadota; class Betaproteobacteria; order Neisseriales; family Neisseriaceae; genus Eikenella; species Eikenella sp. NML03-A-027. Next base: position 512,329 of record NZ_LXSM01000016.1, on the reverse strand, counting down.
CCAGGTAGCTTTAAAAGGGCTACCTGAAAGCATAAGCTTCAACGAAGCCAAAATCCGTTTAGCCAGCCGCCCTATCCCTTTAACAACCGATTCGGTATCATAATACCTTTTTACCGCAGTTATCGGCCATATCCAAGCAATAGTAGCCTACCAGAGAACATCATGAATAAAAACACCTTTATTATCGGCTTTATGCTGTTCGCCATCTTTTTTGGCGCCGGCAACCTGATTTTTCCGCCCACTCTCGGCCTCAATAGTGGCCCAGAATTTTGGAGCACCCTCCTCGGCTTCGTGATTACCGGCGTTGGCCTGCCTCTGTTGGGTATCATGGTGAGCGCCTTCTATCACAATGGCTACAAAACCTCCCTCACCCGCATCCACCCTTGGTTTGCCGTCATTTTTCTGATGGCGATTTATCTCACCATCGGCCCCTTCTTCGCCATCCCGCGCACCGGTGCCACTTCCTATGAAATGGCCGTGCTGCCCTTTATCGGCGAAGCTGGCAGCGGCTCGCTTCTCGCCTTCACCGTGGTTTACTACGCCATCACCCTGTGGCTGAGCCTGAACCCCTCCAAAATGGTCGAGCGCATCGGCGCCATCCTCACCCCTGCCCTGCTCATCGCCATCCTTGCCCTGATCGGCAAATCCGTGTGGTGGCTCTATGGCAACCCGCCCACCATGCCGGCTGCCAACTTTGGCGGCCAATCCGCCTTCCTGGCCGGTTTTATCGGCGGCTACCAAACCATGGATGTGCTCGCCTCCGTGGCCTTTTCCGTGATTGTGATTAATGCCATTAAGGCTAAAATGCCGGCGGATCAGCGCGATAACCAAGTGGTGATGAAGCAAACTTTTGTGGCGGGCATCATCGCCGCCGTATCGCTGGCTGTTATTTATGTCGGCCTAGCTTGGGTGAGCAACCGCCTGCCCGTATCGCCCGACACCCTGGCCGATTTGGCTGCCAAACAGCAAGACATCGGCTCCTTCCTGCTCAATACCGCCGCCTACCAAACCTTCGGCAGCTTCGGCCGTATTCTGTTTGGCATCATCGTTACCCTCGCCTGCCTCACCACCTCAGTCGGCCTGGTAACCGCCGTGGGCGAATTCTTCTACGGCCTGTTCCCACGCATCCGCTACAGCAGCTACGTCATCGCCGTAACCCTCATGAGCTTCATCTTGGCCAACCAAGGCTTGAGCGCCGTTATCGGCAAATCCGTGCCCGTGTTGATGGTGCTCTACCCGATTGCCATGACCATCCTGCTGCTGCTGATTATCGACAACTTCATCCGCCCGATGCCCCTGCTTACCCACCGCCTCGCCACCGGTCTAGCTAGCGCGGTTTCCATCCTCTCCGTGGCCGGTGCGGGCTTTACCGAACAACTGCCGTTGAAAGCCTATTCGCTGGAGTGGCTGCCCTTCGCCCTGGCCGGGATTGTGCTCGGCAGCATCATCGGCAAAATGATTGGGGGCAAACCGGCTGATCAGGAGGCGGTTTAATCGGCCAGACTGCTTGATAGCTTGATGAGTAAGGCTACCTGAAACAAACGCGACGCTGTTCCGCAACGTTTTCAGGTAGCCTTTTATAGCAAGCCAACCCATGTTCTCATCAAATTAAAGGCTACCTGAACTTCAGGTAGCCTTTGTATGTCGGCCAATCAAACCAATCTGCAACATCACAGATCAGCCAAGCGCTCCACGCTCGGCGCGTAGTAGTAGGCACTGCGCTTGGCGGTGGACATATGTTTCAGCAACAGGTCGATTTTGCCATCTTTTTTGCCAAACATGAATTTCAGCTGCTCGTCGATATTGTGCAGGCTGGCGCTGTAGGCGATGAATTGCAGGCCGTGCTCGCCGCTCACTTGGCCGAAAGGCAGGCTGCGGCGCACAATTTTCAGGCCGACACCGTTTTCCTTGATGTTGGTGCGGCCCAGGTGCGAATCAGGCAAACGGTCTTCGCGGGCAAACTCGATGTTGTCGGCTTTGCTGCGGCCGACGGCCTGCTCCTGCTCTTTCACGCTGATGCCGTCCCATTTTTTCAAGTCGTGCAGGTATTGTTGCAGCACCACATAGCTGCCGCCCGCGCTTTTCCCTTCGGCAATGATGCCGACGGAAGCGATTTCTTCATCGCCGTGCGGGTTTTCCGTACCGTCCACGAAGCCGTCCAACCCGCGCTCTTCCGGCATACGGAAGCCGTGGGTTTCGTTTTTTATTTCAAGCGATTCGCCGAAAGCAGCCAGCACTTTTTCCGCCAGCAAATAGTTCAGGCCGGTGTGAGTGGATTGGATATGGATCATCAAATCGCACTGGGTGGCCGGGCACAGGCCGTTGCCCAGCGGCACGAAGGGGCGGATTTCTTCGCCTTCGCCGCTGTGGTTCAGACCGCGCCAGAAGTCTGCACCGAAGGCAATGGTCACACCCAACTCGTGGCCAGGGAAACGGGTTTGGCAGTTGGCCAGCGCGGCGAGGGCTTCGCGGCAGGCGGTTTTGACTTTGGCCGCATCACGCACGTCGGCCTCGATATAAATAGCGGCGGTGATGGTTTCCGGGATGATCGCGGTTTGCGGAGTACCCATGCTGGTAATCCTTTCTTATCTTTTGGTATTGCTTTGGCGATGCACGCATTATAACGGCAGGCTACCTGAAAATTCGGTGGCGCTGTTTTTCAGGTAGCCTTTGCCGTATCGGCGGGGATACGGATAGGGCTAAACCAAACTCTGCCGCAGCTGCGCCAAGGTGGCTGGGCGGGTTTCTAAGTTTTCCGGCGACACGGCGCGTACGTCGGCGCGGGCGGTGAATTGTGCCAATGCGCTTTGGTTGGCGGGGCTGAGGTGGGGCTGCAAATCGGGCAGGCGGTATTGCATGAACACCAAGGCCATGCCCAGCGCGAGGTGGGAAACGTCGCCGCTCTCGGCATCCAGCTGCGGGGCAGCGGCCAGGCCTCGGATGCAGGCGGCGCGGGCGCGTTCGGTGAGCGGGTGGTCGGGGGTGTTTTCGGCTTTGAATTTTTGCAGGCCGAAGAGTTTCACCAGCTGGTCGAGCAGGGAGAAGGCAAAGGCGGCGGTGGCGGTGGCGGTTTGCTCGGCGGTGTGCAGGGGGTGGCCGAGCAGGAAGTCCAATATAAACGGGCTGTTGCTGATGACGGTGCCGCTGTCGGTTTGCAAAACGGGCACTTGGGAGAAGGGGTTGAGGGCTTGGAGCTCGGCGGGGTTTTCCCAAGGGTTGGTGTAGGCAATGGCGAAATCGAGCTCATGCCGTGGGAGGGCGGCGAGCAGGACAAGGCGGCCATAGGGGGAAGTGGGGCTGGTGTAGAGTTTCATGGGTTTCCTTCGTTTTGATTGCAGTTTGTTTTTAACTTCGTTGCGACTAGGTTTTAGCTTCGCAGAAACTCAGCTTCCTTCGGAAACTTCGTTTTCAGGTAGCCCGTTGCATACTTTGAGGCTACCTGAAAATGCCGCTGCAACGAAAATGGATTGTACTGCTAAACCGGTTTTCAAGCAGCGGCGATGGCGGCCTGCTGGTGTTGAATCAACTCGGCAATGCCTTTTTGGCCGAGCGCGAGCAGTTGGGTGAGCGCGGCGGGGCTGAAGGCGGCGCCTTCGGCGGTGCCTTGGATTTCGATGATGTTGCCGGAGGCGGTCATCACGAGGTTGATGTCGCTGTCGCAACCGGAGTCTTCGGGGTAGTCCAAATCAAGCAGGGGCACGCCGCCGACGATGCCGAGCGATATGGCGGCCACGGCTTCGTGGATCGGGTTGTGCGCGAGTTTGCCTGCGGCCAAGAGCTTGCCGATGGCCAGATGCAGGGCGACGTATGCGCCGGTAATGCTAGCGGTACGAGTGCCGCCGTCGGCTTGGATCACGTCGCAATCGATCAGGATTTGGCGTTCGCCCAGCTGGCTCAAATCTACGGCGGCACGCAGGGAGCGGCCGATCAGGCGTTGGATTTCCTGGGTGCGGCCGGACTGCTTGCCTTGGGCGGCTTCACGGCGCATGCGGCTGGCGGTGGAGGCGGGGAGCATGCCGTATTCGGCGGTTACCCAGCCTTGGTTTTTGCCGCGCAGAAAGGGCGGAACGGATTCGTCGATGCTGGCGGTGCAAATCACTTTGGTGTTGCCGCAGGCAATCAGGGCGGAGCCGTCGGCATGCGGCAGGAAGTGGGGGGTGATGCTGACGGGGCGCAGTTGGCCGGCGGCGCGGCCGGTGCGGATGGGGGATGGGGACATGGTATTCTCGCTATGTAGATGGGATTAGGCTTTGGCTTGGCAGAAACTTCGCTACGTTCCAACTTTGTTGCAGCTTGCGTTTTCAGGTAGCCTCAACTCAGCCGAGGGCGATTATACCGCCGGATGGCTTGCATTGCTTGGAAATACGGGCGTAGGTGGCTAGAATAGCTTTGATTTCAGCTATATAATCTAGCCATTCCAGCCCAAAAGGCTACCTGAAACCCCAACCGACCTGCACACCATGTCTGATTTAATCGTTTTCAACAAGCCCTATGGGGTTATCTGCCAATTCAGCCCGCATGAGAAACACCGCTCGCTGAAAGAGTTTATCGGGCTGCCCGATGTTTATCCCGCCGGTCGGCTGGACACCGACAGCGAAGGCCTGCTGCTGCTCACGGCTAACGGCCGCCTGCAAGCCAAAATTGCCGACCCGCGCTATAAAACGGTGAAAACCTATTGGGCGCAGCTCGAAGGCAGCCCGGACGAAGCAAAACTGGATTTGTTGCGGCGTGGTGTGGATTTGGGCGATTTCGTTACCCGCCCGGCGCAGATCAGGCTACCTGAAAAATCGGAAACCGACTGCCTGTGGCCGCGCGTGCCGCCGATTCGGGTGCGCAAGAGCGTGCCGGATTTTTGGCTGGAAATCCGCATCAGCGAAGGCAAAAACCGCCAAGTGCGCCGCATGACGGCCAAGGCGGGCTACCCCTGCCTGCGGCTGGTGCGCGTGTGCATCGGTCGGTTGGGTTTGTGGCAGCTGAATCTTGCACCGGGTCAATGGCGGCCTGCACCGTATTTGCCCTAGCTCAATATTCGGCGTAATGGCCGTACGCTCGGTATGCCGTTTGCTTGGCATTTGTCTAATTGAATAACATGAGGTTTGATATGGCAGATTTATCCCAGCAGTTGGCGCAGTGGCAGCATACTGCCCGTTTCCGTTTCCCCCTTTTAATCAAACCACGCGCCGAAGACAGCCATAAAGGCACGTTCGGCACGGTGGCTGTGGTGGGCAGCGCGGCCGGCATGTCCGGCGCCGGGGTGCTGGCAGCCAGCGCGGCCTTGAAAGGCGGGGCGGGCAAAGTATGGCTCGGTTTTGCGCAAAACAGCCTGCCGATACCGTATCTGCCTAATTATCCGGAAATCATGATCACCACCGCCGCACAACTGGTGCAGCGGCGCGACATCAGCGTTTACGCTATTGGCTGCGGCTTGGGCATGAGCGATGCCTCGCGCCAGCTGTTGGAGCAGACCACGGCAGCAGCTATCCATACTGATGCACCGCTGCTGCTGGATGCCGATGCGCTGAACCTGCTGGCGGTAGAGACTATGTTCTTGCCCAATAATGTGGTGCTCACACCTCATCCGCTGGAAGCGGCACGCCTGCTGGGTATTACAGTGGAAGAGGTGCAGGGTAACCGCTATTTGGCGGCCTCCAATATTGCCGAGCGCTACGGCAGCTATGTGGTGCTCAAAGGTGCGAAAACCTTGGTGTGCACACCAGACGGGCGGATTGTGTATGAAAACGACAGCGGCAATCCCGGCTTGGCCACTGCCGGCAGCGGCGACGTATTGAGCGGCCTGATGGCCGCACTGCTGGCACAACATCTGCCCATGCAAGATGCGGCCTGCGCGGCAGTATGGATGCACGGCACGGCGGCAGAACTGCTGGCCGCCCGCGGCATCGGCCCCATCGGTCTGACTGCGGGTGAAATTGCCGATGCGGTGCGTGAGCTACGCAATCTGGCAGCGGGTTAAACTGAATCGTCGGCTTGCTCCAAGCATAATTGCAGCAATAGAAAGGCTACCTGAAAGTTTCAGGTAGCCTTTAGTGTATCTACGCAAACCATCAGGCTTTTATTCTGTTGGAGCAAGAAGCTGGAATGCACCCAGTCTGACAAACCAATATTTCCTAGCCTTCTTACTTTAATCCACTATAAAACCCTCAAGCCGCCCTTCCTGCTATCACTCAGCCCGAAGCCAAGTAGAAATAGCAAAAGGCTACCTGAAACTTTCAGGTAGCCTTTTCAAGCAGCAAAATCAATCAGTTTTCATCCCGATCCAATTTCTGCGAGCCATGCTGTATCGGGTATTTGCGTTGCAGCACTTGCAAATATTGGCGGTAGAACGCTTCAGTATTGCGCCCGGCAACTTGTTGGCGCAGCTCAGGCAACTGCTGTTTGCTGTTTTCTGGCAGGCTGATGGCGCGTACTTCCACCAAGGCGGCGTTGCCGTTAGGCAGAGTAATCACTGCGTAGCCAGGTTTGCCGTTTTGTGGATGGGCTTTCACGATGGCGGCAAAGTTTTGCAGGCCAACAGCTTGTTGCAGCTGGGCGGCACCGGCTTTTTCCGGATTGCTCCATTGCAAGTTATCCACTGCTTTGCCAGCTTGCAGATTGCTCAAGGCTTGGGCGGCAGCGGCTTGGGCCAGCTTGGCGCTCTCCACAGCCACATAATCTTTGCGCACTGCTTCCTTGGCTTCTTCAAAGCTTTGATTGCGGGCTTTGCTCACATCGGTGGCACGCAACACGCGCAATACGCCGTTGCCCATATCCAATACTTCAGAATTGTGACGGCGCTCGATCACCTCGGCGCTGAACATGGCTTCCTGCACGGCTTGCGGCAGTTTGGCGGCGGCCGCTTCGGGTTGGCTGAGCCATTCTTCATGTTTTTGCAGCGGCAGCTTCATTTCCTGTGCCACTTTTTGCAGGCTGTCGGGGTTGTCGAAAGCCAATTGTGCCAACTGTTCGCGTGCATTACCCAAGGCTTGGGCGGCTTTGCGCTGACGCACACTCTCTTCCAGCTGGGCTTTCACGCTCTCAAACTGCGGTTTGGCTTCGCTGGCGGCGGTGGGCAGATTGCGGTAGGCTTCTTGCAACTCCTGCGCACTCACAGTTTGCTGTTTGGCCAGCTCTTCTACATTCAAATCAACAAACTCAAGCTTCACTGCCAAAGGCAAGGCATATTTGGCTTTGTTGGCTTCAAAATAGCTGCGCAAGGAGGCATCAGTAGGCTGTACTTTGCTGGCAAAATCGGTCGCATTGAATGGCGCAGTACGCAACTCACGCTCGCTGCCGGTAAGGGCAAGGATTTGGTTTGCCTGGCTGTCGCTAACGATATTGCCGTTGCTCAACAGGCTGATAAGGGTTTGGCGGCGATACTGGCTGCGCATTTCCTCAATCAGCCGCTCTTCGGTAATCCCCCTGTGGCGCAGATAGGCTTGAAACTGCTCGGGGCTAAATTGGCCGTTGACTTGGAATGAAGGATCGCGCGTAATCACGCCCTTGATTTGCTCAATAGAAAGCTCGCCAACGCCCAGCTCTGCCGCACCCTGATCGAAATAGGCTTGCTGCACCAGCGATTGGTAAACATCGTCTTTGCTGATGGGTTGGTCGCTATGGCGCGGCGCTTCCCTCAGCAGTTCCTGCACTTGCTCGGCAGTGATGTGGGTATTGCCGATTTTGCTGATATAGCTGCTGTGCATACCCGAAGTAAGGGTTTGGGCACCGAATCCCACAAAGGTAACAGTAATCAGCCCCAGGAGCACTTGAGACAGGCGGCGGTGTTTTTCGACGATGGCAAACATAAAAAAAATAAAAAGGAAACGTGGTGAAAATTAAATGCGGTATTGTAACGGTTCTGCGGGTGGCGGGCTATAGCGAATTAACTTAACTTTCTCGATGGCTTTGACTCGCTTTACCATGCTGCTGGTGCTGTCGGCGGCTAGCTGTCTTGTATCGCAAGCAAATTTAATCCGCTATATGACTACAGACAGTTTATTATAGCCCGAGATCTCTGCTATCTTGCCAAACATAAGATGCTACCTGAAAATAGTGGCAAGAAAAAAGACAGGCGAGAAAGCCTGTCTTTTTCCATTTATGCAAGAAAGTGCGGTTTACAGCGCGTCTTTCAACGCCTTACCTGCACGGAATTTCGGAGATTTGGCGGCTGGAATAATCAGTTCTTTACCAGTTTGCGGGTTGCGGCCTTTACGTTCGGCGCGCTCGCCCACATAGAAAGTACCGAAGCCCACCAGAGTTACGGTGTCGCCTTTTTTCAGAGCGGTGGTAACAGCCTTGGTAAAACCATCCAGTGCCTTGCCGGCAGCAGCCTTGGAAATGTCAGCTTCCTTAGCAATCGCTTCAATCAATTCAGACTTGTTCACGTTAAGTCCCTTTCTAGTTGAGGAGTAATGAAGAATCGGCCGATTGTGGTCGGCACCAATGCGTTTGTCTGCAACAGGCTGCTTTATAGCAAGTTCAAAATCATCGGTCAAGCAAATAAACGGCTGGCAGGCGGCTATTTTCAGCTAAAGTGGCAGGTTTGCGCCTTTCACACAACAAAGCCTGCCACTTTCTCCCTAATGCTTGGTGGCGTGGCCGCCGGATTTCGCCGGGGTTTTCGGTTTGGCCGCAAGCATGTCCTGCCAAGGTTGCGGCTGGTATTCCAGGCCGAAGGAGAGCACTTCGTCAATCCAGCGCACCGGATGGATTTCCAGCCCTTCTTTCACGTTTTGCGGAATTTCTTCCAAATCTTTCACATTTTCCTGCGGAATCAGCACATGCTTGATGCCGCCGCGCAGAGCAGCCAGTAGTTTTTCCTTCAAACCGCCGATGGGCAATACTTCGCCACGCAGAGTGATCTCACCGGTCATGGCCACGTCGGCACGCACGGGAATACCGGTGAGCGAGGACACGATGGCCAGCGTCATACCGATACCGGCGCTGGGGCCGTCTTTGGGCGTAGCACCTTCCGGAACGTGCACATGAATATCGGTTTTTTCGTAGAAATCCGGTGCAATGCCCAATACTTCGGCACGCGAGCGCACCACGCTCCAAGCGGCAGAAATAGATTCCTGCATCACATCACCCAGCTTACCGGTGCGCAAAATATTACCTTTGCCTTTGAGCGCAACAGCTTCGATGGTAAGCAGCTCGCCGCCGACTTCTGTCCACGCCAGGCCGGTAACCTGGCCGACACGGTTTTCGTTCTCGGCCACGCCGTAATCGAAACGACGCACGCCAAGATATTCGTGCAGGTTGGCGGCATCCGCCACCACGATTTGCGGTGCAGCAGCGCGTTTGGCGCCGGCTTTTTTATCTTGCTCCAATACCTGCTTCATCACCACCTTACGGCAAATTTTGGCGATTTCTCGGTCGAGCGAGCGTACGCCGGCTTCGCGGGCGTAGTAGCGGATGATGTCGCGTACTGCGCTTTCTTGAATATCGATTTCGCCTTTCTTCACCCCGTTGCGTTCAATCTGTTTGGGCACGAGATATTGCATGGCAATATTTACTTTTTCGTCTTCGGTGTAGCCGGAGAGCCGGATAATTTCCATGCGGTCGAGCAGCGCGGGCGGGATGTCCATGCTGTTGGAAGTAGCGAGGAACATCACATTGCTCAGGTCGAAATCCACTTCCACATAGTGGTCGGCAAAGGAGTGATTTTGCTCCGGATCGAGCACTTCCAACAGTGCGCTGGCCGGATCGCCACGGAAATCGCGGCCGAGTTTGTCGATTTCGTCCAGCAGGAACAAGGGATTGTTCACGCCGGCTTTAATCATGTTTTGGATGATTTTGCCCGGCATCGAGCCGATGTAGGTACGGCGGTGGCCGCGGATTTCGCTCTCGTCATGGATGCCGCCCAAAGCCATGCGCACGTATTTACGGCCGGTGGCTTTGGCAATGGATTGGCCAAGCGAGGTTTTGCCCACGCCGGGTGGCCCTACCAGGCACAGAATCGGGCCTTTGAGCTTGTTCATGCGCTTTTGCACCGCCAAGTATTCCAAAATGCGCTCTTTCACCTTTTCCAAGCCATAGTGGTCGGCATTAAGCACCAAGTCGGCCTGCACAATATCTTTGCTAACCTTGCTTTTCTTCTTCCACGGAATGTCTACCAGCGTTTCAATATAGTTGCGCACCACGGAAGACTCGGCCGACATCGGCGGCATCATGCGCAGCTTTTTCATTTCTCCCAGCGCTTTTTCTTCCGCTTCCTTGCTCATGCCGGCTTCGCGCACCTGCTGTTCGAGTTGATCGAGCTCTTCGCGCTCGTCGCCCTCGCCCAACTCTTTCTGAATCGCTTTTACCTGCTCGTTCAGATAATAGTCACGCTGGGATTTTTCCATCTGCCGTTTCACCCGGCCGCGGATGCGTTTTTCCACCTGCAAAATATCCAGCTCGGCTTCCAGCTGGCCAAGCAGATGTTCCATGCGCTCGGCCACATCGGTGATTTCCAAAATCTCCTGTCGCTGCTCCAACTTGAGCTGCAAGTGGGCGGCAATGGTGTCCACCAGGCGGCTGTGGTCGGTGATGCCGTGAATGGTACCGGCCACTTCGCCGGGGATTTTCTTATTGAGCTTGATGAACTGGTCGAACTGCGCCAAAAGCGTACGGCGCAGGGCTTCGTAGTCGTGGCCGTCGGTGTTTTCTTCGGCAGCCAGCACTTCAATTTCGGCTTGGAAATAATCGCCGCCGTCGTTCACGGCCAATGCGCGGGCGCGCTGCATGCCTTCCACCAGCACTTTCACCGTGCCATCGGGCAATTTCAGCACTTGCAGGATATTGGCCAGCGTGCCGATGGTGTGCAAATCGTCTGTGCCGGGGTCTTCGTTGGCCGGACTTTTCTGCGCCAAAAGGAACACCGGCCCGTCTTGCTCGATGGCAGCATCCAGTGCGGCAATGGATTTGGGTCGGCCGACAAACAGCGGCAGCACCATATGCGGGTACACCACCACGTCACGCAGCGGCAACATCGGCAGGGTGCGGGTTTCAGCGGGATTATGCTGGGATTGGGTCATTATCTTCTCGGTTATTGTTTTCAGTTGAATAGGATGGCTAAAGCCTCATTGCCCGGCAAATTGGGGGCAGGCAAGCGCATTTCAAGCATTCGGCGGAGTTTAGTTTGTAAAAGGCTACCTGGAAACCGGCAGCGGTTTGAATTTTGTTGACACTATGCTTTCAAGTAGCCTTTTGCCTGATGCCACCAAAACATGCCAAGCCAAAGTTGCCGTCACCAGCTGCTTCTGTCTATACTGCCTCCCGTCTCCCATTCCCGCCCGCACCAGTTGGCAAACGCCATGACTACCCCCGCCCTCATCTGGCAAGGCATCCCCGCCGAACAAGAGCTTGCCGCCGCCATCTCCCGGCATCCCCGCGCTGCCTGCATTTTTCTCAGCGACGATTTTTCAGGTAGCCTCCATGAGCCCGATAAAGGCTACCTGAAAAGTTGTGCCGCCTCTGCTGCCAACTTTATCCCCGCCGATACCAACCCGCTGCAACACGATATTTATCTGCTACCCGCCGCCGCTGCCGCCGGGTTGGCACAATACGGCTTCGGTGAACTGGTTTGGCAAAACAGTCCGCCTGTGCCGCAACAGGCTAGCCCAAGCAAACCCTGGCAAATTGCCCCGCCGCCCATCCCTGTGGAACGCGTGCTGATTATCGGCGGCGGCATTGCCGGTGCGGCCACTGCCCACGCCCTCGCCCGACGCGGCATCGACAGCCTGATACTCGAGCAAAACGATCAGCCTGCCCGCGCCGCCTCTGGCAACCGGCAAGGCCTGCTCTACGCCAAAATCTCCGCCCACCCCACCCTGCAAACCCGCCTCCTGCTCGGCAGCTACGGCTACAGCCGCCGCCTGCTCGAACACCTTCTGCCCAATAGCCCGGATTGGCAAGCCTGCGGCGTGCTGCACCTCAACCACAATCAGAGCGAAACCCGCCGCAACCGCGAGCTGGCCGAGCAACGCGCCAACCGCCATCTTTATTATGCCGTCAGCACCGCCGAGGCCGAAGCACTCTCCGGCATCCCGCTGAGTGGGCAGAGCGGCCTGTTTTGGCCGCAGGGCGCTTGGCTCAACCCGCCTTCCTTCGCCGCCGCCCTGCTCGAATCACCCCGCATCCGCGTGCTCACGCAGCATCGACTCATCAATCTGCAACGCCACGGCAGCGAATGGCGGCTTGCCGTGGATACGCCGCAAGGCATGCAGACTTTTTCAGGTAGCCACATCGTGTTCTGTTGCGGCGCCGAGCAATTGGCCGATATCCTGCCCGAAGCCCTGCCGCTGCAATTTATCCGCGGCCAAACCAGCCTGGCCGATGCCGCGCCCCTCAGCCGCCGGCTGCGCTGCGCCCTGAGCGCCGATGCCTATATTTCGCCGGAGTATCGTCATCAGCACTGTTTCGGCGCCAGCTTCGTGCCCAACGAGCAAAGCAGCGATTTGCGTGCCACAGAAGACGACGGCAACCACGCCAAACTGGCACAACTCTCGCCTGAGCTTGCTGCCGCCCTGCCCGCCTACCAATCTGGTCATGCCGCCGTGCGCGCCGACTGCTACGACCATCTACCCGCCGTGGGCGCGTTGGGCGACTGGGCGGCGATGCGCGTGCAATACGCCAAACTCGCCCATGATAAAAACTACCGCCTGCCCGAACTGCCCTGCCCCCACCTGCCCGGCCTGTTTGTGAACAGCGGGCACGGCAGCCGCGGTCTCGCCACCGCCCCGCTGTGCGGCGAACTGGCGGCGGCACAGCTATTGGGCCAGCCGCTGCCAGCCGAACCAGAAGTGGCCGCCGCCCTCGCCCCCAACCGCCTGCTGATCCGCCGCATTATCCATCGGCAAATTTAAAGGCTGCAGGCTACCTGAAAAGCCATAGCGGGTGGATTGTGTTTCCGCTGCACCAGTTTGATTTGCCTAAGCCCAAGGCTACGTGCAATGCCTGACAGCTTTGCGAAAAGCATTCTTAGTGAAGGAATAAAGCAATGTGGTATCAAGCATTTGAATTTTACGACCGACACTCTCCTGCCACGCCGGACGACATTACCGCATTCCGCACCCCTTTGCCCGAAGCCGAACACGCCAACGCATTAAACTATCTCGAACCTTACTCAGCACAGCTCAGTGCCACCGGATATTGCCTGCCAGCCCACTTTTATATCCCCGACGAACTGGTGCAGCTTTGGCAATATTCCGTGCACGGCGGCATCACGGGCAATGGGCAAGATTTTGGCTACTTCTCACCGGCGGAAACCGTGTCCTATTATTTCAGCTACCAATTCTGGTATTACACGCCCGATTTGCTGCCGATTGCATTCGATGGCGGCGGCGTGTTCTATTGTTACGATTTCGGGCAGCCCAGCCCTTTAATTGTGATGAAAGACTCAGGCTCAGACGACCTGGGCGTTCCGGTTGGCAGCAGCCTTGCTGCCGTGCTGGCTCAAGAACCGGCTTACTAAGCATCAAACCAATCCAGCACAAAAGGCTACCTGAAACCTCAAACCAACCAAAACCACACCATGTCTAACCGTACCCTCCTCCTCGACCACCCGCAGCCGCTGCTCGAGCAGCTGCATGTGCGCTCTAGCAGCAGCGAAATGCACGGCGGCAACAGCGTGCAGCTCTTGCAAGACAGCCGCGAAAACTTTCCCGCCTGGCTGGAAGCAGTGGCTGCTGCCGAGCATTATGTGCTGATTGAAATGTATATTTTTGCCGCCAACGATTTCGGCGTGCGGCTGCGCGATTTGCTGGTGGAAAAATGCCACCAGGGTGTGAGCGTGGTGCTGGTGTACGACTGGCTGGGCAACCTGTGGCCGGCTGTGTGCCGCTTTTTTGAACCGCTCAAGCAGGCCGGCGCGCAAGTGGTGGCCTACAACCCGCCTGGTTTTGCCAGCGGCATCGGCCTGCTCTCGCGCAACCACCGCAAATCCTTCGTGATAGACGGCCACACCGCCTTCGTGAGTGGATTGTGCGTGTCTTCCGCCTGGGAAGGCAATCTGGCCAAAGGTGTGGCGCCGTGGCGCGATACCGGGCTGAAACTGCAGGGGCCGGTGGTGGCCGAAGTAGTGCAGGCTTTGTCCGACACGCTGCGCTCGCAAGGCGAAAGGCTACCTAAAAACATCACCCCTTATGACGGCACCGCCGCTGGTACGGTGCGCGCCGGCGTGGTGGCCACCACGCCCAGCAACAACAATATGATGCGGCTGGATTTGAACGCGCTGGCACTAGCGCGGCGCAACCTGTGGCTTACCGATGCCTATTTCATGCCCACCCGCCTCTACACTCAAGCCCTCATCAACGCTGCCAACGACGGCGTGGACGTGCGCATCCTGGTGCCGCGCACTTCCGATATACGCTGGATAGGCCGCGTGTCGCGCATCCGCTACCGCAGCCTCTTGGAGGCCGGTGTGCGCGTGTTTGAATGGGACGGCCCGATGATTCACGCCAAAAGCGCCATTGCCGACGGCCAATGGGCGCGCGTGGGCTCGACCAATCTCAACTTTGCCAGCTGGTATCTCAATCGTGAGTTAGACGTGGTAATCGAAGACGCAGTGGTGGTGTACCAGTTGGAGCAGATGTTTCTGCAAGACCTTACTAACGCCACCGAAATTGTGCTCAACAGCAGTGAACGCCGTGCCGCCCTACGCCGGCGCCACCAAGTGCTCTCCAAGAAGCGGCACAGTCGCCAGAGTGCCCAAGCAGCAGCACGCCAGCTGCTGCAGCTTTCCAGCATGTTTCGCGGCAACTTCTACGGCACGCGCACGGTGGATGAAAACGAAGCCAAATCCTACCTGAGCCTGGGCATCAGTATGCTGGCGCTGGCGCTGTTGCTGTGGTTTGCGCCTTATCTGTTGGTGGTGCCTCTGATATTTCTGCTGCTGGCCGGCGGGCTTTCCACCACCGTCCACGCTGTGCGCCAATTGTGGCGCTTCCGCCGCCACAAGCGCACTAGTAAGGTAGATCGTCCGGTTGAATAGAAGGACTACTTGAAACAACTTTTTGATACAGCTAAGGCTGGGTTCTGCGAAACTAAAGCGTTAGCTTCAATGAAGTTATAATTGAAGCATATTTTTCATGCAAGGCGGCAAGCTGCAAACAACGCAGTAGTACGGCAAACCAATGCAAATGCAGTAGGAAGAAATAAAAGTTTTAGCTAAAAAAACCTGATTTTCAATTTTCAGGTAGCCTGTCCAGACAAAATTAACACAAGATAACAAAGCAGACGGTAAAAACAGTAAAAACTGTTTGCTAGTCTGGTTGGGTTGCTTCATTTAAATTGGCAAAGAGGCTATTGCATATGGCAATGATTGTTAGCACGGCACGGTAAAATGCGAATAAAATAATCCCGTATACAGTATAGACCTGTTGTTTCTGTTGGTTTTTCCTGTTGTTATATAAAATCCATAATAAAATAATTGATAATAGTTGTTATTTGCGCTAATATAGTAAAATTCCTGAACCTGATACAAGGCGGCGAGTTGCAGGCAGTACAGGAGTACAGTTAAAGCGAGCCAAATGAAGTATCTGTTTCAGGAATTTACTATAGCAGGCAAAATCTTTGCTTTAGTTGTCCATTTAATTAGCTCAACTTAAATTTAGGAGAAAACAATGCGCCGATTATTATCTGCATTCTGTCTGTTGGCCGCCTTGGGCTTTGCTGCACCGGCCTATGCTAAATTCAAAGTGGTTACCACCTTCACCGTAATTCAGGATATTGCCCAAAACGTGGCGGGCGATGCGGCCGTGGTGGAATCGATTACCAAGCCGGGCGCAGAAATCCACGATTACCAGCCCACACCGCAAGACATTGCTAAAGCCCAATCTGCCGATTTGGTGTTGTGGAACGGACTGAACCTGGAACGCTGGTTTGAGCGTTTCTTCCAAAACGTGCGCAACAAGCCGGCAGTGGTGGTAACGCAGGGTATTGTGCCGATGTCAATTCACGAAGGTCCTTATCGTGGCACGCCCAACCCGCACGCTTGGATGTCTACCCGCAACGCCTTAATCTATGTGGAAAACATTAAAAACGCACTAATTAAGTACGACCCGCAAAATGCAGCAGCGTACACCCGCAATGCCGCCGCTTATGCCCAGCGCATCCGCAACCTAGACCGCCCTTTGCGCGAAAAACTGGCACGCGTGCCGCAAAATCAGCGTTTCTTGGTAACCAGCGAAGGCGCGTTCAGCTATCTGGCACGTGATTATGGTTTCAAAGAAGTGTATCTGTGGCCGATTAACGCCGAGCAGCAAGGTACGCCGCAGCAGGTGCGCCGCGTGATCAACACTGTGCGGCAAAATCATATTCCGGTAGTGTTTAGCGAGAGCACCGTATCGCCGCGCCCGATGCAGCAGGTATCGCGCGAAACCGGTGCCAAATACGGCGGTGTGTTGTATGTGGATTCGCTTTCCGCCAAAAACGGCCCGGTGCCGACCTACCTCGACCTGCTCAACATCACGGTTTCCACCATTGTTAGAGGATTTGGAAAATAATGTCTGAACAAGCCGCCTCCATCAGCGTTGAATCGGTAACGGTTCGCTACAGCAACGGCCACACGGCTATCCGTGACGTGAGTTTCACGCTGCAAGGCGGCACCACCTGCGCGCTGGTGGGCGTAAACGGCAGCGGCAAATCCACCCTGTTTAAAAGTCTGATGGGGCAGATTAAGCCGAAATCGGGCAGCATCCGCCTATGCGGTCTGCCCGTGCCGCAGGCGCTCAAGCGCAATCTGGTGGCCTATGTGCCGCAGAGCGAGGAAGTGGATTGGCAGTTTCCCGTGTCGGTGTACGACGTGGTGATGCAGGGTCGCTACGGCTACCTGAATTTTCTGCGCCTGCCCAAAGCGGAAGACAAACGCAAAGTGCAGGAAGCCATGGAACGGGTGGGCATTGCCCATTTGGCGCAGCGGCAAATCGGCGAACTCTCCGGCGGGCAGAAAAAACGCGTATTCCTGGCGCGCGCGCTGGCGCAACAGGGCAAGATTATCTTGCTGGACGAGCCGTTTACTGGCGTGGACGTGAAAACCGAAGACGCGATTGTGGATTTACTCGGCCAGCTGCGGGGGCAGGGGCATCTAATTTTGGTGTCTACCCACAACCTCGGTATGGTGCCGGACTTCTGCGACCAAGTGGTGATGATCAACCGTACCGTGCTGGCCGCTGGCCGTACTGAGCACACTTTCAACCAACACAACCTCGAACTGGCCTTCGGCGGCGTATTGCGCCACTTCCGCCTCTCCGGCAGCGATTTGCACGATGACGAAGACAGCCGTGTACTCACCGTGCTCACCGACGACGAACGCCCCGCCGTGTTCTACGGTCAAGCCAAAAATGATTCACCAGCCGTACCTTGCTGCAGCGATGCCCAAGGCAGCTGCGCGGAGCAGGAAAACGGCAGCGAAGGGGAAAGTTCATGCTAGAGATGCTGCTGGAGCCGTTTGCCTATGAATACATGGTGAAGGCCATCGTGCTGAGCGCGGCGGTGGGTGGTATGTGCGCGTTTTTGTCGTCTTATTTAATGCTCAAAGGCTGGTCGCTGATTGGCGACGCACTATCGCACTCGGTGGTGCCTGGCGTGGCGGTTACCTATGCGCTCGGCTTGCCCTATTCTGCCGGCGCGTTTGTATCCGGCATTTTGGCAGCACTGTCGATTTTGTGGATACGTGCCATCACGCAGCTAAAGGAAGACGCGGTGATCGGCTTTATCTTCACCACTTTTTTCGCCATCGGCCTGTTTATCGTGTCGGTGAACCCGACTGCGGTCAACGTGCAGGAAATTGTGTTGGGCAATATTTTGGGTATTGCCGACGAAGATATTTTTCAGGTAGCCATCATCATTGGCGTATGCCTGCTGTTTCTGCTGCCCACTTGGAAAAACTTGCTCTTGGTGTTTTTTGACGAAACTCAAGCCGTGGCTGTCGGCCTCTCGCCACTGCGCTATAAAATTTTGTTTTTCTGTCTGCTCAGCGCCTGCGTGGTGGCCGCGCTGCAAACTGTGGGTGCGATTTTGGTGATTGCCATGGTGGTTACTCCTGGCGCCACCGCCTACCTGCTTACTGACCGCTTCGGCAAACTAGTGCTAATTGCCGTATCGCTCGGCATACTTACCTGCGCCTTGGGCGCCTATATCAGCTTTTTCCTCGACGGTGCCACCGGCGGCGTGATTGTGTCCCTGCAAAGCCTGCTGTTCCTGTTCTCCTTCGTGTTTGCGCCCAAATACGGCCTGTTGCGGCAAAAATTAGGCGCTGTGCCGCGAGCAGCGGAAGAAACGGAGGCCGGCTATGTCTGAGCTGATCAACTGGTTTGCCGCGCCGCTCGCCTTCCCCTTCATGCAGAACGCCCTGCTCACCGCGCTGATTGTATCCATCACCTGCGGGCTGTTGTCCTGCTATCTGGTGCTCAAAGGCTGGTCGCTAATGGGCGACGCGGTGTCGCACGCCGTGCTGCCCGGCATTGTGCTTGCCTTCGTGTTCGGTATCCCGCTGCAAATTGGCGCGTTTGTCTCCGGCCTGCTCTGTTCCGTGGGTGTAGGCTACCTGAAAAACAACAGCCGCCTAAAAGAAGACACCGTGATGGGCATCGTCTTCTCCGGTATGTTTGCGCTCGGCCTCGTGTTGTTTACTAAAGTAGAAACCGACCAACACCTCACCCACATCCTGTTCGGCAACGTGTTGGGCGTGAGCCGCGAAGAGCTGCTGCAAACCTTCGCCATCTGCACCGCCGTGGCCTTGGTCATGCTGCTCAAACGGCGCGACTTTATGCTCTACTGTTTCGACCCTGCCCAAGCGCGCATCGCCGGCCTATCCCCGCAGCTTCTGCATTACGGCCTACTTGCCTTGCTTGCCCTTACCATCATCACCGCCATGCAGGTGGCCGGTGTAGTGCTGGTGGTGGCCATGCTCATTTCCCCCGGCATCACCGCCTTCCTGCTTACCAAACGCTTTGAGCACATGATGATCATCGTCATGGCCGCCTCCGTTCTCACCTGTCTCGCTGGCACCCTGCTCAGCTACCACATTAACTCCGCCACCGGCCCCAGTATCGTGATTTTGCAGGCTATCCTATTTCTGCTCGCCCTCATCTGGAGCAAACTGCGGCAGGCGTTTGGCAAGGAGGAAGTAGTAGAGGCTAGCTGAAATCTCGCCGCAACAAGTTTCATATCCGCCCACCATAATACGAAAGGCTACCTGAATGATTCAGGCAGCCTTTCGTTATGCCGGCACTCACATCTTCACCACCAAAGTCTGCAACATCAAATCCTGCGGCGTTTGATAATTGCCGCGCTTGCGGCATAGCATAATCAGGTACAGCAATTGCACAGCACAATAGATAATGTGGCCCAAACCCAGGCCGCTGAGCAGCCCGCATAGCGAAAGCAAAACGGCAAAGAAAAACACTTCGCGCGCCAGCACATATTTAGCAAAGCCCGGGTTCTCGCCGGTATCCGTAATCACACGGATACGCAGGATTTTCTGTCCGATACTCTGACCGCTTCGACTCATGATAACAGCCTGCCAGAGAAATGACAGCACAGTTAGACAACCAATGATTAGTATAGAATCATACAACCACAGCAATTTGGCACGTGCATATCGTGGGTTCGCACCAACCGTTATGGTAAGAATGAAAAATATAATAGGCAGGATGCGGTCGATTGCCCCGGCCAGCAAGCGTTGCCACGGATCGGCCAACTCCACTTCCTTCATCCGATCCGCTGCCTGCGGCGCGGCTTCTGATTGAGGAGGCCGATAGTTTTGGCGGAAGTTTTGCATGGTTTGTCCTCAAATTAGGCCAGATAAATAAGGCTACCTGAAAGCGGGAAAATGATTTCGGGTAGCCTTGTGTATGAATAAAAAATGGCTTAGTTTTTGATGACCAATGTCTTTGCCAGCAAATCCTGTAAGGTTTGGCGGTTGCGGCTTTCCATAAACAGCAGCACGATACAGGCGATGGTGGCGATAAGTGCCAGCGAATTGGCCAATGATTTGCTAACAATTCCGATAAGGGTAAAAATGAAGTTGTAGCCAAATTCGCGCACCAAGCAATATTTAACGAAACCGGGGTTATTGCCATTTTCAGTGATCACGCGGATATTCAAGGCTTTTTTACCTATCGTTTGCCCATCGCGGGACATGATGACCATTTGGTAAATACCAAAGGCGAAAACGAAGAGCAAACTAAGTCCGATAACCATCATCGAATCTTTGATAAAAATTGCGATAACAAAAAAGAAGACCATAAAAATAGCGGCAAAAATCACTATATCTAGCAATCGTGCACCTATCCGCTGCCAAGGGCTGGCCAGATCCACTTCCATTTTACCGTTATCGAATAAATCATTTTCCAATGCGGTGGAAGCATAGGCTTGGCGGAAATCCTCGTTTGGGTTTTCACGGAAATCTTGCATAAGTGTATCTCCCTCAGGCAGCCGCAAACCTTTGCTCCTGCTCTGCAGTTAATGGCATCGTTGAAAAATTATAGATTTTAACAGTTTGGTGTAATTTGTAAATATTTATAGGTTTTCAGGTAGCCTTTTGTTGTATTGGGCCATCTGAAGCGTATTGGAGGCATTGTATTTAGTAAAAAATCGGCAAAAGCCGCTTTGCTCATATTCTGCCGCGATTGGCTTCGGCCATCAGCGCAAGCAACTCTTCGGTGGCATCCCAGCCGATGCAGGCATCGGTAATGCTTTGGCCGTAGGTTTCGGGTTTGTCTTGGCGGCTTCCCACCAAGTGGCTTTCTACCATGATGCCCATGATGTTTTGCTCGCCGTTTTTCAGCTGCACGGCCACATCGTGCGCCACTTCCATTTGGCGGGTGTAGTTTTTACGGCTGTTGGCGTGGCTGAAATCCACCATCAGTTTGGGCGTTACGCTGGCTTTGGCCAGCTGTTCTGCAGCGGCTTTAACGTGTTCTGCGCTGTAATTCGGCTCTTTGCCGCCGCGCAGGATGGCGTGGCAGTCAGGGTTGCCGGCGGTGTGGACGATGGCGGAGTGGCCGGCTTTGGTGACGGAAAGGAAGTGATGCGGATGAGAGGCGGCACCAATGGCATCGATGGCGATTTTGAGGTTGCCGTCGGTGCCGTTTTTGAAGCCGACGGGGCAGGAGAGGCCGCTGGCGAGCTCGCGGTGCACCTGGCTTTCGGTGGTGCGCGCGCCGATGGCGCCCCAGGAGATGAGGTCGGCATAATACTGCGGGGTGATCATGTCGAGAAATTCGGTGGAAGCAGGCACGCCGAGGTTGTTTAAATCCAACAGCAGGCGGCGGGCTTGGCGCAAGCCGAAGTTGATATCGAAGGTGCCGTTGAGATGAGGGTCATTGATGAGCCCTTTCCAGCCCACGGTGGTACGCGGTTTTTCAAAATAAACGCGCATCACGATAAGCAGCTCTTTCTCGTATTTTTTGCGCAGGGGCAACAGGCGCTGGGCGTATTCGAGGGCGGCTTTGGGATCGTGGATGGAACAGGGGCCGATGATGGTAAGCAGGCGTTTATCGCGGCCGTGCACCAGGTCGGCAATCTGATGGCGGGTGGTTTCCACCAAATCGGTGGCGGTTTCGCTGATGGGCAATTCGTAGAGGTGGGCGATGGGGGGCAGCAGCTCACTGATGCTGCGGATGCGTACGTCGTCGGTGCGGCTGAAGGCTTGGGAATGGCTCATGGCTGTGTTTTGCTGTTCGTGGGGAAGAGGCTTATTGTGGACTGAGCAGCGGCTGGTGGCAAGGGCTTAATTTTTAGGTAGCCTTGGATGGGCTTTTGAGGATACTTGAGAATTAATAGATGCTTGATGCACGAGCCTGTGGTTTATCAGCATCTCGTTAGCTCTGATGAATTTCAGCCAGCCTGTAATCTTGCGGGCCCAAATCGGTTTCAGGTAGCCTGTTAATTGAGGCTGCCTGAAAACGTTGGCAACATCCTGCTTTGCAATTTCCGACATTAGTTAAAGGCATTAAAAGCCGTTTTCCATCATGATGTGGCCGGGGATGCGGTTGCGATGCATGGCAAAGCCAAGCTTGAGCAGGGCTTGGAAGGTGTCTTTTACCATAGCGGGATTGCCGCACAGCATGAAGCGGCTGCGCTCGGTGCTGAACGGCAGGCCGAAGGCTTGGCTGAGGCTGCCGTTTTCCAACAGCTGCGGCAGGCGTTGGCTGAGGCTGCCGGGCTGCTGCTCGCGGGTGAGCACGGGAACGAAGCGCAGTTTATCGTAATACTCGCCCACTAATGGGTGTTCGGCCAAATCGCGGATATGCTGGTTGAACACGGCTTCGTTGGCATGGGAAACGGAGTGAGCCAGGGCGAGATGGTCGAAGCGCTGCCAAATCTGCGGCTGTTGCAGAATGGAGAGGAAGGGGGCGATGCCGGAGCCGGTGCTGAGCATGATGAGGTCGCTACCGTCGGGGAAGCGTTCGGGCAGCAGGAAGCCGGTGGCGGTTTTGTCGAGCAAGATGGTGCTGCCGGCTTCCATCTGTTCGAATCGAGCCGACATGGGGCCGCCTTCGATGAGCACGGCGAAGTATTCGAGGGTGTCGTCGTATTCGGCGGAAACCACGGAATAGGCGCGCCAAATGAAGCCGCTGCCTTCGGGGAAGCCGAGGCGGGAAAATTGGCCGGCGGCAAAGCGGTATTCATCGGGGCGGCTGATGGCGAAACTCATCAGTTTGGGCGTGTGGCGTTTTACCCAAAGTACGGTTTCTTCTGTGTATTTGGCGGCGGGAGAGGCGCTCATGATTATCCTTGCTGTGTGGGCGGGAGGGTGATGCTGGCATCGGGGTACACCGGCGCATCATTTTGTTTTTCTATTTGCCAAACATCGGTTTGGGTGTGGCGGCCGCTGTCTAAATCAAGATAGAGCAAGCGGTATTGGCCGGCACCGAGTTCGTAGAGGGTGAAGAACCCCTTCTCGGGCATGTAGAAAGTACGGATGTTTTGCCAGCTGCCGTCTTGCTGCATTTGCAGCTCCACCATGCGGTCGGCGCCGTGGTTGGCAATGCTGGCGATAGACATGCCGTTTTGCGCGGCCACAGGGTAGCCTGAAATATAGTCGGAAAAATACGGCCAGATGTTGCCGTTGGGGGCTTTGGCCGGGCGTTGGTAGGCGCTGCCTTGGGCGGCCAGCTGGCTCACGGCGGAAGGCGTATCTTGAGGCGCAGCCGGAGTTTTATCCAGCCACCACCAAAGTTGCAACACGAGCAGCCCAAGCAACAAGCCGGTGCAGAACACCAGCCAAAATGCTTTGTTGGCACGCAGCCGCTGCCACTGCGCTTTCAGCTTCTGCCCCCAAGGCACCAGCTTGGCCTGCTGCCGTGCAGCGGCTTGCTGCAGCAAGGGATTGGTAGCTTTGGCCTGGCGCTGGGCGGCAATCCAGGCATCGTGCCGTTTGCGTTGCTCGGGGTCGGACAACACGGCATAGGCCTTGTTTACCATTTGCATGATGCGCAGGGCTTCGGGGTTGTCGGGATTAAAATCGGGATGATAGCGTTTCGACAGGCGGCGGTAGGCCTCGCGTATCTCCTTATCCGAAGCGGTCTCGGACACGTGCAGGTTGCGGTAGTGCGTGGGGATGGCGGGCATAAAGGCTACCTGAAAGCGTAAGCTGCAACGAAGTTAAATCGGGTGGGATGTTAAACGGGAAAAATTGGGTTGATTCGTTTTTCAGGTAGCCTGCATCACACCAAAGGCTACCTGAAAACATTACTGCAAGAAATTAAAGCACAACCGGATTTATTTATTCAGGTTGTTCACTTCCTGCTGGGCTTTGTTCACTTCCTCTTCCAGCTTACCGATGCGCTCCAGATAGCGGGCGTAGTTGCGCTCGTTGCCATAGCGCACTTTGCGGCCTTCTTCCAGATTCTGCTGGGCTTGGCGTAGGCGCTCGGTGGCAGCTTGGCGCTGGCTTTCATTGGCAGCAGGCTGGGCAGCTGGGCTGCTGTAGCTCGGGCTGCCAGGCGCGGTGCTTACGGGGGCGGGATAGGTGGTCACGCGGCCAAGGGTGACGGCACGGCAATTAGGGCCGGGGGTGGCGGTGTAGGTGCGGCGGCCTTGTCGGTCGGTGCATTCGTAGGTGGTGGCGCTGGCTACGGCACAGAAGCTCAGCAGGCAGGCGGCGAAGATAGGGGGTAATTTTTTCATTTTCATATCCTTGTTTTGAAGTTAAGAAGTTCTAGCTGATAAAGGCTACCTGAAAAACCGCTTTCAGGTAGCCTCCAAAATCTATACTATTTCCAATAGCGCCACCACGGAATATCGTCCGGCTGCCATTCTTTTTGCAAATAAGGGCTTTGCGGGAAGTTTTGCGCTAACACGCGGCGGGTGTCGTTGCTCAACTCCGGTTTTTCCAAACGGGTGTAGGCGGTCATCATAATCGCCAGCGCCTCTTCCACATAGCGCGTATTTTGATAACGGCTCACAATCCCCTGCGCGCGGTTGGCGGCGGCCAAGTACGCGCCGCGCTGCATATAGTAGCGTGCGATGGCCATTTCGTTACCACCCAGCGCATCCACCAGGCGCGTCATTTTCGCGCGCGCGTCGTTGGCGTATTTGCTATTGGGGAAGCGGGTGATGAGCTCGTTGAACACCTGATAGGCTTCGCGGTTTGCTTTCGGGTCGCGGTCGGACCAATCCTGCGAGGCCAGCTTATTGAAGATGGATTTGTCTTGATTGAGCACAATCAAGCCCTTCAGATACAGCGCATAATCGGTGTTCGGATGGTTGGGATACAGCTTCAAAAACTGCTCCACATGCGCCAGCGCCTGCGGCTGCTGCTCGTCTTTATAATACACATAAGCCGTATCCAGCCGCGATTGCACTGCTTGGCGGGTGTTGGGGAAACGCGCCCGCAGAATTTCATATAAACGCACCGAACGGCTATAATTGCGGCTCTCCATTTCCTCGTGCGCTTCGGCATACAGCTTATCTACCGACCAATCCTGCGTAATCTGGGCATCTTGGCTCACAGCGGTGGTTGAAGTGCTGGAGCAGGCCGACAGCATCACTGCCAGGCCGGTAACTAAAAGAATCTTTTTCATGCAGAACATTTCTTCCTATACCAACAATGACGCCGATTATAACGATGATTTCGACTTTTCGGCAGGGGCAGACGCGGAAAATTGTATAAATTTAACCGTGCCCACCGATTTGGCCGGCCAAAGACTCGATGCCGCGCTGGCCAAACTGCTGCCCGATTATTCCCGCAGCCGCCTGAGCACTTGGATTAAAGACGGCAACGTGTTGCTCAACGGCCAGGTTGCCCGCCCCAAAGAGCGGCTCATCGGCGGCGAAACCTTGGAAGTGCACATCCAGCACAGCCACGAAACCGCCGCCTTCACGCCCGAGCCCATGCCGCTGGATATTGTGTTTGAAGACGACAGCGTGATTGTGTTGAACAAACCCGCCGGCCTTGTCGTCCACCCTGCCGCCGGCAACTGGAGCGGCACCCTGCTCAACGGCCTGCTGGCCCACTGCCCGACATTGGCCGAAATCTCCCGTGCCGGCATCGTGCACCGCCTCGACAAAGACACCAGCGGCCTGATGGTGGTGGCCAAAACCCCGGCCGCGCAAAACAGCCTCGTGCAGCAGCTGCAAGAGCGCAGCGTGAAGCGCATCTACCGTGCCGTGGCCGACGGCATCGTGCCGTTCGACGGCAAAATCGACACCCTCATCGGCCGCGACCCGCACAACCGCCTCAAAATGGCCGTGGTCGGCTTCGGCGGTAAAAAAGCCGTGACCCACATCAAAGTGCTCGAACGCTACCAGAGCCACAGCTACATCGAATGCGCCCTCGAAACCGGCCGCACCCACCAAATCCGCGTACACATGCGCGAAGCCAAATACCCGCTCGCCGCCGACCCCGTGTATGGCAACCCGCGCCACCCCTGCTCTGATGCCGTGAAAGAAGCCGTACACCAACTTGCCCGCCAAGCCTTACACGCCTACCGGCTCAGCTTCGTTCACCCCGAAAGCGGCGAAACCGTACAATTCGAAGCCCCGCTGCCGGAAGATATCCACCACCTACTCTCCGTATTGCGCTGGGAGTGCGGCATGGATTCTGCCCTCAGCCACACCCAGCCCCCCGCCGAGCTCGATGACGAAGACGATTGGGACGACGACGATTACGACGTAGAAACCATCTATGTGCGCGATTAGAGGCTACCTGAAAACAATGCCTTGGCGCAGCCAAGACTGAATTTCTGCGAAGATAAAACGCGGCTTCAACGAAATCAACAACAATCCCCCCAACCCAGCCCAAGCCGAGTTCCGCACAGCAAAACTCTTCGGCTTCAGCAACACAAAAACGTAAACCCAAGGCTACCTGAAAATTCTAGCTCCACAGCAACTCGCTTCAATCGCTTTAACTTCCTTGAAGCTGACGCTTTCAGGTAGCCTCCACCCTACAACCAAACACCCCACCATGCCCCAATCCACCGCAAAGCCCCTCGGCGAATTCGACTTCATCCGCCGCTACCTCGCTGCCGAACAGCCGGCCGACCCCGATCTCCTGCTTGGCATCGGCGACGATGCCGCCATCGTCCGCCCGCGCCCCGGCCACGATTTATGCTTCAGCAGCGATATGCTGCTGGCCGGCCGCCACTTCTTCCCCGATGTTGCCCCTGCCGACCTCGCGCACAAAATCCTGGCCGTAAACATTTCCGATATGGCCGCCATGGGCGCGCGGCCACGCTGGGTGATGCTCAGTGCCGCCTTGCCCGAGCTCAATCCCGGCTGGCTGGAAGCATTTTCAGGTAGCCTGTTCGCTATGCTGCGCCAATACGGCATCACCCTCATCGGCGGCGACACCACCAAAGGCGATCTCGTTTTCAACGTAAGCATCACCGGCGAGCTGCCCTCGGGCCAAGGCCTGCGCCGCAGCGGCGCACAAAACGGCGACGATATTTGGGTGTCCGGTCAAATCGGCCTGGCCGCCGCCGCCCTGCACCATATCTGGCAGAACATCAGGCTACCTGAAAACCTGTTTGCCGAATGCGAAGCCGCACGCCTGCGCCCCACTCCGCGCGTATCCCTCGGCCACGCCCTACTGCCCGTTGCCACAGCGGCGCAGGATATTTCCGACGGCCTGGCCCAAGACCTCGGCCACATCCTGCGCGCTTCCAACGTGGGCGCGGAGCTATACGCCGACCTGGTGCCCACCGCGCCCGGCCTGCGCCAATGCCTGCCCGAACAAACCGTATACGAGCTCACCCTCGCCGGCGGCGACGACTACGAATTATTGTTCACCGCCCCGCCGCAAGCGCGCCAAGCCGTGCTCGCCGCGGCCGAAAGCAGCCGCACTCCGGTAACCCGCATCGGCCGCATCAACGACACGGGCTACCTGAAACTACTGCGCACCAACGGCAGCGAACTGTACCTTACCCATTTAGGATTCGACCACTTTGGCTAAACAAAAACCCGCCTTCCGCCCCACTTTCGCCTGGCTGCTGCGCCGCCCAGTATGTTTCCTCGGCTTCGGCTTCGGCAGCGGCCTCGCCCCGGTTGCCCCCGGCACTTTCGGCACCCTGCCCGCCCTGCCCCTCGCCGCCGCACTGATGGCGCTGGGCATCGACGGCTGGCTGCTCGCCCTGCTGTGCCTGCCCTTGTTTGCCGTCGGCATCTGGATTTGCAACCAAACCGAAGCCGCCCTCGGCGTGCACGACTACGGCGGCATCGTGTGGGACGAAATCGTGGCCATGCTGCTGGTGCTCGCCTTCACCCCGCAATCTTGGGTGTGGTGGCTGGCTGCTTTCGCCGCCTTCCGTTTCTTCGATGCGGTGAAACCGCCGCCCATCCGCTGGTTCGACCGCCAAGTGGGCGGCGGCTTCGGCGTGATGCTGGACGACATCATCGCCGCGCTGATGAGCCTACTCCTTATCCGCCTCGCCGTCTATTTAATCCAATGAAAATAAGCCGATGGATACGCCCAATCTCAACGAATGCTATCTCTACTTCGCCCTTACCGGCCACGGTTTCGACCCCGATGCCGTCAGCGCCGCCCTCAATCTTGCCCCCACCCGCGCGGTGTATGAGGGCAGCTGCACAGGCATGGGCGGCAGGATATTAGGCCATTCAAGCTGGCAATACGGCACACCCGTACTGCGCGGCGATGACGTGTTCCGCCTAAACGAAATCGCCGACGAACTCATCGCCGCCTTACTGCCGGTACAAGACAAAATTGCCGAGTTAGCCAAAGCCCACCGGCTCGAAGCCTACTTGATGGTTGTGCTCACCGTGAGCACCGACGAGCGCGACTCCACCCCGGCCATCGGCTTTTCGCCCCGAGTAATCAGCTTCTGCCACGCCGTGGGCGCCCGCATCGAATTCGATATCTACCAAGGCCTGCCCGAAGAAGAAACCGGCCACAGCGCAGATAATCTGCAGCGAGTGCTGCATTAACGCAGCAAACTTTTCAGGTAGCCTTTACACAAGGCAACAAACCGCCTAAATTGCTATACAATAGCAATACCGCCCATCTACCACAAAGGAAAATCCCATGAACAACCTGCCCCTCATTACCCAATTTATCCTCACCGGCCTCGGCGGCTTCCTTATCGGCATGCTCATCACCCTGCTGTTCAAACGTGGCAACAGCAAACAGCAAGCCGAGTTGGAAGAAGCCAAAAAAGCCCTACAAGACTACCGCGAAGCCGTAAACCATCACTTTATCGACACTGCCGAAGCGGTGGATGAGCTCACCCGCAGCTATCAAAACGTATTCGCACAGCTGAGCCGTGGTGCTGAAGAGTTGATGACGCCCGAAGCCTACCGCAGCCAGCTCGAACAGCGCAGCGGCCAAAGCGTTACCCTCTCCTACCTGGCCGAGCAAGCCCCGGAAGCTCATGCCGGTAACGCCGAGCAGCGCGTACAACTCGTGCCGCACGATGCGCCCGTACCCCTGCAAAACGACTTAGACGAAGCCGACGCCGCTGCCGATGCCACCGTGTTCAATCCTGCCGACACCACCGAACCCGCCCCAGCTGCCAGCCCGGAAAAAGAAACCGCACTTGCCGCCGAGCCGGCTGTTCCAGCCCCGGCAGATGACGCCGCCGAGCCCGCCAAAGAAACCCCGCCTGCGGTGTGATGCTTCATCCAGAACGGATTAAAGGCTACCTGAAAATTTTCAGGTAGCCTTTTGCTTATACCAAACGGCTGGTGTTTTATTGCGCCAACTCCAACTGCCGCTCCAACTGCTCCACCAAACCGTCATCCAGCCCCAAAGCCTGCGACAGCCGGGACAAGAAGGCAATCTCACAGCGCACCAAATCGCCGCAAACCGCGCGGGCAGCCAAATAGGCTTCGGCAGCCAGTGCCTGATCGCCGCCCACCGCCTCGGCCAGCTCGTTAATAGAAGCCGGACGGGCATATTCGTTGGCCAGCCACTGCTGCACTTCAGCATCGGCACCGCCCTCTTGGGCAATCAGCTGCTTTTCCGTTTCATCAATTAAGCCGTCTGAAGCAGCGGCTGCAATCATGGTGCGCAAAATCACACGGCTGCGCTCTCCAGCCAACTGCCCCCGCGCTGCAAAAGCTGCTTCAGGCAAAGCGGCCACCGTGCTCGTGCTGTTTTGCCGGCCTCCCTGCCAGTTTTGGTAGGCCTGATAGGCCATCATCCCCAAAGCAGCGGCCGAGCCGGCCTTCAGCAATGATTTCGTGCCGCCTTTTTTCAGCAGCATCGCAGCCAGCCCGCCGATTAACGCCCCACCACCGAATGAGTTGAGCGGATTGTTATCAGACATCACTTTGTTGCCACTTTGCTGCACGGCACCCAATACTTGGTTGAGCAGATTATTGAAATTCATAGTGCTTCCTTTTTGCGTGAGGTTTTAGTTTATTGCGGTTTCCGTATCGTATATTTTCTGTGGGCTGTAAAGCAGGCTACCTGAAAACACGGTTCAATCATTTTCAGGTAGCCTGCTGTCTCAAATATTCAAGCTTTCAAATCAGGCAAACACTAATCTGCCGCCTTCTTCTTTCACATGAATCGTGCTGTCAGGCGCGTATTTGCCTTCGAGCAGGGCCTTGGCCAGCGGGTTTTCGATTTCCGACTGGATGGCGCGTTTGAGCGGGCGTGCGCCGTACACGGGGTCGAAACCGGCTTCGGCAATTAAATCCAAAGCGGCATCGTCCACTTTCAGGTGCAGGTGTTGCGCTTCCAAACGTTTTTCCAAGCCTTTGAGCTGGATTTTCGCGATGTTGCGGATATTCTCCTGATTCAGTCCGTGGAACACGACCACTTCGTCAATACGGTTGATCATTTCGGGGCGGAAGTAGGCTTTCACTTCTTCCATCACCGCTTCTTTCACGGCTTCGTAGTCCTGCGTACCCATCTGTTGGATATGCTGGCTGCCGATATTGGAAGTCATCACGATAACAGTGTTTTTAAAGTCCACGGTGCGGCCTTGTCCGTCGGTCAAACGACCGTCATCCAATACTTGCAGCAGGATGTTGAACACGTCGGGATGGGCTTTTTCCACTTCGTCCAAAAGAATCACGCTGTACGGTTTGCGGCGGACTTGTTCGGTCAGGTAGCCGCCCTCTTCGTAGCCGACATAGCCCGGAGGCGCGCCGATTAGGCGGGCAACGGCATGTTTTTCCATGTATTCGGACATGTCGATGCGGATGAGGTGGTCTTCGCTGTCAAACAGGAAGCCTGCCAGGGCTTTGCACAACTCGGTTTTACCCACGCCGGTCGGGCCTAGGAACAGGAAGCTGCCGTAAGGTTTGTTCGGATCGGCAAGGCCAGAGCGGCTGCGGCGGATGGCGTCGGACACAGCACGCATGGCTTCGTCTTGTCCAACCACGCGGCAGTGCAATACTTCTTCCATTTTCAATAGTTTGTCGCGTTCGCCCTCCATCATTTTGGCGACGGGGATACCAGTCATGCGCGATACAATTTCGGCCACTTCGTCCGCGCCGACTTCGGTGCGGAAGAGTTTGTTTTGTTTTTTGCCGTCGGGGTTGCTTTCCGCCGCCTGCAACTGTGCGCCCAATTTCGGCAACTCGCCGTATTCGAGTTCGGACGCGCGGGCAAAGTCGCCTTGGCGTTTGGCCTGCTCGATTTTGATTTTAATGTCGTCCATCTGTTTTTTGATGTCGGCGGTGCTGGAAGACGCTGCTTTTTCGGCTTTCCAGATTTCGTCCAAATCGGCGTATTCTTTTTGCAGGCCGTCAATTTCTTCGTCTATCAGTTCCAAACGTTTTTTGCTGGCGTCGTCGCTTTCTTTGGCAACATGCATTTTTTCCATTTTGAGCTGGATGATGCGGCGGTCGAGTTTGTCCATCTGCTCGGGTTTGCTGTCCAACTCCATTTTGATATGGCTGGCGGCTTCGTCAATTAAATCAATCGCTTTATCGGGCAGGAAGCGGTCGGTGATGTAACGGTCGCTCAATTCTGCGGCGGCAACGATGGCAGGGTCGGTGATGTCGATGCCGTGGTGGATTTCATAGCGTTCCTGCAAACCGCGCAGAATGGCGATGGTGTCTTCCACGCTGGGTTCGCCGACCAATACTTTTTGGAAGCGGCGTTCGAGTGCCGCATCTTTTTCGATGTATTGGCGGTATTCGTCCAAAGTGGTCGCGCCGATGCAGTGCAATTCGCCGCGCGCCAAAGCTGGTTTCAACATATTGCCCGCGTCCATCGCGCCGTCGGTTTTGCCCGCGCCGACCAAAGTATGGATTTCGTCAATGAAAATCAGGGTGTTGCCGTCGTCTTTCGCCAAATCGTTCAACACGCCTTTCAAGCGTTCTTCAAATTCGCCGCGGTATTTCGCACCGGCAATCAATGCCGCCAAATCCAAAACCAGCAGGCGTTTGTTGCGCAGGGATTCAGGTACTTCGCCGTTGACGATGCGTTGCGCCAAGCCTTCGACGATGGCAGTTTTACCCACACCCGGTTCGCCGATCAGCACGGGGTTGTTTTTGGTGCGGCGTTGCAATACCTGAATCGCGCGGCGGATTTCATCGTCGCGGCCGATAACGGGGTCAAGCTTACCGTCGCGGGCGCGCTGGGTTAGGTCAAGCGTGTATTTTTTCAGAGCATCGCGTTGGTCTTCGGCATTGGCATCGTTCACGTTTTGTCCTCCGCGTACCGCATCAATTGCGGCATTGATGTTTTGTTCGGTCGCACCGGCTTCTTTCAGGATTTTGCCGGTCGCGTCGTTCTGCTGCACCAAGGCGAGCAGGAAAAGTTCGCTGGCGATATAGGCATCGCCGCGTTTGACGGCGGCCTTATCCGTCAGATTCAACACCGCCTGTAATTCGCGGCTGGGCAGAATATCGCCCCCCTGGCCGGAC
The DNA here is from genome assembly GCF_001648395.1 of Eikenella sp. NML03-A-027. NCBI lineage: Bacteria > Pseudomonadati > Pseudomonadota > Betaproteobacteria > Neisseriales > Neisseriaceae > Eikenella > Eikenella sp. NML03-A-027. The sequence goes on along the minus strand of NZ_LXSM01000016.1, from coordinate 480,064 downwards.
ACTTTCGGCAGGCTGTTTAAATGTTGCTGCAAACGCTGCTTCACTTGCGGCACGTTCACGCCCGTATGAGCCAACAGTGCAGATGTTCCGCTGTTTTGGTCGTCAAGCAGGGCTTTTAACACGAAACCTGCTTCCAGATAGCTGCTATCCGCAGCCAAGGCCAAACTCTGGCCTTCTTGCAAGGCCTGTTGGAATTTAGCGGTTAATTTGTCGTATCGCATGATTATTTCCTTTGCATATTGTTTTCTTGCAAGGCATATGGGTTTGGAGCAGATTTTGTCAAGGTATTTACACAGCTGTTTTACAGAATGTTGTTGCAACACGTTCAATAATTAGGCAACAAATGCTAAGATAACCTGGTTTTTAATCAGCGGAGCCCTAGTATGCCAGCCGCTCAGCGCATCCAAATCAACCTGCCGGAACACTTCTGTTTTGAAACCTGCATCACGCTAGAAGTCGGCCACCTCAACTATGGTAACCACCTTGCCAACGATGCCGTTTTGCGCATCGCCCACGAAGCCCGCTTACGCTTTCTTGCCGCGCACGGCTGCACTGAAACCGATGCCTTCGGTGCCGGTCTGATTATGGCCGATGCTGTTGTACAATACCGCGCCCAAGCCTTTCATGGCGAAGAGCTGCTAGTTCAGGTAGCCTTAGGCGAAATTGGCAAGGCCGGCTTCCCGTTTTTCGCCAAACTCTCCCGGGCAGCCGACCACACCGAAATCGCCCGTGTACAATGCGGAATGGTGTTTTTCAACTACGCCGCCCAGCTTATCGAGCATACTCCCGCCGCCTTCCGCGCCCATTTTACTCACCACAGAGCAGAGCAATGAGCAGCGGTTGGATAGCACAAATCGAAGCCTGGCTGCACAGCCTGCAACAGCAAAACCACTCCCCCCACACCCTAGCCGCCTACCGCCGAGACCTCGCCTGGCTGGCCAATTTTCAGCCGCAAAGCACACTTGCCCGACCATTGTTCACCGCCGCCCTGCGCCAGCTTGGCCAACAAAACCAGCACCCACACAGCATCGCCCGCCGCCTCAGCGCTTGGCGGCAATTTTGCCGCTGGCTGATACGAACAGGCTATCTGAAAACCGACCCCACCCACGGTCTTAAAGCCCCCAGATCCCCTGAACGCCTGCCCAAAGCTGTACCTGCCGAGTCGCTCAACCAACTCCTCGACCAAGCCCCAGAAAATCCGCTCGACAGTCGAGACCTTGCCATCTTTGAGCTGCTCTACGGCAGCGGCCTGCGCCTTGCTGAAGCCTGTGCTCTCAACCTGGCCGACCTTAACCTGCAAAGCGGCTGGGTGGCCGTAACCGGCAAAGGCTGCAAACAACGCCATCTTCCCCTCACCGCCCAAAGCATCCGCACCCTCGAAGGCTACCTGAAAACCCGTACCGCCGCACCCAACGAAACAGCCCTCTTCACCGGCCGTACCGGCCGCCGCCTCGGTGCCCGCCAAATCCAAAAACGCCTGCAACAATTCGCCGCCCGTTACGGCAGCTGCCACCTCAGTCCCCATATGCTGCGCCACAGCTACGCCAGCCACCTGTTGCAAAACACCCGCGACATCCGTGCTGTACAAGAGCTGCTCGGCCACAGTCAGCTCGCCACCACCCAGCACTACACCAAGCTGGATTTCGACCATCTCGCTCGCGTGTACGATGATACCCACCCCCGTGCCAAGCGGCAGCAAACCAAAGCTGAAACAATGCAAGATAAAGAAGGAAAAATAGAGAAATAGTGTTGCTTATTAGCCAGCGTGCGATATAAAAAAGGACTACCTAAAGGTTTCAGGTAGCCTTTTTCGGCAATTTGAGCAATAGCGCGCGCAGTGCCCTATCAAGCAATCAGTTCAGCGTTCTGTTCTGCTCGATTTCCTGTTTTTTGCGCTCCAAGATACGCTCAATTTCCTCTTCACGGCGCTGGCGCTCAATTTCCTGTTCAATGCGACGGTTGCGGAAAAAGAAGAAAGCCACTACACCGGCCAAAATCAGGGCTAGTAAAACCAAAAACATATTTATCACTCCTCTAATTATTAATAAAATCTTCGATTATCAGTCCTACATTCCTTCCTCACAAGGAATACAGCCTGACACTTTTCGGCAGGTTACCTTATTTAGCTTTTTTTGTCTTTTCTCCATTCACACTTTGCAGTCGGTCTGCAATAAATCCCTGGATAAGTTCGCGCTTTTCCCAGAAGAAGGTTTGCATTTTGCCTAGGGAATAAATCTTGCGCACCATGCCGGGCAGGCCGGCATGCACGATGGCGGCAATTTCGTTGTTGCTTATTTCTTCAGCCATGGCCTGCTCCAGCGTGAGCTTTTTCTCAGTAAGGTAGTCTTGCAGCTGCTTTCTCACATAGTTGTTGATTTCAAACTGTTTGATCATGGTTCATTTCCTTATATCGTTTTCCCGTGCACAAAGCATTAGTACGTGAATGGAGTACTACAAGCAAAATTCTTGCCAAACCGGCCGACAGCGTTCGGGCAGTGGTGGGCAGGCGCCGAGGCGACCGCTGCCGAAGTCGCCTATGCGATGGAAATCGCTACCGGCGCTGGCGAGGAAACCGTATTGCTCAGCGAGGCGGGCATAGTTGAGGCGGTCGTTCAAGTCGGTCGTGCTGCTGTGTACCTCAATAGCCTGCCCACCCAGCGCTTTAAATTCAGTGAATAAATTACGTTGCGCGGTGGCGGAGAGACCATAGCGAATGGGGTGAGCGACAACTGCAATGCCACCTGCGCCCAAAATGGCAGCCACAGCTTCTTCGAGCGTAGCCCATTCATGCCTCACATAGCCGGGCTGGCCATCACCCAAATATTTTTTAAAAGCCTGCTGTTTGTTGCGCACATGGCCTTGTTCCATCAGCCATTGCGCCAGATGGGTGCGGCTGGCCATTTCACGGTTTGGCACCAGCGCAAGCGCTCCCTCACAGACACCAGTAAGGCCTTTCTTCTCAAGCTTTTCCGCCATACGCAGAAAACGCTCCAACCGACCGCGGCGCAGCCTAGCCAGCAGGTTTTGTAGCACGGTATCGGTTTCATCGAAATTGAGACCGACAATATGAATGGTACGTTTGCGCCAACTCACGGAGATTTCCACGCCGTTTATCAGCCGAATGCCCAAGGCCTCCGCTTCCTGACGTGCTTCGGCCAGACCGCCAGTATGGTCGTGGTCGGTAAGCGCGAGCAAGGTACAACCATTGGCGTGTGCTAGTTTCACCACTTCGCGTGGTGGCAGAGCACCATCTGAAACATTGGAATGGCAGTGTAAATCTATCATCTAATCAGCTAATTGGCATGACATGAAGGCTACCTGAAAAACCAAAAATAGGTTTTCAGGTAGCCTTTGGGCTTAGGGGACGAGCTTATCCACGCCGCCCAAATAGGGGCGCAAGGCAGCAGGGATGCTGATACTGCCATCGGCGTTTTGGTGGTTTTCCAGCACCGCCACTAAGGTACGACCTACTGCTAAGCCGGAACCGTTCAGGGTGTGCACCAAGCGATTTTTACCATCTTCATCTTTGAAGCGGGCTTTCATGCGGCGGGCTTGGAAATCTTCGCAGTTGGAGCAGCTGGAGATTTCGCGATAGGTATTTTGCGCGGGCACCCACACTTCCAAATCGTAGGTTTTGGCGGCGCCGAAGCCCATATCGCCGGTACACAGGGTAATGACGCGGTAAGGCAGTTCGAGCAGTTGCAAGATTCGCTCGGCGTGACCGACCATTTCTTCTAGTGCGGCGTAGGAGTGGTCGGGGTGAGCAATTTGCACCATTTCTACCTTATCAAATTGGTGCTGGCGAATAAGGCCGCGCGTGTCTTTGCCGTGCGAGCCTGCTTCGCTACGGAAGCAGGGCGAGTGGGCGGTGAGCTTGATGGGTAGGGCATCGGCCGGCAGGATGCGCTCGCGCACGGTGTTGGTCAGAGTTACTTCGGCTGTGGGAATAAGGTACTGCTTGGTTTTGCTCTCGTCGCCACCGCGGATAACATGGAACAGATCTTCACCAAATTTGGGCAGCTGGCCAGTGCCGATGAGAGTGCTATCGCTAACGATATAAGGGGTGTAGCACTCGGTGTAGCCGTGCTGCTGGGTGTGGGTGTCGAGCATAAATTGTGCCAAGGCACGGTGCAGGCGGGCAACCTGACCTTTCATCAGGCTGAAGCGGGCACCGGAAAGTGCAGCAGCGGTTTCAAAATCGAGGCCGAGCTTTTCGCCCAAGTCCACATGGTCTTTGATTTCAAAATCAAATTGACGCGGAGTACCTACGCGGCGCACTTCCACGTTTTCAGTTTCATCTTTGCCGGCCGGCACGCTCTCGTGCGGTAAATTCGGAATACCGAGCAGCAAGACATCGATTTGTACCTGTACGGTTTGGTAGTCGGTATCAGCCTGTTCCAAATCAGTTTTGATTTGTGCTACTTCGACCATAGCTGCTTCGGCTTCGGCATGTTTGCCCTGCCCTTTAAGTGCACCGATTTGTTTAGACACACTGTTGCGTCGGGATTGCAGCTCTTCGGTACGCATTTGCAGAGCCTTACGCTGCGCTTCCAATGCGTCGAAGGCGGCAGAGTCAAAAACAAACCCGCGTTGTGCCAGTTTGGCGGCTACAGCGGCGGCATCGGTACGGAGAAGTTGGATATCTAGCATGACTTATGTCCTGTTAAAGAGAATTTGGCTATATTGTAAACGCGGTGTATAGGAAAGGCTACCTGAAAAATACCTTGGCTTTTTCAGGTAGCCTTCGAATGGACGCTCTCTTACTTAGCCACAGGCTGCGAGGCGGAAGAAGCTGTACTGGCTGACGAAGCGGCAGCTGGTGCGGGATCGGATGCTGTTGCCGCTGCGGGTTTGGCGGCACCGTTCGGATTGGCTTTGCCCCACACATAGGTGGTTAGGATAGCCGATGGAAAACAGTCAAATCAGAATAATATGAGGTAAAACACTAGAGTGTGACAGCGGATCGTTGTATTCCTCGATGCCGTTCCAATTGTGGCCGGTGGTTTTTACATCTTCGCTTTTGGCTGGTATCTTAACTTTACTTTGCGACAAAATTAGCCATATCAGCCTGATAAAGCTGATTGCGACGATGCCAGTAATGTAGTAGTTCCGGAAATTGTCAGTTTAAAGAGGGATGTATTCATTGTTGTGCTCCGTATTCACGGCTTTAGGGAGTCTGGTTGTTGTTATTGATCGAATCATTATCATCGATGATGTGCCGCTCCTCTTCATCGTAGTGCGTTTTGAATTTGTCGTAGTAGTAGGCAATATTGATCGGTATACTCCAATTGCCTTGGTAAAGTTCATTGGCAGGGTAACCGCCGCCAGCAGAAGCACCAGCTGCCAGCTCCAGAATGTAAAGGCTGGTAGTCAACCGCCATATAGACGAGCGTTACAAGTGTGCTGCACCATAATTAAGATGTGGCAATTAAGCCACAGCTACCGAATACAAAAATAATGGCATTGGTATGCGGTGGATGTAAACGGCCAGAATGGAACCACGGCCCCAACTCAGATAGATTCAGCTGCGGAAAATAGAGCTGTGCAGTCACAGTTACTCTAACCAACATTCCAACCACACCCCAAACCACCGTCATCACAGCAAACTGCCGCACTACTTTGTAGTTATAGGTTTATGTTCTCATGAAAAATCTCTATTCTCTATATTGAAAGATAGCTGTACTCTCCTTTAATACTGGTATTGCATGTAACTTAAACAGTATATAAAGCAAATTTTCATTTTTAACAAAACAGGTTTCCTGAAAAAGCTGTATCCCATTCAGTTCTAGCGAAACAAGCAAATGCTCCACTACACCATTACTCCCTTGCCTGAACAGCATCTCTTCCGCGTCTGCCTGCGTTTCAGCCACTGCGGCAGCCAAGCCGTCCGCCTTACCCTGCCCAACTGGGTGCCCGGTAGCTATATGATTCGCGAGTTTGCCCGGCACATCGTCCGTATTGAAGCCAGCTGTAACGGCCAAACTGCCAACTTACAAGCCGTCAGCAAAAATATCTGGCAGGCCGAAGAAAACACACCCGGCGATTGGCTCATTGAATACGACGTTTATGCCTTCGATCTCTCCGTACGCGGCTGCTATTTAGATAGCGAACGCGCCTTCTTCGACGGCGCCGCCCTGTTTTTTCAGGTAGCCTCACACACCGAAGAGCCACACCAAGTCGAACTCTGTTTCCCCAGCCAATGGCAAACCGCCACCGCCCTGCCCAGACTGGATAACCATCTCTACCAAGCAAACAACTACCGTCATCTTATCGATTGCCCGCTTGAATCCGGCACCCTCGAAATTCTCGAATTCACCGCTGCCGGCATTCCACATCGCATCGTCCTCAGCGGCCACTACCCCGACTTCGACCGTCAACGCCTGCTGGCCGACACCCAAGCCATCTGCACCGCCCAACTCCAATTCTTCCCCAACCCCGCCCCATTTACGCACTACACCTTCTTGCTGCACCTGGGCGATCACGTCTACGGCGGCCTCGAGCACACATCATCCACCGCCCTGCTCGCCGATCGTAGCTGGCTACCTGAAAATAATCTTGTCGAAGCCTCTGCCAACTACACCCAGCTGCTCGGCCTGATTTCCCACGAATACTTCCATGCCTGGAACGTCAAATCCATCAAACCCGCCGCCCTCGCCCAATCTGATCTCAACCAAGAAGCCTACACCGAGCTTTTATGGGCATTCGAAGGCATCACCTCCTATTACGACAACCTATTCCTCGTGCGTAGCGGTTGTATCAGCCCCACCGCCTATCTCGAGCTCTTAGCCAAAACCATCACCCGAGTACACCGCAATCCCGGACACCGCCTGCAAACCCTAGCCCAATCCAGCTTCCACGCCTGGGACAAATACTATAAGCAAAACGAGAACAGTCCCAATGTCATTACCAGCTACTACCAGCAAGGCACCCTCGCCGCCCTTTGCCTCGACCTGTATATACGCAAGCAAAGCTGGCATAGTCTCGACAGCATCATGCAAGCCCTCTATCAGGACTGGCTAACCAGAAAACAACCCCTGCACGAAACCGAATGGGAAGAGCTTGCCCAAACCATCACTGGCCTCGACTTACGTAGCCTGTTTAACCAACTCATCCGCAGCACCCAAGCCCTGCCTTTCGAAACCGCCCTCGCCCACGCTGGCTTGCGCCTGCATTGGTTGCCCTTGCCACCCTCGCACAACGGCGGCTGCGGGCTGTTACCCCCTACTCTGCCAGCCAACGACTTCGGTGCCCGCTTCCAGCAAAACAGCAGCGACATCACCCTAAGCCACGTACTCAACGGCGGCAGCGCCGAACAAGCAGGCCTTGCTGCAGGCGACCGCATCATTGCCATCAACGGCTATGCTGCCAATGACTTCGCCGTCCAATGGCAGCAGCAGAAAGCCAGCAGCCAAGCCAAATTGCACTACTTCCGATACGGCGTGTTGTATCACACCTCTGCCACTGTACGGCTTGCCGCCGCCAACACCGCCTGGCTTACTATCGAAAATCCAGTCGCACTACAAACCTGGCTGCAAATATAGCCAAAGCACTGGTTTTCTTCCTACTGCGTTAGCTCGCATTGTAGAAAAAATGAGCTTTGGCCATATCAAAGCACAGCCATTTTTCAGGTAGCCTTTTTGGAACAGCTGCCAGTGAAATCCACTGTTTATAGGCATAATGAACAAATTGCCACATAATCTGTCGTCTCATTTCACAGATTTTTCCGCATGTAGCAGCATTCACTTGATTTCTAAAAAGTAATTAGCGATAATCCTCAACTTAGTAACTTTAGAGGTAAACTCAATGACACTCACTAAAGCAGAATTGGCCAATATTCTGGTAGAAAAAGTCAGCAATATTAGCAAGAGCGATGCAAAAGAAATCGTTGAACTCTTCTTCGAAGAGATCCGCGCCACTTTAGAACGCGGTGAGGAAATCAAAATTTCCGGCTTCGGCAACTTCCAACTGCGTGACAAACCGCAACGCCCTGGCCGCAATCCCAAAACCGGCAAAGAAGTTCCGATTACCGCTCGCCGAGTGGTAACCTTCCACGCCAGCCAAAAACTCAAAGGCATGGTGGAACACCACTATGGTAAACAAAACTGAACGCGCCTTACCGCCCATTCCGGTTAAACGCTACTTCAGCCTGGAAGAATTGTGCTATCTAGCCGATATCCAGCCCGAACAATTCTTCCAATGGCAGCAAGATAACGGCGTAGTGATCGGCCATGGCGGCAACCAATACACCCGGCAAGATGTGGTGAAGATCCGTAAATTAAGCGGCAGTTTCCCCACCTACATCGACCGTTTCAATCTAAACGGCCACGACAGCCTAAATCGCCCCGCTGCCACTGCTGAAGAAGTTTGGCAGGATTTGCAGGTAATTTTAGAAAAAATCGAAGCAATCCTTGCCAAGCCGCAAAAAACAGCTTAGAATCATTCCTTTCGGAAGTCGGAGTGTGGCGCAGTCTGGTAGCGCACTTGCATGGGGTGCAAGGGGTCGAAGGTTCGAATCCTTTCACTCCGACCAAAAATCCAAAGGCTTAACTAAAATAGTTAAGCTTTTTCTTATATATTTATCATACAACGTTGCATCTTCCCATATGCCTGAGCAGCTTAAGCTTATACTCGCCAACTCACATCACAAAGTATGTGAATCCGCTACGAAGGCCGCCTGAAAGCAAAGCTTAAACAAAATAAAAACAAGTAAAACAAGTCCCGCTAAATTTCTCAAGTTCTCCCCTTCTATGTCTGATAAAACATGAAGACTCCAGTCGACGTCTACTAACACTACTGCACCGATTCCCACACCAAACTGCCCTCTTGGCTAGACAGTAATAACGAAGAATTACGTTATGCTGTAGGTGTCTACAATTTCTACCTATCCGCGAGCTACCTGTAATTTAATCGAAAACTTTCTTGTTCACTAGCTGGACAACCCTGATCATGAAACTGCATCTTGGGTGCAGTTTTCATTCAAGCAACATATCCCACCCTACACCAATTTTGCTATTTGCTCTACTTTACTGCACTTGCTCGACAGCGTACCGACAAGCAACCTGTTCTACTACGACATCACCGCCAACCTGATTACATGCGGTGAATCCATCGTGCTGCCTTTACTGGTGCGGGATGAATCGATAACCATATTGCTGATACGCTGGAAAACAGCACTGATTCTGTATTTGCCAAAAGCAGACAGCAGCTGATAGAGAGCCCATTTCTCACACAAGGCAGCAATCCATCCGTCCTCAAAGGCTACCGGAAATTTTAGCTTCGCAGAAACTTCGCCTCGCTGCGTTTTCAGGTAGCCTTTTCTTCACTAAAATACTCAAACTTTATTGGTCTACAAACGCGCGCTCAATCAGATAATCGCCGCGCTGCCCCATTTTGGGCGACACAGTTAAGCCAAAGCTGTTGAGCACATCACTGGTGTCTTTGAGCATGGCCGGGCTGCCACACAGCATAGCACGGTCGTCTTGTGGGTTAATCGGTGGCAGACCGATATCTTCGAACAGTTTGCCGCTCCGCATCAAATCGGTGAGACGACCTTGATGTTGAAATTCCTCACGAGAAATAATTGGGTAGTAAATCAGTTTCTCACGAATCATTTCACCCAGGTATTCGTGATTAGGCAGCTCTTGGGTGAAGCGATCGTAGTAGGCGAGGTCTTTTTTATAGCGCACACCGTGCACGAGAATCACTTTTTCAAACTGCTCATACACTTCCGGATCTTTGGTGATGCTTAAAAACGGGGCAATACCAGTGCCGGTTGAGAGCAAATAGAGATGTTTACCAGGGTTTAAATCACCACAAATCAGGGTGCCGGTGGGCTTTTTGCTGATGAGCACTTCGTCGCCAACTTTGAGGTGCTGCAGGCGGCTGGTGAGCGGGCCATCTGGCACTTTAATGCTGAAAAATTCGAGATGCTCTTCCCAGTTGGCGGAAGCCACGCTGTAGGCACGCATCAGAGGTTTGCCGTCCACCAGCAGGCCGACCATGACGAATTGGCCGTTTTCAAAGCGCAGGCTGTCGTCGCGGGTGCAGGTGAAGGTGAAATAGGCGTCAGTCCAGTGGTGTACGGACAGGACTTTTTGTGTGTTGAAGGCTGCCATATTGTCTTTCTGAATAAAGTTAACCCGCACGGCGGCGGAAAAATTTGTAAATTATAGCATTGTGTTGGCAGGGATAGGTGGTTTTATTGCGAACGATTTTGATTAAGCAGATGCCTGGTTTTGGCAAAGCTTATTCCATCCGTTTTTACTTTGTTGCAACCTCGTTTTAGCTTCGTTGAGGCTCACATTTTCAGGTGGCCTTTTCAATGCCAATACTGTTGTGGCTGCCGATGACGAAACTGCCACGGTGCCTGTGGAGAAGCTTGCCGCCACAGACCGAGCCGCTGGTTTTTGGCTTGTGCTTCAGCTTCGGCATAGGCAGCATATTCGGCCTCGCTCTGCCATTCGCGGGCGTAGCGGCGATAGTGCCAGGCGCAGCCGTCGGCCACCTGCTGTCGGTTGATATCCTGGCCATTTAGGCGGATTTGTGCCACTTTGCGGCCGTAGCGGTCGGTATCCACGATTTCGGCCTGTACTTGTTGATGCAGCACTTGTTCGGCCAAACGGTCGCGGCAGGCTTTGCCCTGGGCTTGCTCCAATTCCGGCGCATCGATGCCGGCAAGGCGGATTTTATGCCGTTGACCGGAGCGGTCTTGCAGATGTAGCGTATCACCGTCCCACGCACGAACCACTTCGCCGCTAATGATGTTGTTCCTGGCAGGTTCGGCACTGGCGGGCAAGGTAGAACAGGCGGCCAGCAGCATAGCGTAGCCGGCCATGCCGATTTTGACGAAACCTGCTGCATTAGTTTTAGCTCCGCAAAAACTCACTGCGTTTGTTTTGGCAAAATTTACTATGTTTATTTTCAGGTAGCCTTTGACCTGCAGAATGGGTAACGGGTGTTTCATGCTGTTAAAATCCGGCACGGATTTTTTCTGCCAGTTGCCGCAAAGCTTGAGCACGGTGGCTAAGTTGGTTTTTGGTGTCTGGTGCAAGCTGGGCGGCAGTTTGCTGCAAATCGGGTAGGTAGAAATGTGGATCGTAGCCGAAGCCGTTGCTCCCGGCGGCCTGTTCCTGCCATTGCCCGTGCCACACACCTTCTGCAATCAGCGGCTGCGGGTCATCGGCGTGGCGCACTAAAACCAGCACGCAAACGTAATACACAGCGCGGTTGGCCTGCGCAGCCAAGTCAGCACTCAGTTTGGCGTTGTTGGCAGCATCAGAACGCAGCTCCTCTCCGGCATAGCGTGCGGAGAGCACGCCCGGTGCGCCGTTTAGGGCAGGCGCGCAAATACCGCTGTCGTCAGCCAGTGCGGGCAAATCGCTATGTCGGCTGGCATGCCGTGCCTTTGCCAGCGCGTTTTCCACAAAACTAACATGCGGTTCCGGGCATTCGGGCACGGCAAAATCCGACTGGGGACATACCTGCCAGCCGAGTTTGACAAACAGAGTGTTGAATTCACGCAATTTTCCAGCGTTGGTACTGGCTAATACTAATTCTTTCACGTTACCTCCTTACCTGTCGGTTGAGCTTCATTTTCTACCTGCTGTGAAACAGCCTGCTGCATCTGTTGGGCGACCAGCTGTTTTTCGCGTAAAAACTTGGCCAACGAAGCCATCTGCCCGGCCATGCACAGGAAGGCGGCCAGGAAACAGGCTACGGCTGCGGCGGTGTATTTCAAAATAAATAACACATTGCCCGCGAGCAGCAACAGGATAAATAGTATCGTGAACAGCGCGGTAAGTTTCAGGTAGCATCTGGTTTTATTCATGGCAATATGCGGTAGAACTAGGAAGATTTAATTGGAATAATTGAATTTCAAGAATTTTATGACTGAAGTAATTATTGCCTATATTAAAAGGCAGCAAGCTGCAGACAATACGGCAATAGTACGGCAAATTGAGCCAACGAATTAGGATAGTAAAGCACCTTAGCTATAGAAATAATAGAACAAAATCACTAATCCAATTTTGATTCTGTTAAATATGGCACTTTCAGGTAGCCTGAATCACTAATTGTTTCAATAAATAAAAGATTAGCTGGATGCTGCTTACCTTATTCCAGTTTCGTGACAGCCCATGTTTTCAGGTAGCCTGAAGGCTACCTGAAAGTGTAAACTACCAATCTTTTATTTATTGCGGCGGAACGTTTGGCTGTTCGGTATCCTGCGATGCCTCATTTTGTACTGACACATCCTGCTGGAGATCCGTCACATCGGGCTTATCGCCATATTGCTGTTTTAGCTGTGATACGCCCTCTTTAGCTGCTCGTGCCGCGTGTTCAGACGCCGATTTAACCGCCTGTGCGCTGCTGCCAATAATTTTTTGCAAGCATTCGGTATCGTCGCGGGCAAAACTCTGTGCCTGTGCATCAAATTTTTCATCATCGCTGTTGAAATATTCCACCGTGCCAAACGACAGCTTCTGCGCCACCAACACGGCGGGGAAGGAGTTGCGGTAGCTGTTGAAACGGCGCACGCGGTTGTTGTAGCTTTCACGACGCTCGAGAATTTCATTTTCCAAGCGCTCCAACTGCCCCATCAGCTTTTGATAGGTGGCATCAGCTTTCAGTTGCGGAAACGATTGCGCCATAGCCATCATCTGTTGGGTATTGTTAGCCTGAGCTACTTTAAGTTGCGTGATTTGCTCGTGTTCCAAATAGCCGGATGCAATTTCGATAATCTGCCCACTGAGCTGCTGGCGTTTTTTCAAACCAGCCTGCAAATTGGAAAACCCTTCGCGAATGCTCTGCATACTGCTTTGCAAGGTGTTGTAAACCTTAACCAGCCAACCGATGGCAACGGTAACAATAATTAGCAAGAACAAAAGCATGTGTGCAACTCCTGAATGATGGTCGAAAATAAGGAAACGAATGCGGCGTATTGTAACAGTTCTCTATTTGTTTTTGTTTGCCATAAAGGCTTTCCAAGCTGCCTGGCGAGAGGGATAAGGCTACCTGAAAACTATCGGCATAGCTGGATTAAGGAAAAACAGCCTCTTGGATACAACAAACTTTCAGGTAGCCTTGAATACAAACAATACAGAAGCAGCCTTTAATCTGCATTAAAGGCTACTTTCTCATTGTGCCATCAGCGCAGTTCGTTATACAGGCGGCTCAGCCAAGTTTGTGCATCCGCGCCTTGGTAGGGGCTGCCGTCTTTGTTGGATAACACCAATTGGCTGCTGTTATTGCCTTGCGGCTGCACAGCCACCACAAATTCAGGCTGTGCCTGCGGTTCGGCAGGTTTGCTGCTGCGGCCGAATAGGCGGCTGAAGAAGCCGGGTTTCTCGGTGCGCACGGCTTTCCCTTCGGCAGGAGCCACCTGAACCAAATAGGCTTGGCGTTGGGTGTTTTGGGCAGTAACGCTCAGGCCGATGCGGTCGAGCGCAAGGCCGACACGACGCCAATTGCGGGCTTGATTACCGCGCAAAATCAGGCGGCCTTTTTCCAGGCTGGCCAAATCGCCGTTGCGCGGGGCGGCAGCCTGCCGCTGTTTCAGCGCTTGCTCAATTTGTTGTTCGTCGGCACCTAAATACTGCATGAAGCGGCCGAGCAGCGTAGCTTCTAAAGCGGTATCGCGCTGTGAAGGCTGCCACATGGTGGTGTCTTTGTTGTGGTCGGCGTAGGTTTCCTTCATACCGCGGTGGGTGAAGAATACATCGGTACCGCCTTTGCTGTTGCGCTCGAGGCGGATGGTGAATTTGTCGCGCTCGCCGGTGGAATATACACCGCCCAAGCCGACGCGTTCAAACAGGCGGCGCAGGCCGTCTTGCGGCAGTTTGGCGCGGTTTTCCGCCCAATCGGTTTCCATCAGGCCGATACCCGGCTCTTCACGGGCAATCACGAAGCCCTGCTCTTGCCAGAAAGCGTGCAAGAGCGGCCACACTTCGGCCGGGTTTTTGTTGGCAATATTCAGCCAACGCTCACCACCTTCTCGCTGCATGGTGATGTTTTTCACCTCAGCCAACACCGGCGAACCCGCTTTATTGGCAGCAGCCTGCTGGCTGCGGGCAACATCGCTGGCTCGTACCGATCCGCCGGCGGGCAGGTTGTATACATTGCCTTGCGAAGGGTTGTCTAAATCGGGCGGTACTTCCAAGCTCACCACTTTGCGGTTTTCAGTTTGGTAGTCCAGCTTTGGCGTTTCGGTTTTAGTAGCGCAACCGGCCACCAGGCTGGCCATCAACAAGGCGGCGGGCAGTTTGAATACGTTCATGCAGCTATGTCCTTCAGGGTTGAAACTTGTAATTAAATCCAATTAAATCAGTTGCAGTTTTTGCAATGCAGCGCTCACTCGTGCCTGACCGGTTTCGCTCAGGCTGACCATCGGCAGGCGTACAGCACGGCCGCACAAGCCCAGTTTTTCCAGCGCCCATTTCGGCGCGGCCGGGCTGGGCTCACAAAACATTTCTTGATACAACGGCACCAGTTTGGCGTTCAGCGCACGAGCTTCAGCCAGATTACCGGCCAATGCGGCACGGCACATATCGGCAAACAGTTTGGGCGCCACGTTACCGGCCACAGTAATCACACCGTGTGCGCCGCACAGCATGGCGGCCATACCGGTGGGATCGTCGCCAGAATAGATGGCAAAATCTTCAGGCACGCGGTTAATCAGATCCACCATGCGGCCAATGTCGCCACTGGCCTCTTTGATGCCGATGATGTTGGGGATTTCAGCCAAACGCAGCACGGTGTCGTTGTTCATGTTGACCACAGTGCGGCCAGGCACGTTGTACACAATCATCGGAATATCCGCCGCTTCGGCAATAGCAGCGAAGTGGCGGTAGATGCCTTCCTGCGGCGGTTTGTTGTAGTACGGCACCACAGACAGCGTGGCATACGCGCCGGAGCCAACTGCCGCACGAGACAGCTCGATGGCTTCGCTGGTGCTGTTCACACCGGTACCGGCAATCACCGGAATGCGGCCGTCGGCAAAGCGGATGGCTGCCTCGATCACTTCAATCTTTTCCGGCACACTGAGCGTGGTGCTCTCGCCGGTGGTACCAACAGCGACAATGGCATCGGTGCCGTTGGCAACATGCCAATCAATCAGGCGTTGGAATTGTTCGTAGTGGACACTGCCATCTTCACGCATCGGAGTGATGATGGCGACAAGACTACCGGTTAGCATGGCTCAACCTTTATTTGGAGGGTGGTCGAAAACGGGGCGATTGTAGCCTATTTTGCCGGCTTGTGCGAAATATTGCATAGATTAAAACTTGCTTGCCGGAATTGTCTCCCAAGTGCTAGCAATATGGATCTAGCAAACAGATTGAGTATGATAAATGAAGGCATTAACTGCTTTCAGGTAGCCTCCACTAGGCAGCCATCACTGAGAAAATTTGGGCAACCGACTATATTCTTGCTCTTAGTAAACCAGCAGCCATTCGCTGAAAGCTAGCCAGAAACAAGATTCCAACGCGGTTAAAACGAGCGTAATAGTGGAGTTCGCCAGACTTTAAAAGAAATCGGTAAAACCAAATATCGTTACAACAATGCCGAACCACGGCAATAGAAAGGCTACCTGAAATTTCAGGTAGCCTTTGTTTCAAGTGGTGCCCTCTGCCTCGCAACCCGCCATTTCCCCTTCCATAAATCCAGCCAAATCCACCCTTCGCTCAAACAGTTCCTGAATCCGTGCCTGATGGCTGATACCGATGCACAAGACATCCGGCAAGCATTGGCGCAGAGTGTGCATGAGTTCGGCGGCGGAAGTGTCGTCCAGCTGGTTGGTGGCTTCGTCCAGAAACAATACATCGGGGCGATGCAGCAAGGCGCGGGCAAGGCTGAGGCGCTGCTGTTCGCCACCAGAGAGGATATTGTGCCACTCGTGTTCGGCATCGGGATCGAGCGCGGCCAGACGCGGCAGGCCGGTTTGCTTCAATACTTGGGCGATGGCGGCATTATCAGGTGCGGCAGCGTATGGGTAGGCGAGCACGTTGCGCAGGCTGTCGTGCGGCAGATAGGGGCGTTGCGGCAGAAACAGGCTGCGGCCTTGGATGGCGAAACGGCCTTGGTAATACGGCCACAGTTCGGCCAGCGTGCGCAGCAGGGTGGATTTGCCGATGCCGCTTCTGCCTTCGAGCAGCAGCCATTCGGGGGCGCGGGCGGCGAGCGAGAGGCCGTGCAGTAGGGTGCGGCCGTCTGCGGTGTGGAGGGTAAGGCTGTCTGATTTGAGTGCGGCGGTTTGGCCGGATTCGCCGTCGCTATCATGTGCGGGCTGCTTTTGCGGCACATCGTCCAGCGTATTCAGGGCTACCTGAAAACCGTCCAGACGTTCCACCACGGATGCCCATTCGATGATGCGTTTGTAGTAATCCATAAACCAGCCGAAGCCGTCCTGCACGTTGGAAAATGCGCTGCGAGCCTTCATCATGTCGCCGAAAGTGAGGGTATGCGCCAGATACATGGGCAGGGTGGCGATAATGGGGATAAACATGGAGAGGCGCAGATAGGCGGCGGAAAAGGTTTCCAGACGCAGTTCGCGGCCGATGAGCTCGCGCCAGTTGCGGCGAACGGCTTCAAAGCGGCGGTTCAGGCGGATTTGTTCGGCAGCTTCGCCGAGATACAGGGCGATTTGCTCGGCGTGGTCGCGCACGCGCAGGAGGGTGGCGCGGTAGTCGGCTTCGCGGTGCTGGCGTTCCACGTTGAGCGGCTGGAGCTTGCGGCCGATCAGATGGGTGAGCAGCGTGCAGGCTGCCGAATAGGCCAGCGCCACCCACACCAGATAGCCGTGCACGGTGATGTTTTGCCCGAAGATTTTGAAGGTTTGCACACCGGATAGCTGCCACAAAATCACCACGAATGCGCCGAGTTTGGCGGCGTTCATGATGAAATATTTGAACAAATCGATGCTTTTTTCCGAGAGCAGGAAGATGTCTTCGGCAATGCGCTGGTCGGGGTTGTCCGGCCCGCCGCCGTGTTGCAGCTGCAGTCGGTAGTGGCGGCTGCGGCCAAGCCATTGCCGCTGGAACTGCTGCGTAAGGTGGCTGCGCCAGCGGAACAGCAGGATTTTGCGCAACCAGTTGCCGAAGGCGACCAAGGCGGTCACCAAGGTGATATACAGCAGATATTCGCCGGCCAACGCTGGCATGGCGGCGCTGTCGAAGGCGGCAAGCGCATCGTAAAACGTTTTGTTCCAATCGGTAATCAGCACGCTAACGCGCACGATGGCGAGCGAACAGCCGACCACGGCAGCCAAAAGCAGCCATTCGCGCCATTGGCTTTTGGCAAACCAAAACGGGGCGGCAAGACGGAGGAAACGGCGGAGAGTTTTCACAGGGCTACCTGAAAATGGGATATGGATATAGTGAATTAAAATAAGAATGCTACTGCGTTGGCTCGCCTTGCCGTATTGCTCATACTGTCTGCGGCTCGCCGCCTTGTCCCATTCTTATTTTAATCCACTATAATATTGGATGGTAAAGCAAGGTTAATCGGTTTTACTTGCAAAGCAAAAAAGGTTTATAGTTTCAACTCTTAATAGCACACAACCCAGGAGTATTTTTATGAGCAATTTCGACGATATCGTAGGCAAAGTGAAAAAAGAAGTGGGCGATGCCATCGGCAGCAGCAAACTGCAAGCCGAAGGCCTGATTCAAGAAGGCGTGGGCAAAGCTAAAGAAGCCATTGCCGATGTGGAAAAACAAGCGGCCGATGTGCTGGAAAAAGGCAAAAAATCCGCTGAAGAGCTGATGAGCGAAGCCAAAGGCAAAGCCGAAGGCCTGATCAACGACATCAAAAGCAAGTTCTAACTGAGCAAACGGCACGGCAAACCGCCCTGCCCCACGCCGCCGAACAGAGGCTACCTGAAAATTTTCAGGTAGCCTTTTCTCTTTGCCCGCACGGCGGGATTACAGCTTCCAATCGAATTTCAGCATGATGTTGCGCGGCTCGATCAGATAGTTGTTAATGCCGTTCTGCCGGGTTTTCTGGTTTTCATACACGCGCCGGTCGGTCAGGTTGCTGCCAATCAGGCTGAGCTTCATGTTGTCGTTGAAGCTGTATTGCACATTGGCGTTAAACAGCGCATAACCGCCCTGCTTCACATTGGCCAGGCTGGAGGTTTCGCTTTGTGCCGTTACGCCGCCGCCAATCGTCCATTTGTTTGCCGCACCGGGCAGGCGGTAGCTGGTGTAGAGACGGAACATATGGCGCGGCGTGTGTTTGCTGAAATTGGTGCCCGCAGGAATCGCACCGCGGTTTTCGGCATCCAGATATTTGCTGTTGTTCAGCGTGTAGCCTGCAAACAGCTGCCAATCGTCCGTTAGCTTACCGGAAATTTCCATATCCACGCCGCGGCTGCGCACACGGCCTACCGGCTCGTTATACCAGCGCGACATGATATTGTCGTACACCTGAACGCTGCGGTTTTTCTGCTCGATGTCGAACAAGGCGACGGAAGCATTCAGCTTGCCTTCATACCATTCGCCCTTCCAGCCGATTTCGTAGTTGCTGCCCAATACCGGCGGCAGATAACGATCATAACGGTCTTTGCTGCCGTTGGGCTTGAAGATGCTGGTGTAGCTGGCGTATATGCTGTGATGCGGCGTGATGTCGTAAGTGATGCCGAAATACGGAATAAAACGATGGTGGTTGCGCTCGGTAACACTATCCGGGTCATTATCGACCGCACCGCCGGTGTAGTGATAGTCCACCACAGATTTGGTGGTCATGTTGGTGTAGCGCGTGCCGGCCAAAATGTGCAGCTTTTCTGTGGGGTTGAAACGCGTACCGGCCATTAAGGAATAACTGCGCTCGGTGTTGTCGTAGTCCCATAACATCCACGGTGTGCCGGCATACCAATCCGGCTCGGCCACTTCGTTGCCCCGGAAAGAAGACGGATCGTAAGACCGAAGATGACGGAACTGGCGGCGTTCGCCACCGCCGCTTTTGTGGTTGTAGGTATAGCCGAAGAACACATCGTGTTCCTGCCCCAACAGACGGTATTTGCCGTTCAGATTGGTTTTGATGGTGAACTGCTTTTCGTTGCGGTCATACCGGCCGAGCCAGCCGGAAGGCAGAACGCCGCCGGTTGTCCAGCCTGCATAGGAAGTATTGCCGCTGTAAATGCCGCCGTTGCGTTTCAAAGAATGGTTGTTGTTGTAATTGAGCGTTCCGGTCAGTTTCCAATCATCGGAAAAATAGTGCTCCAATTCAGCAAACAGATTGATTTTACGGGCTCTGTTGCGGCTCCAATCATAGCTGAGGAAGGTGTCACGCGGCAGGCCGGAGTCGCTGCCGTTCACACCCATCGGAATGCCCCAGTCGTCTGGCGTGGATATTTTGCGTTGATACAGCCCGCCCCAAGTGAGCTTGGTATTCTCGCCCAACTGCGCATCCATCACGCCGTATAAGGTGAATGTGTTGCCCGCCGCGCTGTCTTTGAAGCTGCCGTCCCTGCTTGCCACGCCCACCACGCGGCCGCGCAGGGTTTGCGTTTTGTTCAGCGGTCCGGAAACATCAACGGTGGTACGGGCTGTGCCAAAACGGTTAAACAAAACATCGCCTTGTATTTGACGCAATGAGGTCGGGCGTTTGCGCACGGCATTGACCGTACCGCCCGGCTCGCCGTTGGCTTGGGTAAGCCCCGTGGCACCGCGTACCACTTCGATATGATCGTACACTGCCAAATCAGTAGCAGATTGTGCATCGTACATGGGGTTGGCTACTGCGCCGGGTACCACGCTGCTGATGCCGTCTTCCTCAATCTGGTCGATATAGAAACCGCGCGATTGGAAGCGCGCCGTACCGGTATCGCGGATAACGTTGACGCCCGTAGTGGTTTTCAGCGCATCTTCCATGCTGGTGATGCCTTGGTCACTCATCTGCCGTTTGGTAATCACGCTCACTGACTGCGGCGTTTCCTTGGGCGACAGCGAAAGCCCCGTGGTGGTGCGCATGGCAGAAGTGGTGTAGCTGTTTCGGTTTTCGGTGCGGGTGCTGCGGTTGCGGGCGGTGATTTGGATGCTTTCCAATTCGGCGCTGCCGCCTTCATTTTCGGCAGCATTATCGGCCCATGCGGGCGCGGTAGCGGCCAGCAGGGCGGCGATAAAGGTGGGTTTGAACAGGTGTTGCATGATTTTCCTTTGATAAAAAAAGTAAACATAGATAAATTTTCAAGGCGCGATTATAGTCTTTTACAACCTAATACAAATGAATTTGATAATTTTTAACAACAAATAGAGTGCAAATACCATACGCAACGCAAAGAGTTTGGTTGTTGGCCGGATACTCCCTTCTTCGCTGTTGCCGAATAACAATGATGCAGTCTCCTGAAAATGTGTACTTCAAAGCGGCGTATCGGATAAGCTTATTTTTCAGGTAGCCTTTGCCGTTTGGCGTTCTCCGGTGGCGGGCTTATAATAATATCCTTTGTTTTACAAGCCGGATGAAAGCAGATCATGATTGGTTCTTATCGGAAAATCCTGTTGGGCATTTTTGCCGTGGCGGTGGTGTGCACGGCGATGTCGTTGTATATGCAGTATGGGCGGGGTATGGACCCATGTGTGATGTGTATTATCCAGCGAGTGTCGATTATTTTCGTGGGGCTGCTTTCGCTGCTTTCTATGCTGTTGCCGCTGAAACGCCGCTGGGCGCGGACGGTGGCGGCGATGCTGGTGAGTATTCCGGCGCTATGGGGCGGCTGGACAGCCATCAGCCAGCTGCATCTGCAAAGTCTGCCCATAGACCAGCAGCCTTCCTGTGGTGCGCCGTGGACTTTCCGCTTGCAGGGTGCGCCGCTGTTTGATTGGTATGAGCCGATTATCCGCGGCTACGGCCAATGCGGCACAGTGGAATATTTCTTGAGTGTGCCGTTTGCTTGGTGGTCGCTGCTGGCTTGTGCGTTTATCCTGGTCGGCCTATGGAGCGGCTGGTGGGTGATGCGCCATCATGAAATAGCGGAATAGAAGTTTTCAGGTAGTCTGTTTCAACGTGCGGGCTGCCTGAATTTTTTCGGCTTGATTGAATGGAAGGCTGGCTGAACATTTCAGGCAGCCTTAATGCGTGCTAATCCGGCTTATTGGCCGGAATACCAACATTGCAATCCAATCCATGCAACACTTGGCAACAAACATACTAAAAGGCTACCTGAAAGATTTCAGGTAGCCTTTGCTTTTACTCCTATACAGCAGCGTTAAAGCACGCCCGATAGGCTTTCGGCGACTTCTGCCTGTTGCGCCTGTTGCTCTTGCTGTTCGTGGAACTGCATACGGTATAGGTCGGCGTAGCGGCCGCCTTTGGCAAGCAGCTCGGCATGTTTGCCTTGCTCGACAATCCGGCCTTCGTGCATCACCACAATCTTATCGGCCTGCTCGATGGTAGAGAGGCGGTGTGCCACCACCAAAGTGGTGCGCTGCTGCATGAGTTTGTCGAGCGCGGATTGCACCAGGCGTTCGGATTTGGTGTCGAGCGCGCTGGTGGCTTCATCCAAAATCAGGATGGGCACGTTTTTTAACAGGGCGCGGGCGATGGCGATACGCTGGCGCTGGCCGCCGGAGAGTTTGAGGCCGTTTTGGCCGATTTCGGTTTGCAAACCCTGCGGCATGGCAGAGATGAATTCCCAGGCGTTGGCGGCTCTGGCTGCTGCTTCAATATCGGCGGGGTCGGCATCGAAACGGCCGTAGGCGATGTTTTCGGCCACCGTGCCGTTAAACAGCACCACGTCTTGGCTCACCAGCGCCATTTGTTTGCGCAGGGAGGCCATGCTGTACTCACGGATGTCGCGCCCGCCGATACGCACTTCGCCCGCGGTGGGATCGAAGAAGCGCGGCAATAGGTTGGCCAGCGTGGTTTTACCGCAGCCGGACGCGCCCACCAAGGCCACCACGCTGCCATTGGGAATGTGCAAATTGATGTTGTCGAGGCTGTTGCGAGCGGCGCCTTCATAGTAGTGGCTCACGTTCACCAACTCGATATCGCCGGTGTGCTCGCTGAGGGTTTCGGTGCCGTTATCGGGCTCAACCGGTTCGTCTAAAAACTGGAACACGCTCTCGGCGGCAGCCAGGCCGCGCTGCAGCGAGGAAGAAATGCCGGTCATGCGCTTGATGGGATCAAACATCATCAGCATGGCGGAAAGGAAGGACATAAAATCGCCGGCGCTAAACGAATCGGAAGCGGCGCGGGCGGCAGCCAAATAAAGGATGGCGGCCAGTGCGGTGGCAATCATCAGCTGGGTTACCGCCGTGCTGAAGGAGTTGGCAGCGGTTTGCTTCACGCCGTTGCGGCGCACGTTGATAGCGGTTTCATCGAAGCGTTTTTTCTCGTGCTCCTGCCCGCCATACACTTTAATCACCCGCTCGCCGGTGATGCTCTCGCCCAGCACCTGCGTCATCTGCCCGGCATATTGCTGGCTTTCGCGCGAAAGCTGGCGCAGGCGTTTGCTCACCTGGCGCACGCACCAAGCCAACACGGGAATTAAAATCAGCGTGATAATCGTGAGCTGCCAATCCAGATACAGCAGGAAGCCCAATAACCCCACCACGGTGATGCCGTCTTTGGCGGTTACGGTTACCACATTGAAACCGGCCTCGGTAATCTGACTGGCATCGTTCATGATGCGCGACATAATCCGCCCGCTGCCGTGTTGGCTGAAATAGCCGGCCGGCAGCTTGAGCATTTTGGCAAACATTTCGCGGCGGATTTGCTGCACCAGGTGGCCGGAGAGGTAGCTGGTGCTGTATTCGTTGATGAAGTTGAAGATACCGCGCAAGATAAACAGGCCGATAATCGCCAGCGGCACCCAACGCATAGCGGAGAGGTTTTTCTCCACAAAGCCTTCGTTAATCAGCGGTTTGAGCAACCAAGCAAAAATCGGCCCGGTAGCAGCCACCACCACCATGCCGAGCACGGCCAGGGCAAAAATACGCAGATAGTTTTTCAAGTAGCCAAACAGTCGGCGATATAAGACCAAGCTGCTGGCTGTAGTGTGCGGGGTAGAAGACGAAGACATGGTGGCCTCTGCCGTTGAAAACGGCGATTGTAAGGCAAATCGGGGGTTGGCAACAATGCGGCAAGGCTGCTTTAGCAGGGTTTAACCTAAATTTGTGGCTGGCTGGAAAAAGGCTACCTGAAACCCAAACCGGTTTTCAGGTAGCCTTTATTTTGATTTAAGCGTTCACACTGTCAGTGTAGCCCGCCCATGCTGCGGATGCGCTGATCGAGCTCTTGCGCAGTGAGCGCGCGGCCATCGTTGCAGAAAATCGCCATCAGGCGGCTGCGCACCGGGTCGTTGGCGTTCACATAGCTGTCGAACTTGCGCCATACATTATTGCGCGGAGCAATCCAGCGCCGGTTGGTGTTGTCGCCAAAGGCAAAGGATCTAAGGTGGCGGTCGCCGCAGCGCATACCCTCATAACTCATATTCGGCTGCCCGCCCTGCAGCTGTACTGCCAGCACATAGCGCATGCTGCGGTCGGCAGCTTGTTGCACGGGCAGTTGTAGCCAAACTTTATTGCGGTAGGTGGGGTTGATATACAGCTCAAACCACTCGCCGCGCTGCAGATCGGGATAATCGGGCAGCACCACGGCAGCCTCTTCCCACGGCTTTTCCTCTTCCGGCATGTAAGAGCGGTTTTCGCGCAATTCGGCTGAAGCGGCGGCGGAAAGCGCCAATACGCAGGTTGCAAACCATAGTTTTTTCATTGCTTTTCCTTTTTCAGGTAGCCTTTTGGTTCAGGTAGCCTGCTACTTGGCTGAAGGCTACCTGAAAACTTCTGCGCCGGCTTATTTACCTAAGGCAGACAATACAGCAGCTTTCACGGCTTCCACCGGCTGTGTGCCATCGATTTTGATATAGCGGGGCGCGTTGTCGCCGGTAAGCTGGCTGTAGAAGCCGATGAGTACGGCAGTTTGCTTATGGTACACATCAAGGCGGTTTTTCACGGTTTCCTCGCGGTCGTCGTCGCGCTGGATCAGATCTTCGCCGGTAACGTCGTCTTTGCCTTCTACTTTAGGCGGGTTGTAGCGGATGTGGTAAGTACGGCCGGAGGGCAGGTGCACACGGCGGCCGGCCATACGCTCGAGAATCACCTCATCGGGCACATCGATTTCCACCACCGCATCCAAAATCACGCCTGCCTCCTGCATGGCTTCAGCCTGCGCCAGCGTGCGCGGGAAGCCGTCAAACAGGAAGCCGTTTTTGCAGTCATCCTGTGCAATGCGCTCTTTCACCATGCCGATGATGATGTCGTCGCGTACCAGGCCGCCTGCATCCATAATTTTTTTGGCTTCCAAACCCAGCGGCGTACCGGCTTTAATGGCAGCGCGTAGCATATCTCCAGTGGAAATCTGCGGAATACCGAAAGCGGCGGTAATAAACTGCGCCTGCGTGCCTTTGCCCGCACCGGGTGCGCCCAATAACAAAATCTTCATTGTCTCTTCCTTTAAAATCAATATAAAAGCACGGTAGCGGCACGATGCAAACAAGCTGCCCGAAACAATACCGCCAGCCAATCCGCTGCACAGTTTAGAGCCCCTGCCGCAAAAAATCCAGTTTCCGCCGCCCTTTCCTCGCCCCGCCTTCCCTAGAAAGGCTACCTGAAAAGCATTACAATCCCTGCCTCCCCTCCTCAAGCAGCGAGACCTGCCATGCCCAAAATCAGCAGCAACTTCGATGCCGGCGCCATCAGCGTAATCGACAGCGCCGACAGCCAAAACATCCGCCTCGCCCTGCGCGGCGACAATGCCGCCTCCTTCAGCCAGTGGTTTTATTTCCGCCTGCAGGGCGCAGCCTACCAGCCTTGCCGTATCCGCATCGAAAACGCCGGCCAATCCAGCTACCCTGAAGGCTGGGAAGATTATCAGGCCACCGCTTCCTACGACCGCAGCAACTGGTTCCGCGTGCCCACCCGTTATGAAGACGGCGTGCTCACCATCGAACACACCCCGCTGGCCGGCAGCGTGTATTACGCCTATTTCGAGCCCTACTCCCACGAGCAGCACCTCAACCTCCTCGGCGACGCCCAAGGCAGCGGCCTGTGCCAAATCGACGACCTTGGTAGCACCGCACAAGGCCGCGACATCAACCTGCTCACCATCGGCCACCAAGCCGCCAGCGACCTCAAAATCTGGATTATCGCCCGCCAGCACCCCGGCGAAAGCATGGCCGAATGGTTTGCCGAAGGCCTGCTCTCCCGCCTGCTCGACTACCAAGACCCCACCGCCCGCGCCCTGCTCGACTGCGCCACCTTCTATATCGTGCCCAATATGAACCCCGACGGCGCCGCCCTGGGCAACCAGCGCACCAATGTCGCCGGCGCCGACCTCAACCGAGAATGGCAAAACCCCAGCCCCGAGCGCAGCCCCGAAGTGTATGCCGTGCGCCAGAAAATGTACGAAACCGGCGTAGATTTATTCCTCGATATTCACGGCGAAGAAGCCCTACCCTACGTATTCGCCGCCGGCTGCGAAGGCAACCCTTCCTATGATGCACGCATCGCCGCGCTCGAAGCCTCCTTCAAAACCGCCTTGCGCCAGGCCAGCCCCGATTTCCAAGACGAACACGGCTACCCCAAAACCGCCCCCGGCCAAGCCAACCTCGCCATTGCCAAATCCTACGTGGGCGAAACCTTCGGCTGCCTCTCCTATACCCTCGAAATGCCCTTCAAAGACAACATCAACCTGCCCGACGACGACTTCGGCTGGAACGGCCAGCGCTCCCTGCGCTTGGGCGAAGCCATCCTCAGTGCCATCCTCGCCGTCTGCCCGCAACTGCGACCGGATGAAACCGCATGAACGGCCAATTCCCCGCCAACAGCTTTGCCGCCAACTTAGGGCTACCTGAAATTTCAGGTAGCCTCCTGCACGCCGATTGGCCCGCGCCAAGCAATGTCCACACCTTGATTACCACCCGCCAAGGCGGCGTCAGCCAAGGCCGTTTCGCCAGCCTGAACGTGGGCGACCACGTGGGCGACGACCCCGCCGCCGTGGCCGAAAACCGCCGCCGTGTGCAGGCACACGTTCCCCTGCCGCTGGCCTATTTGCGCCAAGTGCACGGCAACCGCGTAGTGCCCGCTGCCAACTGCCTTGACACCCCGCCAGAAGCCGATGCCGCTTTCGACCGCAGCCGCCGTGCCGCCTGCGCCATCATGACTGCCGACTGTCTGCCCGTACTCCTCTGCGACCGCTCCGGCAGCGTCGTGGCCGCCGCCCACGCCGGCTGGCGCGGCCTCGCCGGTGGTGTGCTGGAAAACACCATCGCCGCCATGCAAGCAAACCCTGCCGACCTCCTCGCCTGGCTCGGCCCTGCCATCGGCCCCGACGCTTTTGAAGTGGGCGGCGACATTTTGGCCGCCTTCACCCAGGCCGACCCCGCCGCCGAAGCCGCCTTCGAGCCCATCGGTAGCGGCAAATACCTAGCCGATATCTACCTGCTTGCTACACAAACCCTGCGCCGTGCTGGCGTTAGCCAAATCTATGGCGGCCAGCATTGCACCGTGCTCGAACGCGATCGCTTCTTTTCCTACCGCCGCGACGGCCAAACCGGCCGTATGGTCAGCGCCGTGTGGCTGAGCCCAGAGTAAGCAAGCAAAGGCTACCTGAAACCCATGTTTCCAGTTCAAATCAAGCATGAGTTTTCTAGCGAAGCACTTATTACCACCCATGCGCTGCTACCGCCTTGCCCTGCTTGACAAATCCCGCCGCAGCCACGATAATTCTCGCCTTTATATGCAGACCTTCTTGCTGCCTAAATATTTTTGGCGCACCGCCTAGCCTGTGCAGCCGCCCCAATTAGGAGGTGATTTTTCCACCCCGGCTCTTATCCAGCCCGCACCAGCCAGTGCAAAAGTGATAAATCAAACCATTTTCTCGGGCACCATTGCCCGGCAACAAATAAAATATTTTAAGGATAACAAAATGCCTTCTATTCGCGTAAAAGAAAACGAACCATTTGAAGTAGCCATGCGCCGTTTCAAGCGCTCTATCGAAAAAACCGGTCTGCTCACAGAGCTGCGTGCCCGTGAAGCCTACGAAAAACCGACTACTGAGCGCAAACGCAAAAAAGCAGCTGCAGTAAAACGTTTGCAAAAACGCCTGCGCAGCCAACAGCTGCCGCCGAAACTGTACTAATCTTTTGAGAAACAAACACAGCCCGTTATTACAACCGGCTGTGTTTTTCTTTGGCCATAAACCGAAAAGGCTACCTGAAAGTTTATGTGCTCATGGCTTGAAGATTTGGATGCACCACTGACTGAAACGCTGCGCTTCATACAGCATTAGCTTGCCTTACAGCCCTCCCACACTGCCTAGGACCAGCCTCCCTGTAAGAAAATGATTGTTTCAGCTATAAGTTTGAGCGTTTGAAGTTAAAGACAGGGCTACCTAAAATTTTCAGGTAGCCTCTTTAGCATTTGAGGCTACCTGAAAATTTACAGCAGATACAAATATTGGTTACGGTTTACCACCTATTACCAGCCCTCAGCAAGAACAGGAAAAGGAAATACTTTCAGGTAGCCCGCCCTACCACGCTTGACGACGTTTGAGCTGGAGATAGCGGTTGATAAGTTCGGTACTCAGTTGGTTGGGCAAAACATTGATGGCATTGATGCGGGCGGCATCAAAGTGTCGGATAGCTTCGGCCACGTGGCTTTCGTATTGCAGAGCGCCGAGGTAGGCTTGGGCATCTGCTTCGTTGCGCACGGGCTGTTGGCGCACTTCTTCGGGCGCAAGCGGGCGCAAGCCGCCGAATAAAACCATGTGGTGTTTGCGCAGGCGCTGGATGTGTTGCAGCAGGTGGCGGCTATCTTCGTGGTTCAAGTGAGAGAGCACTACCACGAGGGCGCGGCGTTTCTGCTTTTGCAGCAATAAGTTCACAGCGCTTTCAAAATCAGCGGCCTGCTGTGAGGGCTCGATATCGAACACGCCCTGCACCAAGCGACCTAGCTGCTCCATACCTTTGTGCGGCGGCACGAAGCGGGCCACGGGATGGGCGAAGGTGAGCAGGCCGGCGGCATCACCGTGCTTGAGTGCAGTGTAGGAAAGCAGCAGCATAGCCTGCAGGGCGTGGTCGAAATGGCTTTTGCCTTCCATTTGCAGGCGCATATTGCGACCGCAGTCGAGCAGGAAGATGAGTTGTTGGTCTTGCTCGTCTTGATAGGTACGCACGATGGGGCGGCTCATACGGGAGGTGGCTTTCCAGTCGATATTGCGGATGTCGTCGCCGTCTTGGTAGTCGCGCAGCTGGTGAAAATCCTGGCCGAGGCCTAGGCGCGGCAATTTTTTCACGCCCACGAGGTTGAGCCAGCGTTGCAAGCCGATTAAATCGGCACCGAGGATGCGGCTGAAATCAGGCAGCACGTCCACTTTGGCGGGCAGCTCCTGCCGCTGCCGCCGCTGCCACAGGCCGAGCGGGCTGGCAAGCCAGTATTCGATGCCGGCAAATTCGGCACGGCCACGCCGGCGCGGGGTAAGCCGGTAGCGGATGGTGGAAAGGCGGCCGGGCCGCGTGTCGATAATCAGATGCGGGGTGTCGGTGTCCCAGTCGGGCGGGAACAGGTCGGCCACCAGGATGGTTTGCGGCTGCCGCCAGCGGCCTTTGGCCGGCGGAGTGAGCGTGAGCTCCACCTGGTGCGGCCGGCCTTGGATAAACTGGTGCGGCAGGCTCCGCTCCCAGCGCGGTTCGGGCTGGCGGCGCTGCCAGAAGGCATCAACCAGCGCGGCCAGGGCGAGCAGGAGGGCGAGGCCGCCGGCGATGTATTGGACGATGCGGCCGTTATCTGCGTTCAGGTAGCCTGCCAGCCAGCCGGCGGTGCACACGGCAACGAGGGCGGCAAACAGCAGCACCAGCAGTCTGGATGGTCTCATGGGCAGGCCTTACAAGCGCGGGGCGGGCACGGAGGCGGCCAGTTCGTTCAACACCTGCTCCACTTGGATGCCTTCCATTTCCATTTGGGTGGAGAGGCGCACGCGGTGGCGCATGGCGGGCAGCCAAATGGCTTTGATGTCGTCGGGGGTAACGAAATCGCGGCCGGCCAGCAGGGCATAGGCGCGGGCGCAACTGATGAGGGCGATGCCGGCACGCGGCCCGGCACCCACGGATAAGGCAGGCCAGTCGCGGGTGGCGGCCACCAGGCGCACGGTGTAATCGATAATCTGCGGATCGACGCCCACTTGCGCCACCAGTTTTTTCAGCTGCTCAATCTGCTGCGGCTGGAACACATGCGCGGGCTGGCTGCCGCTGAGCAGGTCGTTGTTGCTGCTGTTGATGACGGCGCTCAGCATGCGTGCTTCGTCGGCCGGGGCGGGATAGCCGATCATCACTTTGAACATGAAGCGGTCGAGCTGGGCTTCGGGCAGCGGATAGGTGCCTTCCTGCTCGATCGGGTTTTGCGTGGCCAATACCATGAAGGGGCTAGGCAGGTGGTGGGTGTGGCCGTCGAGCGTTACGCTGCGCTCCTGCATCACTTCGAGCAGGGCGGATTGGGTTTTGGCCGGGGCACGGTTGATTTCGTCGGCGAGCAGCAAGTGGGTAAACACCGGGCCTTGGCGCAGCTCGAAACGGCTGTTTTGCGCATCGTAGCGGTAGTGTCCGGTCACGTCGGATGGCATCAGGTCGGGGGTGAACTGGATGCGGCGGAATTCGCCGGCAAAAGTTTGCGCCAGCGAGCGCACAAGCAGGGTTTTACCGGTGCCCGGCACGCCTTCGAGCAGCACATGGCCGCCGGCCAGGAATACGGTGAGCACTTCGTCCACCACCTGCTGTTGGCCGATGAGCACTTCGTTCAGCCGCGCGCGCAGCATTTGAATGGCGCGCGCACCCTGCTGGATGGCGGGGTTGGTGCTGGCTTGGTGGGGCTGGGAAAAATTGATGTCCGTCATCGAATCATCCTTTTGCGTTGTTTGTTTCGTTGGTTAATCGGAGGTTTGGGTTTCAGGTAGCCTGTGGTTCGGTTGAGGCTACCTGAAAAATAGGTTGGGTCTGGCTACCTGAAATATGACATTTATATTTTCAGGTAGCCTCTGCCGTTCAATACCACGAGCGGTTTATCTTGCGCACGATGCGCTGGTGGGCGGCAAGCATTTGCAGCCACTGCACCAAATTGACCTGTTCCGGCAAGGGTGTGAGCCAGGGCTCGACCACGGAGGGCGGCAGCTTGGTTTGGGCACACAAAAACTCCAGCTGTTTGCGGCTGCTCATCTGCTTCCAGGCCGGGTGGCGCTGTTGTAGGCCTTCGAGCAGTCGGCGCTGCATATCACTAAGGATGGCGCGGCGGCTCAGGTGGCGGGTGAGGAACTGACCTTGTGCGAGCAGGTGCTGGTTCAGGTAGCGTTCCGGCGCAGGTGGCAATTGTTGCACCACACCCACACGCACCACGATACGCCATAGCAGTATGGCAGCGGCAGCCAAGGCTATGGCCAGTAGCACAGGCTGGCTTTTGAGCATTTTCCATATCATCGGCTCGGAGCTGCTGTAATCAGACGGATAAACTTTGTCGGCCAATAAGATGCTGTCTTTTTCCTGTGCCAGATAAACAGCGAGATAGGGATGATCGTAGAGGGCAAGGTGATTGCGATTAAAATCAGGACGGCTTGGATTGCCCAGCCAGTCTTCGTTCCAGGTGAGCAATACGCTGCCGTCACCATAGCGCACGCGGATGGTTTGCACGGCACCGTAGCCAGTTTTGCCTTGGAACAGCACCAGTTTGCTATCTTGCACCACCCAGCCGCTATTAGAGATGTATCCAGAGCCGGTGAAGGTTTGGATCGCGGCGCCCTCGGGCAATTGGATGCTGCTCAAGCCGGCGTTGCAGTGCGGATCAATCTGCAAAGCAACTTCATCGCCAATTTGGCGGGCGGCTTCGCGGCGCTGATCGGCAGCTTTCACGCAGGCAGGCAGATTGGGCAGGGTTTTGCTGTTGGTTTCTTCCAGCTCCACGGTGCCGATTTGCAGGTGGCGCAGCATGGTTTGGCGGAAATTTAGTGTGTCTTTATCCTCACTATTATCCGGCTTGCCGTCTGCTTTTAACGGGTTGTCATCAGCATAACTGGGCAGCGCCATCACTAGGTGATTACCGCGCCCTACCCATTCCAGCAGGCGTTCGGCATCTTCCTTATCACGCATGCGGTTGTCGGCCACGATCAACAGTCGATTGCTGTCGTATGAGTTGAGTTCGTTTAAGCCAAACAGGCTGTGCTCGTGCTGGATATTTTTCACGCCATATCGAGTGAGCAGGGTTTTCAGGGCGTAGAGCGAGCCTTCGCGCATTTCCTGCTGCGGATCGAGCGACTGCCAGGTTTTGCTTTCCTGCTTGGACAGGCCGGCAACGGCGATTAAGCCGCCGATAAGCAATACGGCAATCAGGCCGATGAGGATGGAACGTCGGTTTTTCATGCCCTACCCTCCCCGGCGGCACGCAGGCTACCTGAAAATTCCTGATCCCCGCCAGCAAACACTTGGCGATATTGGCGGCACAGGCTGTGTACCGCTTCGCGCTCGGGCAGGCGGTGGGCATAAGCCAGCTCTACCCAGTTGTCGGTGAGCGGCTGCCAGTAGTCCAAAAGCTGCGGCTGGCGCTGGCGCACGCGTTTGAGCACTTGGCCTTCGGTGTCGCTGCTGCGCAGCGGCAGACCGTATCGGAGGCTGATTTGCGAGAGGCTGGCGCGGTAGAGCAGGCTCATGGCGGCGCGCGGGTCGCGTTCGTATTCGGCCAGCACGGCGGAAGCCACGTCGTTGGGCAGGCTTTCGGGCGTAATTTTCATGCCGAACAAGGTTTCCGGCACTTCTTCGCCCTGACTCAAGCCGAAGCCGCCGTTGGCTTGATACCAACGGTATAAAATCCATAACACCAAGGCCAGCAGCAGGCCGATTAAGGCATACATCAGGGCGTTAAACCAAGCTGGCGATGGGGTTTTCACATCAGGCAGCTCCGGCAGCTGGCGTGATGAAGCATCATCGTCTTTATCGCATTTGAACCAGCAGTATTCGGTTTTTGTTTTAATGCTTTGAAACGGCGCCTTACGCAGAGTGTTATCACGGATTTGCTCTACCTTTTCACGCTGGGGCAGCGGTTCGGCATGCAGGCTACCTGAAAAACTGAAGCCGATAAACACGGCTAAAGCCAATGCCCACAACGCGCTGCTACTGCCCAGCAGGCGGTCTTGGATTTTGCGGGCAGCCAGGCGGATATCCCAGCCTTCGGCCTTGGTACGGGCATTCAGATAAAGCGTGAAACCACAGGCCACATAAATCGGCCCCCAGAAACACAGCAGCAGCACATAAATGCCATTGAGCAAATGCTGGAAAATTAACCCTTCTCCCGAAGACACCAACGCCCCAATCTGCTGCAAAGCATCGGTGGAACGCGCCCCTCCGAACGGGCCGGCCACAATGTTTTGCGCCGGATCGCCCGTCCACAGCCAAAACAGCATCGCAAGCAGGCCAAAAGCCAAGATACTTTCCAGATGGATGCCGAAAAACGCCAGCCAGCTGGCCGCACTGCCGCTTTGGCGCGACAATTCGTTGCAGCGGCGCTGATGCGCCTTGCCGCTCAAGCCTTCCAAGAGCGTAACCGGCAGCACCAGGCTGCGGCGCAGGCTGAACCGCCGCCAAGTTAAATCACCAATCAAGCGCGGTCGCCACATCTGCCTAAATGCCGTGCGCACGCATTGCCGGTATGGCGGCAGCGGCTCGAATACCTGCTGCGACATCAGCCACAGCACCGGCGCTTCAAACAACGGCTTAAGCCACCACACCAAAAAACCGCCCCATTCAGGCTGCTGCCAGCACAAAGCCAGCACCAACGCATACACCGGCAGCGACAGGGTTGCCCACACCGCCATATACAGCGCCGGCCGCTCCTGAAACAGGCGAGCGCCCAAATCTAAAGCCTCCCAGCCACTACGCGGGCGGAAATTCAGGCGGGTTTCCCAAATATTCATGCCGCTCTCCTGCCCGCATACAGCAGATAGGCATACACCAACAGCCACATCGCTATGGAAACAATATATTTCAAAATCATCGGAATACTGGTAATTGGCGACCAAAAGCCTTCAATAAACGCGGCAATAAACAGCATCAGGAAACCGCCGTTCATCAGCCCCACCGCCTGTTTGCCCTGAATGCGCAAGGCATCGCGCCGCGACAAACCCTGTGGGTTGAGCAGCGCCAAACCCAACCGCAGGCCGCCTGCTGCCGCCATCACAATACCGGTAAGCTCAAATGCGCCGTGCGCACCTACAAACGAGAAAAAGGCCGGTCCGGCCGGATCGCGGGTCATATAGCCCATTGCCCCGCCGATTACCCAACCATTCATCACCGTGAGATACACCGTGCCCAAACCAAACAGAATGCCGCTGGCAAAACTTTGAAATGCGATACCTATATTGTTGAAAATATAATAGCCGGCCATCAAAAAATTTTGCCACGCCTCACGGTTGGTGCCCTCACTATACTGATCCAGCATCTCTTTATAGCTATCCGCCAATTGCGGACCATGCTGTAAGCCTTCGATTTTGTCCACGCTGTCGGGATAAAACGCCGTGAGCAGGAAAGCCACGATAAACGGCAGGTAAAACAGCGCATGCGCCAGCCATACCAGTTTTTTCTCACGCCGCACCAGCTGCGGGAAGCCCTGC
Organism: Eikenella sp. NML03-A-027; assembly: GCF_001648395.1. Taxonomy (NCBI): domain Bacteria; kingdom Pseudomonadati; phylum Pseudomonadota; class Betaproteobacteria; order Neisseriales; family Neisseriaceae; genus Eikenella; species Eikenella sp. NML03-A-027. The sequence goes on along the minus strand of NZ_LXSM01000016.1, from coordinate 446,431 downwards.
ATCACGAAGTCGCGGCAGCGCACCCACAGCGATACCTGCTGCCCCACATACAAAAGCTGGTGCGCACGTTCGCACAGATATTGCAAATAATCGGTAAGGCCGCCGGAATAGCAGCGGTCGGTGGCCACCGCCAAATGGTGGCACACTGTGCGGTAGTCCTGCATAAACAAAGCGGTTTTCTGCGCACCCAGGCTGCCGCGCCGTTTTTCCAGCTGCTGCAAATCCTGCTCGAACGTGCGCCAGAACGCCTGATGCTGTTCTTCAAAAAACAGTTGCCTCACGCCGCCTCCTTCCGCTGTTCACCCGCATAATATTTGGCCAAACCCAAAATCAGCTGCTCGGCGCTGCGTTCGTCTTCCTGACGGCCGAAAATCGCCCCCACCATCATTTGCGCCAACTCGCCGGTACGCGCCGCACTCAAATGGCGGCGGCGCTCGACAAAGCTCAAAATTGCCTGCTGCTCCTCACGCGTGAGCGCCACGGGCGGGGTAATCGCTTCGATATTGCCCAAATCCATACGCTCGGCCTGCCCGCGCGTTTTATCCACATACACCACCACCGTGGATGCCATGATATCGCCCAAGCGGCGACCGTAGGGATTGCACAGGCCGCAAATCATGCCGATACCATAGAAAAACGGCAGGCTGTCGAATACGCGCAGCAGGTTGCGCAGCAACGAAGCCGACCAGGAAATATGCGTGCCGTTGTCGTTGATCACACGCAAGCCGAATATTTTCTTGCCCGGCGTCTGGCCGTTCCAGCACACTTCAAACACCACAAAATACAACCAGAGCGTGAAGAAAATATTAACAAACAGCATAAAGAAGAACAGGCCCTTAGCGATATTGCCGTCATCACCGCCATTCGCACCAGAGAAGATAAATGCAAACAGCATGGTGGAGAGCATCAGCCAAATGCCACGGAGAATGAAATCAACAAACCAAGCGCGCGAACGGGCAAACACCGAAGCCGGACGCAGATAAATATCAATGGCTTCTGGCGTTTCAACTTTGAGCAGGGTATCCAGCCGCGAGAGAATGGGTTCAGACATAATGAATGGTTTGCCAAACGAGATAAAGGGTGACCAAGAAAATGACGAACTTTGCCCGAAAGACGTGGGTTTGGCAAGCCCCCAAAGGGGTGGGAAAACTGCTTACAGACAATTTTTATGCGGGATGACTGTGTGGTGATAGGATAGAAGAAACGGCTACCTGAAACACAATAGCGCAATTTCTGCGAACCACTCCTCAGGTAGCCTAAGCGCAGTTCAGGCTACCTGAAAATATCAGCTTCAATGCAGTCAAATCCTCGCCCTCAAAAGAAGTTGCGTTTCTTAAGAAGCTACAACACGCTTACAGCGCAAACCATATCTGCCCTGCATCAGCCGTTGGCATCCGCCACTTTACCACGCTTGGCTTTGGTTGCAGAGAAGGCAAGGGTGACTTTATCAGCCTTGGCATCGTAGCCGATGGTTACTTCGCCGCCTTTACTTAAGCGGCCAAAAAGCAGCTCGTCGGCGAGCAGGCGGCGGATTTTGTCTTGAATCAGCCGCTGCATAGGGCGGGCACCCATTTGCGGATCAAAGCCCTGCTCGGCCAGATAGCTGCGCAGGCCGGTGGTGAAGTGGGCTTCTACGTTTTTCACCAAAAGCTGCTGCTCCAGGGCGAGCAGGAATTTGTCGGTTACCTTGGCGATGACTTCGTTGTCCAACGGGGCGAAGGAAATCACGGCATCCAGACGGTTGCGGAATTCGGGGGTGAAAGCTTTTTTCAATGCTTCGCCCTCGTCGCCGCTCATGCGCTGGCGGGTGAAGCCGAGCACGGGACGGCTGAGGCTTTCCGCCCCGGCATTGGTGGTCATGATTACGATGGCGTTGCGGAAGTCGGTTTTGCGGCCGTTGTTGTCGGTGAGCGTGCCGTAGTCCATGATTTGCAAGAGGATATTGTGCACGTCGGGGTGGGCTTTTTCGATTTCGTCCAAAAGCAGCACGCAGAAGGGCTGCTTGTTTACCGCCTCGGTAAGCAGGCCGCTCTGCTCGAAGCCTACATAGCCGGGCGGTGCGCCGATGAGGCGGGCCACGGCGTGGCGTTCCATGTATTCGGACATATCGAAGCGTTGCAGCGGCACGCCCAAAATGAAGGCGAGTTGGCGGGCAACTTCGGTTTTGCCCACGCCGGTGGGGCCGGAAAACAGGAAGCTGCCGATGGGCTTTTCCGCCGACCCCAGACCGGAACGGGACATCTTAATGGCGGCAGCCAATGCTTCGATGGCAGCATCTTGGCCGAACACCATGTTTTTCAGGTTGCGCTCCAAATGGCGCAACACTTCTTTATCGTCTTTGGAAACAGTTTGCTCGGGAATGCGGGCGATTTTGGCCACCACTTCTTCAATCTGTGCTGCTTCAATCACTTTGCGCCGTTTGTCGCCGGGCAGGATGCGCTGGGCGGCGGCGGCTTCGTCAATCAAATCGATGGCCTTATCGGGCAGGAAGCGGTCGTTCAGGTAGCGTACCGAAAGCTCGGCGGCGGCATTCAGGGCGTGCTGGGAAAAGCGGATTTGGTGGAAGTCTTCGAGCGCGGGTTGCAGGCCTTTCAGGATTTCCACGGTTTCAGCCACGCTGGGTTCGGGCACATCAATTTTCTGGAAACGTCGGCTTAAGGCGTGGTCTTTGGCGAAAATGGTGCGGTATTCGTCATAGGTGGTGGCGCCGATACAGCGCAGATGGCCTTTAGAGAGAGCCGGTTTGAGCAGATTGGAAGCATCCATGGTGCTGCCGGTGGTGCTGCCTGCGCCGATGATGGTATGGATTTCGTCGATAAACAGGATGGAATGCTTGATTTTGGCCAGCTCTTTGAGTACAGCCTTGATGCGGGCTTCAAAATCGCCGCGGTATTTGGTGCCGGCCAAGAGCGAGCCCATATCCAGCGCAAACACAGTGGCGCCGGCGAGTGCGTCAGGTACATCGCTGTGTTCTAAGCGGTAGGCCAAGCCTTCGGCCAATGCGGTTTTGCCCACACCGGCCTCACCCACCAAAAGCGGGTTGTTTTTGCGGCGGCGGCACAGGGTTTGCATGAGGCGTTCCAATTCCATGGTGCGGCCAACCAGCGGATCGATACGCCCTTCGCGTGCTTCAATATTAAGGTTAACGGTATATTTGGCTAGGGCATGACGGATAGGTTTGCCCTCTTCGCCACCTTCCTGCTCAACTTCATCGCCTTTATCTGTTTCCATTACTCGATCTGGCACGATGCCGTGCGCGATATAGTTGAGAATCTCGCTACGGCCAATCGACTGCAAACCCAGGAAATACACGGCATGGCTGTTTTTTTCTGACATAATCGCCACCAGTACGTCCACCGGCTGCACCTGCCGTTTGCCTGCCGACTGCACATGCACAATCGCACGCTGAATCACGCGCTGGAAGCCGAGCGTGGGCTGGGTTTCGCTGCTGGTTGGCGAATCCTCAGGCAGCACCGGTGTGTTTTCTTCAATACTGATGGCCAGCTGTTCGGCCAAAACCGGAATGTTTGCACCGCAGCTTTTTAACACCGCCCGTACCTCGTCGCTCTCCTGCACCAGCGAGAGTAATAAGTGTTCGATGCCGATAAATTCATAACGCTGCATACGTGCATCGGCATAGATCACCTGCAAAATGCTTTCCAGCTCTTTCGACAACATGGCTCACACCTCCTCAACCATACTCAGCAGTGGATGACCGGCCTGCCTAGCAAGGTTTTGCACTTGCTGATGCTTGGTATCAGCAATATCTTTTTGGTAAACACCGCACAGACCTTTGCCTTTGTGATGTACTTGCAACATCACTGTTGCCGCCTGGTTTTCAGGTAGCCTGAAAATATCAGTAAGCAAGCCAACCACAAAATCCATTGGTGTGTAATCATCATTAATCAGGAATACGCCATATTTCTTGGGCGGAGACACATTTTGCCAGACGGTTTCTGGCTGGAGCGCCTGTTCGGTATTGGACATAGCTTTGACTCTTCAAGGTGTACTGTAGTTGGCCGAAACCTTTGCTTTATCTGCTATTGGTGAAGCAGACTAACGCCGCAACAGGAATTCAACGGCTTTAGCCGTAATTCGGTTTTAGATTGTAAATCAACTTTGTTTGCCGGTTGCTTTTTTGCACAGCCTAACCGCAGACTGATGCCAGACAATTATATTCAACCGCACGGCAGAACACAAAATAAGGGTAAAAGCTCGGATTTCTGTCTTTTTTTTGCGATTTTTAACATTATTATTCAAACATTACTTGACTGTTAATCCCGGCTGCGCGAAACTTATCTCCGCAAGCGCGGCAGGCTGGATAAATTGTTCCAGCTCGGCAGCTGAACAAACCGTTTTACCCAACACAGTCGTTTTCCTGCTTTGCCAACCCTGCTTTTTCCGATATTTTGTTTTTTAGATAGGATGTATTGTATGGCAACTGGTACTGTTAAATGGTTTAACGATGCTAAAGGTTTTGGTTTCATCACTCCCGATGAGGGTGGCGAAGATTTGTTTGCCCACTTCTCGGCCATCAACATGAACGGTTTCAAGACCCTGAAAGAAGGTCAGAAAGTTTCTTTCGAAGTAACCACCGGCCCGAAAGGCAAACAAGCATCCAATATCCAGCCGGCCTAAGTAGCCGCTTATAAAAAGACAGGTAACGGCCTGTCTTTTTGTGCTTTCAGACATACCCTCCCGACTTAATGCTACCTGAAAACACGGTTTCAACAAGGTTACGGTCTAGCATAGCAAGTTTTCACACAACTAAATCTTCACACTCCAAGCACATCCCGCAAAAGCAAGGCATTCCAGCCTGGCATAGCTAAATAAATGCTTTAGTTATACAATGCGCTTTCTGCCGGCTATAATATGCACTATGCCAAACACCACCCGCTCCATCTTTTCCCTCCTGCTTGCCCTGATGCTCTTAGGCGGATGCGGCAAAGAAGAAGCCTCTACTGACGATTCCTCATTTGTCCGAACCGTGAGCGCACCCGCAGGCGGTGCTGATATGCTGTTGCCTGACTTCACCAAATTAGTTGCGCAAGAGGGCGGCGCTGTGGTCAATATTCAAGCCAGCCGCACCAATGAAAACACTGCTCAGGCCGGTGGCGAAGACAATATCGATCAGCTGCCTGAAAACGATCCTTTCTCCGAATTTTTCAAACGCCTGCAGCCCAACCAAGCCGATTTAGTCGAGCCCGGCGACGACGAATACAACTTCGGTTCCGGCTTCCTCATTAGCTCCGACGGCTACATCCTCACCAACACCCATGTCCTCAGCGGCATGAACAGCATCAAAGTCGTGCTCAACAACCGCCGCGAATACACCGCCCGCCTGGTCGGCTCCGATACCCAAACCGACATCGCCCTCTTGAAAATTGACGCGCAAGGCCTGCCCACCGTCAAAATCGGCGATCCCAAAACCCTGCGTGTAGGCGAATGGGTAGCCGCCATCGGCGCACCTTTCGGCTTCGACAATAGCGTAACTGCTGGCATCGTTTCCGCCAAAGGCCGCAGCCTGCCCAACGAAAACTACACCCCTTTCATCCAAACCGACGTGGCTATCAACCCTGGCAATTCCGGCGGCCCACTGTTCAACCTGCGCGGGCAAGTAGTGGGAGTAAATTCCCAAATCTACAGCCAATCCGGCGGTTTTATGGGCATCTCCTTCGCCATCCCCATCGATGTGGCCATGAATGTGGCCGACCAGCTGCGCCGCAACGGCAAAGTTGAACGTGGCCGCATCGGCGTGGTGATTCAAGAAGTAAACTACGACTTGGCCAAATCCTTCGGCCTCCAAGCCGCCAATGGCGCACTGATTTCGCAGGTAACTCCCGACGGCCCTGCTGACAAAGCCGGCCTCCAGCCCGGCGACATCGTGCAAAGCGTGAATGGCGAAAACGTGAAAGCTTCCAGCGACTTGCCCGTGCTCATCGGCATGATACCGCCCGGCACCCAGCTCACCCTCGGTATTTGGCGCAACGGCAAACGCGAAGAAGTACAAGTCACCCTCGGTTCTAGCAACACCAGTAGCGCCGATGCCGGCAACCAATCCGGCAGCGGCACCAATGCCGATAACGGCAGCGGCTTCACCTCCGAGCCCACTGGCCTGCAACTGCGCAGCCAAGGGCAAGGCCTCTTAGTTTTGCAGGTTGAAGGCACAGCCCAACAGGCCGGCCTGCGGCGCGGCGACATCATCCTAATGGTAAACCGCACCGCCGTGAGCGACGAAAACAGCTTCAACCAAGCCCTCAACCATGCCGACCGCACCGTCGCCCTACTCGTCCAGCGCGGCAACAGCAAACTGTTTTTAGCCTTGGAATTACACCGTTAGCCAAACCGCACAGCAAAGGCTACCTGAAAACTATTTTTCAGGTAGCCTCTTCATCTAAAAAATTCAGATTCCCACATATCAAATAATATGATAGAAATCAACCGCCTCACCCTGCAACGCGGCAATAAAGTCCTGCTCGAACAAGCCTCCGCCCGCATCACCCCCGGCCGCCGAGTCGGCCTCATCGGCAAAAACGGCAGCGGCAAATCCAGTCTGTTTGCCCTGATTAAAGGCGAAATCGGTGCCGACGCCGGCGACATCCACCTCCCCCCACATTGGAAGCTCGCCGCCGTGGCACAAGAAACCCCCGCTCTGGAAATCAGCGCGCTGGATTACGTGTTGCAAGGCGATGCCGAGCTGCAAACTTTTCAGGTAGCCCTAAAGCAGGCCGAAGCGCAAAACGACGGGCACGCCATTGCCGAATGCCACGCCAAGCTTGAAGAAATCGACGCCTACAGCGCGCCTGCCCGCGCAGCCAAACTACTGAACGGGCTTGGGTTTAGCCAATCCGAACACAGCCGCCCCGTTAAATCCTTTTCCGGCGGCTGGCGCATGCGCCTCAACCTCGCCCAAGCCCTCATGTGCCGCGCCGACCTGCTCCTGCTCGACGAACCCACCAACCACCTCGACCTCGAAACCGTGTTGTGGCTGGAAAACCACCTCGCCGCCCTGCCCTGCACCCAAATCATCATCTCCCACGACCGCGACTTCCTCAACGCCGCCACCAACCACACCATCGAGCTCGCCCAGCGCCAGCTGCACAGCTACAGCGGCAACTACGATTTCTACCAGCAGCAACGCGCCCAACGCCTTGCCAACCAGCAGGCCGCCTACGTCAAACAGCAGACGCACATCCAGCATCTCCAATCCTTCATCGACCGCTTCAAAGCCAAAGCCACCAAGGCCAAACAAGCCCAAAGCCGCGTAAAAGCCCTGGCCAAACTCGAGCTCGTCGCCCCCGCCCACCTCGACAGCAGCTTCAGCTTCTCCTTCCCCCCGCCCGAACACCTGCCCAACCCCCTGCTCAAGCTCGAACAGGTCGATCTCGGCTACGGCGGCCACACCGTCCTGCACCAAATCACCCTCTCGCTCGAGAGCGGCGCCCGCCTCGGCCTGCTCGGCGTCAACGGCAGCGGCAAATCCACCTTCATCAAAGCCCTTTCAGGTAGCCTGGAGCCCCAAAGCGGCCAAATCATCCGCACCGACAAACTCAAAATCGGCTATTTCGCCCAGCACCAGCTCGACACCCTGCGCGCCGACCAAAGCCCGCTCTGGCACATCCAGCGCCTCAGCCCCGAAGCCAAAGAGCAAGACATCCGCAACTTCCTCGGCGGCTTCGACTTCGCCGGCGACATGGCCATCCAGCCCATCACCGGCTTTTCCGGCGGTGAAAAAGCCCGCCTCGCGCTGGCCGTTATCGTGTGGCAGCAGCCCAACCTGCTCCTGCTCGACGAACCCACCAACCACCTCGACCTCGATATGCGCCACGCCCTCACCGTGGCCCTGCAAAGTTTCCAAGGCGCGCTCATCGTCGTTTCCCACGACCGCAGCCTGCTCGAAGCCACCACCGACAGCTTCCTGCTTATCGACCAAGGCTACCTGAAAACTTTCAAAGGCGACCTCAACGATTACCGCCGCATGCGTCTGGCCCAAAGCAACTCCGAAGCCGCCCCACCCACATCTGCCGCTGGACAAAACCGCAAAGACGAAAAACGCCTCGCCGCCCAAATCCGCCAACAACGCGCCCAGCGCGGCAAACCCATTCAGCAGAAAATTGAGAAAGCCGAACAGCTCATGGCCAAACTCAGCGCCGAGCAAGCCGAATGCGAAGCCTTCCTCGCCGACGAAGAAGCATATAAGGAACACAATAAAGCCAAATTGCACCAATACTTAGCCAAAACAGCCGAAGTCAAAGTACAATTAGCACAAATAGAAGAAGACTGGCTCGCTCTGCAAGAACAACTTGAAGCCGTGTATCAAGCCGTCGAACAGGAATTTTCCAGCCAGCAATCGTTAGAAAAGGGAAAATAAAATGCAGAAAACTACGCTACTTACCATTTTCGCCCTAAGCTGCCTCAGCGCAGCTGCCGGCCCCGTTTATTCCTGCGGTAACGGCAGCTACAGCAGTAAACCAGGCCCTGGCTGCCACCGCGCCGACCTACCGACCATCGGCCGCTATAGTGCCGCCCGCCCGCGCCCCACTCCCGCACCCGTTCCGCAGCGTACTGCCTCCGCCGGCAGCCAGCAGGCGGCCGTATATCGTGCTCCCGCCCCGCAACCTGTGGCCGCAACCGCCCCTTCTGGCCGCACCAACAGCGGCCGGCGCATGATTCTCGAGCAAGAGCTGGCCAACGAACGCCGTGCCCTGGCCACCGCGCAAAGAGCCCTCACCGAAAGCCGCACCATGCCCAAAGGCGATGGCGCAGCCTACCAGGCCCACCAAGCCCGCGTCAGCAGTCTGCAAAGCGACGTGCTCGATCGCCAGCAAAACATCCAAGCCCTACAGCGCGAACTCAGCCGCATGTAGGCACAGCGGCAAACCCAGCCGCATTTGCTATAATCCTTTTCAGGTAGCCTCTATCGCTTGAGGCTACCTGAAAATTATAGTGGACCAAAATAAGAATGGGACAAGGCGGCAAGCCGCAGCCAGTACAGGTAGTACGGCAAGGCGAGCCAACGCTGTAGCATTCTTAATTTTAATTCGCTATATCTGAAAGATCCCACATGAAACCATCCGTTCTAGACAAACTCCAATCCCTCTCCGAGCGGCTCGAAGAAGTCACCGCCCTGCTCAGCACCCCCGAGGCCACCGCTGACATCAACCGCTTCCGCCAGCTCAACCAAGAGCACGCCGAGCTCACCCCCGTAGTGGAAGCCTACCGCCAATACCGACAAGCCGAAAGCGACCTTGCCGACGCCGAAGACATGCTAGCCGACCCCGAAATGAAAGACTTCGCCGCCGAAGAAATCGAAGCCGCCAAAGCCAAAATCGAAACACTGGATACCGAGCTGCAAAAACTCCTGTTGCCCAAAGACGAAGACGACGGCAAAAATATCTTCCTTGAAGTCCGTGCTGGCACCGGCGGCGACGAAGCCGCCCTGTTTGCCGCCGATTTGCTGCGCATGTACACCCGCTATGCCGAACGCAACCGCTGGCAGGTAGAAATCGTTTCCGCCAACGAAAGCGATTTGGGCGGCTACAAAGAAGTCATCGCCCGCATCGCCGGCATCGGCGCCTACGGCCGGCTCAAATTCGAAAGCGGCGGCCACCGTGTGCAGCGCGTGCCCGCCACCGAAAGCCAAGGCCGCATCCACACCTCCGCCTGCACCGTGGCCGTGATGCCCGAAGCCGACGAGCTCGAAGAAATCCAGCTCAACCCCGCCGAACTGCGCATCGACACCTTCCGCGCATCCGGCGCCGGCGGCCAGCACATCAACAAAACCGACTCCGCCATCCGCATCACCCATCTGCCCACCGGCATGGTAGTAGAATGCCAAGACGGCCGCAGCCAGCATGCCAACAAAGCCCAAGCCATGAAAGTGCTCGCCGCCCGCCTGAACGACAAGCAAAAACGCGAAGCCCAGGCCAAAGAAGCCGCCGAACGCAAATCCCTCATCGGCAGCGGCGACCGCAGCGAACGCATCCGCACCTACAACTACCCGCAAGGCCGCGTTACCGACCACCGCATCAACCTCACCCTGCACAAGCTCGACTTCGTGATGGACGGCGATATGGAAGAAATCACCAACGCCCTGATTGCTGAACACCAGGCCGAGCTGTTGGCCGCGATGGGCGAATAACGCCTCTTCATGGCAGCTCATGCTTTCAGGTAGCCTGCATACCACTCAAGGCTACCTGAAACCGATACGGCAACTTTTCAGGTAGCCTCATTTGATCGCGGAACCCACCTACTTCTATTCATGGGAAATAATCATGAAAAAACATCTGATTGCCCTCACCCTCTGCGCCATGCTGCCAGTACAGGCCACCTTGGCCGCTCCGCCATCGCAAACCGTGCGTACCGCACCACCGCCCGCTGCCGCGCAGGTGACAAGCCCCCTGCCGGAAAATATGCAACGCGAGCTGGCGCAGGCCACCTCCCTCATCCAGCGTCACCAGAATGCCCAAGCCCTGCCGATTTTGAACCGCCTAATCGCACAGGCCGATGCCGAATTCCGCCGCCAAGGCAATGTGCGCGCTTCGAGTAACCGGCCGCATACCCTGTTGCTGCTGGCCGAAGCGGCAAACCGCCGCCAGACGGTGAAAGTGGTATCGGCCGATTGGCTGCTGCCCCGCTATTTTCGTGCCTTCACCGCCGTGGAGCAGAGCAACTACGCCGCTGCCGCCGCCGATTTGGATGCCGTATTGGAAATTGCGCCGTACGAACCGCAGTTTTTGAGCGAACGCGGCCAGGTGGCCAACGGGCAAAAAGATTTCGCAACCAGTGACAGAATCTTCAACCGCCTGTCCGAAGCTGCCAAAACCCTGCCCGACCGGGCGCAATCTGTCTTTTTCCAAGGCATGGCGCTACGCGGGCAAGGCTATGCCGCCGTAGAGCGAGGCCAATGGCAGGCCGCCGAGCAATACTACCTGCAAGCCCTGCGGCTGAATCCGAACGATCAGGCTGCCAAAAATGAATTGGATTTCGTGCGGCGGCACCGCCGCTGATTTTTCAGGTAGCCCATACTGCCCGCAGGCTACCTGAAACCCATCCGAAAGAAAGACCGCATGAACACACTCGGCATCATTGGCGGCATGTCGCCCGAAAGTACCGCCGCCTACTACACCCAAATCAACCGCCTTATCAACCGGCAAAAAGGCGGTAACAACAGCGCACCCATCCTGCTCGCCAGCGTTGAATTTCAAGAAATCGTGGATTGCCAGCAGCGCGGCGATTGGCACAAAGCCGGCGAAATCCTCGCCCAAGCCGCCCGCACTCTGGAGCAGGCCGGCGCAGACGCCGTCCTCCTGGCCACCAACACCATGCACAAAGTTGCCGCCCCAATACAGGCCGCCATCGGCGTGCCCTTCCTGCATATTTTAGACAGCGTGGCCGAACGCATCCGCGCACAAGGCATCCGCACCGTTGGCCTGCTCGGCACACGCTTTACCATGCAGGACGCATTCTACCGCAAAGGTCTGGCCGAACGCGGCATCCAAGCCATTGTACCGGACGAGGACACGCAGGCCGAAATCCACCGCATCATTTTTGAAGAGCTCTGCGTGGGCAAGTTTGCTGAAGGCAGCCACCGCTTTTATGTGCAAACTATCGGGCAGCTGGCTGCCCAAGGCGCACAGGGCATCATCCTCGGCTGCACTGAAATCGGCCTGCTGGTGCGCCCCGAAGACACTGCCGTGCCGTTGTTCGACACCACCGAAATCCATGTGCAGTCCGCCACCAAATTTATCTTGCAAACAGCCTGAAGCGGATACTGATTTTCAGGTAGCCTGTTACAGAAATATATCCTTCATACGAGGCCAAACAACTGTGCGAATTGCTTGCATAAGAACGCCCGTCCATCTTACCGACATCGGAGATTAGCCATGATCCTCCCTTCTCTCACCACTCTCCCCCAGCAGTTCCAATCCGCCCGCGTGCTGGTGGTGGGTGACATCATGCTCGACCGCTACTGGTTTGGCGAGGTAGAGCGCATTTCCCCCGAAGCCCCTGTGCCTGTAGCCAAAATCGAGCGCATGGATCAGCGGGCCGGCGGCGCCGGCAACGTGGCGCGCAACATCGCAGCCCTAGGCGGACAGGTAGCCCTGCTGTCGGTAGTTGGCCAGGACGAAGCTGCCAATGAGCTAGAAAAAATCGTTCAAAGCAACGGTGTACAAACCTTTTTAGAACACGATGAAACCATCGCCACCACCGTGAAATTGCGCGTACTCTCGCGCAATCAGCAGCTTTTACGTATTGATTTTGAAGAAAAACCAAGCCAAGATGTGCTGGACCGGCTCAACCATCGTTTCCGCAGCCTGCTGCCAGACTATGATGCCGTTATCCTTTCCGACTACGGCAAAGGTTGCCTGTTTCAGGTAGCCGATATGATTGATTTCGCCCAAGAGCACAACAAACCCGTGCTGATCGATCCCAAAGGCGACGACTACGAAAAATACGCCGGTGCCTACCTCATCACCCCCAACCGCAACGAACTGCGCCAAGTGGTCGGCTCGTGGGGCAACGAAGTCGAGCTCACCGAAAAAGCCGAAGCCCTGCGCCGCCACCTGCAATTAAACGCCATCCTGCTCACCCGCAGCGAAGAAGGCATGAGCCTGTATGAGGCAAAGCACATCAGCCACCAGCCCACCCGTGCACAGGAAGTGTTCGACGTATCTGGCGCGGGCGATACCGTTATCGCCACCGTAGGCCTCGGCCTGGCCGCCGGGCTGGATTTGCGCCAAGCCATGCACATCGCCAATGCCGCCGCCGGTGTGGTGGTGGCCAAACTGGGCACCGCTGTGTGCAGCCAGGCCGAACTGCTCGCCGCTTTGCAGCAAGATGTCGAGGCAAGCTAAAGCCCAGCCCCATTCCCAACACAGGCTACCTGAAATTTTGTTCTACTCACTTTCAGGTAGCCTGTTTCTTGTAGGCTGGGAACAGGTTGATAGCCATAAATCGCCAATCCCGATATGTTAAAATAAGCTGGATTTAAAACGTGAACACACCCATGACCAAGCAATACTCAGAAAGCAGCATCAAAGTCCTCAAAGGCTTGCAGCCGGTAAAAGAACGCCCCGGCATGTACACCCATACCGACAGCCCCACCCACATCTGCCAGGAAGCCATCGACAACGCTGCCGACGAAGCCCTCGGCGGCTTCGCCAGCCGCATCGATGTGGAAATCCACGAAGGCGGCTCGCTTTCCGTATCCGACAACGGGCGCGGCATTCCCGTGGGTCTGCATCCCGAAGAAAACGTGCCCGTGGTCGAGCTTGTGTTCACCCGCCTGCATGCCGGCGGCAAATTCAACAAAACCAGTGGTGACGGCGCTTATGCCTTCTCCGGCGGCCTGCACGGCGTGGGCGTATCCGTAACCAACGCCCTCTCCCGCCGCCTCGAAGTGGCCGTGCGCCGCGAAGGGCGCGAATACCGCATCGCCTTTGCCGGCGGCGACGTGGTCGAGCCGTTGGCCGAAACCGGCAAATGCCCCGCCAAAGACAGCGGCACCACCCTGCGCATCTGGCCCGATGCCCGATACTTCGAGAGCCCCAACTACGACATCGCCGAAATCGAACGCCTGCTGCGCGCCAAAGCCGTGCTGCTGCCCGGCGTAACCGTTACCCTCACCCGCCGGCGCAACGGCCTGCCCGAAACCCAAACCTGGCACTACCCCGACGGCCTGGAAGGCTACCTGAAAACCCTGCTGGCCGAGCAGGAAAACACCCTGCCCCTGCTTACGTTGCAAAACCATGTTTCAGGTAGCCACCATGGCGATTTTGCCGATGGCGAAGGCGTATCCTGTGCCCTCACCTGGCTGGAAGAAGGCCGCATCACCACCGAAAGCTATGTCAACCTCATCCCCACCCCCGCCGGCGGCACCCACGAAGCCGGGCTCAAACAAGCCCTATTCAATGCCGTATCCAACTTCATCACCCACCACAACCTTTTGCCGCGCGGCGTGAAAATCCAAAGCGACGACGTATTCAACCGCGTCGCCTTCGTGCTTTCCGTGCGCATGCTCGACCCGCAATTCCAAGGCCAAACCAAAGACAAACTCACCAACCGCGACGCGCTCAAACTCGTGGCCGCCCTCGCCGGCGACCCCGTCGAATTGTGGCTCAACCAAAACCTCGAAGCCGGCAAGAAAATTGCCGAGCTCGCCATCAAACAAGCCCAAGAGCGCATGCGTTCGGTGAAGAAAATCGAAAAACGCAAAGGCAGCGGCATTTCCGTACTGCCCGGCAAGCTCACCGACTGCGAAAGCGAAGACATCCGCGAAAACGAGCTTTTCCTTGTGGAAGGCGATTCCGCCGGCGGCTCCGCCAAACTCGCCCGCGACCGCAACACTCAAGCCATACTGCCCCTGCGCGGCAAAGTGCTCAACAGCTTCGAAGTGCACCGCGACCAACTCTTCGCCAACACCGAAATCCACGATATTTCCGTGGCCATCGGCGTAGACCCACATGGCGAAAGCGATAATCCCGACCTCTCCGGCCTGCGCTACGGCAAAATCGCTATCCTCTCCGATGCCGACGTTGACGGCTCGCACATCCAAGTGCTGCTGCTTACCCTTTTCTACCGCCACTTCCCCGAACTCATCCGGCGCGGCCATATCTACGTTGCCCAGCCGCCGCTGTTCCGCGTGGACGTAGCCGCCCAAGGCAGGAAAAAAACTGCCCGCAAATTCTACGCCCTCGACCAAGCCGAGCTTGAAGGCATCCTGGAAAAACTGCGCAAAGAGGGCCTGCGCGAAAACCAATATTCCATCAGCCGCTTCAAAGGCCTGGGCGAAATGAACCCCGACCAGCTCAAAGACACCACTATGCACCCCGACACCCGCCGCCTACTGCGCGTTCATATCCCCGAGCATAGCAGCGAGCCAACCCGTGAAGTATTCGTCAAACTCATGGGCAAAGGCGAATCCGCCCAGCGCCGCAGCTGGATGGAAGCCGAGGGCGACAAAGCCGAGCTGGATATTTAAAGCCATAAACAAAGGCTACCTGAAACATTGTTTGCTTTTCAGGTAGCCTCCATTCTTGCCGTCAATTTGAATTAAATATATAAATATCATTAAGTTACATAGATTTCCTAGCCATAAAACCGCCGGCAGGCTATAATTATGCTGCCAGCATATGCCGGCAGCCTTGCCAAGCCGGCGAAACCATTTAGGGAGAATACAATTATGATGGTCTTATACTCAGGCATCACCTGCCCGTTCAGCCACCGCTGCCGCTTCGTGCTATATGAAAAAGGCATGGATTTCGAAATCAAAGACGTAGATATCTTCAATAAACCCGAAGATCTCTCCGTAATGAACCCCTACAACCAAGTTCCCGTATTGGTTGAACGCGACCTCATCTTGTTTGAGTCCAACATCATCAACGAATACATCGACGAACGCTTTCCCCACCCGCAGCTCATGCCCGGCGATCCCGTGATGCGCGGCCGTGGCCGCTTAGTCTTGTTCCGCATGGAAAAAGAGCTGTTCAGCCACGTGCAGAAACTCGAAAACCCTGATACATCAGCC
The DNA here is from genome assembly GCF_001648395.1 of Eikenella sp. NML03-A-027. Taxonomy (NCBI): domain Bacteria; kingdom Pseudomonadati; phylum Pseudomonadota; class Betaproteobacteria; order Neisseriales; family Neisseriaceae; genus Eikenella; species Eikenella sp. NML03-A-027. The sequence goes on along the minus strand of NZ_LXSM01000016.1, from coordinate 430,902 downwards.
AAAGAGCAGGCCAAAGCGCGCGAAGCCATCAGCCAAGGCCTTACCCTGATCGCTTCCGCCTTCTCTAAAAACAAATATGTACTGGGCGACGACTTCTCCGTGATCGACGTGGCCATCGCCCCCCTCCTGTGGCGGCTCGACCACTACAGCATCAAACTGGGCAAATCTGCCGCCCCCATCCTGAAATACGCCGAGCGCATTTTCCAGCGTGAATCCTTTATCGCCGCGCTCACTGCCGCCGAAAAAGCCATGCGCCGCTAGGCATATAGCTGAAATAATTATTTTTTCATACAAGGCGGCAAGCCGCAGACGGTACAGGTAGTACGGCAAGGCGAGCCAACGCAGTAGGAAGAAATAAGTATTTTAGCTATATGTTTTTCAGGTAGCCCTTCGCCACACAGGAATCTTGCTCATGAACCCCACCCTTAAACCCTACCTTGTCCGCGCCCTGCATGAATGGTGCAGCGACCAAGGGCACACTCCCTACATACAAGTATGGGTGAACGAACACACCCGTGTGCCCATGCAGTTTGTGAAAGATAACCAAATCATCCTCAATATCGGCGCCACCGCCTGTGCCGGCCTCTCCATCGACAACGACTGGGTCAGCTTCACCGCCCGCTTCGGCGGCGTGGCGTATGACATTTGGATTCCAGTCAGCCATATCGGCACCCTCTATGCCCGCGAAACCGGCGAAGGCATGAATTTCGATATCACTCCCTACGAACCCGGCACTCCACCCGAACCCGAAGCTGGCGGCAGCAGAAAAGACAGCAAACCCACCGGCAAACACAAAGGCCTGAAGCTGGTGAAATAACGCCATCACGGTCAAACTAAAGGCTACCTGAAAACTGAAAATCGGTTTTCAGGTAGCCTTTAGTATATATCGCCTATTTCCCTTTACGCCGTTCGGCCTGTCGCTCGGCACGTTTGGCTTGCAGGCGGGCTTCCTCTTCGCGGGCGGCGGCGAGCCAGGCTTGCCATTGCTCGGGGGTTTCGAGGGTGATGCGGCCGATTTGGCCGTCGCGGAAATCGGTGAGGGTGTTTTCGGCGGCTTTTTGGTAGTTGATGCGACCACCACCAAGCAGGGCGCCGCGCCGACGGCCGATCCATTCGAGCCAGTCGGTGTCTTGCCAGCTTTGGCTTTCTTCCGGATCGGCTTGATAACGTGCTTGCAGTTGGGGCAGGTAGTGTTGGCGCAGATAATTGAGCAGCTCGAGGGCAACGGTTTCTTCATCCAGCGCATTGCGGCCTACGGCGCCGCTGGCGGCGAGGTTGTAGCCGCCTTGCGGAACGATGATTTTCGGCCAAAGCATGCCTGGGGTGTCGTAGAGCCAGAAGTCGTCGGCAAGCAGCAGGCGTTGTTCGGTTTTGGTGATGCCGGGTTCGTTACCGGTTTTGGCAGATTTTTTGCCGATCATGCCGTTAATCAGAGTGGACTTGCCCACATTGGGGATACCGCAGATGAGCACGCGCAAGGGGCGATCGATTCCTTGTCGGTGAGGGACGAGAGCACGGCAGGCGGCAGTGATCTTTTGGGCGGCCTGGCGTTCGGAAGCATCAAGGGCAACGGCACTGGTGTCGGACCGGTTTTGCAATTCAGCAAGCCACATGCGGGTAAGCTCGGGGTCGGCAATATCTTGTTTGTTTAGTAGATAAAGTTTAGGTTTGCCGCGTGAGAGTTGGGCAAGCAGGGGATTTTGGCTGGAGGCAGGCAGGCGGGCATCCAGCATTTCGATGACCATATCGGTGCTTCTCAGCCGCTCAATGAGGGCTTTTTTGGTTTTGTACATATGGCCGGGAAACCATTGGATGCTCATGATGTTTTCTTTCTGTGGGCTTCAGGTAGCCTGTTTGATGTTTTAGGCTACCTGAAAACTCAAACCTTAACAGAACCAATCCTTTGTTTTTACACATGGTAAGCAGCGGTGGCGGGAAGCTGGCGATGGCGCACCCACACGGGGTAGTCGCGCAAGCGTTCGGCCACGGCTTCGGCCACGAATACAGAGCGGTGCTGGCCGCCGGTGCAGCCGATGCCGACCACAAGCATATGCACGCAGGTTTGGCGGGCGTATTCTGGCAGCCAGCGGTTTAGGTAGCCGCTGATGTCGGCCACCATCTGCTGCACGATTTTGAATTGAGCAAAATAGGCACGCACGGCTTCATTGCGGCCGGTTAGCGGGCGCAGGTTTTCATCGTAATACGGGTTGGGTAAGGCTCGGGTATCGAAAAGGAAATCCAAATCCAGTGGTGTGCCGTATTTGAAACCGAATGATTCAATCACCACCTGCAAACCACCGTGGCTGAGGGCGAGCCATTCTTGGATGCGGAATTTCAAATCACCGATGCCGTCGTGGGAATTGTTGATACAAAAGGCGAAACTCTGCCACGGCTGGAGCATCTGCCGCTCAGCTGCTATGCTTTCGCCCAGGGTGAGAGTGTTGGCGGCGAGGGGATGGCGGCGGCCTTGACGATCGAGTCGGCGGATGAGGGTGGCGGTGGCGGTATCGAGAAACAATAGGCGTAGGGGATGGCCTTGGCGGCGTATGGCGCGCAGGCAGTTTTGGATGGTGTCTTGGGGATACGGCAGGCGGATATCGAGGCTGATGGCCAGCTTGCTGATGTGGCTGGCAGCAGATTGAGCCACCAATTGTGGCAGGAGCGCTGGCGGAATATTGTCCACACACGTGAAGCCCATATCACCGAGCAGTTTTAAGGCAACTGTTTTTCCCGAGCCGGTCAGCCCGCTAATCAGCACTATCCTCATGGCTGCGTTCGTCTTCCCTCAGCATGGCGGTATGGCGTTCTAAAAATTCTTTGGTACTGTCTTTGCCGCGCGCCTGCAGAATATAGTTGCGCACCGCTGCTTCCACCAGCACGGCGAGGTTGCGGCCGACGGCTACCGGCAGCGTCACCGAGCGTACGGCCACGTTGAGGATGGTTTCGGTTTCGCTCTGGATGGAAAGGCGGTCGAGCGTTTTCATGTAGTTGTCGTCGGCCAGCGTCAGGTTGATGATGAGCTTGAGCTGCTTGGAAGGCAGCACGGCGGTTTCGCCGAAAATGGTGCGGATATTGAGCACGCCCAAGCCGCGTACTTCGAGAAAATCACGCAATACGGCCGGGCAACGCCCTTCTAGCGTTTCCGGGCCGGTGCGGTAGAGTTCCACCGCGTCGTCGGCCACCAAACCGTGCCCGCGCGAAATCAGCTCCAAGGCCAGCTCGCTCTTGCCCAAACCGGATTCACCCATCAGCAACACGCCGATTTCAAACACGTCCAAAAACACGCCGTGCTTCACGGTGGAGGCGGCCAGCACGCGCTGCAGGTAAATCCGCAGCACGTCCATCAAAAACGGGCTTTCGGTTTTGGACGTGAGCAGCGGCACGTTATGGGTGTGGCAATAATCGCGCAGCATGAAAGGCACGGGCAGATCGTTGGCCACAATCACCAGGGCAATGCTCAAATCGAAGAGTTCGTCCAGGCTCGCCTTCACTTCCCCTGCGGCCATCTTATCCAAATAGGCCACTTCGGCCACGCCCAACACCTGCACTTGGTTGGGGTGGATAAAATTCAAATGCCCCACCAGCGCCAACACGGGTTTATCGGCATCTACGCTGATGCGGTTGTCTGCGCCCGCCGTGCCGGCCGACCAAGCCAAACTCAGTTTGGCCTGGTTGTCTTGATAGAGCTTGCGCACGGAGATGCTGGGCATGGGCGTCCTGTTGGTTATGCAGTGAGGATGCGGTGGGCGGCTTCGGCGTTTTCGGCAGCCAGAAGCTGCTCGCGCACGGCTTTATCCGAAAGCTTGATGGCCAAGGCAGAGAGCACTTCCAAATGCTCGCCGGAAGCGTTTTCCGGCACCAGCAGCACAAACACCAGCGATACCGGTTCGCCATCGGGCGCATCGAAATCCACGGCTTCTTTCAGGCGGATAAACGCACCGGTGGCCGCTTGCACTTCGGCATACCGGCCATGCGGGATGGCCACACCGTGCCCCAGCGCGGTGGTGCCGAGCTTTTCGCGCGCAAACAGGCATTCAAACACAGCGGTGCGGCTCAGGCCGGATTCGCTTTCCAGCAGCAGGCCGGCTTCTTCAAACAGGCGTTTTTTGCTGCTCACTTCCAAATCCAGCACAATATGCGATAAGGGCAGGATATTGCCGATTAGGCTCATGGTTACTTCTCTCGCATAAAAATACATTCAAAGTTGGAATTGTACCTGTGCTGCCACCGAAGGGCAATTTTGTGCCCGGCGACCAAGTTTTCAGGCAGTCTTTTAGCCACCGCTGTAATGTGCCAGCAAACCAAGCTACAAAGCTCAGCTGATTCGGTTGCTGGATTAAGGATACTTTAAAACAGGCCTCCCAGTTGCGGCTACGGATAGCGCGGTATTGGCCGCATTGGTGCCACATCACATAAATAAGCACGAACCAATACGGCCAGCGGGCGTGAATGGCGCAGCCAGTAGTGGCATCAGCAGCACAACAACGTGTGGCATAGCCTGCAGGTATAGGCGGGCAGCTATGCACAAGGCCAGTACTAAGAGTAGCGCTTTGCGCGTGCTCACTTTGCCGGTGGCAAATGGGCAGTTTTTGGTGCGCGCCACCGTACCGTCGAAATTACGATCGGCAAAATCATTAATCACACAGCCGGCTCTGAGTATCAGAAATGTGCCGAGCACGAAGGCGAGGAATGCCGAAATCAGGCAGCCACCGGCGGCCATCCACAGAGCCCACAAGGTGGCCACAGCAAAAGCAGCGTGCCAATGGGCCTTGTCGGCACGCATCACTATAAGTAAACAGCCAAGCGGGCAGATTGGTGCAGAGTAAGAAAGGAAAGGCACAAGGGTCCTTGGGAGCGTTATTTCAGGTAGCCTCTTCCACAGCCAAAAGGCTACCTGAAATAACGTCTGCTGCAACGCACTGCCCTACTCTGCCAAAAAGCGCACCAATTCCGGCACAAACCCTTCAATCATCACCATATCAGGCAGCGCAGTGCGGCGAAAACGGCGGGCGGATCGGGCTGCCAAATAAACGGCGACAGGGTGTGTGGAAAGATTGTCATTTGTTTGTGTTATTGAAACCGTGCTTTTCAGGTAGCCTCTGCGGCTGCCAAGCATTAAGATGCGAATTGTATCAGAGAATAAGGAAGGCAAGATGAACCTGATTTTATGGCGGCATGCCGAAGCCGAATATGGTGTGCCTGATTTGGAACGCGGCCTCACCGACAAAGGCCGGCAGCAGGCCGATGCGGCTGCCAAGTGGCTGAGGCTGTATCTGAACGGCCGTGTAGAAGTGTGGGCTTCGCAGGCACTGCGCAGCCGGCAAACCGCTGAAGCACTCGGCCTGCCCTATACCGTGAAACCCAAGCTTAATCCGATTAACCGTGTGGAAGAGCTGCCCGCGCTGATTGCTGCGCATAAAAGGGCTGATTATTTGATACTGGTGGGGCACCAGCCCTGGCTGGGGCAGCTGTGCGGCTATCTGCTCAACGGCAGCTGGCTAAGCGGCCAATATTGGTCGGTGAGAAAATCCGGCATTTGGTGGTTTGGTGTGAAGGTTGATGAAGTCGGCAGGCTCTGTGCCAAACTGAAAGCCGCAATGACCCCGCAGCTGCTACTGCCGGGAGATTAAACTTGAAACCTGCCGCTGTTGCGCCTATTTGTGCCGTATCCAACGCAAAGAGTTTGCTATGAACCAAGACAACCCTGTCCGCCCCGAAGATTTCGTGCCGGAATTCCGCCGTCGCTGTTTCGAGCCGGACGGCTTTTTGCGCAAGCTGCGCCGTTTTGCACTGCGGCTGGGGCGGCCGGTGGTGGAACAGCTGTATGCGCTGTATTTCCTGTTTCAATCGCCCGCCGTGTCCAAACGCGCCAAGCTGATTATCGTGGGCGCGCTGGTGTATTTCGTTAGCCCCATCGACAGCATCCCCGACCTGCTCGGCCCACTGGGCTTCAGCGACGACATTGCCGTGATCACGCTGGTATACGCGCAGATGAAGGATTATCTGACGGAAGAAATCAAAATCCGTGCCCGTGCTGCGGCGGAGCGGCTGGTGCGGAAGTAGGTTTGTTTATACCCGGAAAGGCTACCTGAAACCCCATTTTAGAATTTTCAGGTAGCCTGCTTCATATCCGGCATATTTTTCAGGTAGCCCTCTCATGCTCGGGCTACCTGAAACTTTGAAGCACATAAAACCGCATTACATCAATGCAAACAAGCCATCCACGCTTCATGCCGCGATCCAACAATGAAGGCTACCTGAAACCCCACCGTCTGTTTTTCAGGTAGCCTCTCCCAGCATGGCGGAGTATACTGCGCCGCATTTTATTGATAGGGCAAACCCGCCATGAAAATTATCCATACCATTCAAGAACTGCGCGACTGGCGCCGCGAAGCCGGCAGCGTGGCATTCGTGCCCACCATGGGCAACCTGCACGAAGGGCACCTAGCCTTGGTGCGCGAAGCGGCCAAACGGGCAGACCAGGTGGTAGTGAGCATTTTTGTCAACCGCCTGCAATTCGGCCAAGGCGAGGATTTCGACCGCTATCCGCGCACGCTGGAGCAGGATGCCGCCAAACTGGCCGGCGAAGGCGTGGCCGTGCTCTTCGCACCGAGCGAGCAGGAGCTGTATCCGAATGTGGCCCAGCAATACAACGTCGAGCCGCCCAATCTGCAAAACGAGCTGTGCGGCGCGTTCCGCCCGGGGCATTTCCGCGGCGTGGCCACCGTGGTGGCCAAGCTGTTCAACATTGTTGAGCCCGATTACGCCTGTTTCGGCAAAAAAGACTACCAACAGCTGGCCATCCTGCAAGGCATGGCTGCCGATTTGAATTTCCGAGTAGAAATCGTACCGGTGGACATCGGCCGCGCCGCCAACGGCCTGGCGCTCTCCAGCCGCAACCAATACCTGAGTGAAGCCGAACGCAAACAAGCCCCGCAGCTCTACCGCGAATTGCAAGCCATTGCCCGCGCAGTGGAAAATGGCAACCGCGACTATGCCGCGCTGGAACAACAGGCGGCAGCAAACCTGAAACAGGCCGGCTGGCAGGTGGATTATGTAGAAATCCGCCACGCAGGCAATCTTCAGGTAGCCCATGTTGGCGATAGCGAACTGGTGGTGTTGGCCGCCGCCCGTTTGGGCAGTACACGCCTCATCGACAATGTCGAAATCCACCTTTGATATTCCAAAGAAGTAAACCGTTTGGTCATCCCCCTCCGCCCGCATATTGCGGGCGGAGATCTTTGTAAAGCCTTAGATTTGAGCAACAATCAAAGCGTCAGCATCACAGAACGCGCAAACATATCATACAGATAGGCAGGCCATCGGGAAGCACATCACGCAGAAATGCGCCAAAGTCGAGCTTTTACCCAGGCCACAAGGTTTAATTTCGGCGGGAAACACGTTAAAATACCAACCTTTGCGCCAAATTCGGGAGCTGCTGTTTATGTTTTTAGTTTTTCTGCTGATTCTGTTGTTGGCCGGCATCGCCGTGCTCTTGTGGTGGCGTGCGCGCGAAGAGCACGAATGGCTTCTGGAGTTTACCTATCTCAACCGGCACCAAAACAACCAGCAATCCACTGATACCGAAGCGGAAAACACCCCGCAGCAACAGCCTGCCCGCCCCAACGTGCTGCCGCAGCGTGCGCAAACTCAAGTGAAGCTGCATTATCAAAAAGTGCAAGACGAATTGCAGCGCAAAATCGAGCTGCTTGCCGGTAGTGTGAAGAAAAAAGCACGCCGCCGTAACGTGAGCGAAAACCAAGAAGAACTACCGATTTTCAGCCCCGCCGAAGAAGAAACGGCCGTAACGGAAGCAACTGCCCTGTTGTCAGAAATCGCCATTGATGCCACTGCTGAGCAGGTTGAAAATGCTGAAAGCTCTCACACCACCGAAACCGAAGCCAAAACTGCCGCCGAGCCGGAAATCCACGATTTATCCGCTCCCGACGCCAATTTGCCGGTTATCACCGAAGCCGAGGCCACCCGCCACAGGCTACCTGAAAATATCGAAAACGAAGAAAACCAACCCGAGTCGAGCATCATTTCTCTTTCCGAGGCCACGCGTATGCTACATAAAAACGAAGCAGCCGAAGCCAAACCGCTGGAAACCGTGGTGCTGAACTGGCCGATAAAAGCCCCCTCTTCCGCTGCCGAGCCGCGCGAAGAAATCACTCCGGCCGATCCCGCTGTGCAGTATGTGCGCGAAAAAATCCAAGCACACCTGCCGCCCGTGGCCGAACCTGCGCCTGAAGAGCCTGCCGAAGAGCGGCACACCATCAGCCCCGACGACATCCGCAGCAATCTCCTGCGTCAGCGCCTGCGTGCGCGCAGGCAGCCTCAGCCCGCGCCCCAACCGGCCATCGCCCCGCAGCAACCAGATTTGCCGGTAATCAATGAAGATGAAATTTTGGCTAATCTGGCTAAAACCGATGCCCCGGCCAACCGCCAGCGCAGCCGCTTCAAACGCCAAACCGTGCGTGAGAGTGTGATTCCTGCCGCCGCGCGCGTGAACCACAGCCAGGGCGCGCAAGTGCCGACGGCTATGCCGCCTCAGCAAACTCAGCCGCTGCCGATTTCCACCCGCTTCACCCCTTTCAATCATGGCGCTGCGCCCGAAAGCCCTGACGCCCCGCCCGCTGAGGAAGAGTCGGCACCGGCCGCCGAACAGCCGCCGCTTTTTTCTCCGCAAAGCACCGTTGAAGACAGCCCGCCTTGGAGCTTAACTGAAACTGTGAGCGACGATACCGCCGAAACGTATTCAGACACCGCCGACCAATCTGGTGCCCAATATCACTTCCGTCCCGACCTCTCGCTCACCGAGCAAGTACCGGCTGCCGAACCGGCCATCGAGTTCGACAACGGCAACGAATGGCAGCAGGTCTTGGAGCAAGGTGCAGTCGAAGCTCAGGCGCAAGCCGCGTGGGCAAACCCTACACCCACTGCCGCGCCCGGCATCCCTCCCCTGCCCGACCTGCCGCCGCAGCCCACGCCGATTTCGGCCGTTTCCGCCGTATCGTTTGCCGATTTCGGCCACTACCATGTGCCGATGAACGAGTTGCTCTTGCCACCGCAATATGACAATGAAGCCACTCTCAGCGAAGAACAGCTGCTGGATAACAGCATCAAAATCGAAGAAAAACTGGCCGAATTTCGCGTAAAAGTAAACGTGGTGGATGCTTATGCCGGCCCGGTGATTACCCGCTACGAAATCGAGCCTGATGTAGGCGTGCGTGGCAACTCGGTGATTAACCTGGAAAAAGACCTCGCCCGTTCGCTCGGCGTGGCTGCCATCCGCGTAGTGGAAACCATCCCGGACAAAACTTGTATGGGTTTAGAGCTGCCTAATCCCAAACGGCAGATGATTCGCCTAAGCGAAGTATTCAACTCACCGGTGTTTGCCAAAAGCAAATCTAAGCTCACCCTCGCGCTGGGTCAGGACATCACCGGCCAGCCGGTGGTAACCGACCTCGCCAAAGCCCCACACCTCTTGGTAGCCGGCACCACCGGCTCGGGCAAATCCGTGGGCGTGAACGCCATGATTTTGTCGCTGCTGTTCAAGGCTACACCCGACGAAGTGCGCATGATCATGATCGACCCGAAAATGCTCGAGCTTTCCGTATATGAAGGCATCCCGCACCTGCTCGCGCCAGTGGTAACCGATATGAAGCTTGCCGCCAACGCGCTCACCTGGTGCGTGAACGAAATGGAAAAACGCTACCGCTTGATGAGCCATGTGGGCGTGCGCAACCTCGCCGGCTACAACCAAAAAATCAAAGATGCTACCATCCGCAGCGAACGGCTGGCCAACCCCTTCAGCCTCACCCCCGACAATCCCGAGCCACTCACCCACCTGCCGCACATCGTCGTGATCGTGGACGAATTTGCCGACCTGATGATGACTTCCGGCAAAAAAATCGAAGAGCTGATCGCCCGCCTCGCCCAAAAAGCCCGCGCCGCCGGCATCCACCTCATTCTCGCTACCCAGCGCCCCAGCGTGGACGTAATTACCGGCCTGATTAAGGCCAATATCCCCACCCGCATCGCTTTTCAGGTAGCCTCCAAAGTGGATAGCCGCACCATCATCGATCAAATGGGTGCAGAAAACCTGCTCGGCCAAGGCGATATGCTCTTCCTGCCGCCCGGCACCGGCTACCCACAGCGCGTACACGGTGCCTTCGTGGCCGATAGCGAAGTGCAGCGCGTGACCGAATACCTCAAAGGTTTCGGTGCGCCCGATTATGTGGAAGACATCCTTACCTCCGGCGTGGGCAGCGACGATTTGTTCAGCAATGCCAACAGCGGCAGCGGCAACAGCGACCAAGACCCCCTGTTCAACGAAGCTGTCGCCATCGTTTTGCGTACGCAAAAAGCCACCATTTCCTCCATCCAACGCCACCTGCGCATCGGCTACAACAAAGCCGCCACCCTGGTGGATCAAATGGAAGCCGAAGGCATCGTCTCCCCTGCCGATACAAATGGTAAACGCACCATCCTCGCTCGGCTGGATCATTTAGATGACGGCGCATAGGGCCGGATAAGCTGATAAAAGGCTACCTGAATTTTCCGGTAGCCTTTTATTACGCCCCAACAATAGGAGTACACAGTAAAAACCAATCTGAACAACATATTAGGAAGATTTTCCACGCTGAGCTGAATAAATTACTTGGCAATCGAGCTTTAGAACGAATAGCGGGCATTGAAGAAGCGGTGCACATTGCGGTTGTAGCCACCAACACGACTGTTATCAACAATGCGGTTGTAGTAATCGTTATGGAAATAAGCCAGCGAGGCGAGATAGCTGTCTTTGTTGAATTCGAAACCGATTTCTTTGTTGAGGAAGGTGCAGACTTGGTTGAAGGATCGGAAATGTTGTTACTCACCGGCATGTGCTGCAAGTCTTGCGTGGTGATGCGTGAGGAGCCGAGCTGCTGTTTGGCTTGGGCTTCAGCGATGGTGTAGATGGTTTCCAGTTCGGCTATTGGCAACGGATTTGCTGGCGGCAGATGTGGTTTCGGCAGCAGCGAAACCGGAGAAGAAACGTGTGTTGAGCACGGTGAGGCGGAACAGCTTGGTTTGCATTCGGCGTGTGCCCTTGTAATAGCAGTTTATTCAAAAGTAAGTAGAGAAATGAGTTTTCAGGTAGCTTACTGTGCACAAGAGGCTACCTGAAAATATCATTTCGACAGGCAATAGGCGTGGTTGCCGAATTCTGAGTAGGTAGATAATCGGTTTTTGGCACAGTGAAAACCATAGGACGGAAGAACTAATCCTATCGGCCATACGTCAGGCCGGGCAATAGCGTGGAAATGGGTGGCCTGCGGCCATGCCGCTGTTTACACCGTATAGTGGATTAACAAAAACCAGTGCTGCGTTGATTCGTCTTGCTGTACTACTTGTACTATCTGCAGCTCGCCACCTTGTCCTAATTTTTGTTACTCCACTATTGGCGGCAACGCCGTACAAATAGCCAGCTAATATAACGCCAAATTAGACAACAACCTGCGTTTCACACTCGGCTGGCTAACCTGATCGAAGTACCAGTGGAAGCCCTCGTTTGCGACAACCCCGACATCATCATAGTTGGCGGGCGCAACACACGTGTAGACCATTGCCCGCATCAGGCAAGACTCAACCTGGAAGTAGGTGCGGCAGTCGATTTCGATTTGGCCGTCTTGATAGCAGTAGATGTGGCAGGTGGAAACCGTCTAGTGTCTTTGAATAAGCATAATTTGTTTTTATTTTGATGAGTTGGAGGCCACCTGAAAATACGGGCTTCAAGGAGGTTAAAACCTTTGGCCTCGTGGAGGTGTAGAAGAAATGTATAATTTCTCCTTAATTAAGGTGTAAAAAACAATATTTTCAGCTAAGATAATAGATTCATGTTAGCTTTCGGGTTTTATAGTGAATTAATTTCCAACCAGAATTGCATTGGTTCGCTTTGCCGTATTACTTATACTGTCTGCGGCTCACCACTTTGTCCTAATTTAAACTTAATCCACTATATTGTTTATCAGCTTGCTTGGTCGCCCATATAGCAGACCAGCATTTTCAGAGCAAAACGGCACTCGGCACAGCCGTAATCATAACAAGGAATCAGCATGCAACCAGTCAGAATCGGCATCTTAGGGATGGGCACCGTCGGCAGTGGTACGGTCAAACTGTTGGCAGAAAACGCGCAGGAAATCACGCGCCGCCTGGGGCGCGAAGTGCGCATCAGCATGGCTGCCAGCCACAACACCGATCGTATCCGAAAATTATGCCCAAGCGACACGGTGGTGTCGGACGATGTGTTTCAGGTAGCCCGCAGTGCGGATGTGGATATCGTGGTGGAACTGATCGGTGGCACGGATACGGCACGCGAAGTGGTGCTGTGTGCCATCGAAAACGGCAAACACGTGGTTACTGCCAACAAAAAACTGCTGGCTGAATACGGCAATGAAATTTTCGCACTGGCGGCGGGAAAAAACGTGATGGTAATGTTTGAAGCAGCAGTGGCCGGCGGCATCCCGATTATCAAAGCCCTGCGAGAAGGCCTGGCCGCCAACCGTATCAAATCGGTGGTTGGCATCATCAACGGTACTAGTAACTTCATTCTGAGCAATATGCGCGCCCACGGCAGCCCGTTTGCCGAAGTGCTCAAGCAGGCACAGGAGCTGGGCTACGCCGAAGCCGACCCGACTTTCGACATCGGAGGCCACGATGCAGCGCACAAGCTGAGTATTATGTCTGCGCTGACCTTCGGCACGCCAATTAATTTCCAACACTGCTACTTGGAAGGCATTAACAAGCTGGAAAGCCAAGACATCCGCTACGCCGAAGAGCTGGGCTACCGCATCAAGCTCTTGGCCATCACTCGCAAAACCGAAGAAGGCATTGAATTGCGTGTACATCCCACACTCGTGCCCGAATGCCGTCTGCTGGCGCAGGTGGAAGGTGTGATGAATGCTGTACTGGTGCAATCAAACATGGTGGGTGAGACCCTGTATTACGGCGCTGGCGCTGGTGCAGCTCCCACCGCCAGCGCCGTGGTGGCCGACATCATTGACACCGCCCGCCTAATTCACGCTGCCAACGAACAGCGTGTGCCGCCTTTAGCCTTCCGCAACAACGAAGAGCTGTCCGTGCTGCCGATAAACGAAATCACCAGTAGCTACTACCTGCGTGTATCGGCACAAGACAGACCTGGCGTGGTGGCCGATATCGGCCGCATCCTTGCCGAACAGGGCATCTCTATCGAAGCTCTTCTACAAAAAGGTGTAATCAATCACGAAAATGCCGAAATCGTGATTCTCACTCACCAGTCTAAAGAAAAGCACATCAAGGCTGCTATCGCCAAAATCGAAGCGCTGGAGCACGTTTTCCAGCCCGTGATGATGCTACGCATGGAAAGCCTGCATGGCTGAGATTCAAGCCGATGAATCCGACCGCCACAAACGCTGCCCCCTCATCGGTTGGAATGTGGTAACGGTGGTGTTGACACTCACCTTTGCCCTCATACCGCGCTTCTATGCGCCGGATAAGGACGGCATCAGCTGCCGCATCGTGGAAGCCTGTCCAAAATATACTCGCCGTACCGCAATGGCAAGCCAACTTGGCCAAACACGGCCTTGCCGGCCAAAGCGAGCGCGTGCTTGAACCCTACTGCTGCTGCCTGTGGGAAGAGCCGGTGCAAAAATTCAGCACGGAAGATCTCCGCAGCCTGCCGAAGCTTTCACCGAAACAGCAGTTGGACAAACTCGGCGGCAGCGAAGCCTTCCTGCAACGGCAAGAACAATGCCTGGCTGTGCATACCGGGCGTTGAAAATGAGAGCTTGGCCAGATTAAAGGCTACCTGAAATTTTTCAGGTAGCCTTCTTACCACAAACACTCTGCACTCTACCCATCTAAAATGCAGGCTGCTTTTCCTTACATCAAAATCAACTAAACAACAATCTTACCCACAGCCCCCGCATTTCCCACATCCGCTGCTGCAATCAGGTTTCCTTTTTTTTGGTTTAAACACAAACTTCCGCAGCAGGAACACCACACAGGCGAGCATGATGATGGCAACTATAATAAATTGCATTTGAATCATCATAATATCCTTGAAGTAATTTGATACACGATAAAGGCTGCGAGGTAGGCGAGTGCGAACATATAGCCTGTAACCATAATAGTGTGTTTCAGCGATTTGGTTTCGCGCCGAATCACGGCCAAAGTGGCGGCGCACATGGGGGCATAGACATACCAGGCCAGGAAGGCGAAGGCGGTGGGCAGGCCCCAGTTGCTGTGGACGATGGGAATCAGCGCGTTTTGTACTGCATCTTCAGACGACGCGCCCACGGCATACACCGTGCCCAGCGCGGCCACGACCACTTCGCGCGCGGCGATGCCCGGAATCATGGCGATACACATTTCCCAAGTGAAGCCCAACGGGGCGAACAGCGGCTGGATGGCGTGGCCGAGCATACCGGCCAGGCTGTAATCGATTGCCGCGCCGGTTGCGCCTTCGGGCGGCGCAGGCCAGCTCACCAAGCCCCACAGAATCACGGTCAGCGCGAAAATAATCGTACCGGCGCGTTTCAGGAAGGCTTTCACCCTGTCCCACAGACTGGTTAGGATGTGTTTGAAGTTGGGCGTACGGAAGGTGGGCAGCTCCATCAACAGCGGAAACTGCTGCACGTTGCCCTTAATCCGCGCCAGCCGTTTCATGAGGTAGGCGGCGAGAGCGGCGGATAGGATGCCGGCGATGTACAACACAAACAGGGTCAACCCTTGCAGGTTGAATATGCCAAACACCGTTTGGTTGGGGATGACGGCGGCGATAATCAGCGCGTACACGGGCAGCCGCGCGGAGCAGGTCAGCAGCGGGGCGACGGCGATGGTAACGAGCCGTTCGCGCGGGTCGTGGATGGTGCGGGCGGACATCACGGCGGGCACGGCGCAGGCGAAGCTGGACAGCAGCGGAATAAACGAGCGGCCGGACAAACCGCTTTTCGCCATCACGTTATCCAGCAAAAACGCGGCGCGCGGCAGATAGCCCGAGTCTTCCAGCAGCAGGATGAAGGCGAACAGGATGGTAATCTGCGGCAGGAACACCAACACGCTGCCCGTGCCGGCAATCACGCCGTTTACGATTAAATCGTTCAAAATGCCGGGCTGCATATTGGCGGCCACCCATTCGCCCAGCCAGCCGAAGCCGCCTTCGATGGCTTCCATAATCGGCGCGGCCCAGGTGTACACCGCTTGGAACACCATAAACAGGATGACCATCAGCAAAACCACGCCCCACACGGGGTGCAGCACGATTTCGTCCAATTTTTTGTGCCAAGCGGGCAAGGTCATTTCCGTGCGCACGACTTGCGCCAAAATGGATTCGACTTCGTGATAAAGCGCGTCGCTGTCCAATTCGTCCAACGTGCGTTCGGCAGAGGCAGGGTTGGCAGGGAACGAGCGTTTGCGCGGCAACTGCGCCACGGCTTCGCGCACCGCCTGCACGCCCGACGCGCTCACGGCCACGGTTTCCAGCACGGGCACGCCCAAAAGTTCGCTCAGCTTCGCCGCGTCGATATTCAAACCGCGCCGCTGCGCTACATCGCTCATGTTCAGCGACACCACCATCGGCAGTTTCAGCGTTTTCAGCTCCAAAATCATGCGCAGCGTCATGCGCAGGTTGGTCGCGTCGGCCACAGCAATGATGGCGTCGGGCGGAATGCCGAGTTTGCCCACCGCCACGTCTTTCGCCACCGCTTCGTCGGGGCTGGTGGTGCGCAGGCTGTATGTGCCGGGCAAATCGACAATGCGCACGGCTTCGTCGTCCAAAAACGCGCCTTCGCGCTTGTCCACCGTTACGCCCGGATAATTGGCCACTTTGGCGTGCGCGCCGGTCAGCCCGTTGAACAACACGGTTTTGCCGCAGTTCGGCGCGCCGATGAGGGCGAAATAGCTCAGTTCCATCGTATTTCCTTTTTGATTTTTCTCGGTTTTCCTTCTGTTTGCCGCGTGCAGGCTGCTTTCGGTCGGCGCGGCACGGGGCTCAGGCAGCCTGCACTTTGGTCGGCAGGGTTGCAGGCTGCTTTTTTGTTTTCAGGTAGCCTTTAAGGTGCAGGCTGCTTTTGTTCCGCATCGACCAAATGGCACATAATCTTCCCTGCCTCATCGTGCCGCAAAGAAAACTGCGACTGGTTGCCCAAGCGCACCGCAAACGGCCCGCGCCCGAAGCCGCCCACGGCAATCACCTGCAAAGGCATGCCGCCGGAAAAGCCCAAATCCGCCAGACGGCGCGACACCAAGGCATCGAGCTCGCCGAACACGGGATTGGGGACAATGGAATCGATATGCGCAACCGCGCCTTTGCGCAGCTGGGAGAGTGGAGTGGTGGACATAGTTGGGCTTTCTGGAGTGGAGTTAGGAGGCCTAGAAAGAAATTGTTTTGATTATTCCTTACCTAGGTTTACTGTGATAATAAATCTTATTAATATAGGACTCAAATTGGAAACTGCTATCATTCTAGTTTTATTAAGTAAATTATTGTGCCAAATCAAAAAAGAATGATTTTCCTGGTCAAGGCAAGATGATTTGATATGAAAGGCAAAACAAAAAGGCTTCCTGAAAACGCAATGCAGCAAAATTTCTGCGAAGCTAAATTTTCAGGTAGCCTTTTTCCTATTCAAATTCCGGCTATGCTTATATCGGTTTTTTCTTCCGATAATACCGCCGATACACTATCCAGCCATACCCCACCAGCACCGGCAGTGCGGCGAAGATCAGCTTAAACGTCCAGCCCGCATACCAAGGCAGGGCTGAAACCGCAGCCGCTGCATCCTGCTGCAACAAGCCCACCGGCAGCGATTGCTCGCCGCAGGCATCGAAATACGGCCACCAGCAAGCTGCCAGCAGGCCGAGGAGGCAGGGCCACAGCCAAGCTGCGCGGTTGCGTTGCCACAGCAAAAACGCCGGCAGCAGCACAATCAGCGTGAGCACCGCCACCAGCAGCGCAGTTTGCCCCTGTGCGCCGAAATAGGATACTGCCGCATAAGTCAGCACCACGAACAGCGCACCCAGCACTGCCATAATCACTTCTTCCGGCCTTTTCAATATCAACATAGTGTGTTCTCCGTAACAAAATCAATTTAAGCAAAATATACTGCAAAGCTGGTGCAGCCACCAGTTTCTTGCCGCGTGAATACCTTTTTTTCAATCATCAAACGGCATTTTCGCTTTATTCAAGCTTGGCGTTCAGAGCCGTATCGGCTTAATCAAAGGCTACCTGAAAATTTATGCCGAACCTCTTTCAGGTAGCCTGCCGCCCTATTCTTCCCCTTCTTTGGCCGCCAGATGCCAGCGCACGCCCGCGTTGTCCAGTTTTTTGCACAGGCCGGCGCTGGGTGGCTCATCGGTGAACAGGGCGTGAAATTCAGTTACATCGCCTATGCGCACCAGGGCATTGCGGCCGAATTTGCTGTGGTCTACGGCTAGGTAGCAGTGGCGGGCATTGGCCATCATGGCCTGCATCACGCTCACTTCTTTGTAGTCGAAATCGAGCAGCGAGCCGTCGGCTTCGATGCCGGAGGCGCCGAGAATGGCGTAATCCACTTTGAATTGGTTGATAAAATCAATGGTGGCCACGCCGGTGATGCCGCCGTCCACCGGCCGCACCACGCCGGAGGTGATGATGACAGTGTAGTCCGGCCGGCCGGACACGATGGAGGCAACATGGATATTGTTGGTGATGATGCAGAGGTTTTTATGGTTTTTCACCAGCGCGAGCGCCACCGCTTCAATGGTGGTGCCGATGCTCATAAACAGGGAAGCGTTATCGGGAATGTGCTCGGCAATCAGGTCGGCAATGTGGGCTTTTTCGCTTTGCAGCTTGTTTTTGCGCGTGGCGTAATCTTCGTTTTGTACGCTGCTGCCGGGCGCGGCGCCGCCGTGGTAGCGGCGCAGTATATTGTGTTCACACAAAACGTTGATGTCGCGGCGGATGGTTTGCGGGGTCACGTTTAGGCTGCGCGCCAGCTCTTCCACCGACATAAAGCCGTGGTCGTGCACAAGCCGGGCGATTTTCTGCCGGCGGGGGTGCGGTGCGGCATGGTTGCTCTATCTTCTTTGTTAATTGGTAGTGGGAATGGTTTGGCCAAGGTTTTCAGGTAGCCTTTTTGGCTCAATCGCGAGGCTACCTGAAAACAATGGCAAGGCAATCTGAATTTAGCCTGCCAAAAGCGGTGCTGCGTTTTCAGGTAGCCTCACTTTATTTAGCCTGCCTCAAGCTGCAAAGGTATGCTCCGGCGCGGGATAGGTTTTCTCCTTCACTTCGCGCACATAAGCCGCTACCGCCGCCTGAATGCTATCCTGCCCCTGCATGAAGTTTTTCACAAACTTCGCCGTTTGGCCGGGGAACACGCCGAGCATATCGTGCATCACCAGCACTTGCCCGTCGCAGTCCACTCCCGCGCCGATACCGATGGTGGGGCAGGCCAGCGTTTCGGTAATTTGTTTGCCCAAAGCAGCGGGCACGCACTCCATCAGCACCACTGCCGCGCCGGCTTTCTCGTGCGCCAGCGCATCGTTCAGCAACGCCTGCGCCGCCACATCGCCCTTGCCCTGCACCTTATAGCCGCCAAACACATGCACCGACTGCGGCGTGAGCCCGATGTGTGCGCACACCGGAATACCGCGCAGCTGCAGAAACTCGGTAGTTTCCGCCATCCAAGCGCCGCCCTCCAGCTTCACCATATGCGCCCCTGCCGCCATTAATTCGGCCGCAGCGGCAAAAGCCTGCTCCTTGCTCTGCTGGTAGGCGCCAAACGGCAAATCGCTCACAATCAGCACATTACTGCTGCCGCGCGCCACCGCCGCCGTGTGGTAGCACATATCGGCAAGGCTCACCGGCAGGGTGGATTTCTGCCCCTGCACCGTCATGCCCAGCGAATCGCCCACCAGCAGCATATCCACCCCTGCCGCATCCATTAACGCGGCAAAGCTGGCTTCGTAGCAGGTGAGCATGGCGATTTTCTCGCCCTCGCACTTCATTTTGCGCAAAGTGTTCACAGTAATCACGGTATGTCCTTTCTAATATCAGATGGCGCGCAAGGCTACCTGAAAACCTTGGCGCAGGCAAACCTGAAGTGTTTTGAGGTAGCCTTCGGTATGACCGTTCCATATAATCGCCACACTATCCCTCCTTAAAGGAAAACGCTTATGAAAAAACCGCCCTCCTCCTGCCCACGCTGCTGGCCGGCCTCAGCCTTGGCCCCGCCCTAGTCGAGCCGCTCAACTACAACCTGCTCAAATTCAGCGAAATCACCAACCGTACCGTGCTCAACAACTGGATGACCGTGCCGCTTAAACATCCTGCAAAGCCGCGCCCGCCGACTCTCCGGCGCAGAAAAGCCGCCGCCAAATTGAAGAAAGCCTCGCCATCGAAGCCCTGCAAAACTTCCGCAAACGCGCCGACACCCTCAGCCGCAGCATGGGTGGCAGCAGCTACCGCGTGGTGGAAGTATCGTTGCAGCAAAGCTTTGAACGCCTGTCCGACTACAACTATTTCATTGGAGTGGAGGGAAGATCCGGTTCAGTCCGTGCCAGCCATCCCGAGCCCGTGTTCGACAGCCCGGGCGGCAGCACCGTGCAGCCAACTGCAAACGGCACAATCCAGTATTGAATACTGCCAGCCCCTAACCAGCCTTTTCCTACAGCAATCAGGCTACCTGAAAACCAACCGCACCGTATTGCCACGGTGCAGTTTGCTTTATCCGGCTCGGTTTCACAACGGCCACTGCAAGCCGCCGTGTTGTTCCACCAGGGTTTTGAACTGCGCCTGAATCCGCGCCAGCGCGGCCTGGTCGTCGCCCTCGAAGCGCAACACCAACACCGGCGTGGTGTTGGAAGCGCGCAGCAGGCCGAAACCGTCAGCAAATTCGGCGCGCAGGCCGTCGATGGTAATCAGCTCTTGCAGGCCGTCGAACCGGGCGGCCTGAGCCAAATCGGCAATCAATGCGTGCCCATCGGCGCCTTCGGGCAGGGCGATATTCAATTCGGGGGTGGACACGCCTTCCGGCAAGGCTTCCAACACAGCACTGGGGTTGGGGCTGGCTGAAAGGATTTCCAGCAGGCGCGCGCCAGCGTAGAGGCCATCGTCGAAGCCGAACCAGCGTTCTTTGAAAAACACATGCCCGCTCATTTCACCCGCCAAAAGTGCGCCGTGCTGCTTGATGGCGGCTTTGATAAAGCTGTGACCGGTTTTGCTCATCACCGGTTCGCCGCCGTGCTGCTTAATCCACGGCGCCAGCAGGCGGGTGGATTTCACGTCGTAAATCACTTTGGCGCCGGGATTGCGCCCGAGCACATCTTGCGCAAACAGCATCAGTTGGCGGTCGGGATAGATGATGCTGCCGCTGCGGGTAACCACGCCGAGGCGGTCACCGTCGCCGTCGAAAGCAAGGCCGACTTCGGCCGCGCCAGCCTGCACGGCACGGATGAGGTCTTGCAGATTGGCGGGCTTGGCGGGGTCGGGATGGTGGTTGGGGAAATGGCCGTCCACTTCGCAAAACAGCTCCTCCACTTCGCAGCCCAGCGCACGATACAGCCGCCCGGCAAACGCCCCTGCCACGCCGTTGCCGGCATCGACGGCGATTTTCAACGGCCGCTGCAGACGGATATGGCCGGCGATGTGTTGAATATATTCGTCTGCCACATCCAAACGGCGCACGCTGCCTTGCGGGCTACCTGAAACAAAATCCTGCGCTTCAATGATGCCGCGCAACTCTTGAATGCTTTCCCCGGCCAGGGTATTGCCGCCAAGCATCATTTTGAAGCCGTTGTAATCGGGCGGGTTGTGGCTACCGGTAATCATCACGCCGCTGCCGGAGCAATGCTGCACGGCGGCGAAATACAGCATAGGCGTGGCCACCATGCCCACATCGACCACCTCCAGCCCGCCTGCGGTGAGCCCGCGCATCAGCGCCGCTTGCAATGCCGAGCCGCTGAGCCGGCCGTCGCGCCCCACGGCAATCTGCCGCAGGCCTTGCCGGGCGGCACGCGTGGCGATGGCGCAGCCGATTTGTTCGGCAGCCTCTTCGGTGAGGGTTTGGCCGACGATACCGCGGATGTCGTATGCTTTGAAAATGCTTGGGGAACTGGGCATGGGGGTTCCTTTGGGGTTGGAGTAAGAGGCTACCTGAAAATATAGGAGCAAACAGAAAATCGCCCTACAACATGCTTGCAGGGCATGAGTATTCAACCTACCAGTTTTAATTTTCAGGTAGCCTTTCCAACCAGGCAAAGGCTACCTGAAACCTTACTGCGGCTTGCTGCTGAGCTGTTGTGCTTTTTCAATCAACTGCACAAACTGGCGGCGCAGGCCGTGGCGGTCGGGGGATTGGGCGCGGCGGGCGAGCTCGAGGGTTTGCGGCCAGCCGAAGTTGCCGCTGTATTTGCCGCCGCGCAAGAGTTCGCCGAAGGCGGCTGCGGCCACGGCCTGGCGGGTGGCGTTGCTGCCTTGGGCGAGTGGTTTGCTGCCCACGGCCACGGGGCGGCTGATGAGGATGCTGCTGCTCTGACCGGGTAGTTTGTAGCGCAGCTTGATGAAGGCGTATTCGCTGCCAGCTTTATTGTTTGCTACGGGGGCGGCCTGGTAGCGGCTTTCGGGCAGCCAGCCGGTTTGCCCGGCGGGGATGATTTCATACAGTGCGGTGACGTTGTGACCGGCGCCGATGTCGCCTGCGTCCACTTGGTCGTTGTTGAAGTCTTCGCGGGCAAGCATGCGGTTTTCATAGCCGATCAGGCGGTATTCCTTCACGGTGGCGGGGTTGAATTCCACTTGGATTTTCACGTCTTGCGCCACGGTGGCGAGCGTGGAGGAGAGCTGGCGGTGCAGCACTTTCTGCGCTTCTTCGGGGCTGTCGATATAGCTGTAGTTGCCGTCGCCGGCATCGGCCAGCTGCTCCATCAGCCGTTCGTTGTAGTTGCCGCTGCCGAAGCCGAGCGTGGTGAGCGAAATGCCGCTTTTGCGTTTTTCGGCCACCATGCTGCGCAGGGTGTTGAAATCGGTGATGCCCACGTTGAAATCGCCGTCGGTGGCGAGCAGGATGCGGTTGATGCCGTTGCGGATATAGGCGCGCTGTGCGGCTTGGTAGGCCTGCTGGATGGCGTTTTCGCCGGCGGTGGAGCCGCCTGCCCTCAGGCTGTCGAGCGCGGCGAGGATTTTCTGCCGCTGGTTGCCGGGGGTGGGCGGCAGCACGACTTTATTGCCGTCGGCATAGGTAACGAGGGTGATGCGGTCTTGGGCACGGGTTTGGTGCGCGAGGGTGCAGAGGGTGTATTTCACCATCGGCAGTTTGTCGCGGCTATACATGGAGCCGGACACGTCCACCAGGAACACGAGGTTGGCCGGCGGCAGCGCGGCCTGGCTCACTTCTTTGGCCTGGATGCCGATGCGGATCAGCTTGGCGCCGCTGCGGAAGGGGGAATCCACGGTTTCGGTGTGCACGGCGAAGGGTTTGCCGTCGGCAGGCTTGGCGTAGCCGTAGTCGAAATAGTTGATGATTTCTTCAATGCGCACGGCATCGGCGGGCGGCAGACGGCCGGTTTGGGTGAGGAAGCGGCGGATGTTGGCGTAGCTGCCGGTGTCCACATCAATGCTGAAGGTGGAAACGGGTTGCTCGGCCACGGCATGCACAGGATTAGGCTCATAATGGCCGTAGCGCTCGGTGTTTTGGCGCGACGGGGCGGCCACTTCTGCATGCCGAACCGAACCATATGCTCCTTCTAGACCAACCATGGAATCTCTGGTGGCTGTCGCCTGCGCTGCGGGAGCGGCTGAAGGCGCTGCTTCATATGAAGTCACAGAATGGTTCTTCACCGCTGCCTGCGGCATGGCACGTAAGCTGAAGCGGGTACTTCGCGATTCATAATAATCCGGCTGTTCGTCTAAATAACGCGAACAGGTCTGATGAACACGCTGGGTATTGTCTGCCAGCGCGGGCAGGGCGGATACAGACAATAAGGCCAGCAAAATAGTGCGGGCAAACGACGGTTTGTGCATGGCAACCTCCTTAGTAAGCAGACATAGAAAACAGCCGCCATTATATAGCCGCCCACGCCGCCTGCAAACCAAACGCCGTACCCTGCCGCCGCTCTATTTTCAGGTAGCCTCCAAGCCATTTAAGCCCAGCATTCGGGCGTGGAATTTGGTATCATTCCCCTGTTGGTAAAAGGCTACCTGAAACTGGCCTATGGCAAAACAAGGAGAAAATCGTGTTCAGGGAGATGAAACACGCAAACCAGCAGCTATCCAATGACGAAGCCATCGCTATTTTGCAGCGCGGCAAATCCGGCGTACTCGCGCTGCACGGCGACAACGGCTATCCCTACGCCGTGCCGATCAGCTATGTTTACCACGAAGGCAAAATCATCCTGCATGGCGCACCCGCAGGCCATAAACACGAGCTGCTCGCGTGCGACAACCACGTTTCCTTCTGCGTGGTGGATCTAAACGATATCGTGCCGCAGGAATTCACCACTTATTTCCGCAGCGCCATTGTGTTCGGCACGGTGCGCACCGTTACCGACCCCGCCAAAAAACAGGCTGCGCTCGAAGCCGTGGGGCACAAATACTCCCCCGGCCAAAACGGCCTCTTGCCCTATATCGGCAAACATTTTGATTACGTGAAAGTGATGGTTTTGGAAATCGATCACCTCACTGCCAAAGAATCCATCGAGCTCGTCCGAGCCAAACCAACCCATTCATAAACAAGGAAAACCATGTCAAACCAAGCCCCCTTCCCCATCCTTGCCCCCGGCCTGTTTGTTTCTCCGCAAATCAGCCGCCAAGACATCCTTGCCGCTGTTGCCGCCGGCGTGCAAACCATCATCTGCAACCGCCCCGACGGCGAAGAGCCCGGCCAGCCAAGCTTTGAGCAAATCCGCCGCTGGGCGGCCGAAGCCGGTATCCGGCACGTTATTCACCAGCCCATGCTGATGCCGCAAATCGATGCCGCCGCTGCCGCACAGTTTGCCAAACACCTGGCCGACAACCCGGCGCCCGCCCTCGCCTACTGCCGCAGCGGCACCCGCAGCAGCTTTTTGTGGGCCATGGGGCAAGCCGCTCAAGGCGCAGACCCGCGTCAACTGGTGCAAACCGCCGCTGCTGCCGGCATCGACCTTACTGCCGCTCTGCCCCGTTTGCAGGAAGCACAGGCATAGGCTGAGCTGGCCTGCACCATATTAACTTCGGTGCAGCTGAGCTTTTCAGGGAGCCTCATCAGCTAGGCTAAAGGCTACCTGAAGCTAAAACCCAGCCCACACAAGAAAGGAGCCGCCCATGCACTATTGGTATTGGTTTATCGCCGCAGCCGCCCTGTTCGTTCTCGAAATGTTCAGCGGTACGTTCTACTTGCTGGTGGTCAGCATCGCCCTGCTCGGTGCAGGCATAGCCGCCTGGCTCGGTGCGGGCAGCGGCGTATCGCTGCTGGTGGCCGTGCTGCTTTCTGTGGCCGGCATCGCCGCCGTGTACCGCATCCGGCGCAACCGCCGCGCCCACGCCGCCGATGCCGAAGGCGATTTAGACATCGGCAACACCGTGCTGCTGCACCAACCCCAATCCGGCAGCCTGTGGCTGGTGCAATATCGCGGCACCTATTGGCAGGCCAAAGCTCCATTCCCCGCGCAGGCCGGGCAAACCGCCCGCATCGCCGGAAAATCCGGCAACATCTTGATTTTGCAACCTCTGGAGGAAAACTGATGGATATCGTTACCCTGGCAATCCTATTTGCCGTTATCGTTGTATTCGGCTTTAAAGCCTTCACCGTTGTGCCGCAGCAGGAAGCCTATGTGGTGGAGCGACTCGGCCGCTTCCATGCCGTGCTCAACCCCGGCCTCAACTTCCTCATCCCCTTCCTCGACCGCGTGGCCTACAAGCACCTGCTCAAAGAAATCCCGCTCGATGTGCCCAGCCAGGTGTGTATCACCCGCGACAACACCCAGCTCACTGTAGACGGCA
The DNA here is from genome assembly GCF_001648395.1 of Eikenella sp. NML03-A-027. Taxonomy (NCBI): domain Bacteria; kingdom Pseudomonadati; phylum Pseudomonadota; class Betaproteobacteria; order Neisseriales; family Neisseriaceae; genus Eikenella; species Eikenella sp. NML03-A-027. The sequence continues at coordinate 405,923 of NZ_LXSM01000016.1, read as the reverse complement.
TCATCTACTTCCAAGTAACCGATGCCAAACTCGCCTCCTACGGCTCCAGCAACTACATCACCGCCATCACCCAGCTTGCCCAAACCACCCTGCGTTCCGTCATCGGCCGCATGGAACTGGACAAAACCTTTGAAGAGCGTGACGACATCAACCGCACCGTGGTCGCCTCACTCGATGAAGCCGCCGTATCCTGGGGAGTGAAAGTATTGCGCTACGAAATCAAAGACCTCGTGCCGCCGCAGGAAATTCTGCGCGCCATGCAGGCGCAAATCACCGCCGAACGCGAAAAACGCGCCCGCATCGCCCAATCCGAAGGCTTGAAAATCGAGCAAATCAACCTTGCTTCGGGCGAGCGCGAAGCCGAGATCAAAAAATCCGAAGGTGAAGCCCAAGCCGCCGTCAACGCCTCGCAAGGCGAAAAAGTGGCCCGCATCAACCGCGCCCAAGGCGAAGCCGAAGCCCTGAAACTGGTAGCACAAGCCAGCGCCGACGCCATCCGCCTGGTGGCCGACGCCATCAATCAACCCGGCGGCAACGAAGCCGTTAATCTGAAAGTAGCCGAGCAATACGTGGACGCCTTCGCCAAACTGGCCAAAGAAGGCAACACCCTGATTATGCCCGCCAACGTGGCTGACATCGGCAGCCTCGTCTCCGCCGGCATGAGCATCATCAAAGGCCAGCAAGGCAAAACGCCTGCGGCTTGATTGTGATTGCTAGGGAATGTGCAAAGGCTACCTGAAATGGTTTCAGGTAGCCTTTGTTTGCAAACTAAAGCTGCTCGGTATTGGCTTTGGCATTGGCAAGCCTCCAAACCATCCAGGCATAGTTTCAGGTAGCCTGTATTCACTTCCGCGCAAGCAATATCTTATTCAAGCTACACGCTACCTGAAATCCAAAAGGCTACCTGAAAAAACGGCTGTTGTCGGCGATGGGTTTCCATCCGCCGGCAACAGCCGTTATAGGCTTTGGCCTGCCTTAGTTCAGCTGGTCGATTTTCAGCTGTATAAACTCGCGCCCTTGGTCGTCTTGGGGCAGTTTGTCCATCGCCTGTTTGTAGGCGGCGGCGGCTTCGCTGCGTTTGCCTTGGGCGGCGTAAACGTCGCCTTTGGTTTCCAACAGGATGCCGGAATAGGCTTCATCGGTGTTCATGCCGAGGGTGGCGATGGCTGCATCGTATTTCTGCTGTTGCAGCTGCACGGTGGCCAGGCGCTGGATGGCCATGGCGCGGATGAGCGGTTCTTGGTGGTATTTGAGTACCCAGTTCAGGTGGCCGATGACTTCGTCGTATTTGCCTTGGTCGAAGGCGGCACCGGCCTGCATCAGGGTGGCTTGGGCGGCGGAGATGCTGGTCGGATATTGGCTTTGCAGTTGGGTAAGCAATTTGGCAGCTTCGGCGGGCTTGCCGGCCTGCTGGTTTTCCGCCCACTGGTCGAACACGGCCACGGCTTCGTTGTTCACGCTGCGCTGGTGGCTGCTGTACATCACCCAGCCGAAGTAGCCGATGGCGGCCACCACAAGCAGGGCAAACAGCCAACGCCCCCAGCTGCGCCAGAAATATTTGAAGTTTTCAATTTCTTCTTGGTCTTTTAAATCGTAAACAGCCATTTAGCGTATCCATTCGTTTAATTGTTTAAGCAAATCGGCAGCAGGCACGCTCACTTGGCCGCGCCCTTGCTGCATGTCTTTGAGGCTGGCTTTGCCTTCGGCCAGCTCGCCTTCGCCCACGATCAGCGCCACTTTGGCACCGGAGGCATCGGCTTTTTTCATTTGGGCGGCCAGTTTCTGGCTGCCGGAATGTTGCAGCACGCTGAAGCCGGCGGCGCGGGCGGCGGCGGCATATTGCATGCTGGGCAGCAGGGTATCGCCGCCTTGGTGTATCACGTAAATATTGGGTGCGGCATCGGCTTGCAGATTGCCGTATTCGTGCACCAGCAGCAGCAGCCGCTCCACGCCCATGGCAAAGCCGATGGAAGGGGTGGGTTTGCCGCCGAGTTCTTCAATCAGGCCGTCGTAGCGGCCGCCGCCGCACACGGTGGCTTGGGCGCCGAGTTTGTCGGTGGTCCATTCAAACACGGTTTGGTTGTAGTAGTCCAGCCCGCGCACGAGGCGGTGGTTTTCCACATAGGCAATGCCCAAACCGTTGAGCAGGGCTTTGAAACCGGCGTAGTGAGCGCGGGAGGCTTCACCGAGATAATCGGCCAAGCGCGGGGCAGCGTTGCAGATTTCCTGCAAATCGGGGTTTTTGCTGTCCAACACGCGCAGCGGATTGGTGTGCATCCGGCGGCGGCTGTCTTCGTCCAGCGCGGCTTCGTGTTGTTTCAGGTAGCCTACCAAGGCGGCGCGGTGGGCGGCGCGTTCTTCGCGGTTGCCCAGGCTGTTGATTTCCAAAGTCAGATATTGGCTGATGCCGAGCTCGCGCCACAAATCGGCGCACATGACGATGATTTCGGCATCGATATCGGGGCCTTCAAAGCCCAGCGCTTCCACGCCCACTTGGTGGAATTGGCGGTAGCGCCCTTTCTGCGGGCGTTCGCGGCGGAACATGGGGCCCATATACCACAGCTTCTGGCCGCCGTTGTACAGTAGATTGTGTTCCACCACGGCACGCAGGCAGGAGGCGGTGCCTTCGGGGCGCAGGCTGAGGCTGAGGGTGTCGTTGGAGTCGGCAAAGGTATACATTTCTTTGCCCACCACGTCGGTGTCTTCGCCGATGGAGCGCACGAAAAGGCCGGTTTGCTCCACGATCGGGGTGCGGATTTGGCGGTAGCCGAAGCGGTGCGCCCATTGGCCGATGCGGTTTTCAAAGGCCTGCCAGAAGGCGGCGGTAAGCTTGAAATCTTTCTGCTCCACCGGCAAGAGGTCGTTCATGCCTTTTACGGCTTGGATTTTTTGTCCCATGGTTCGGTTTGGGGAGAGAGGTAAACGAAAATGCGGATTATAGCGGATATGTGGGGGTTCGGGCTAAAGCTGTGTGCAAGGCTACCTGAAAAAATGCTGCACTCGGTTTTCAGGTAGCCTCTGCCAACACCGCCCATTCCGCCTCGGGGAAATGCCGCTGCAGGTAATCACGCAAATAGCGTTCGGTTTCCGCGCCGATTACGGGGTCGGCAGCAGGATAGCGGTTGTACACCAGCCGGTGCACCGGCAGGCCGGCATGGTGGGCGGCGGCAAGGCTGAGCAGGGTGTGGTTGATGCTGCCCAGGCGGCCGGATGTAACCAACACCAGCGGGTAGCCGCGTTCGGCGGCAAAGTCGAGCAGGGTTTGCTCGCGGTTTAGCGGCACCATCAGCCCGCCCGCCCCTTCAAGCAGCACGGTGTCGTAGCTTTGCAGCAGGGTTTGGGTGGCTGCATCGATGGTTTTCAGGTCAATGGGGCGCTGTTCCTGCTCGGCAGCCAAGTGCGGCGAGCAGGGGTAGGCAAACACATAGGGGCAGGTGCTGCCGTTGCGGTCGTGTTCGGTGAGTCCGATGCCTTGCAGGCGGCGGTGGGTTTGGATGTCTTCAGCGATGCCTTGGCAGCCGGTTTGCACGATTTTTTGGGTAATCACACGGCAGCCGGCGGCGGCCAGCTCTTTAGCATACAGGCCGGTGGCGATGCTTTTGCCGATACCGGTGTCGATGCCGCTAACAAAATAAACCTGTTTCTGCATACTGTTCTCCTCTCTGCAAACAGGCTACCTGAAAATTTCAGGTAGCCTTCAGCGCGTGTAGCATTATTCGGACTGCGGCCATGCTTCGCCGTATTCCTCCGCCACTGCCGCCAAGGTCTGTTCGGCCAAGAAATCCAATTCCTGCTGGCTGATCACAAACGGCGGCATCAGATACACCAACCGCCCGAACGGCCGCACCCACACGCCCTTTTCCACCAGCCGCGGCTGCAAGGACGCCGTGTTGACCGGCTGCGCCATCTCCAGCACGCCAATCGCGCCAAGCACCCGCACTTCGCGCACGCAACGCCATTGCGCCGCCGCAGCCAGCTTACGCCGCAGCGTTTGCTCGATATTGGCCACCCGCTGCCGCCACGGGCTTTCCCGCAGCATCGCCACGCTCTCAGCCGCCACCGCGCAGGCCAGCGGGTTGGCCATAAAGGTGGGGCCGTGCATAAACGCGCCCGCCTGGCCCCGGCTGATGGCCGCGGAAACTTCCTCGGTGCACACCGCGGCCGACAAGGTGAGATAGCCGCCGGTGAGCCCCTTGCCCAACAAGATAATGTCCGGCACCACGCCGGCATGCTCCAAAGCAAACATTTCGCCGCTGCGGCCGAATCCGGTGGCGATTTCGTCAAAAATCAGCAGCACGCCGTATCGGCTGCACAATGCCCGCGCCTGCCGCAGGTATTCGGGATGGTAGAAATACATTCCGCCCGCCGCCCCTTGCACCACCGGCTCTAAAATCAGCGCCGCCAATTCATCGTGTTTTTCTGCCAACAAGTTTTCCAACGGGCGGATACTTTCCGGCTGCCATTCGCCGTGGAACGGGCTGGCCGGTTGCGGCAGGAAATACTGCACCGGCAGACTGCTCGAAAACAGGCCGTGCATGCCTTCTTCCGGGTCGCATACCGACATGGCATGCCAGGTGTCGCCGTGATAACCGGCGCGGATGGTGGCGAAACGGCAGCGTTTCCCCTGCCCCACGGCCTGCTGGTATTGCAGCGCCATTTTCATCGCCACTTCCACCGCCACCGAGCCGCTGTCGGCATAAAATACTTGGTTGAGGGTCGGCGGCAGCAATTCCAGTAGCAACTGCGTGAGCCGCACCGCCGGCTCGTGGGTGAGCCCGCCGAACATCACATGGCTCATCTTCGCCAATTGTGCGGCGGCCGCAGCGTTGAGGCGCGGGTGGTTGTAGCCGTGCAGCGCCGCCCACCAAGAAGAAGTGCCGTCCACCAGCCGTTTGCCGTCGGCCAGCTCGATGCTGCAGCCTTCCGCCCGCGCCACGGCGTACACCGGCTGGGTGTTGGGCATGGCGGCGTAGGGGTGCCAAATGTGGCGGCGGTCGATTTGCGTGAGGGTTTCCCAATTCATGATGAGGCTACCTGAAAAATATCGGGCTGGCTTGCCCGCTTATGAAATCGAATCAAATCCTTCAAACACGGCCTGACGCGGCGCGGCACGCAGGGCGGCGGTGACAGCGGATTCGCGGGTGAGGTTGAACCAGACTTCGTCTAGCGAGCGGCCGATTAAGAAGGGCTCTTCCCTGAAATCGAAAGCATAAATATCGAATTCGTCTTGGCTCGGTCGGCTTTCAATATCCCAAAACAGATAAGTGCCGGATTCGCTTTTGGCAAAAAACTCCATCCTTGCCATCAGACCGAGGTGCTGCGCGGAGAAAAAGCCTTCGTATTCATCCAAATCAGCGATATAGGTAGATTTCACCGCTGCCCTGGCCTGCTGCCAGGAATCGCAATATTGCGGATCGGCGGGGATATGGACGAGATAGTTGCCCAGCGAGCGGCCCCAGCCATATTGCGTGGCAAAGCGCTGGTAGGATGCGGGAAAGCCCCGGCCGTTGGCAAAGCAGAAGTTGGCCAACTCGTTGGGATCGCCGAATATTTTGGCCGGTTTTAACACCAGCAGCTTGGTTTCCATACCCTATCTCCGTTTTCGCCATGATTGAGGCTACCTGAAAGTATGCAGCTTCTACATTCTTACGGCATTGAAGCCGATACTTTCAGGTAGCCTTGTGTTGTCCGACGGCCTAACCCAGCGCCTTCCGTGCCGTGGCAAACATCCGATACCAGCCGGCCAGTTCGCTGTCTCGCCACTCTTCCGGCAGCCAGCTCATCTGCACGCTGCGGTACACCCGCTCCGGATGCGGCATCATGATGGTTACGCGGCCGTCGGCAGTGGTGACGGCGGCGATGGCATCGGGCGAGCCGTTGGGGTTGAGCGGGTAGGTTTGGGTGGGCTTGCCCTGCCCGTCGATATATTGCATGGCGGTTTTCAGGCTACCTGAAACTTGGTTTTCAGCTCGCCCCAAGTGGTCGAAATCAGTGCGGCCTTCACCATGGCTAACCACCACGGGCAGGCTGCTGCCCACCATATCGGCCAAAATCAGCGAGGGCGATTGCGGCACGCGTACCATACTCAGGCGGGCTTCAAACTGTTCGGATTCATTGCGGCGGAACTTCGGCCAGCCATCTGCACCGGGGATGATTTCAGCCAAGTTAGCCATCATCTGGCAGCCGTTGCACACGCCGAGCGCGAGGGTATCTGGTCTAGCGAAGAATTCGGCGAACTGGTCGCGCAGTTTGCTGTGGAACAGGATAGATTTCGCCCAGCCTTCGCCCGCACCCAGCACGTCGCCGTAGCTGAACCCGCCGCAGGCGGCCAGCATTTGGAAGGTGTCCAGCTTCACGCGGTCTGCCATCAGGTCGGACATATGCACATCATAGGCATCAAAACCGGCGCGGGTGAAGGCGGCGGCCATTTCCACTTGGCCGTTCACGCCCTGTTCGCGCAGGATGGCGATTTTGGGTTTCGCCCCGCTGTTGATAAACGGCGCGGCAATATCCTGTTTCACATCAAAGCTTAAATCGGCAAACAACCGGCTGCGTTCTTTATCGGCCAGCAAGGCAAATTCGCTATCGGCGCAGGCCGGGTTGTCGCGTAGGCGTTGGATTTGGTGGCTGGTGGACTGCCAGGCGCGTTGCAGATCTACCAGGGGTTGGTCAAACAAAGTCTCCCCGTCATTCACAAGCGTGAAATTGCTGCCGCAATGCGCCTGCCCGATGCAGTAAACCGCACTGCCCAAACCTTGTTTATCGAATGCCGCCATCACATCGGCAAAATTCTGCTCTCGCACCTGCAATACCGCGCCCAGCTCTTCGTTGAATAAGGCAGTCAGATGGGCAAGCGGCAACACTTCTTCCACAATCGCGTTCGGCAGTTTGCGTTCCCATTCTTTAAACAGAACCTGCGCGTATTCATCGATATTCGCTTCCAAGCCGCTCCGGCCGGCAAACGCCATTTCCGCCAGTGTGGCAAACAGGCCGCCGTCACTGCGGTCGTGGTAGGCAAGCAGTTTGCCTTCCTGCACCAGCTGCTGAATCACATCGTAAAACTTTTTCAGGTAGCCTGCTTCGATGTCGGGCGCTTCGCCGCCCAATTCGCCATACACCTGCGTTAAGGTCGAGCCGCCCATGCGGGCTTTGCCCTGCCCTAAATCCACCAGCAGCAACACGCTGTCTGCCACCGGCTTGATATCGGGCGTAACCGTTTTGCGCACCTCCTGCACGGGGGCGAAGGCGGTGGCAATCAGGCTCAACGGCGACACCACGGATTTTTTCTCCGCGCCGTCCTGCCACACCGTTTTCATCGATAGGCTGTCTTTGCCCACGGGGATGCTCACGCCGATTTCCTGGCACATCTGCGACACGGCTTCCACCGTGCGGTAGAGTTTCTCGTCTTCGCCAGCATTGCCGCAGGCGGCCATCCAGTTGGCGGAGAATTTGATGTTGCCGATATCGCCGATATTAACCGCCGCGATATTGGTAATGGCTTCACCGATACACATCCTGCCCGAAGCGGGCGCGTCAAACAGCGCAACGACAGGTTTTTCACCCATGGCCATCGCTTCGCCGCGATGCGTATCGAAGCCCATGATGGTCACGGCGCAGTCGGCCACGGGGGTTTGCCAGCGGCCGACCATTTGGTCGCGGTGGGTCAAGCCGCCCACGCTGCGGTCGCCGATATTGATGAGGAAGTTTTTCGCGGCTACGGCCGGCAGTTGCAATACGCGGTAGGCGGCTTCCTTCAAATTAATATGGCTACCTGAAAACGGTTTTTCAGGCTGCTGTTGCGTTTTATCGGTGCGCGTAGTTTTGGGCGGTTTGCCGAGCAATACGTTCAGCGGCAAATCTACAGGCTTATTGGCAAACAAATCGTCGCACACCTGCAAATGCCCGTCGTCGGTAGCCGTGCCGACCACGGCAAACGGGCAGCGCTCGCGTTCGCAAATGGCGCGGAAAGCATCTAAATCTTTTTCCAGAATCGACAATACATAACGCTCCTGCGCCTCGTTGCACCAGATTTGCAGCGGCGTCAGGCCGTGCTCTTCCAGCGGCACATCGCGCAGCTTAAACACCGCACCGCGCCCGGCATCGTTTACCAATTCGGGGAAAGCGTTGGACAGGCCGCCCGCGCCCACGTCGTGAATGGCGATAATCGGGTTGGCCGCGCCGAGCTGCCAGCAGCGGTCGATCACTTCCTGCGCGCGCCGTTCGATTTCGGGGTTGCCGCGCTGCACGGAGTTGAAATCGAGCGAAGCATCGTTCGCGCCCGTATCCATCGACGAAGCCGCGCCACCGCCCAAGCCGATGAGCATGCCCGGCCCGCCGAGCTGCACCAAAAGCGCACCTTCGGGGATTTCGTGTTTATGCGTTTGTTCTGCTTGAATATTGCCCAAACCACCGGCAATCATAATCGGCTTGTGGTAGCCGCGCATTTGGCCGTCGAATTCGGCTTCAAAGGTGCGGAAATAGCCCAACAGATTCGGGCGGCCGAATTCGTTGTTGAACGCCGCGCCGCCGATGGGGGCTTCAATCATGATGTCGAGCGGGGAGACAATGTGGGCGGGCTTGCCGTAGCCGCCTTCCCAAGGCTGTTTCAAATCGGGGATATTGAGGTTGGAAACCGTATAGCCAGTCAGTCCCGCTTTGGGGCGCGCGCCGCGCCCGGTGGCTCCCTCATCGCGGATTTCGCCGCCCACACCGGTGGCCGCGCCAGCAAACGGTGCAATCGCCGTGGGGTGGTTGTGCGTTTCCACCTTCATCAGGATATGGGTGTCTTCTTCGTGGAAACGGTAGCCCTGATTGGCCGCCGCATCGGGATAAAAACGGGCAATTTTCGCGCCTTCGATTACCGAGGCATTATCCTTATACGCCACCACCGTGCCGGCCTGCGCGGCTTCGTGCGTGTCGCGAATCATGCGGAACAGCGATTTGGGCTGCTTTTCGCCATTTAAGATGAAATCGGCATTGAAGATTTTGTGGCGGCAGTGTTCACTGTTGGCCTGCGCGAACATCATCAGTTCCACGTCAGACGGATTGCGTTTTAAAGCCTGATAATTATCTAGCAGATAATCGATTTCGTCGGGCGAGAGTGCCAAGCCCAAGTCGGTATTGGCTTTTTCCAGCGCGGCACGGCTGCCGGAGAGCACATCTACCGTATCGAAGGTTTGCGCTTCGGGATGGGCGAACAATTTGGCGGCTACCTGAAAATCAGGCAGCACGGATTCGGTCATGCGGTCGTGCAGCAAAGCCGCCCATTGCTGTTTCTGCGCTTCGGAAAGGCTACCTAAAAGCCACACTGCCATGCCGCGTTCGATGCGCCGGATTTGGGCAAAACCGCAGTTTTTCGCAATTTCTGTGGCTTTGGAAGCCCAAGGCGAAATCGTGCCGATGCGCGGCGTGATGAGAAACAGATGCAGGCTACCTGAAGACTGCGGTAACTCCGATGCCACTTGCCCCGCCAGCAAGGCTTCCAACTTTTCCGCATCTGCTGCATTCAAGCCTTCGGCGCAATCGGCAAAATACCAATATTCGCTGCGGATTTCGGCTTCAGGTAGCCCCAAAGCAGCAGCTTTTTGCAGCAGTTTTTCAACACGGAAACCGGAGAGGGCGCGCTCGCCGCGCAGGAAGAGGATAGGCATGGGCAGACTCGCATGAGAGAGGGTTGGGGAGGCGTGATTATACGCCAAGTCTGCCCTAATCTGTCGTCGGAGTGAGTCGATTGAAAGCACTGCTGCCTTGTGGTAGCTTAACTGCCTAAAACCTTATATACCAACCTACCAGAGGAACCCATGAAGAAAATCGAAGCCATCATCAAACCGTTCAAACTCGACGACGTGCGCGACGCGCTCACCGATATCGGCGTAAACGGCATGACCGTAACCGAAGTGAAAGGCTTCGGCCGCCAAAAAGGCCACACTGAAATCTATCGCGGCGCGGAATACGCAGTAGATTTTCTGCCCAAAATCCGGTTGGAAATCGTGCTGGAAGACAGCATGGTCGAGCAGGCAGTGGAAGCCATCGTGCAGGCGGCCAACTCCGGCAAAATCGGCGATGGCAAAATCTTCATCCTGCCGGTAGAAGGCGTGGTGCGCATCCGCACCGGCGAGCGGGACGAAGCCGCGCTGTAAGCCGTTTCCTTCCGACCAGCTGCCGCTTAAACTGCAATCAAACAGTATACCGGCCATGCCAGCCAAGGCTACCTGAAAATATCGGCTGGCACGAAACTGCTATTTTTTAGGTAGCCTCATCCGGCCAAATAGTTTTTCTCCCATCATGTTCCGCCTGCGCAAACATTATTTCGACGGTATTGATGCTGCCGGCAACGCATTGATTGCCTATGCGGCCGAGCTGCATTACTACGGCATCAAGTTGCCCTATTCTGCCCTGATTTTCAGCCCGGCCCACGGCTGCACCATCGAACGCAGCTGCCTGAGCGCATCGCAACTATCCCCCAACAGCATCCGACAACCCAAACTTGGCCTCGAAGGCCGCTGGCAGGCTTTGTCCGACGGTGTCCGGCTTACCTTGCCGGCCGGTGGCAAACGCCGGCTCGTTTGGCATGCCCACACGCCCAGCGCCCGTTTTCAGGTAGCCTTAAACGGGCAGGAATACAGCGGCTTGGGTTATGCCGAAACGCTGGAAATGGATTTTTGGCCGCAACAGCTGCCGTTATGCGAGCTGTATTGGGGGCGTTTCGTATCGGAGCAGCACTATGTGGTGTGGATCGAATGGCGCGGCGAAGTGCCGCTAAAACGTTTGTACTACAACGGTGTGCTAACTGAAGATTTCGTGCTGGAAGCCGGTAGGCTGAAAGCGCCGGCATTCGGCCTGCATCTGGCGTTTGCTGCACCGGAAACGATAAAAGACGAGCCGCTGCTGGCTATTGCAGCGCGCAACCCATTGTTGCGGCTATTGTTCAGCCGCAGATTTTTATCCAGCCGAGAACAAAAATGGAAAAGCCGCGCCACCTTGAGGCTACCTGAAAATATTGCCGTGGAAGGCTGGGCCTTATACGAGAGGGTGTTATGGCAAAAATAAGCGTTACCCTGCAAAAAATTGTTTATGCCTTGGTGTTCTGCCTGCTGCTGCCGCTGTTGCTGCAATATTGGGCACAGCACACTTCGGAGGTGGTGCGGCTGCCGGTACCGCCCTACCCACTGGCCGGCGCACTGCTGGCAGCGGCCGGATTCTCATTAATCCTGTGGGCAATGCACAACCTGTGGTACCGCGGCGGCGGCCTGCCAATGAATGCGTTTCCGCCACAGCATTTTGTGGCTTCCGGCGCCTACCGCCTGTGCCGCCACCCGATTTATACCGGCGCAGTCCTACTTTGCACGGGCACGGCACTGTATGCACAGTCGCCCGGCGGGCTGTGGCTGGTATCGCCGCTGTTTGCATTGCTCATAGTGGCTTATGTTGTCGGCTTTGAGCGCGAGGTGATGGCCAAGCAGTTCGGCGCCCGGCCGATGCTGCACTACAGCCTGTTCAGCCTGCCGCCGGATAACGGGCATGAGGTGGCTTTCTCCAGGCGGCTATTGCTCGGGCTGAAGGTTTGGTTGGTATGGCTGCTGTTGTATGAAGCGTTTGTGTGGCTGGGGGTGCCGCCCGATGCGTGGTATAGCAACGGCGCTTGGGATGAGGACGTGCCGCTGTGGGGCTTCAGCGTGGTGTTTTATGTGCTGCTTTATCCGTGGGCCGGGCTGCTGCCGCTGTGGTTGCGGCAAAACCGCCAGCTGCGCAGCTTTGCTCTAGACACATTCTGGGGCATGGCACTAATTTTCTATTGTTATCTGATTATTCCGGCTGCCGTGCGCTATGGCAGGCTACCTGAAAATACGTTGTGGCTACATTGGATTGCCCTGGGGCGGGAGTATGATAGCGCCGCCGCAGCGCTGCCTTCGTTTCATGTGTTTTGGGCGCTATTGGCTGCACGATATTCTTGCCTATGCCGCCCGCAGTGGCGTATGGTATGGGCTTTGTTGGCGACACTGGTGATTGTCAGCTGCCTGACCACGCACAACCATACCTTGGCTGATATGTTAGCCGGGATGGCCGCCTATTGGGCAATCCGACACCGGCAGCCGATCTACCACGCTCTGTTGCGCGCCGCCGAATATATTGCCAACTCGTGGCACGAATGGCGCTTTGGCCGCCTGCGGCTGATTAACCACGGCTTCTATGCCGCATTGGGCGGTGTGAGCGGTTTCCTGGTATTGGCTTATCTGCTGCCGCAGTATTTATGGGCAGTGTGGCTGCTGGGGGTGGCCGGGTTTATCGGCGCGGGCCTATGGGCGCAATGGGTGGAAGGCTCATCGGCGCTGCTGCGCCCGTTTGGCTACTACGGCAGCGTGTTCGGCATCGTGCTGGCCGGCTGCCTGATTGCCGCCGGTTCGGATTTGGGCGGTTGGACGCTGCTGGGCGCGGCTGCACTGGCTGCCTGCCCCATCCAGCTTTTCGGCCGCTGCCGCTGCCTGATTCAGGGCTGCTGCCACGGTATCCCCACCGATATGCCTGGCATCCGCTTTTTCCATGATAAATCGCGTGTGTGCAAACTGGCCGGCTGGCAGGGGAAAAATCTGCACCCCACCCAATTTTATTCCATCGCCGCCAATTTTCTGAGCTTTTTCCTGCTGTGGCGCTTATACCGGCTGCAAATGCCTGCTTCGTTTATCGCCGGTATGTATTTGATTCTCAGCGGTGCGTTCCGCTTTGTGGAAGAATCGCTGCGCGGCGAACCGCAAACGCCGTATTTTCTCGGCATGCGCGTATACCAATGGCTGGCTCTGGCATCGGTGCTGGCGGGCATCTTGTTTACCTGTCTGCCTTCGGCTCCGCTGTTTTCAGGTAGCCTTCCTGCCGGCTGGCTGCTGCATGCCATTGCCTATTTCGTATTGATCTGGTGCGTGTACGGCTTGGATTACCCAAACAGTACATTGCGTTTTTCCCGGCTAACCCAAGAATAACCCTCCGCAAAGGAATATCCCATGATGCCCGAACCTTCCGGCCAACATCCCTACAAAGACGCGCCGCTCTTCGACGACGTTGCCTTCCTTACCGGCGCGCTGCAAACCGTGCTGGCCGCACAAACCGACTGCCCCGTGCAGGAAGCCGTGGCCGCGCTGCTGGGCGGTGAAGCACCGCAAGACGTGGTGTCGCGCAGCCTGCCACAGCTCAACGACCAACAGCTGGAAGACCTTATCCGCGCCTGCAGCCTGTTTGCACAAATCCTCAATATTGCCGAAGACGCACACCACCAACGCCGCCGTCTGGCGCACAGCCAAACCCGCGACAACGCCAAATCCACCTTCGGCCACACCCTTGATTTGCTGCAACAGCAAGGCGTAAGCGCCGAAGCCTTGCAGCAGCAGCTAAACCACACCGAAGTGGCCGCCGTGCTCACCGCGCATCCTACCGAAGTGCAGCGTCAAACCACCCTCACCCTGCACCGCCAAATCCGCAACCTGCTCGACCAACGCGCCAACCAGGCTGGACAAAACGAAGAACGATTGCAGCAGCAGGTGCAAACTATGCTGTGGACGCTGTGGCAAACCAATGAAAACCGTCATTTCAAAATCACGGTGGCCGATGAAATCAGCAACGGCATCATGTATTTTCCGCTCAGCTTCTTCAGCGCCGTGCCCGGCGTATACCGCAAGCTGGAGGCCTCCCTTCAGGTAGCCTTCCCACACACCCGCCTGCCCAATGTGCTGCACATCGGCGGCTGGATCGGCGGCGACCGCGACGGCAACCCTTTCGTTTCCGCCGACACCCTGCGCACAGCTTTCTCCCAGCAGGCCAGTGCCGTATTCCGCTTCTACCGCAGCCAGCTCTACAAACTGTATGAAGAGCTGCCGATGTCGATCCGGCGCGTGAACGTGAGCCCCGAAGTGTTGGCTTTATCAGCTAAATCTCCCGACACCGAACGCGCCCACGAAGAAGAGCCCTACCGCCGCGCCCTGGCCTATATTCTCGCCCGCACCGTGGCCACCGCCCACCGTTTCGGCAGCGGCTTGGGCAGCCAGTTTGGCCTGCTCGAACCGTATGATACGGTGGAAGAATTTTTAGCTGACCTGCACACCGTGCACACTTCCTTATGCACTAACGGCAGCCGCCTGCTGGCCGACGGCCGCTTGGCCGACCTGATCCGTGCCGCTTCCGTGTTCCGCTTTTATCTGATGCCGCTAGATTTGCGCCAACACGCCCAAAAACATATCAACGTGGTAGCCGAGCTCTTTGCCGCCGCCGGCTTGGAAGACTTCGCCGTGCTGAACGAAGCCGAGCGCGAACGTGTGCTGCTGCGCGAACTGTCTTCCCCGCGCCCGCTCCACAGCCCGTTTGCCCAATACAGCGAAGATACCGAACACGAGCTGGCCATCTTCCGTGCCGCGGCCGAAATTAAAGCCGGCTTCGGCGAGGAAGCCATCCGCCAAAGCATCATCTCCAATGCCGAAAACGTGAGCGAAATGCTTGCCTTGGCCTTGATTATGAAAGAAACCGGCCTGTTGCGCCTAAACACCGAAGGGCTACCTGAAAGCCGGCTCAATATAGTGCCGCTGTTTGAAACCATCGAAGCGCTGCAAGACTGCATCGGCGTGATGGATCATCTTTTCTCCCTACCGTGGTACCGCCACCTGCTCGCCGGCCGCAGCAATATTCAGGAGATCATGCTCGGCTATTCCGACAGCAACAAAGACGGTGGTTATGTAACCAGCCAATGGGTGCTGTATCAGGCCGAGCAGGCTTTGGTGAAACTGTTTGCCAAACACCAAGTGCGCCTGCGCCTGTTCCACGGGCGCGGCGGCAGCGTGGGGCGTGGCGGCGGTCCATCCTACGAAGCCGTGCTGGCGCAGCCCGCCGGCAGCGTGGCCGGGCAGATCCGCATCACCGAGCAAGGCGAAGTCATCACCGCCAAATACGCCGATGCCGACAACGCCGAGCGCAACCTCGAAACCTTGGTGGCCGCCGCGCTGGAAGCCAGCCTGCTGCCGCACCGCACCGAAGAGCCCGATGCCGCGCTGATGCAGTCGCTCTCCGACGCTGCCTTCGCCTACTACCGCGAACTCATCACCCATCCCGATTTCGTGGGCTACTTCCTGCAAACCAGCCCGATCAACGAAATCGCCAGCCTCAACATCGGCAGCCGCCCCGCCAGCCGCAAAACTCTGGCGCGGATACAGGATTTGCGCGCTATTCCCTGGGTGTTCTCCTGGACGCAAAACCGCCTGATGCTGCCTGCTTGGTATGGCTTCGGCAGCGCGGTCGAACAGCTCTTGCGCGACAACCCCGCCAACCTCGACCGCCTGCGCCATATGGTGCGGCACAGCGCCTTCTTCCAAGCCATGCTCTCCAATATGGAACAGGTGATGGCCAAAGCAGATTTGGACATCGCCCGTGCCTATGTTGGCCTGGCCGCCCAGCCGCAAGCTGCCCAAGCCATGTTTGAACGCATTGCAGGCGAGTTCAAACGCAGCCGTCACGTCCTGTTGCAATTAATCGAGCAAGACCACCTGCTCACCGACAACCGCAGCCTCGCCCGCTCCCTGGCCCTGCGCATTCCCTACCTGAACGCGCTCAACTGGCTTCAGGTAGCCCTGCTCGCCCGCTTGCGCCAGCACCCGGGCAACCCGCAGCTCATCCACCTAATCCACCTCACCATCAACGGCGTGGCACAAGGCTTGCGCAATACGGGTTAACCCCCCTTTCCTGCAAACGGCAGGTAAGAAAAAGGCTACCTGAAACATTTCAGGTAGCCTTTTCATCATGGCCCCGCCGACAGGAATCGAACCTGTATTTTACGCTTAGGAGGCATACGTTCTATCCATTGAACTACGGCGAGAAATACTCAAACTTTCCAATCAAACTTTTCCGGCAATAAGCGACAAAATCCCCGCTGCAATCAGCGGCCCCACCGGGATGCCGCCCAAAAACGCCACGCCGATAATCGTGCCCAGCAGCAGGCCGGTTACCAGCACCGGCTGCTCGCTCATCAGCGGCACGCCGCGCCCGGCCAGCCAGGCCACCAATATGCCCGCCAACACCGCCGCCAGCATTTTCCAGCTCATCAACCCGGCCAAACCGGGAAACTGGATTCTGCCCGACACCAGCGGGCTGAGCACGCCGATGGTAAGCAGAATAATACCAGCTTGAATGCCGTATTGTTCGGCCAGCGGGATATAGCGCGCCAGCACGGTTTGCTGCATCAGGAGCAACACAGTGGCCGAGATGGTAATGGATTGGTTGTTGCTGAGCACGCCCAGCAAAATCAGCAGCACCAAAAACAGCGGGATAACATTCAGATGCAATTATATATTCCCGAAAAAAAGGCCGCTATGATACACGCTCCAGCGACTCTTCGGCAAGCTGCCGCATGGCCTGCAACACCTCATTGTCCGGCAACGCGGCCAAGCATGACAAGGCCTCGTCCACTGCTTTACGCGCCTCGTTCACGCAATAGGCCAGTGCATCGGATTGCGCCACATAAGCATGAATTTGCTTGAAATAGCTCCGGTCCGAGTGCTCCAGTGCGTAGCGCACAGCTTCGGCCACCGGTTGCTCAGCGTTTTGCATCAGGTAAATCAGCGGCAGGGTTGACTTGCCTTCGGCCAAATCATCGCCCACGTTTTTACCAGTTTCTTCGATGTTGCCGGAATAATCCAGTACGTCGTCAATAATCTGGAAGGCGGTGCCGATATGGCAGCCGTAGCATTTCAGCGCAATTTCCTGCTCGGGCGTGGCGCCGGCCAAAATCGCGCCCACTTGTGCGGCAGCTTCAAACAGTTTGGCGGTTTTATATTGGATCACCTGCGCATATTCGGCTTCGGTGATGTTGGTGTTGCCGATATTCATCAGCTGCAACACTTCGCCCTCGGCGATGATGTTGGTGGCATCGGCCATCACGTCTAAAATCTTCAGGCTGCCTGAAGACACCATCAGCTGGAAGGCACGGGTGTAGAGGAAATCGCCCACCAGCACGGCAGCGGCGTTGCCGAACATATTGTTTGCCGTTTTCAGGCCGCGCCGCAGCTCGCTTTCGTCCACCACATCGTCGTGCAGCAGGGTGGAAGTATGGATGAATTCCACCATCGCCGCCAGCGCGTAGAGCGGGTCTTCATCGTAGTCCAGCACCTTGCCGGAAAGAATGGTAAGTACCGGCCGCAGCCGCTTGCCGCCGGCGCTGATGATGTAGCGCCCGATTTGCGAAATCAGTGCCACTTCCGATTGCACCGCGCGCTCAATCACCGCATTAACGCGGCTCAAATCGCGGGGCAGATGTTGCTGGAAATAAGGCAGGTGTTCAAGCATGGTGATGTGTGGCTCTGTATGGTTATCGGCATAACGCCAAAGCACTTACTCCTTCCTAGCTGCGTGAAGAAATAACCGCTTTAGCTATGCGGCCGGCCAAACAGGGGCGGCATTATAGCAGCCTTATGGGCAAACTGCCTATTTCCGCCCTACCCCGCAGGCTACCTGAAAACGCAGCTTCAACAAAGTGTCACAATATTTTGGCTCAGCCGAAGCCGTGCTTCTGCCCGGCTACCATCCCGTGCTGCCGTTTTCAGCCCGCTTCAAATCGCCTATTAGGCTACCTGAAACCCCAAACCGCAGCTTTCAGGTAGCCTTCTATGTTAAAATCCGCCGATTTTATTCTAACGGCATTTAAGGAACACACATGAGCATGAAATGCGGCATCGTCGGCCTGCCCAACGTCGGCAAATCCACCCTCTTTAACGCGCTGACCCAATTGGGCATCGAAGCGGCGAACTATCCCTTCTGCACCATCGAGCCCAACGTTGGCATCGTGGAAGTGCCCGACCCGCGCATGGCGGAGCTGGCGAAAATCGTTAATCCGCAAAAAATGCAGCCCGCCATTGTGGAATTTGTGGACATCGCAGGTTTGGTCGCCGGCGCAAGCAAAGGCGAAGGCTTGGGCAACCAGTTCCTCGCCAACATCCGCGAAACCGACGCCATCGTGAACGTCGTGCGCTGCTTCGACAACGATAACATCGTGCACGTTTCCGGCAAGGTCGATCCGATTGCCGACATTGAAACCATCGGCACCGAATTGGCGCTTGCCGACCTCGCCAGCGTTGAAAAAGCCATCGTCCGCGAAGAAAAACGCGCCCGCTCCGGCGACAAAGACGCGCAAAAATTGGTGGAACTGTGCAAAAAAATCCTGCCGCACCTCAACGAAGGCAAGCCCGTGCGCTCCTTCGGCTTAGACGCAGACGAGCTCGCCATGCTCAAACCGCTGTTCCTGCTCACCGCCAAACCCGCCATGTATGTGGGCAACGTGGCCGAAGACGGTTTTGAAAACAACCTGCACCTCGACCGCCTGAAAGCATTGGCTGAAAAAGAAAACGCCCCCGTCGTTGCCGTATGCGCTGCAATGGAGAGCGAAATCGCCGAATTGGAAGACGATGAAAAAGCCGAATTCCTCGCCGAAATGGGCTTGGAAGAACCCGGCCTGAACCGCCTGATCCGCTCGGGCTACGACCTCTTGGGCCTGCAAACCTACTTCACCGCCGGCGTGAAAGAAGTCCGCGCCTGGACCATCCACAAAGGAGACACCGCCCCGCAGGCTGCCGGCGTGATTCACACCGACTTCGAACGCGGCTTCATCCGCGCCCAAGTGATTGCCTACGACGATTTTGTCTCGCTCGGCGGCGAAGCCAAAGCCAAAGAAGCCGGCAAAATGCGCGTGGAAGGCAAGGAATACGTGGTGCAGGATGGCGATGTGATGCACTTCTTGTTTAATGTGTGATTACCTTTTTACCCTAAACCAAATAAAACTAGTTTTTATATAAATTAAATTTTTTCATTTAAGGAATTAATTTAATGTACATACAGTTTATATATACTAACAAAGAAGGCATAACTGCAGAAAAAAATGTAAGGGGAATTTCTGCTAATGAAACACATTTGCAAACTTTCGATTTAAAAGAGAAAATGGTTAAGACTTTTATTTTAAATAGTATCCAAAATAGTGAAATAACTATACAAGAAACTAAGGAAATAATTTCCATCAAGAATCTTGATTAAGTATTTACAGCCCTTCAAGCCATCATATCCTAAGAATCGACATCCTGATAAATTACAAATTTGTTTTACTGGTTTCGCAAAAGATCGTAAAGATTATCTAGAGGAATTAGCTAAAAATATTTATATGCTATGGGTTACTAAAAAAGCAGGAGAAAACCTTAAAATTTTAGTTTGTGGAAATAATGCCGGTCATAAAAAAATTGAGCAGGCTATTAAAAACAATGCAACAATCTGGAATGAAGATAATTTTCTAGAATGGATAGAAAAACAATAACTTAGTAAACTATTACTTATACTTAATAATCAAATATAGAATAGATATGAAAATCAGCAGCTTCGGCGAAGTATTATGGGACGACTTCCCCGGCGGCAAAGCCCTCGGCGGCGCGCCGCTCAATGTTTTGGTGCGCCTGGTCTCGTTCAGCGCAGACTGCAGCATCATCAGCCGATGCGGCCGCGATGCCGACGGCGAAGAGCTGCTGCGCCAGATTGCCGCGCGCAACGTGGCCGCCGACTTGGTACAAACCGACGAAGAACACGCCACCAGCCTGGTGAAAGTGCTGCTCAAGCCAGACGGCAGCGCCAGCTACGACATCGTTTATCCTTGCGCTTGGGATAAAATCAGCGTAACCGAAGCAGCGCGCGCGCGCGTGGCCGAATCCGACGTGCTCGTGTATGGCAGCCTCTCCGGGCGCGATCCCGTGTCCCGTGCCGCACTGGAGCAAATCCTGCCCGCCGCCCGTTTCCGCGTGCTCGATGTCAATCTGCGCAAACCGCATTACGAGCCCGAACGCGTGCTCAGCCTCATGCGTCATGCCGACCTCATCAAGCTCAACGACGAGGAACTCTACGAGCTCTCCGCCGCCTTCGGCTCGCCCTACCACAGCCTCGAACAAAACCTGCGCTACCTCGCCGGCCACACCGACACCGCCCACATCTGCATCACCCTCGGCCAGCACGGCGCGGTGTATTTCCGCCACGGCAAAATCCTAGCCCACCACGGTTTCCGCGTGAGCATGGCCGATTCCGTGGGCGCGGGCGACAGCTTCCTTGCCGGTTTCTTGTTCCAAATGCTCTCCGGCGCCAGCCCCGAAGACACCCTGGCCTTCGCCTGCGCCATCGGTGCGCTCAATGTTACCCGCCACGGCGCCGTGCCCGATATTTCCCTGGCTGAAATCCAGGCACTGATGCACCCGGAATAAGGCGGCACAGGCAACAGCCTGGGTTTGTGCCTTACCTGCACCAGCTTTGACAAATCAGGCTGAAGCCCTCCTTCCATACCCGGCAGCAATATGGCCGTATGAAATGAAGTGCTTCAGCCCGGTCTTTTTTCAGGTAGCCTCACATGAATACGCCCCGCCCCAAAACCATATTCGTCGATGTTGACGACACCCTCGTCCGTAGCGTTGGCCAAACGCGCATCCCCATGGCCGCCGTAATCGCCCACATCCGCCGCCTGCACGATGCCGGCCACCTGCTCTACTTGTGGAGCAGCGGCGGTGCCGACTACGCCCGCGCTAGTGCGGAAGAGCTGGGAATCGCCCACTGTTTCCAAGCCTTCCTGCCCAAACCGCAAGCCTATATCGACGACCAAGCCGTTGCCGACTGGCGTTTCTGCCGCCATATCCTGCCTGCCAACAGCGGGGAAATCGAATAATTTGCTGCTTTCCTCGCCATTCAGCCACAATTAACAAAATTTATCCGTAACCTACAAGACGGCGACGGCTAAAACCATTATCATGCCGCCGTTCTTAACCATTCAAGGAAACTCACATGGCATTACGTGACGAATTCAAAGCCTTCATCATGCGCGGCAACGTGATTGACCTCGCCGTTGGTATGGTAGTCGGCACCGCCTTCTCCGGCATCGTCAAATCATTGGTGGACGACGTGATCATGCCCCCTATCGGCCTGATTTTGGGCGGAGTGGACTTCTCCAACCTGTTCATCACCCTGAAAGCAGGTGCAGATGCCCCTGCCAACGGTTACGCCACCCTGGCCGCCGCCCAAGCCGCCGGCGCGGTTACCCTGAATATCGGCCTGTTTATCAACACCGTGATCAGCTTCCTAATTATCGCCACCGCTATCTTCGCCGTGATCAAAAGTATCAGCAAACTGCAAAAAACCGCTCCGGAAGAAGCTCCTGCCGAGCCATCCGAAGAAATCTTGCTGTTGCGCGAAATCCGTGATTCGCTGAAGAAATAATCGCCGCACAGCACAAAAGGCTACCTGAAAACAGCTTCAGGTAGCCTTTTCTCTTGCTGTATCGCCAAACCGTGTAAATCCTTCCCATAACCAAAAAGCTAGCTAAAAAATTTTAGCTAGCAGCAACTTGCTGTGCTGTGTTTTCAGCTAGCTTTTTTCTTATCCAACCCCATCACAACAGCACAATATCAAACTGCTCCTGCATGTAGCTGTTTTCCACCATCAGGGAAACGGGTTTGCCGATGAAGTCGATCAGCAACGCGAGCGATTGCGATTCTTCATCCAAAAACAAATCGATAACGGCCGGCGCGGCGAGGATGCGGAATTCGCGGGCATCGAAGCGGCGGGATTCGCGCACGATTTCGCGTTGGATTTCGTAGCATACGGTTTGCGGGGTTTTCAGGTAGCCCCTGCCCTGGCAAGTGGGGCAGGATTCACACAGGATGTGATTGAGGTTTTCGCGCGAGCGTTTGCGAGTGAGCTCCACCAGGCCTAGGCTGGTGAAGCCGTTGAGGGTAACACGGGTGCGGTCGAAGCGCAGGGCTTTGGCCATCTCGCCCAATACGGCCTGGCGGTGTTCTTCGCTGGCCATATCGATGAAATCCACAATAATCATGCCGCCGAGGTTGCGCAGGCGCAGCTCGCGGGCGATGGCGTGGCAGGCATCGAGGTTGGTTTTGAAGATGGTTTCGTCGAAATTGCGTGCGCCCACGAAGCCGCCGGTGTTCACGTCGATGGTGGTCATGGCTTCGGTGCTCTCGATAATCAGGTAGCCGCCGAAGTTTAAATCCACACGCGGCTTGAGCGACTGGTTGATTTCCTGCTCCACATGATGGAGCTCGAACAAGGGTTTTTCGCCCTGATAGTGTTGGATACGTTCCACCGCGCCCTGTACGTATTGCCGGGCAAATTCCTGCATCAGGCGGTAATTATTGGCGGAATCGACGAAGATTTTCTGAGTGTTGCTGTTGAACATATCACGCAGCACGCGCAGGCTCAGAGGCAAATCCTCATACAGCATGGTTTCGGCCGGGCTGGTTTTGGAGCGGGCGAGAATGTCTTGCCACAGCTTGGCCAGGTAGCCGATGTCGGCCTGCAATTCTTCATCGCGGGCGTTTTCGGCGCTGGTGCGGATAATGTAGCCGCCGGCGTTTTCGGGCAGCAGGGCTTTGAGGCGGGTACGCAATTCGTTGCGTTCTTCTTCGTCTTCAATGCGCTGGGAAATGCCGATGTGGTTGTCTTGCGGCAGATACACGAGAAAGCGGCCGGCTAGGGAGATTTGGGTGGAAAGGCGCGCGCCTTTGCTGTTAATCGGGTCTTTAATCACCTGCACCAGGATGGTTTGCCCTTCAAACAGCATGTGCTCGATGCGCTGGGTTTCCTCCGGCTTCTGCCGCTGTTCGAGCACGTCCACAATGTGCAAAAAGGCGGCGCGCTCCAAGCCGATGTCGATAAAAGCGCTCTGCATGCCGGGCAGCACGCGTTTGACCACGCCCAAATAAATATTGCCCACCAACCCGTGGCCGCTGTTGCGGTCGATGTGCAGCTCGCACACTTTGTTTTCTTCCAACAGCGCCACGCGGGTTTCCTGCGGCGTTACGTTCACCAAAATGGTTTCCGGCGGGCGGCCTGAATTATCGGCCAGCCGGATTGGGTTGATTGCCTGTAGCATGTTTAACTTTCTGATCTCAATTAGATTTTGCAGAACAGGCTGATGGCCTGCCTGTTCTGCAAAATCTACTGTCTGCCGGCTGGCCAGAGGCAGAATCATACGATGAAAACAACCTTGCCGACAACCTGAACAGCAGCCGGAAAACCGGTTTCAGGTAGCCTTTATCCTAGGGAAATAAGCTGTGTTTTCAAAGCACAAACCTAAGAATAAGGCTACCTGAAAATCCGGCCGGAGCAGCTGGGTTTTCAGGTAGCCTTTGGTTTTCATTCAAATCATTGCCACACCAAAAGCGCGTGGTTGCGTTTGCCACGGCGGAGGATGGTGTATTTGCCGAAGCGTTTGTGCGCGTCGGTCAGCAGATAGGCATCATCGGGGCGTTCGGCTGCGTGGTTCGGGTTGTTCGATTCGGCGGCTTGGCCGTTGAGCCATACCGCTTTGCTGTTCACAAAACCGCGCGCTTCTTTGTTGGACGAGGCCAAGCCGGTTTTAACCAAGGCTTCGACGACGTTGAGGCCGTCTGAAACTTCAAATGCGGGCAGGCCGTCGAGGGCGAGCTGTTCGAAGTCGCTTTCGGTGAGATGGCTTTGGTCTTCGGCAAACAGGCTTTCGGAAATGCGTTGCGCGGCTTGCAGGGCGGCTTCGCCGTGAATCAGGCGGGTCATTTCTTCGGCGAGGATGCGTTGCGCTTCGGGCTTGGTGCCGCTGGCTTGGTCTTTCGCTTCAATAGAGGCGATTTCTTCCACCAACAAGAAAGTAAAATACTTCAGGAATTTATACACATCAGCATCGGCTACTTTCAGCCAGAATTGGTAGAACTGATACGGCGAGGTTTTCTTCGCGTTCAGCCATACCGCGCCGCCTTCAGTTTTGCCAAATTTGGTGCCGTCGGATTTGGTTACCAACGGCAGGGTCAGGCCGAATACTTGTTTTTGGTTTAAACGGCGGGTCAGGTCGATGCCGTTGGTAATGTTGCCCCATTGGTCGGAACCGCCGATCTGCAGCGTTGCTCCGTGGCGTTTGTTCAGCTCGGCAAAGTCATAGCTTTGCAGCAGCGTATAGGCGAACTCAGTGAAGGAAATGCCCACGTCGTCGCGGTCGATACGCTGTTTGACGGATTCCTTGTTCAGCATGGCGTTCACAGAGAAATGCTTGCCGATGTCACGCAGGAAATCGAGGCAGTTCATGCTGCCGAACCAGTCGGCGTTGTTCGCCATAATGGCGGCGTTTTCGCCTTCAAAGCTCAAAAACGGTTTCAGCTGGTTGCGGATGCTTTCTACCCAGCCGGCAACGGTTTCGGCGGAATTCAAGCTGCGCTCCACCGCTTTGAAGCTGGGGTCGCCAATCATGCCGGTTGCGCCGCCCACCAAAGCAATCGGCGTATGCCCCGCCTGTTGGAAACGGCGCAAGGCCAACACGGGCAACAAGTGGCCGATATGCAGGCTGTCGGCGGTCGGATCGAAACCGCAGTAGAGGGCGATTTTCTGTTCGTTCAACAAAGTGCTCAAAGCTTCGATGTCGGTGGTTTGCGCGATCAGGCCGCGCGCTTGCAGATCTTGGATAAGAGAGGCGGTCATAACGGATTTCTTTGCAATAACTGGATGGAATGGGAAATATTCAGCCTGGCCGAAACCTAAGTTTCAGGTAGCCTTTAAGACCGAGAACGGCACAGCATTTGCGCCGCACCAAAACAAAAAGACTTGGCAGCACCAAGTCTTTTTGAAAAGCTGGTCGGAATGAGAGGATTCGAACCTCCGACCCCTTCGTCCCGAACGAAGTGCGCTACCAGACTGCGCTACATTCCGAAAGAAGGCGCATTATAAGCCCGGGAGCGGCGTTTAGCAAGCATCATCTCAACACTTTTCGCCCAAGCCCGACCGCTTACCGGCACGCGCCGCCTGCACCTGCGCGGCAAAATACAGCGCTGCCGCCGCACCAACTATATCTGCTGCCGCATCACGCCAATCGGCCTGCCGTGATGCCGTGAGCGCGCCTTGCGCCCACTCGCTGCCCGCAACCAACACCAGCGCCGCCAGCAGCAAAGCTTTCCACGGCACAGGCCGCCGCCGCAGAAAAAACACTTTAGCCAGCAGCCAAAACTGGCCGAAAAACAAAGCCGCGTGCACCACTTTATCGAAATGGGCAAACGGCAGCGGCGCGTTGCTGCCCTGATGTAGCAGCAGCGCATACATCATGCCCGCAAACCACAAAACGCTTAGCCACAGCCAGCGGTTCACGCCCGGTGCTCCTCAAGCCAATCGGCACACATCATCGCCAACCGCACAAACCGCCCGCCGCGCTCGTCCAGCACCGCCTGCCACTGCGCCACTTCCTCTGCCGAAGGCGCTTCGTCCAAACTGCATTCGTTGAGCCAAAAATCCAGCGTTTCTGCCGCCGCACCCACGGTTTCGGTGCGGAAAAATTCCAAGAGTTCAGACATTTCACTCTCCAGCTGTTTGATGGTTGATGCGGCGGATTGTACTTGCCTTTCATTCTGCACGCCATCAGGTTTCAGGTAGCCTTTATCGCGCAACAGGCTACCTGAAAGTTTATAGCCGTCTCCATGAAGGATATGGCGTTGTCTTATTTTGATTTTGGAACACCTATGCCTTCTCTGCCCTGTCCTATATTTTTCAGGTAGCCTCCACTCCCGCCCAAGCCCTCCCATAATCTTCTATAATACCCGCTTCTTTCCTGCCGCCACCGCCATGCTCACCGATTTAGAAAAAGACGCCATCCGCCGTCACTACCAGGCTATCAGCGAAAACCTGCCCCATTTCCGCCCGCGCAAAGCGCAGCGCGAAATGCTGGCCGCCGTGGCCAACACCCTGTCGCGCACGCTGGAAAAAGCCGACGGCGAAGAGCCGCCCAAACGCGAGGGCGAGAGCATTGCCGTGATTGAAGGCCCCACCGGCGTGGGCAAAAGCCTGGCCTATCTTTTAGCCGGCGGCATCATGGCGCAAACGCGCGGCAAGCGGCTGGTGGTATCCAGCGCCACCGTGGCGCTGCAAGAGCAGCTGGTGGGGCGCGATTTGCCGTTTTTGGTGGAAAAAAGCGGGCTCGAGCTCACCTTTGCCCTGGCCAAAGGGCGCGGCCGCTACCTCTGCCCCTACAAGCTCTACCAGCTCACCCAAAGCCAGGCGCAGCAAAGCCTGGCCGGCTTCGACACCCCGCAAATCCTGTGGGACAGCAAGCCCAAGCCCGAAGAAATCCAAACTCTGCGCGAGCTGGCCGACGCCTTCGCCGAACGCCGCTTCAACGGCGACCGCGACACCTGGCCGGAGAAAATCGACGATACCCTCTGGCTTAAGGTAAACAACGACAACTACGGCTGCCTCAAAGCCGCCTGCCCCAACCGCCCCGAATGCCCCTTCTACCTTGCCCGCGACACGCTCGAAACCGTGGATGTGGTGGTGAGCAACCACGATTTGCTCATGGTGGACATCGGCATGGGCGGCGGCGTGATTCTGCCCGCGCCCGAACACAGCTTCTACTGCATCGACGAAGCACACCACCTACCCAAAAAAGCGCTCAACCAGTTTGCCGCCGAGCATTCGCTGAACCAAGCCGTGTGGGCGCTGGAAAAACTGCCGCAAATCACCGACAAAATCGCCGCCGTGGCCGACAAAGCCGAGCTGGCCAACCTGGCCGACGAAGCTGCCGCCGCCCTGCTCGACAGTCTCGACGAATGGCAGTTCCACCTCGGCGACACCCCCGAGCTCGCCTACAACGACAGCGGCCGCGATCCGCAATGGCTGTGGCAAGACGGCCAAATCCCCGAAGGGCTCGCCTTGCTCGTATCCAACACCGCCGCCGCCGCGCAAAGCCTCTACAAACACGCCAACGGCCTCAACGACGCCCTCTCCGCCGCCCGCCGCGAAAAAGACAGCGACAGCGCCCAAATCGACCGCCTCAGCAGCGAATTCGGCATCTTCCGCGCCCGCATCGAGCAAATCAGCGCCGTGTGGGACTTGCTCGCCACTGAGCCCGTGGGCGACGCCCCGCCGCTGGCCAAATGGATCGAATGCAGTCACAACAACGACAAAACCGACTACTCCTTCCACGCCTCCCCCGTGAGCGCCGCCGCCATGCTCGCCGCCGGCCTGTGGCGCCGCGCCGCCGGTGCCATCCTCACCTCCGCCACCCTGCAATCGCTCGGCAACTTCGACCATTTATTGAAACAAACCGGCCTGCAATGGCTACCTGAAACCACCACCCTCGCGCTGGAAAGCCCCTTCAACTTCCCCGCCCAAGGCGAGCTCTACATCCCGCCCGTGGCCGCCAGTCCCAAGCAGGCCGATGCCCACACCGCCGAAATCGCCGAATGGCTGCCCAAGCTCATCAGCCCCGAAGAAGCCGTCGGCACCCTCGTTTTGTTCTCTTCGCGCAAACAGATGCAAGACGTGGCCTTAAGGCTACCTGAAAGCCACCTGCCCCTATTGCTCATCCAAGGCGACGTGCCCAAAGCCATCCTGCTCGAACGCCACCGCCAAGCCATCGCCGAAGGCCGCGCCAGCATCCTGTTCGGGCTCGACAGCTTCGCCGAAGGCCTCGACCTGCCCGGCAGCGACTGCGCCCACGTTATCATCGCCAAACTACCCTTCACCATGCCCGACCACCCCATCGAAAAAACCCGCAGCCGCTGGATCGAGCGGCGCGGCGGCAATCCCTTCATGGAAATCACCGTGCCCGAAGCCGGCATCAAACTCACCCAGGCTGTAGGCCGCCTCATCCGCACCGAACACGACTACGGCCGCATCACCATCCTCGACAACCGCATCCTCACCGCCCGCTACGGCAAACAACTCCTCGCCTGCCTGCCCCCGTTCAAACGCATCGGCTGAGCTTGGGGTAAAAGGCTACCTGAAACTGATTAAGAGGTCATAAAGAAGCTACCTGAAAGGGCAGCTTCAACGAAATTAAACCCCCATATCCTTCCAATACCTAGAAACACTGCCCTACGCCAGCCTGCCCGAATGGCAACACCGTCAATGCCGTACCGCCATCAGCTGCTTCCACAAGCTCGGCGGCGTGCTCGACTTCCAACAATTCACCTACACCGCCGCCCATGGTGAAGCCGAACGCCCAAATACCATTTGCATATCGCCAACCCACACTCTGCACACTGTTATCACCAAACGTAATGAACAGGCTGTGCAGCGCGCAGCCCGATACCAAGTGCCTCCCTCGCTCAACTTATCCAACATTTCAGCCTGCAAGCCTATACAGGGCACAAAATCAGTGTGGCGGAGTTCTACGGTAACCAGCTCGATTTGCAGCAAAACCACCTCATCGTGCGCGACAGGCAGAACAAAATGTCGGTGTGGCAACGTCTACCTACCCACAATCCAACATTACCGCACCCTACCACCCAAACAAAAGGCTACTTGAACAATTTCAGGTAGCCTTTCTCGCATCAATCAAGCCATATCAAGACCCGCTAAACAGGCTCTTAAACCACAGCACGATGCTATCCCACAGGCGGCCGAAGAAGCCGGCTTCAGCCACGTCGTTGAGCGCCACCACGTTTTTCTGTGCCACCACGCGGTTTTGCGCATCCATAAATTTCACCGTGCCGAGTACTTGGCCTTTGCTAATCGGCGCAAGCACGGGCTGCACGGTTTCTAGCACGGGCTGAAGCTGGGCGGCTTGGCCGTGCGGCACGGTGATGTAGGTGGTGTCAATAAAGCCCACGTTCACGGCGTTTTCTATACCCTTATACACTTTCACCTGTGAAATGGCGGTCTCGGCATCATACAGCTTGGGCGTATCATAAGATTGCAGCGCCCAATTGAGCAATTTGCTGCTCTCGGCGGCGCGCGCCTGCATGCTTTCAGTGCCCACCACTACAGAAATCACGCGGCGGCCGTTACGTTTGCTGGAGGCAACTAGATTGTAGCCGGCGCTGTCGGTGTGGCCGGTTTTCATGCCATCCACATCAGGGTCGCGGTAAAGCAGCAGGTTGCGGTTGGGCTGGGTGATGTTGTTGTAGCTGTAAGACTGGATGGCGTAGAGCCGATAGTATTGCGGATAGTCGTGAATGATAGCGGCGGAAAGGGTGATGAGGTCTTGCACCGAGGTGTAGTGCTGCGCGCCGGGCAGGCCGGTACTATTTTCAAAATGGGTGTCGTTCATGCCGAGTCGTTTGGCTTCGGCGTTCATCAGCTGCACAAACTGTGCTTCGCTACCGGCCACAGCTTCGGCCAGGGTAATGGAGGCATCGTTGCCAGACTGCACAATCACCCCTTTGAGCAAATCATCCACGCGAGCAGGGGTTTTCGGATCGAGAAACATGCGCGATCCTTCTACTTTCCAGCCTTGCTCGGAAACGGTAAAGGTTTGATCTGGCTTGAGCTTGCCTTCTTCTAGGGCTTTGAACACCAAATAGGCGGTCATCAGTTTGGTGAGGGAAGCGGGCTCGATGTGTTCGTTTAATTTGTGCGATGCAAGTATCTGGCCGCTTTGCGCGTCATACACAGCATAGGCTGAGGCTTTGATTTCAGGTAGCCCCACGGCAGCCACGGGCTGAGTGGCGGCAGAACTGGCGGAAACAACCGAAAGAGAAGCAGCGGGAGCAGAGGCTTGGCGGGGGGAAGAGGCAGCTTGTGGCGCAGCCTGCACCTGCCAGCCGGCCACTAAAAGGGATAAGGTGAGGAGGGTGAGTTTTTGTTTCATTGCGTTGTCTGTTTGATTTGGTTGAATGGTTTGCCGGCAACAACGTTTGGTTTGAGTCTATCTGAAACTGAAAACTTTTCAGATAGACTGCTGCCAAATGCCAATCATGCAGCAAAATCGCACTAATTATAGCCATTCAAACCCGCTTTGCTAAGCGTTTAACCTGATTTTTCTTGCCAGCGGCGGCGCAAACAGAGTATCTTGCTTTTTAGTCTCGTTCAAAACACCCTATCATGCCACTGCCCTACACCGACTACCTCACCCGCATCCTCACTGCCTCCGTTTA
This sequence comes from Eikenella sp. NML03-A-027, assembly GCF_001648395.1. Classification (NCBI taxonomy): domain Bacteria; kingdom Pseudomonadati; phylum Pseudomonadota; class Betaproteobacteria; order Neisseriales; family Neisseriaceae; genus Eikenella; species Eikenella sp. NML03-A-027. The sequence goes on along the minus strand of NZ_LXSM01000016.1, from coordinate 376,038 downwards.
CGACTTGGCTGTTGAAACGCCACTCGATTTCGCTCGCAACCTTTCTGCGCACACCGGCAACTGCATTCTGCTCAAGCGCGAGGACCTACAGCCGGTTTTCTCCTTCAAAATCAGAGGGGCATACAATAAAATGGCTAAGCTTCCACCAAAAATGCTGCAAAAAGGTGTGATTGCCGCCAGCGCCGGCAACCATGCGCAGGGCGTAGCGCTTTCCGCGCAGAAGCTCGGCTGCGAAGCCACCATCGTGATGCCTGAAACCGCACCGCAAATTAAGGTGGACGCAGTACGCTCGCGCGGCGGCAAAGTGGTGCTCAAAGGCGTGTCGTTCAACGATGCCTACGACCACGCCATGCAGCTTGCTGACGCCAGCGGTCAAACCTATATCCCGCCGTTTGACGATCCTGATGTGATTGCCGGCCAGGGTACCATCGGGCTGGAAATCGTGCGCCAGCACTCCAAACCGATTGATGCCGTGTTCGTACCTATCGGCGGCGGCGGGCTGGCAGCCGGCGTGGCCGTGTTCATCAAACAAGTACGCCCCGAAATCAAGGTAATCGGCGTGCAAACCCACGATTCCTGCGCCATGAAAACCTCCATCGAACACGGCCAACTGGTCGAGCTTAAAGACGTTGGCTTGTTTTCAGATGGCACGGCGGTGAAGCTGGTAGGCGAAGAAACTTTCCGCCTGTGCCGCGAATTTTTGGATGAAATCATCACGGTGGACACCGACGCCATCTGCGGCGCGCTCAAAGATATTTTCGATGACACCCGCAGCATCTGCGAGCCCGCCGGTGCGCTGGCCTTGGCCGGCCTCAAAGCCTACATCGCCCGCGAGCAGGCGCAAGACCAAACCCTGATTGCTGTCACCAGCGGCGCCAACATCAATTTCCATAGCTTGCGTCATGTTTCCGAGCGCAGCGAGCTGGACGAGAGCAACGAAAGTATTTTTGCCGTATCGATCCCCGAGCAGCCCGGTAGTTTCCTAAAATTCATCAACATATTGGGTAACCGAAACATCACCGAGTTCAATTACCGCTACAGCGACAACTCCACCGCCCACATCTTTGTGGGTATCCAAAGTAAAGGCGCAGCCGACCTGGCCGCAGTCAGTGCCGCGCTCACCACCGCCGGCCTGCCCAACACCAACCTTACCAAAAATGAAACCGCTAAAATTCACATTCGCTACATGGTGGGTGGGCATACCGGCAAAGTAGCGCACGAACGTTTGTTCAGTTTTGAATTTCCCAAACGCCCCGGTGCGTTGGCCTACTTCCTCGACCGCATGCAGAGCAGTTGGAACATTACCCTGTTCCACTACCTCAGCCACAGTTCGGATTATGACCGTGTGCTGGTGGGTATCGACATACCACCCGCTGACAACCAAGCCTTTGCCACCTTCCTGCAAGAGCTGGGCTATGTGCACACCGAACAAACCGACAACACCGCCTACCGCCTGTTCCTTGGCTAGGCCTAGAGCATTACCTGCCACTAGTTTTCAGGTAGCCCTCAAACCCATTCAGGCTACCTGAAACTTGTAGTGGATTAAGTTTAAATCAGGACAAGGCGGTGAGCTGCAGATAGTATAGTAGTACAGCAAGGCAAGCCAACGCCGTCTTGCTTTAAAATTAAATTACTATGAATCTCATTCACAAACTAAAAAACTATGCTAACTCCACAACACCTACTCTGGATAAACGGCCCCGCCGGCCGCCTGCACACCATCTACCTGCCGCCCGAAGCCCCCGAGCGCGGCGTGGCCGTCATCAACCACCCCAATCCCCTGCACGGCGGCACGTTCACCAACAAAGTAATCCAAACCGCCGCCAAAGTTTATGCCCGCCTAGGCTTCCACTGCTACCTGCCCAATCTGCGCGGCGTGGGCGAAAGCGAAGGCGAGCACGACTACGGGCGCGGCGAAACCGACGACTGCCTCGCCGTAATCGACTACGCCCAGAGCCAACACCCCCATGCCGCCCAACTCATCATTTCCGGCTTCTCCTTCGGCGGCTACGTGAGCCTGTTTGCCGCCCAGCAGCGCCGCCCCGATGCCCTCGTACTGCTCGGCCCAGCCGTGGGCATGTATGAAGTGCCCGCCGCCCAAGCCGCCGACCCGGCGCACACTTTGGTGATCCACGGCGAAATTGATGAAGTGGTGCCGCTGGCCAACGCCCTCAGCTGGGCCGCCCCGCAAGACATCCCCGTGGTTGTGCTGCCCCAATCCTCCCACTTCTTCCACGGCAAACTCATCCCCCTGCGCGACACCCTGCTGCGCTTCGTGCCCGGCCTGTTGGAAAAATAAGCCGACCGGTTTCAGGTAGCCTTTGAATTGGAAAGGCTACCTGAAACCCTATCTTCTCCTTACCACCATGTCCGCCTGCCAACCCGCCATCGTCCTCACCACCTGCCCCAGCCAAGCCGAAGCCGAACGCATCAGCGGCCTCTTGCTGCAACATCAACTCGCCGCCTGCGTGCAATACGAAACCATTCAAAGCCAATACATCTGACAGGGCAAACTCTGCTGCGACAATGAAATTCGCCTCACCATCAAAACCGCCACTCGGCACTATCCCGCCGTTGAACGCCTCATCCTCGAACACCACAGCTACGATTGCCAGCAAATCCTGCTGCTGCCCGTATCCGGCGGCGCGGAAGTCTACCTGAAATGGCTGCAAGACAACCTCGCACCGTAATTCGGCAAACGTTCATCACCCAATCTTCTCTCTATATCTTGCCACCCGTTAAAAGGCTGCCTAAAAATTTCAGATAGCCTTTCTCGCAGATGAAAGTTATTTGGAAGGCGGCCGCAAAGGCAAACGCAGTCTCGGAACAGCCGGCAAAGTTGTGGTATTCGGGCTGTTAAAGCGTAATGGCAAGGTTTACACCGTTACCGTAGCCAATATTAGCGACTACCCTACTGCCGATTATCCGGGAGCAGATAAGGCCGGACAGCGTAGCTTATACCGATTGTTACAGTATCCCAACGTATTGGATGTTAGCGAGTTTAGCCGCTTGCACATTAATTACCACACTCATTTTGCAGGCAGGCAAAACCACATTAACGGGGTTGAGAATTTCTAGAACCGGGCCAAACATCATTTATGCAAGTTCAACGGTATTCCGAAAAAAGTATTTCGAGCTGTATTTGAAAGAGTGCGAATGGCGATTTAACAACAACGAAATGAAGTCTCAGATTACCATGTTGAAACAAATGGTAAGAGATAGTCTGTCCTGGCTATCTAGGTCAGGCTATAATATTTTCATACAAGGCGGCGAGACCACTGAACAGTACAGCACACAGTACAAGTAGTACCGCAAAGCAAGCCAACGCAGTAAGAAGCAAGTAAGTACCTTAACTATAACCACCGAATTCAGCTACAATACAGCGCCCCCGACACCACCAGCGTCCTACCATTGCCTTTACTAAAGGAGATCCAAGCATGTTTTCCCGCAGCATCACCATCGAACAATATGACCCCAAACTCGCCGCTGCTATTACCGCTGAAGAGCACCGCCAACAAGACCACGTCGAACTGATTGCCTCCGAAAATTATGCCAGCTACGCTGTGATGGAAGCCCAAGGCAGCCAGCTCACCAACAAATACGCCGAAGGCTACCCCGGCAAGCGCTACTACGGCGGCTGTGAACACGTGGACGTGGCCGAAGAACTCGCCCTCGAGCGCGTGAAAAAACTGTTCGGCGCCGCCTATGCCAACGTACAGCCCCACTCTGGCTCGCAGGCCAACCAAGCCGTGTATGCCTCCGTATTGAAACCCGGCGACACCATCCTCGGCATGAGCCTCGCCCACGGCGGCCACCTTACCCACGGTGCATCGGTAAACATTTCCGGCAAGCTCTACAATGCCATCACCTACGGCCTGGACGAAAACGAAGTGCTCGACTACGCCGAAGTGGAACGCCTCGCGCTTGAGCACAAACCCAAAATGATTGTGGCCGGCGCCTCCGCCTACGCCTTGGAAATCGACTGGGCGAAATTCCGCCAAATCGCCGATAAAGTAGGCGCGTATCTGTTTGTGGACATGGCACACTACGCCGGCCTGATTGCCGCCGGCGAATACCCCAACCCCGTGCCGCACGCCGACTTCGTTACCACCACCACCCACAAAACCCTGCGCGGCCCGCGCGGCGGCGTGATTCTGTGCCGTGACAACACCCACGAAAAAGCGCTCAACTCCGCTATTTTCCCCAGCCTGCAAGGCGGCCCGCTGATGCATGTGATTGCCGCTAAAGCCGTGGCCTTCAAAGAAGCCCTGTCGCCTGAATTCAAGCAATACGCCAAACAAGTGAAAATCAATGCCGCCGCCATGGCCGAAGAGCTGGTAAAACGCGGCCTGCGCATCATTTCCGGCCGCACCGAAAGCCACGTTTTCCTGGTGGATCTGCGCCCGAAACACATCACCGGCAAAGCTGCTGAAGCCGCACTGGGCAACGCATTGATTACCATCAACAAAAACGCCATCCCGAACGACCCGGAAAAACCCTTCGTTACTTCCGGCATCCGCGTAGGTACCGCCGCCATCACCACCCGCGGCTTCGACGAAGCTGCCGCCCGCAAACTGGCGAATCTGGTGGCCGATGTGCTGGACAAACCCGAAGACGAAGCCAACCTGGCTCGCGTGGCTGACGAAGTGAAAGCCTTGTGCGACCAATTCCCGGTATACGGCGCATAAGCAGATAGCTGGGATCGCCTCGCTTGAAATAAAACCAGCCGGCTGTTTCCAGCCGGCTTTTTTATGCCATTCAATATATAGCGGATTACAGATAAGGCGGCAAGTCACCGTCAGTATGAGTAATACGGCAAGGCAAGACAACGCTGTAGCATTCTTGTTTAAAAGGCTACCTGAAACTTTCAGGTAGCCTTTTATTCATGCGCTTGAATCAATCAAACTGAAAACGAAGAACCGCAGCCGCAAGTGGTTACGGCATTCGGGTTGCTGCGGATAACGAACTGCGAGCCTTGCAGGCCTTCGGTGTAGTCGATTTCCGCGCCGAGCAGGTATTGGTAGCTCATCGGGTCGATTAGGAAAACGAGGCCGCTTTTTTCGATTTGGAAGTCGTCGTCGTTCACGATTTCGTCGAAAGTGAAGCCGTATTGGAAGCCGGAGCAGCCGCCGCCGTTCACGAACACGCGCAGTTTCAAATCGGGGTTGTTTTCTTCGGCAATCAGCTCGGCTACCTTATTGCAGCAGCTTTCAGTGAAGATAATAGGATCGCTGTGATCAATCTCAGACATGATTTATTCCTTTTTCTGTGTTATGCGGGATGGGCTTATTGTGGCGCAAAGCGGGGTTTGCGGGCAAGTCGGCCTTGAGTAAATTCTAAGCGGCAAATAAGGGCGGATGCTGCGGGTTTAAAGTGCAGGCAGGCGGTGCCTGCGGTGAAATATTTTAAGGCAGGCGTTGCGTTTCGCCATCACTGCATATAAAGGCTACCTGAAAAACCGTTTGCCATTTTTCAGGTAGCCTTTTGATTTCAGGCAGCCCTAAGCCAATTCTTCCTGCCATTGCTCCAAGAGCTTCTGCCACTCGCCTTCGTTCTTATGGCCTTGCGCGATGGCGGCTTTAAGGTGGGAAATCGCTTCGCCGGCGTTGGCGCGCACGCCCCAGCCGTGGTAGTAGAGGCAGGCGAGGTTGTAATGCGCCACAGGGTCGTGCCGGAGGGCGGCTTTTTTAAACCAAGCAGCGGCTTTTTCGTAGTCTTTACCCACAAATTCGCCAAGGAAAAACATCATGCCGAGGTTGGTTTGCGCACGCGGCAGGCCGTATTCGGCGGCGGCTTTATAGAGCGAGAAGGCTTGGCCGATGTCTTGGGTCGCACCATTGAGGCCAAAGTGGCAAACGAAGGCTTGCCGGTAGTGTTCTTCGGCCAGCTGTTCTTCCGGATCGGGCAAGTGGCACACCGGATCGGACGCACGGCGCTGGGGTTTCACCGGCTCGGCCAGCTTTTCTTTGGCTTCTTCATGCCCGTTGAGCACGGCCTGTTCATACCATTGCCGCGCCAGTTTGTCATCTTTAGATACACCTAAGCCGTAGCGGTACACATCGCCCATCTGATACATGGCGTCGGCATTACCCAAACGCACGGCTTGCTCCAGGCAGCGCACGGCGGCATCGAAGTTTTGCTGGATGCCCTGCCCGGTGAGTAGCTGTTTGGCCAGCAGGTTCAGTGCTTCCGAGTCGTTGGCGTTGGCAGCTTGGATAATCCATTGTACGGCGGCCTTGGGGTCGGCAGCGCAGCCGATACCGTTAAGCCGCATATGCCCGGCCTTGCTTTGGGCAGCCACCACGCCTTTGGCAGCCACACGCTCATACCAATGCAAGGCTTTGGCTTTGTCCATGCCGCCGAAGCGGCCGGTTTCATACAGGCGGGCGAGCTGCCATTGCGCATCGCCGTAGTCCTGTTCGGCAGCACGTTTGAGCCAGCTGATGCCTTGGCGCACGTCGGTTTTGGTGCCCAATCCGTGCAGGAGGGCATAGGCCATATGATATTGCGCCTGCGGTTCGCCCAGCGCGGCGGCATGGGAGGCCCAGGCAAAGGCTTTTTGGTGCTGGCCGTGGGCGGCCGCGTTTTCCATCAGCCACACGATAGCCGGCGGGAATTTTTGCGCAGCCAGATGCTGCATCACTTGGCTGGCGGCTAATACGTCTTGTTGCATACCTTCGCCGTTGGCCTGCATCAAAGCCAGGCTGTAGGCGGCTTTCAGGTAGCCTGAAGCGGCGGCACGCTCCAGCCAATATAGTGCGGTGGCATAGTTTTGCGGCACATTTTGGCCTTGGCGGTTCCACTCGCCCAGTTCGTATTGCGCCTGCTGGTGCCCCATTTCGGCGGCTTGGAGCATATCGGCCACGGCTTTTTCGCGGGTGTCTTCTGCTTCCAGCAGCTGTTGGGCACGGCGGTAGTAGGCTTCGGCATCAGGCAGATTATCCTGCTCGGTCCGATTTGTTTTCACCAGCTTAACGGCTTTGCGCCCGAGTGCAAATTTAATCATTCGTTCCAACCGTATTTAAATCTTTCTTTTGGCGGCTATTGCGGCCAGGCCGCATGCTGCCACTCCCTAGTTAAGGCCGGTTGGCAAGGGTCATTCCCCTGCCCGCTAACTGTTCTGTTGCACGGCATCTTGTTAATATACAGACATTTTAGCATGCCGGCACACCCTGTGGCAGCCCGTTTAAGCTATTTGAGGCTACCTGAAAAGCCGGAACACACCGATAATTTGCTAACGGAGCCTCTTTTACGCATAAATTGCCAAACTTTCTGGCTATGAATTGTCGTTCATTTGATTTTGGTCAATATTTCTCCCAGCCATTATCTTTATAATTCCTTCCAAGTTGAAAGGATTTAGTGCCCGGCTGGCAAGCAAAGCTGGTTGGTTGAAATAGAGATACTCCTGTTTCTTGCAACATTGGATTCATTTTCCTCTTGATGTGTGTGTGTTTAGGTGTGGCCAACTGCCACACCTTTTTTTATCTGCAATATTTAGCCAAAGTAGCGGAAGCCAACCAACCCGCTATAAAATGCCGCTTTTCCTAACTCAGCGCCACCCCATGCTCAGCTACCGCCACGCCTTCCATGCCGGCAACCATGCCGACATGCTCAAACATTTTATCCTGTTTCTTACTCTCAGCTACTTCAACCGCAAAGACAAACCCTATTGGTATATCGACACCCACAGCGGTGCCGGCTTATATCGCCTGACAGACGATGCCGCACAAAAAACCAGCGAACACCAACAAGGCATCAGCCGCCTGCTCGCCACGCCTGCCTTGCCCGCCGAGCTGGAACAATTCCGCCAACACCTGCGCCATATCCTGCCCGCGCCCGACTTCTATTGCGGCTCGCCCCGCCTCGCCCAAAGCCTGCTGCGCGACAGCGACAAAATGCGACTGTTTGAGCTGCACCCCGCCGACTTCGCCCTGCTGCAGGAAAACACCCGCGCCGACCACCGCATCATCGCCAAACAAAGCGACGGCTACCCAGGCCTGATTTCCCTCCTGCCGCCCCCGCCCCGCCGCGCCCTGATCCTCATCGACCCGCCTTACGAACAAAAACAAGACTACCGCCAAGTAGTCAAAACCCTGCAGGCCGCCCTGCGTCGCTTCGCCACCGGCTGCTATTTGCTGTGGTATCCCTGCCTTTCGCGTGAAGAAAGCCGCCAGATACCCGCCGAACTGCGCAAACTGCCCGTTACCCATTGGCTGCAAGCCAAACTGCATGCCCATGCCCCGCGCAGCGACGGCTTCGGCATGCACGGCAGCGGCATGTTCGTTATCAATCCGCCCTATCTGCTGGCCGAACAGCTCGCCGCCAACCTGCCTGCCCTCGCCGAACTCTTGGCGCAAGACAAAGGCGCAAGATTTGTGCTGGAGCAAGAAGGCGCTTAAGCATTTAAGTTCTCAGGTAGCCTTTTCCATGTAAAGGCTACCTGAAAACACAGCATCACGCCAAACCGGCAATCAATACATTAATTTGCCATACAACTGCCCCGGCCGGCAGCGATTTCTGATTTCCTCCGCCAATTCCAAAGCATTCCCCGCGCTGTTAAGCCACACCCGGTTGCCGGCCGCAGACAACGGCTTAATCCGATTTAAATTCAAACTGAGCGTTTGCGGCACTACGCCGGCCTGTTCCGGCATGCGGTATTGCAATAACAATTTGCTGGGAAAATTTCACCCCGCAAATTCACAAATTGCAACCATTCATAAGCTACAAAACCTTCGCCCGCACCCGATAAACAATAACGGATACCCTCTTCCTCCAAACGCATAAACTCGCGTGGCCCGGTACGTTTGCCATGCCACCGCCACCACACTAGCCTACATACCGCCACTGCAAGCAGCAGCAATATACCCAGGTGCAATACTGTTATTCGATATTGCCCAGAGAACATGGTCGGTTCCACCGACAAAATCCGTGCGCTATACAGCGGAATCAGCGGTATCCATAAAGCCACAATCCATGCCGTGGTGATGTAAGTGCCGTCCGGATCGTAATCGCATTCGCCAACAAATGTGGTGCCAAATCCATTGAGTGTGAACATGCTTTCCCTTTTTTTATATTTTTATTTGAACCATCTGGAAAAGGCTACCTGAAAATTGATTTCTCTTTCAGGTAGCCTTTGGTGTTACACCAAGCTTTTCTTGGCTAAGTAGCCTTCGTAATCACCCATGTAGTACTCGAAGCCGCCTTTGCCGTCGAGCTCGATAATCTGGGTGGCAAGCGAGGATACAAATTGGCGGTCGTGCGATACGAAAATCAGCGTACCTTTATATTTTTCCAGCGCCATGTTCAGCGACTCGATGCTTTCCATGTCCATGTGGTTGGTGGGTTCGTCCATAATCAGCACATTGGGGCGCAGCAACAGCAGTTTGCCGTAGAGCATACGGCCTTTTTCACCGCCGGAGAGCACTTTCACTTTCTTCACCACGTCGTTGCTGCCGAACAGCAAACGGCCGAGCGTGCCGCGAATCACTTGCTCGTCGTCGCCTTCCTGCCCCCATTGGCGCATCCATTCGGTCAGGTCCATGTCGCAGTCGAAGTCGTTTTCGTGGTCTTGCGGATAGTAGCCGACGGTGACTTTTTCCGCCCATTTGATGCTGCCTGCATCGGGTTTGATGTCGGAAAGTTTTTCGTCAAACGCACCAGCCAACAGTTTCAGCAGAGTGGATTTGCCCGCGCCGTTCGGGCCGATGATGGCGAGGCGTTGTCCTGCTTCCAGAATGTAAGACAGCTTTTCAAACAAGGTATTATCAAACGATTTGGCCAAGTTTTCCACTTCCACGGCTTGGCGGTGCAGCTTGTTTTTCTCGTCGGTTTCAAAGCGGATATACGGGTTTTGGCGGGTAGACGGTTTCACTTCCACCATTTCGGCTTTGATTTTATCGGCCTGTTTCAAGCGGCTGGTGGCTTGGCGGGCTTTGGATTTGTTGGCACTAAACCGCGCCACAAATTCTTGCAATTCCTGCAATTTTTCTTTGGCTTTGGCGTTGTCTTTCAATGCGCGCTCGCGGGATTGTGCGCTGGCGAGCATATAGTCGTCGTAATTGCCGGGATAAACGGTGATGGTGTTGTAGTCCAAATCCGCCATGTGGGTGCAGACTTCGTTCAGGAAGTGGCGGTCGTGGCTGATGATAATCATGGTGGAATCGTATTGGTTCAGCACGCCTTCCAGCCAGCGGATGGTGTTGATGTCCAAGTTGTTGGTCGGCTCGTCCAACAGCAACACGTCGGGTTTGGAGAACAGGGCTTGCGCCAGCAACACACGCAGCTTGAAGCCGGGGGCGACTTCCGCCATGGTGGCGTTGTGCAGTTCTTCGGCAATGCCCACGCCGCTCAATAATTCGGCGGCGCGCGCTTCGGCGGTGTAGCCGTCGTATTCGGCAAACTTGGCTTCCAGTTCGGCCGCGTGCATATAGTCTTCTTCGGTGGCTTCGGGGTTGGCGTAAATCGCGTCGCGTTCGGTCATCGCCGCCCACATTTCGGTGTGTCCCATCAGCACCACGTCCAGCACGCGCATGTCTTCGTAGGCAAACTGGTCTTGGCGCAGCTTGCCCAAACGCACGCCGTGTTCAATCGCCACTTCGCCGCTGGTCTGCTCCAAATCGCCGCCCAAAATCTTCATGAAGGTGGATTTGCCCGAACCGTTCGCGCCGATGAGGCCGTAGCGGTTGCCTTCGCCGAATTTGACGGAGACGTTTTCAAACAGCGGCTTCGCGCCAAACTGCATGGTGATGCCGGAAGTGGAAATCATGGGTGTGCCTTTGTGGAAAATTAGAATGTAAAAAGCGGACGATTTTAACACAATCAATGAGTTCTGTATTGCAAACAACTCTCCCCACCATAACCGGCATTCTATGACAGTGAAAGCCTTTCTTTCTTCTTGCCAGGCGAGGGCTGCAAACAGCATGAGCAATACCGCAACGCCAGCTAACGCGGCCGGCAGAAGTACTTTAGCCATGCTTGCAAAATTTTCAGGTAGCCTTTACCCTAACGCCTTTATTCATTTCCATATCTTAACCAACATCATGAACCAACCGTTCCGCACACTCATCCTAGCCGCCGTACTCGGCTGCTCCGCCCTCGCCGCCCACGCCGAAACCCGCGTGTTGCTTGAAACCAGCCAAGGCAATATCGAGCTTTCCCTGGATGAAACCCGCGCGCCGAAAACCGTAGAAAACTTCCTCGCCTACGCCCGCAGCGGCTTTTACAACGGCACCATCTTCCACCGCGTGATTCCCGGCTTCATGATCCAAGGCGGCGGCCTCACCGCCCAAATGGCCGAAAAAGCCCCCATCCGCCGCGCCCTCGACAACGAAGCCGCCAACGGCCTGAAAAACAACCGCTACACCGTCGCTATGGCGCGCACGGCCCAGCCGCACTCCGCCACCAGCCAGTTTTTCATCAACCTGAAAGACAACGAATTCCTCAACCACACCGCCCCCACCGCACGCGGCTACGGCTATGCCGTGTTCGGCAAAGTAACTGCCGGTAAGGAAGTGGTGGACAAAATCGCCGGTGTGCCCACCGGCACCGTGGATATGTATCAAGACGTGCCGCGCACGCCCATCGTTATCCGCCAAGTACGCGTTCTTTCGCAATAATCCCAACATAAAAAGGCTACCTGAAACCCCAAACTGTTTTTCAGGTAAACTCTTCCCTTTCCTCCAACCCATTACAGGACGGCAAACATGATCAAACTCCATACCAACTTCGGCACTATCGGCATCGAGCTCGACCACGAAAAAGCCCCCGAAACCGCTGCCAACTTCGAACAATACGTGAAAGACAGCTTCTACGACGGCCTTATTTTCCACCGCGTGATCAAAGGTTTCATGATTCAGGGCGGAGGCATGGACGAAAACATGCAGGAAAAGCCCTCCCGCGCCCCGATTAAAAATGAAGCACAAAACGGCCTGAAAAACAATAAATACACCCTCGCCATGGCGCGTACCCAGGCCCCGCACAGTGCCTCCTCTCAATTCTTTATCAATACCAAAGACAACGACTTCCTCAACCACACCTCCCCCAGCCTGCACGGCTGGGGCTACGCCGTATTCGGCAAAGTGGTGGAAGGCCAAGATGTAGTTGATGCTATCGAAGGTGTTGCCACCAAACGCCACGGCTACCACGACGATGTGCCGGTTGAGCCCGTAGTGATCACCAAAGCCGAAATCGTATAAGCTAAACCAGCCGAGCCGGCCGCAACGTGCTGGCTCGGCTTTCACACATAACCATATAAGTACAAAGAGAAATCGCCATGATCTTCATCTGGGGCAGTAAAGGCTATTTTGACGACCTCGGCGAAAGCTGCCTCTGCGGCAACTGCAACAACCGCGTTAATCTACACATCACCAATGCCTACACCAAATTCACCTTCTTCTTCATCCCCCTATTCCGCATAGAATCAAAATACTACCTCACCTGCCTCGTTTACTCCCACGGCTGGAAGCTCAAACGCCAGGAAGCCAAACAACTGATACAACCCTGCTAAACCGCCATGCCCATCGATCTCGGCATCTACCACCGCCGCCTGCACAAACTCGCCTACTACACCCGCCACAGTCCATTCGGCCTGTTGCCACACCGCTTACTCGCCAAATCCATCGAGCCCGTATTGGCCGAGTTTGTCCGCCTCCCCAGCGAAACCCAGCAGCAAATCCGGCAGCGCGTGGACTACTGCAACCGGCAAAACCAGCCGTTTACCCTTTCAGCTAGCCTCACCCCGGTAGGCCAAGCTGGTAACTTCAAACGCGGCAGCCACACCTCCGCCTACTACTACGACCTCGCCACCCTCCTGCGCTACTTCCCGGCAGAAGCCCGCTTCGCCTACGAATTCGGCGATGTCACCCACATCTCCGCCCAGCCCGCCTTCGTGAAAAGCCGCCCTATCCGGAGCGACAACCAATACTCCGTTTTACTCAAGCTCGACAGCGTGCGCCATTTCTACATCTACCCCGACCGCACCCCATTTGCCGCCAAACGCAACCAACTCATCTGGCGCGGCGCCGCCTTCCAAGAACAGCGCCTGCGCTTCTTGCGCCAATACCACAACCACCCTCTGTGCGACGTCGGCTGCGTACACAAACAATCCATCGGCCAGCCCTACCACCGCAGCTTCATGAGCGTAGGCCAACAGCTGCAATACAAATACATCCTCAGCATCGAAGGCAACGACGTCGCCACCAACCTCAAATGGATACTCGCCTCCCGCTCCCTCTGTTTCATGACCACCCCCGCCTACGAAACTTGGCTGCTGGAGGGCCTGCTGCAGCCTGAAGTCCACTACGTCCACCTCCAGCCAGACTACAGCGATTTCGAAGAAAAACTCGCCTTCTACCAACAACACCCCTACGCCGCCGAACGCATCATCCGCAACGCCAACGCCTATATGCAGCCCTTCTTCAACCACAGGCAAGAACTGATCACCAACCTGCTGGTGATGCAGAAATATTTTGAATTGGCCACAAGCTAATTGATCAGCCTGGCTTACCCGGCCACAACAAAAGGCTACCTGAAAATCAAAAAACCACTTCAGGTAGCCTCTATACCGCCCGCCATCACAATGATGACACCAAGCTCACTCCTGCGGAATCTCCCAATCGCTCACCGCCACAAAATCCGGCTGGTGTAAATCCTGCTCAAACACCGAGCCGGTGGAGCTGTGCAGCAATTTGGCGATCGCCGGCTGGTAGTTAGCCATGCGTTGCAGGCTGTAGAGGTGGAAGTTGGCCGCATTGTCGGCATAATCATCGTCTTCAAAACTGGAAAACATCCGCCAGCCGCTATCGGGCGGGAAGGCCGAATCAGGCTCTTCCCGATACAGAAAACGAATCGGCATGCCTTCTTTGGCAACCTGGTCGGAAACGATGGCATAGCCCTGCGGCACGTCTTTTACCGACAGCTCTTCTTCCGGCAGGCTGAAAATTTTCGGGTTCAGCATAAGTATTCTCCTTAAAACGCCTCGCCCACTTTCACACCACCAGCCAAATCTTGCGGCGAGGAGAGTGCGGCAGTGAAGGCTTGGGCGGCTTGGAATGCGGGCTGCTGCATTACTGCGGCGTAATCGCTTGGTGTGCCGCGCCCGGCCATGTATTGCCAGCGGGCGGCCAGTTGCGGGTTTTCAGGTAGCCTGAAGCCTTCGAGCAGCTCATCCACCCAATCGGGGCGGTTGCACACCAGCACGATATCGCAGCCGGCGGCAAAAGATTGCGCTGCCCGCTCGCGGATGCCGCCGGCCATGCTGGCGCCTTCCATGGTGAGGTCGTCGGAGAAAATCACGCCGTTGAAACCCAAATCCTGGCGCAAAATTTGTTGCAGCCAGATGCTCGAAAAACCGGCAGGTTGTTTGTCCACCTGCGGGTACACCACATGCGCGGGCATCACGGCGGCCATGCCCTCGGCAGCCAGGGCGCGGAAAGGCTGGATATCTGCCGCCATCAGTTCGGCCAGGTTGCGCGGGTCTTCGGGCAACACGTGGTGGCTGTCGCCGGAAACAAAGCCGTGGCCGGGGAAGTGTTTGCCGCAGCTTTGCATACCGCCCCGGTTGAGCCCGCGTTGTAGCGCCAGCGCCAACGTGGTAACGGTGTCGGCTTGGCAGTGGAAGCTGCGGTTGCCGATCACGGCGCACTGTCCCCAATCCAAATCCAACACCGGCGTAAACGACAAATCCACCCCGCAAGCGCGCAATTCTGTCGCCAACACCCAACCCACCTGTTCCGCCGCCGCTTCTGCCGCTGCTTGGCCTTGCTTTTCCCAAATGCCGCCCAGCGTGCTCATGGCCGGTAGGCGGGTGAAGCCTTCGATAAAGCGCTGCACGCGCCCGCCCTCATGATCCACGGCAATCACCAACTCCGGCGTACGCAAAGCCTTGATTTCGGCACACAAAGCCTGAAGCTGGCTGCGGTTTTGGTAATTGCGGCGAAACAAAATCACGCCACCCACGGCGGGGTGCAGCAGGCGTTGTTTTTCCTCCTCGCTCAAGCGGTAGGCGGCAACATCGGCCATAATCGGGCCGCGCGGCAGGCAAACAGGTTGCATAGCAAATCTTTCTGTGTGTTCGGTGCAAAGGCGGAATTTCATCACTTCCGCCGCGAAAAAACAAGCCGAGACCTTTTAATTCAGGTAAAACCGATTGAAACGGCACGGCAGAAATGATGTAATGCCCGCTGTTGTTTCTTTTCATTCATATTAGGGAGTTTTATGCAAACCAACACATTCCGCACCGGCCTGCTGGCCGCCGCCGTGGTATTCGCCCTGGCCGCCTGTAACCAACAGCCCGTTTCCGGCAGCGCCTCTGCTCCGGCCGCATCTTCCCCTGCCGCAGCTTCAACCGCATCCGGCCCCGCTGCCGCTTCAGGCCCTGCCGCCGCCTCCGACGTATTGGCCGGCATGACCGAACAGCAAAAAGCCAGCTACCTCATCGGCTACCTGCAAGGCCAACAGCTGGGCGACGCCAACACTATCTTAGATTTCGACCAAGCCACCCTGATTAAAGGCCTGCAGGCCGGTATGGCCAGCCAGCCGCTGCCCGTGAGCGACGAAGAAGCCAACAACATCCTGCAGCAATACCACACTGCCCAGATGGGCAAACTGGCCACCCGCCAGCTGGAAGAAGGTAAAGCCTTCCTCGAAGCCAACAAAGCCAAAGAAGGCGTGAAAACCACTCCCTCCGGCCTGCAATACAGCGTGAAAACCGAGGGCACCGGCAAACAGCCTACTGCTAAGAGCACTGTAACCGTACACTACGAAGGCAGATTGCTCGACGGCACCGTGTTCGACAGCTCCATCAAACGCGGCGAACCCGCTACCTTCAAGCTCGACGGCGTGATCAAAGGCTGGACCGAAGGCCTGCAACTGATGAAAGAAGGCGGCGAATACACCCTCTACATCCCCGCCGAACTCGCCTACGGCGACAAAGGCAACCCCAGCATTCCGCCCAACTCCGTGCTGGTATTCGATGTTAAACTGATTAAAGTTCAGTAATTCCATCAGCTAACTAAAAGGCTACCTGAAAAGCAAAACGCTTTTCAGGTAGCCTTTAAGCCATGCCATGCTCACACTCGATCCCGATTCCAACCGCCAATTCATCATTATCCGCAATCATCAAGACATTGCCGTCTGCACCACCGAGCTCAACGAACAAGGCCAGCTCATCAGCCAAACCACCGCCGAATTCGACTCCCAAAACCGCATACGCGGCTTCTTTTGCTACACAGCCGCTGCCGGCCGCATCACAGCCTGCCGGATTTATCACTACCACACTCCGCCCTTCGCACAAGAAGACGGTTTTGCCGACTACCGCGACACCGGCAACGGCCTCCAGCTTCTGTGCTACACCCACTCTTACCACATCAATGCACAAACCGCCCGCTGCGACTGGTTTGATGCCCAAGGCGAATTAGCCTACTACGATTGGTTCGTACACGACCCCGCCATCGGCGAACACATCTACGCCGGCACCTATCTGCCGCACGAAACCGCACACCTGCCCGCAAACCTAATCCAGCCCTATTTGCCTGTTTACACCGACTAATTGGTTTTTCAGGTAGCCTGTGCTTCATCCCACCAACACACCAAGGCTACCTGAAAAAGAAACCCCAATCCCCTACCCCAACTTTCCAACTAGCCCCTATAATCCCATATCCCATTTCCAGCAAACCATCCCGCCATGCAAAAAATATTCGTCCTCTACACCGGCGGCACCATCGGCATGAAGCCCAGCCCCAACGGCCTCGTTCCCGATGCCCAGCTCGCCGAACAAGCCCTGCAGCCCTATGCCGAACAAGCCGTGTTTCACTGGCACATCTGCCAGCCCCTGATCGACAGCTCCAACATCACCACCCAACATTGGGCAGAATGGCTCGCCATCCTGCAAGCCGCCCTGCCCGAGCACGACGGCATCCTCGTCTTGCACGGTACCGACACCCTCGCCTACACCGCCAACTTCCTCGCCCTTGCGCTCGACAACGGCGGCAAACCCATCGTCCTCACCGGCGCGCAAAAGCCCTACCACGCCGCCAACAGCGATGCCCCCGCCAACCTGCAAACCGCCATCGCCGCCCTGCAAAACCCCCAACTGCACAGCACCGTTATCGCCTTCGGCGGCCGGCTCTACCCCGCCATCGGCAGTAGCAAATGCAGCACCGAGCTCGACCAAGGCTTCGACAACGCCCACTTCAACACCTGGCAGCCTAGCACCCCACCCCGCCGCCTCAGCGGCCTGCCCACCAGATTCAACCCAGCCGCCCGCGTGTGCAGCCACCTGCTTACCCCCGGCAGCAGCCCCGAGCAAATCGCCCACAGCCTGCGCCACTTCCCCCAAGAAGCCGCCATCCTGCTTTCCTACGGCCAAGGCCACGCCCCCGCCAGCCCCGAATTGCTCGCCGCCGTGCAACACTTCACCCAAAACGGCGGCCTGCTGCTCAACATCAGCCAAGCCCACTACGGCCGCACCGGCACCGCCTACGCCCAAGGCAACGCCCTGCGCCAGGCCGGCGCAGTGGGCGGCGGCAAATGCAACATCGAAACCGCCACCGCCCTCATGACCCTCGCCGCCAGCAACCACTGGACGGCCGACCAGCTGCAACGGGCTTTAGCGCAATTGGATTTGCTCTGATACCTTCCTCTGCTACAAAAAGGCTACCTGAAACCGTATAAACCGTTTTCAGGTAGCCTTTAACCTTTACAACAAGGGCATAAGCAGCCTAACGCACCAAAAACCGCCCCTGCCACACCAAATACAACGTTCCCGCCAACAGCAGTGCCACCCCAGCCGAGCCACTTACCGCCAGCACCGTGCCCAGCCACACCAACCTGCCCGCCTCCAGCAGATGCAACCCGCCGCCGCACATGGCCGCCAAGCCGAACGAGAAGCTCCACCAGCTCATGCTAAACCCGCCCTCGGCAAACCAGCCCAGCAGGCGCAGCAACAGCAGAAACTGCAAACAGCCGTATCCCATCAAGGCCAGCGCAAAAATGTCGATTGCGCCGCCGTTCACCGCAAAATACGCCCCACAGCCCACAAAGGCCGGCGCAAGCTGGATGCCCACTATCCCGCGCACCTGCGGTGCAACCGCCACCGCCGTGCGCAGCCTGCCTAAAATCGCCGCCTCCAGGCTAAACCAAGACAGCAGCCCCGCACCGAAAAACAACACCGCATAATCATGCTTCCCCAGCACATCTAGCGCCGTGGCACTCACGAAATTAGCAGCCACCGTAGGCAGATAAATCACCGGCGTAGTGGCTGCCAAGCTGTGCAGCCCGCGCCACAGCCCGGCAGCACGATACATGGCAAACGCCAGCTGCCCAGAAATGCCGGCATACACCAGCACGCGTGCCGCCCCGGCGGCATACGGCAGTCCAGCAATGCCTGCCAAGGTGGTGGTAATCGGAATGGCACTGAGAAAACAGCATTGCACCAAATCAGTTAAGTCGCTTAAAAAATCATCGCGATAAGCCAATATCTTGCAAACGTAAGCCGCCACCAGCACCAACCACACCACAAACGCCGCTGCCAGCAGCCATTCACTCGGCCAAGCCGGCATCAGGCCTGCCGCTGCGCCATAGCGCCACGACAAACCCAACGCGAATAGGCCGATGGTGGTGCTGAAATAACTGAGCGGAATCGGAAATTTGCGGCGTGCGCCCATGATGTGTTCCTTATTGCTTGGATAATTTAAAACAGGTGGCATCATACTGGCATTCCTCTGCTCCAAACTATCCGATTTTGCTCAATCTGCCGCCATTTTGTCTCGTGCAATCATGGGACAAAGGCTACCTGAACCTGCGAAAGGCAGCAGCCAGGGCAAACATTCGGTATAAAAAAGCCACCTGATTGTTCAGGTAGCCTTTTCATTCTGCCTTACAGCGAGTAATACATTTCAAATTCCAGCGGGTGCGGCGCCATGCGGATGCGGCGCACGTCTTCTTCTTTGAAGGCGATGTAGCTGTTGATCCAGTCTTGGCTGAACACGCCGCCGCGCAGGAGGAATTCGTGGTCGGCTTTGAGGGCGAACAAGGCTTCTTCCAAAGAGGCACACACGGTCGGCACCAATGCATCCTCTTCCGGCGGCAGGTCGTAGAGGTTTTTGTCGGCCGGATCACCGGGATGGATTTTGTTTTGGATACCATCCAGCCCAGCCATCAACAGCGCGGCGAACATCAAATAGGGGTTCGCGGTAGGATCCGGGAAACGCACTTCAACGCGGCGGGCTTTCACGCTGTGCACGGTGGGAATGCGGATGGAAGCGGAGCGGTTTTTGGCGGAATAAGCCAGCTTGGTGGGCGCTTCAAAATGCGGCACGAGACGTTTGTAGGAGTTGGTGGAGGGGTTGGCGATGGCATTCAGCGCTTTGGCGTGCTTGATGATGCCGCCGATATAGTAAAGGGCGGTGTCGCTCAAGCCGGCATAGCCGTCGCCGGCGAAGAGGTTTTGGCCGTTTTTCCAAATGGATTGATGCACGTGCATACCGCTGCCGTTGTCGCCCATCAAAGGTTTGGGCATGAAGGTGGCGGTTTTGCCGAAGTTGTGCGCCACGTTGTGGATCACGTATTTCATGTCTTGGGTTTGGTCAGCACGGTGTACCAAGGTACTGAATTTAGTACCGATTTCCATCTGGCTGCCGGTGCCCACTTCGCCATGGTGCACTTCCACTTCAATGCCGATTTCCTGCAAGGTATTGACCATGGCGGAGCGCAAATCCTGCCCGGCATCCACCGGCGCAACGGGGGCGTAGCCACCTTTCACCATCGGGCGGTGGCCAGTATTTTGGCCGTCCAAATGCAGGCCGCTCGACCACGCGGCGCTTTCGGAGCTGATTTCGAAGCGGGCTTTGTGCATATGGGTTTCAAACTCAATGCCGTCGAACACAAAAAATTCAGGCTCGGGGCCAAAATAGGCGGTGTCGCCCACGCCGCTGGCTTTCAAATAAGCTTCGGCACGGCGGGCGATGGAGCGCGGGTCACGGTCGTAGCCTTGGCCGCTGGCCGGATCGATCACATCGCAAGTGAGCACCACGGTGGCATCATCGTAGAAAGGGTCGATGAAGGCAGTAACCGAGTCGGGGCGCAGCATCATATCGGAGGCCTGAACGCCCTTCCAGCCGCCGATAGACGAACCATCGAACGGATGGCCGTTTTCAAACCACTCCTCCGGATCGTCCAGCACCACCGCGGCGGGCACGGTGAAATGGTGCTGTTTGCCTTTAGTGTCGGTGAATCGCAAATCAACGAAACGGACATCGTTCTCTTCAATCATGCGAACTACATTGCTGATGGACATGGTGGCACTCCTTAAAATATACAGAAATAAAATCAAGCAGGCATTTTGCCATAGCCGTCGCCCGGGCGTATAGCTTTGATTGCAGTTTTTCTCAAATCAACTGCAGGAACAAGCGAAGAACACAGCATACACGTTACCTGAAATCACAACACCTGTCCCAAATGAATACACTAAAGGCTACCTGAAACTCCAACTTCGCAAAAACTCTGCCGTGCCGTATTTTCAGGTAGCCTTTAGCATATTCATAGTGGATTAAAATAAGAATGAGACAAGGCGGCGAGCCGCGGACACAGTATAGGTAGTACAGCTAGGCGAGACAACACTGTAGCATTCTTATTTTAATCCGCTATCTTCCCAATCAAAACCGCTCGTGCGGCGCCAGATAACGCCACTGCCCCGGCGGCAGCGCACCGAGTTTCACCTTGCCGATGCGGATGCGCTTGAGCCCCACCACGCGCAGCCCCACCAGCTCGCACATGCGGCGGATTTGGCGTTTTTTGCCCTGTTTCAGCACAAAACGCAGCTGGTCTTGGTTTTGCCACGACACCTTGGCCAGCCGCAACGCTTCACCGTCTAGCTTCAGGCCGTGGTTTAGCAGACGCAGGCCTTCTTCGGAAAGTTTGCCCTTCACCCGCACCAGATATTCTTTCTCCACGCCGCTGTTTTCGCCAATCAGGCTTTTGGCCACGCGTCCGTCTTGCGTGAGCACTAGCAGCCCAACCGAATCGATATCCAGCCGGCCGGCGGGGGCGAGGCCGTGGCGGTGTGCCGCTTTAAGCTTTTGCGGGCTTCGGTCTTCCGGCCAATGGTTGGCTTCGGTAACCAGCTCGGCGGCGCTGCGGTAGCCTTTTTCAGCCTGCCCGCTCACAAAGCCCACAGGCTTGTGCAGCAGGATGGTCACCCGCCCGGCCTGTTCTTCATGCGCGGCGCGGTGCAGCTCGATGCGGTCGCCAGCGCCCACCTTTTGGCCGAGCACGGCTTTCTCGCCGTTCACGCTCACCCAGCCGCGCTCGATATAGGCATCGGCTTCGCGACGCGAACAGAGGCCGAGCTCGGCCATGCGTTTGGAAAGGCGGACGGTGTTGTCGGGTGTGGTCATATTCGTTTCTTTGTTAGGCAGATGTTAATTTCAGGTAGCCTGCTTGGCGTGAGGAGGCTACCTGAAAAACAGCATCGGGCTTGGCCGCGCCGCCACTTCACGGTGCCCTATTGGCGGGCTGCCTGAAATGACCGACGATTTCGTGGCGGAACAGGATGTCCTCTTCGCGCGTGCCTGCGCCGATATTGTGGATAATCAGCGGTGTATCACCCTGTTTGCGGTCGGATACGATGCCGATATGCGGCAGCCTGCTGCCTGCCAACCGCCAGATAACGATGTCGCCCGCGCGGTATCCGTCTTGCACCGCCCAGCCGTGCCGTGCGAAATAAACCTCCAGATTCGGCACGCGGCGGTGGTCGATATTCGGGTCGGGGCGTTTTAGCCCCCAGCGGTTCGGGTAGGCGGAAAAATTCGCTTTCATGTCTTGGTGAACCAGCTGCTGCAAGTCTATGCCCTGCTGCCGCAGTGCGCGAATCACCACATCGGTGCACACTCCTTTTGCTATCGGCACATCGCCCATCGGATAATCTAGCGCAGTATAGGCGGGGTCATAGCGCACGGTTTGGCCGATTTGGCTGCGGGCGGCGCGGACGATGGGCGGCGCCTTATCCGCGTTGCCGACCTGTGCCGATGCGGGCGGCGGCATGGTTTCAGGCAGCCGAACAGCTTTGGCGCGGGCAGCGGGATTTTGCGGCGGGCGGGTGGTGTTCGCAAAATAAGCGGCAGAGAGGGCAACAGCAATCAGGAGAGCGGAGAAACCAACGCGGCAGAGCAAACGCATAACACAACTCCTTAAAAGCGGTCGTTCAAGGCGGAGACGGAGGCAAGCTGTCTCGGGAGAACAGGCTACCTGAAAGCATCAGCTTCAACGAAGTTAAAACCATATTGGCTTTGCTCAGCCGAGCTATTTATTTTCAGCTAGCCTCTTCGGGATGCCGGGCAAACCAATCGCGTACGCGCCGCAAATCTTCGGCGGTGTCTACGCCGGCGGCGGGGGCGTTGTCGCACACGGTTACGGCGATTTTGCCGCCGTGCCACAACACGCGCAGCTGCTCGAGCGATTCGATACTTTCCAGCGGTGAGGGCAGCAGGCCGACGTATTGGTGCAAAAAGCCCACGCGGTAGGCATATAGGCCGATATGGCGCAGCGGGGCAAACCCTTCGGGCAGCACGGCTTGCGTTTCGGCGAAAGCGTCGCGCGGCCAGGCGATGGGGGCGCGGCTGAAATAGAGGGCGTTGCGCCGTTGGTCGAGCACCACTTTCACACAGTTGGGGTTGAGAAACTCGGCCGCGTCGGCAATCGGGTGGGCGGCGGTGGCCATTTGCGCGCTGCTGCTGCCGAGCAATTCGGCGGTGCGGTTGATGAGGGCGGGGTCGATCAGCGGCTCGTCGCCCTGCACGTTTACGGCGATGTCTTCATCGGCCATGCCCAACAGCAGCGCGGCTTCGGCCAGGCGGGCGGTGCCGCTGGCGTGCTGTTTGCCGGTGAGCACGGCTTCGATGCCGTATTCGGAGCAGGCGGCGGCAATGGCGGTGTGGTCGGTGGCCACGACGACGCGCTGCGCCTCGCTCAGCTTGGCGCGCTCGGCCACGCGCACCACCATGGGTTTACCGGCAATATCGGCCAAGGCTTTTTCAGGTAGCCTGCTGGAGGCCAGGCGGGCGGGGATGATGACGGTAAACGGGGTGCTCATGCGTGCAGCTCTTCTTCGGTGAGGGGGCGGGCTTCGTTTTCCAGCATGATGGGGATGCCGTCGCGGATGGGGAAGGCCAGCTTGGCTTGGCGGCTCCACAATTCTTGGCGGCCGGCATGGTATTCGAGTGCGCCTTTGGTGAGCGGGCAAACGAGGAGGTCGAGGTATTTTTTGTCCATGGTTTGGGGTCTCCGGTTGGTTGGGTTGACGCGGCGGGTATCGGGCGCGAACGCCTGTTGGCAAAACTGCTTGCGCTGTGAGGCTGCCCGAAACTTTTCCGCGCGGCCTGCCGCGCCGCTGTTTTCAGGTAGCCTTTCCGTTTTCAGGTAGCCTGTGTTCCCTATCTGGCAGGCAGCGGCGGATTACGGCCTGCACTAAGGCTTCCGGCAATTCGGCGCGCACGGGCAATACCCATACTTCCTGCGCGGTGTCGGCGGCGAGCTTCACCGCGTCTTTCTCGGTAACGATGTAGCAATCGGCCGCGGGCAAATCGGCAATCTGCCAGGCGGCGTGGTCGGGCAGGGCCATTTGCCGTTCGGTTTCGATGCCCAGCCGCGCCAGTTCGGCAAAGAAACGTTCGGGCTTGGCGATGGCGGCGGCGGCGATAACGCGGCGCTGTTTCAGGTAGCCTTCGGGCAAGGGTTCGTGCGGGCGGTGCAGACGGTAAATCTGCCCGCATTGCAGGCGGCTGCGGCAAAGCAGCACGTTATCCGGCAGCGCCCAATCCGGCTCGGGGCTGTCGGGCGTGCTGTTGGCGAGCAGCACGGCGTTTACACTTTCCAAGCGCTGCAAAGGCTCGCGCAAATTGCCGTTGGGCAGCAAATCCAGCGGCCGCCCCACATCGGCGGCGGGGAATACGGCCAGCTCGAAATCGCGTTGCAGGGCGTAGTGTTGCAGGCCGTCGTCGGCAACGATGATTTGTACTTCGGGATGCGCGGCCAAAAGCGCCCTGCCCGCTTCGGCACGGCGGCTGCCCACGGCGGTGGGGGCGCCGGTGCTGCGGTGCAACAGCAGCGGTTCGTCGCCGGCCTGCGCGGCGGTGCTTTGGCTGTTTAATACGTGCACGCCCTGCCCGCTGCGGCCATAGCCACGGCTGATGATGCCGGGGCGGATGCCGCGCTCCTGCAAGGCGCGCACCAAGGCCTGTGCCACAGGGGTTTTACCGCTGCCGCCGGCCTGCACATTGCCCACCACCACCACCGGCACGGACAGCTTTTCGCTGGGCCGCCTGCCTTTCAGGTAGCCTTCACGCCGCCGCGCTGCCAACAGGCCAAACAGCCGTGCCAGCGGCCATAAAATCGGCGTGAGCAGCGGGTTGGGCGTTTGCCAATGGCGCTCGATCAGGCGGTGCAGCATTTTTCAGGTAGCCTCAATCTTTCAGCTAGCCTGCGGTGCGCGGCGGTAGTGCACGAAATCGAAGCGGATGCCGTTGGCGGCAGCGGTGTGGCTACTGCGTTCAACCTCCTGCCATTCGGCGGGGTCAAAGGTGGGGAAAAAGGCGTCGCCGTCGATATCCAAACGCACTTCGGTGAGGCGTAAATCGGTAGCCAGCGGCAGGGCTTGGGCGTAAATCTGCGCACCACCCATGATGATGATTTCAGGCACGTCGGCCAGCACGGCCAGCGCGGCATCTAAGCTGTCGGCACGTTCTGCGCCTTCGGCCTGCCAGCGCGGCTGGCGGGTAATCACGATATTGCGGCGGCCGGGCAAGGGTTTTTTGGGCAGCGAATCCCAAGTTTTGCGCCCCATCACCACGGGTTTGCCCAAGGTGTAGCGTTTGAAAAAGGCGAAATCTTCGGCAATATGCCAGGGCATGGCGTTGCCGCTGCCGATGCAGCGATTGTCCGCCACGGCGGCGATAAGGGTGATGGTTGGCATGGGAGGCTACCTGAAAACGGAAGGGGCAAAACGCCGCCATTGTAACGCAAGCCATCTTCCTTCACAGCCCCAAAACGTGCGCTTTGGTGTAAAATCCGCTTTCTTTGCGGCGCATGCCGCTTTTGCTTATTTCACTACAACGGAGCAGCGGACATGACCATCATCCCCCCCAACCACGACGGTGCAGGCCTGAATATCGGCATCGTACAAGCCCGTTTTTCCAACGAAATCGGCAGCGCCATGCTTGATGTGTGCACCGAAAAACTGGTGGAACTGGGCGTACCCGACGGCAACATCACCGTAGCCACCGTGCCCGGCGCGTTGGAAGTGCCGCTGGCGCTGCAAAATATGGCGCAGTCGCACAGCTTTGATGCGCTGGTGGCCTTGGGCGCGGTGATTCGCGGCGAAACCTACCATTTCGAATTGGTGTCAAACGAATCCGCCGCCGGCATCAGCCGTGTAGGGCTGGATTTCAACATCCCCATCGCCAATGCCATCCTCACCACCGAAAACGACGAACAAGCCCACGCGCGAATCCAAAGCAAAGCCGCCGAAGCCGCCGTGGTGGCGGTAGAATGCGCCAATCTGCTGCGCCACCTCAATCCGGCCGGCAACAACCTGCCCGATGCCATCGTGTAGCCCTTGATTTCAGAAAGCCGAG
This sequence comes from Eikenella sp. NML03-A-027, assembly GCF_001648395.1. Classification (NCBI taxonomy): domain Bacteria; kingdom Pseudomonadati; phylum Pseudomonadota; class Betaproteobacteria; order Neisseriales; family Neisseriaceae; genus Eikenella; species Eikenella sp. NML03-A-027. The sequence continues at coordinate 350,413 of NZ_LXSM01000016.1, read as the reverse complement.
TAATGAAACCGAAAAACCGCACCCCGCGCCGCCGCGCGCGCGAATTTGCCGTGCAGGCGCTGTATCAGGCCGCGCTCAATCAGCTGCCCGATACCGAAGTGACCAAAAATATCCGCGAAAACGAATACTTCGCCAAGGCTGACAACGAGCTCTTCACCGCCATTTTCTTCGGCGTGCAGGCCAAACGCCGCGAGCTGATGCAGATTATCCGCCCGCTGCTCGACCGCGACGAAAAAGACCTCAGCCCCATCGAATGCGCCGTGCTCCTAGCCGCCGCTTTCGAGCTGCGTGATATGCCGGAAACGCCCTACCCCGTGATCATCAATGAGGCAATTGAAGTCACCAAAACCTTCGGTGGCATCGACGGCCACAAATTCGTCAACGGCATTTTGGACAAACTGGCGGCCGAACTGCGGCCCAATGACCCGAAACGCACTTATAGCTAAAGCACTTATTTCTTCATACAAGGCAGCGAGCCGCAGACAGTATAGGTAAAAGTATGGCAAGACAGGCTAACGTCGTATAAAGAAATAAGTGCTTTAGCTATGACCCACGCTCATTTGCTCATGCCGCAAGCTACCTGAAACTGCTGTATCCGTTTTCAGGTAGCCTCAACCGCCACCACAACACCCCGTTAAAACAAGTAAAATACATCCTTTTCCACAGGCCACCTAAGCCACACCATGTACTACAAACTCGCTCCCATCATCCACATCTTCTCCCGCCTTGGCTTCGTATTTTCGCTATTGCTCTTGGCGCCCACCATCGTGTCGTATCTCTACCAAGATGCTGCTTTCTGGATATTTGCTGACACCGCCGCTGGCACCATCTTCGTTTCCGGCATCATCTGGCTCATCACCCGCCGCCACCACCGCGAGCTGCGCGCCCGCGACGGCTTCACCCTCGTCTTCCTTTTATGGGTAGGCTTTGCCATGGTCGCCTCCCTGCCATTCTACTGGCATTTGCCCGGTATCAGCTACACCGACGCCTTTTTTGAAGCCATATCCGGCCTTACCACCACCGGCGCCACCGTCTTCACCAACCTCGACAGCTTCCCCCCCTCACTTAACTTCTGGCGCCATCTGCTCAACTGGGTAGGCGGAATGGGCATCATCGTGTTAGCCGTGGCCATCCTGCCCATGATCGGCGTGGGCGGCACCCAGCTCTTTAAAGTCGAAATCCCTGGCATCCACAAAGACAGCAAACTTTCCCCTCGCATCTCCCAAACCGCCAAAAACCTTTGGTTAATCTACGTTTTTTTCACACTCCTTATCTGCCTTGCCCTGCGCCTGGCCGGTATGAGTTGGCTCGATGCCGTGTGCCATGCCATGTCCTGCCTCGGCCTAGGCGGCTTCTCCACCCACGACCAAAACATCGCCTATTTCAATTCTCCACTCATCGAAATCATCATCACCATTGGCAGTGTTATGGCCGCTATCAACTTTACCAACCATTATTACGCCTTCCGCCAATGCAGCCTCAATGCCTATCGCTGCGACAGTGAAGTGCGCGTGATGATTACCACCCTAATTGCCAGCATTATCGTATGCTCCCTCTATTTGTGGCACAAAGATTTTTACGCCGACTGGCCGCACGCCCTGCGTTACGTCGGTTTCAACTTCGTCTCCATCGGCCTGGCCAACGGCTACGCCAACACTGACTTCGCCACCTGGCCGCTGCCCGTATCCCTGTGGATGTTTTTCCTCGCCAACATCCTCGCCAACGCCGGCAGCGCCGGTGGTGGGCTCAAAACCATCCGCGCCATCGTATTGTTCAAATTCAGTCTGCGTGAAATGATGCTGCTCTTGCACCCCAACGCCGTGCACACCGTAAAAATCAATGGTATGCACATCGCAGAGCGTACCGCCATGACCGTGCTCGTGTTCACTGCCGTTTATTTCCTCACCATCATCTTCGCTACCTTCGCCCTCATGGCCACCGGCCTCGACTTCGTAACCGCCCTCACTGCCACCACCGCCTGCATTACCAACGCTGGTCCCGGCCTCGGCAGCGTGGGCCCCGCCGGCAGCTACGCCAACCTAGCCGACGCCCAAAAATGGCTGTGCTCTATCGTCATGCTACTCGGCCGCTTGGAAATCTTCACCGTGTTTATGCTTTTTACCCCCGCCTATTGGCGCAAATAGCGTTTGATGATTTCAGGTAGTCTCAAACGGGAAGAGGGCTACCTGAAATAAAGCTGTTGAAAAGCTGAAGATAGGTAGGCCAAGCTCTCGAATCCGACAGCCGCTTACCCCGCCACAATGGTGGCTACCTGAAAGGCAATAGCAAGAGCAGCTTGTTTGGGTGGAGCAGCCCCAAACACAAAAGGCTACCTGAAAATTTCAGGGTAGCCTGAGACCTTTGTAAAATCCCGTTTTCGGCATATTTCCTCTCGGTACGTTTCTCGAATGCTTGAAAATATTTCCATATTATCTGTGCCCAATAAAGCCAAATGATTTGCGATGCTGCTGCTTTGAACCGCACTCAAATCCGTGGTTTTGAAAAGATCTCTGTCTTCATCATCCAAGCATTCCTCAGCCGCCCAGTTTCTCTAGCAGTTCCATCAACCCATCGGTGCATTCCTCCGCCTGCGCCCGGATTTCTCGCGGCTGTAGAGCGCGGCTGAGGCATTTTGGTTTTCCGGCAACCTCCTTTATTGGGCTACCTGAAAATCTTTTCCTGCGTAAAAAGCAGTAAAACCCGCCGTCTGTTCGCGCCTGCCGCTTCATTGCCCCGCCGCTTTCAGGTAGCCTTAGGCCGTTCCGAATTATCCAAACCGACATCAAGCATGAAAAAAATAGTATATCAACACAGTCTCCCCCTCCTCGCTGCCGGCCTGCTCGCCGCCTGCTCCAGCCAAACCGAAACCCCGGTCGAGCCCATCAACACCGATAGCAGTGCCGCCGTCCAGCTGCCCGGCGGCCGCCGCAGCGATTCCGAAGACAAAGTGCTGGCCGATTACCAGCTCTTCCAGTCCGCCCAAGCCGCGCTCAAACAGGGCGATGCCAGCCAGGCCGCCCAATTCCTCGCCCAAGCCCAGCCCAGCGCCATGGCCAACAGCCTGCGCAACCAGTGGCTCAAACAGCTCGGCCGCAACGGCCAATGGCAAGAGTTTGTTCGGCAATACGGCTACCTGAAACCCGCCGACCGTGATAAAGAAACCCGCTGCTATGCCGCGCTGGCCGGGCAGGAAAATCAAAATGCCGCCCAAGAAGTGCTGGCCGAACTCGGCCGCCAACCCGAAGGCTGCAACCGCCTGCTCGAACAGCTCGCCGCCCAAGGCAGACTGCCCGCCGATGCTGCTTGGCGGCGCGTGCGCGGCCTGCTGGCCAACAACCAAATCAGCGATGCCCGCCGCTTGGCCGCCGCCTTAGGCTCACCCCTGCCCGAGCCGCTCACCAGCGCCACGCCCGACAGCCAAGGCGGCCGTGAAGCCCTGCTGCACAGCGTAATCGGCCAAAATGCCCGCAAACAGGCCGATGCCGCCCAACGCCTGCAAAGCCTCTCCGCCAGCCTCAGCCCGGCCCAAACCGGATTCGCCTGGGCCGTGCTCGGCCACCACTACGCGCTGAACCAGCGCTTCCCTGCCGCGCTCGACGCCTTCAACCGTGCCGACCGCAGCCAGCTGGGCAAAGAACACTGGGAATGGTATGCCCGCAGCGCTCTGCGCCTCAGCCGCTGGAGTGAGCTGCAAAACATCATCGAAGCCATGCCTGACTCCCTGCGTGCCGACCCCACCTGGCAATATTGGCTTGCCCGCAGTCTGGCCGCCAGCGGCGACTCCACCCGAGCCCAGCAGTACTATCGCCAAGCCGCTGCCTCCGGCCGCAATTTCTATGCCCTGCTTGCCACCGAAGCCCTCGGCGGTAAAGTGGACACCCGCAACACCGCCGCCGAGCCCGGCAGCAACCAAACCGAACAAGTGGCCGCCGATGGTGCGGTTTCCCGCGCGCTCAACTTATTCCGTGCCTCCCAGCGCAGCAGCGATTGGGATATGCGCAAGCAAGCCCAGGCCGAGTGGCGCTATGCCGTGGACGGTTTTAACGAACCCGCCCTGCTCGCCGCCTCCAAGCTCGCCCACGATGCCGGCTTCTACGAGATGGGCATTTATGCCGCCGATAAAACCAACAGCCAAATCAACTACAACCTGCGCTATATCTCCCCCTTCCGCGACAGCGTGAGCCGCTACGCCGCCCAAGCCAATATCGACCCCGCCTGGGCCTACGGCATCATCCGCCAAGAAAGCCGCTTCATGATCGGCGTGCGCTCCCGCGTGGGTGCCACCGGCCTGATGCAGGTGATGCCCGCCACCGCCCGCGAAATTGCCGGCAAAATCGGCATGGACCCTGCCGAATTGCACACCATCGAAGGCAACATCCGCATGGGCACTTGGTATCTAGGTGATGCCCGCAATCGCTTGGGTAACGAAGTGCTCGCCACCGCCGGCTACAACGCCGGCCCCGGCCGCGCCCGCAACTGGCAGGCCTCCACAGCGCTCGAAGGCGCGGTGTATGCCGAAACCATCCCGTTTGATGAAACCCGCGACTATGTTAAACGCGTGATGACCAACGCCACCTATTACGCCAGCCTGTTTAACGAGCCGCACACCTCCCTCACCCGCCGCATGGGTACTATTCCTGCGCGATAATGCCGGCCAGTTGAACTATTTTGCTACCGACACAGTTATAACAGATTAATTAATTTTTGATACAAAGCAGCAAACTGCAGACAGTACAGAGCACGGTAAGGTAAGCTAATGCTGTATCGGAAGTTAAGTTAATCTGCTATAAACCAAAGGCTACCTGGGACTTTTCAGGTAGCCTTTTTGTATCGAAAATCGATTAATAAAAATAAAACTGTTGTTTGAATTGCGAAATATCGGCGTGGCAACGTTGACATTTTGTTATGCCTATCCTCCTGAACCTTCAGGTAGCCTTCAACCGAATAGCATGGGCAATTCATTGACCACACAAAAGTTTCTACTATCCCTTGCATAATAACGAATTTCGTGCTTTAAATCCGTCAAATCTACCCTCCTCCATATCAACGGTGTCTGGCATTAGCCCTAATTTCACAAGCATCTTGACCATCTAAAAGCATATCGCTTAAAGTAGTATGGATTTTCCGTTGGTAAGACTCGCATCGGCTTCTCTAAATTATTAAGAAATAAGAAGCATATTATGAACACCAACCAAACCACCACACACACAGTGGCGGCAAGCCTGCCGAAGTTTAATTTTTCGGCTCTGCCTTTTGGACTTATTTATGCCGGAAGCAGGTATGGATGCCATTACGCTATTAGAACAGCAAGGCATCAAAGTGCATTATCCGATGGAACAAAGCTGCTGCAGGCAACCTGCATTTTCTATCGGGATACTGCGAAGAGGCGTTCAATGTAGCCAAAGCCCAGCTCGCTTTACTCACCGAAAACTACTCATCATTATGCTTTCCGGCTCTTGCGGCAGTATGATGAAGCACCATTGGCCCAAATTGTTTAAAGGCAGCGAATACGAACAGCGCGCCAACGAATTGGCCAGCCGTGCGTTGAGTTCACCAATTTTCTGGTGGGCATCGGCTACGAGCCTAAAGACGTGGGCGAGCCAGTGAAAGCGGCGGTGCATACTTCCTGTACGGCACGCCGCGAAATGGGCGTGCACATCACAGGCTGGAAGCTGATTGACGCCTGCAAAACGTGGAGCGCATCGTGCACGACCACGAAAGCGAATGCTGCGGCTTCGGCGGCACATTCTCCGTTAAACAATCCGACATTTCTGGCAACATAATGAACGATAAAGTGACCATGCTGAAAGAAACACAGGTCACGGAAATCGTGAGTAACGCACGCGAAGCCCTTACCGACAAACCTTTGTGCAAAATCCTGTGCACGGCAATGAATATGCTGATGACCAAGCGCAAAATTGTGTTGTCGGACGAACAGGAATTGCAGATGCTGTGCACCCTTTGTAAGCACATTCGCCAGCGTTCGCTGTCCAAACGCCTGATTTGCTGGAACAGCTGGAAAGCAATCTCACCAAACTGGGTGTGAGAGTGCATTGGGTGGAAATGCCCAAAGAAGTCTGCTGCATTATCCACAGTATCGTGATGCACCACCAAGGCAAATCGATGGTGAGCGAAGAGATCGAGCTGAACCATTATCTTGCCGAATGCGGCATTAAAGCGGTGAAAATCGATTAGGGCAAATATATTGCGCAAATGGCCGGCGAAAGCCGCCCCCACATTGTGATGCCCGCCATCCACAAAACTAAACGGACTGCTCTACAAAAACACCGGCACAGAGCTGACCGACGATATGGACAAACTCACCGGCTTTGTCCGCATGATATTGTGCAACATTTACTACACCGCCGATATCGGCTTGAGCAGTGTGAACTTTGCCATGACCGAAACCGGCACACTGCGTCTAATGGGAGACGATGGTAAAGGCCGATGCGGGTAATGCGCACGTCGCCATTGAAAAAGTGGCGGCCAAATTGTCGGATGTTCCGACACTCTACAACCTGATACCGCACAGCGGTATCGGGCAAAGTATCACCCACCTAAGAACAGATGCACCGCACGCTGCAATGTATCTGCTGTAGCGCCTACATGAACCACTGCCCGGTGTATACCATATCGGCGGTTCGGCACATGGCACCGCTTACCTCGGACCGATTGGCAAAATCCTGTTACCGCATCTGCTGGGATCGAAAACCACCCACGACCTGCCTACCGCCTGCACCATGTATGGCACGTCTTGGAAGGCTGCCCCGAAAATCCTGATTACCTAGCAGATATAGCGCCTGTGCAAAGAAGCACAACACACGCCCGATGAAACTGTGCCCTATCTAATTAAAAACTAAGGAGCTTTGTACACTTTTGAGCAAATAACTGGCTTGATGCGGATTTGACGGCATTTTATTCAGCAAAACTGCCTACCGCGTGTTCGGCATGATGACCACCAAATTCCGCAGGCTGCCCCTCTGGCGAGCAGCTCAGCTGGACAGACAGCCATGTACCGATGAAACCTGCGCCCAAATCGCTGCACCAGTTGTTGAAAGCAAAACAACAGAAATTCCGGCTAAACCGAATGCAGGCCGCTTTGGCAGCAATTAAACAATGGCACGCGGACATTTCCATCTGCATTTTTTGTAGAGCAAAAGCTGTTTTCGGGTAGCCTGTAGTTCCTACAAAGCTAAAGACTGCAATTTGGCGTTTGCCCTGTTGCGAACCAGAACGCTCACGCTCCAAGTTTTAATCAGCTACACACCCCCAAACAACACCTGTACCTCATGCCCCCAGTCTTTACGGCGTTTCATTGACATATAACGGAGACATCATGAGTATCGCCCTTTCTGTCTTTCCAATCTTATTTCTAATTATTTCGATGATTGGCTTCAAAATGCGCGGCGATCACAGCGCAATATTAGCAGCATTGTCCGCTGTTTTGATTGCCATTTTCGCCGTTCCCAATATCAGCGGATTTACGCCACCGGAAGGCTACAGTGTCAGATACATCGGCTGGGCATTTGCCGAAGGTGTCTTGAAAGCCATTTTCCCTATTCTAATTGTGATTCTGATGGCATTGTTCAGTTACAACGTGCTACTGGAAAGCAAACAGATTGAAGTGATTAAACAGCAATTTACCAATATTTCCAGCGACAAACGCATTCAAGTTCTACTGATTGTTTGGGGCTTCGGCGGCCTGTTGGAAGGTATGGCTGGTTTCGGCACGGCAGTGGCAATTCCAGCCGCTATCTTAATCGGTTTGGGCTTCACACCGCGCTTTGCGGCGCTCGTATCGTTGATTGGCAACAGCGTAGCCACCGGTTTCGGTGGGGTTGGCATCCCCGTGATTACGCTAGCAAAAGAAGTGTTCGGTTCTGCGGTTACTTCCGAGCAAACCCATGCTATCGCCAGCGACGTGGTGATTCAATTGGGATTCTTAATGTTCTTGGTACCATTTGTCATCTTAATGCTGACCGACACCTCTAAAAAATACATCGTTCCCAATATTATCCTATCTACCGTGGTAGGCGGATTGTCGCTAGGCGTACAGTTTGTCGCCGCTTATTTCATTGGCGCGGAAACGCCCGCCATTTTGGGCAGCATCGCCTGCATCGTCTTCATTGTGCTGTATGCAAAAATGACCGAGAAAAACAGCACGCCAGTCGATAAAGCCATCAGCATGGGGCAAATGGCGAAAGCATGGGCGGTGTACGGCTTCATCCTGTTCTTCATCATTATGGCTAGCCCCCTGTCCGGCCCCATCAGCGCGTTTTTGAAATCCACTCTGGTGAGCAAAATCCACCTGCCGATTTATGCGGAAGGCAAATATTTCGCCTTCGGCTGGTTGTCTAACGCCGGCCTGATGCTGTTTTTGGGCGCATTTATCGGCGGCTTGGTGCAAGGCGTTTCCGCCGGCAAACTGTTCCAGATTTTGGGCCAGACTTTGGTGAAAATGAAGGCTTCGGGCATTACCGTCATCTGTCTAGTGGCCATGAGCGCGATTATGAGCCACAGCAGCATGATTGCCGTGATTGCCAAAGGCTTGGTGGACGCCACCGGCACATTCTATCCGCTGGTTGCACCGCTGGTGGGTGCCATCGGTACATTCGCCACCGGCAGCGACACCTCTTCCAACATCTTGTTCGGCAAGCTGCAAGCCTCCGTGGCCGATCAGCTGAATATGGATAAATCATGGCTCGCCGCCGCCAACACGGCCGGCGCTACCGGCGGCAAAATCATTTCGCCGCAAAGTATCGCCATCGCCACCGCCGCCTGCGAACAGCAAGGCCAAGAAGGCGCCTTCCTGCGCTCGGCCATGCCTTATGCGCTTGTGTACGTGATTATTGTGGGCATTACCGTGTATTGTTTCACCGCATTTGCACTGTAACGCCGTCGGCATCAAAACAGCCTGCACTCTAGTTTGAAGAGTGTAGGCTGTTTGTATGGAAAGGCTACCTGAAAATTTCAGGTAGCCTTTTGTGGGTATCTGTGCGGGTGGTTAGTGGAATGCTAGTTACGCTTGCTATTTACTGGACTTCCTACGGTTGCAGTCCCGGCACAACATTTGGCAATTCTCTTCAACTGTTTTTCCGCCTTCGCACCACGGCGTTATGTGATCGCCTTCCATTTCCGATAATTCAAATTTCTGTTTGCAGTGTGGGCAGATGCCGCCTTGTTTTTCATAAACCTTCTGTTTGATACTGTCGGAGAAAGCACGGATGTTCAAATGTTTTTCCTCGCGGGTCAGGATATATTGGTAAATCCCTTTTTTGTTTTCCACATCATCATCGGCAAACAGTTTGGCAATTTCCGCTTCTAATGAGTCTTTGTCCAAATCAGCGCCTTTGAAACGATTGTATAGGAATCCCCAAGGCTGTCCTTTCATCAGTTTGGTGCGTTTGACGGGAAATTTCAGGTTTACCCATTCAATCACATTTTTGAAATACAGCCATAAATCATCGGCATTCTTATCATGTTGGTGAACTGCCATATATTTGCAGACTGCTTCGTCTCCGTCTTGGTTGGCAATCCACCCGATAGCGGTTTCCAAATAGTCTTGGCGGATGGCCGTACCGTTCAGATAATCTTTGCCGATTTGGTAAGCGGCGCAGCCGGTTTTGCTGAAATGGCGTTTGGCATCCGTTACCCAATTCCCCGAATACACGGCATTACGCAACTCTTGGTCGGTCAGCTTCTCACCTGCAATATTGATGGTTTTGAACCAGTCCAGTTTTTCGCTGTCCGTCCCTTCACATTGGTAAACGGTCAGTTCGTAATTCAAAATCTTGTCTTGCTCGTCTGCCTGCAAGTTATGGAAGTAACGCTTCATATAGGCAAAATCGCCGTTCACATACCGGCAGATGGAAACGGTGCGCTGCTGCCCGTCCACAATTTCAAATGTACCGTCATCGCGCACCGCCCAATACATCACATTGAGCGGAAATCCTTTCAATACAGTATCAATCACGGCATCGCGCTGTTTGTCTTTATAGACAAACTCGCGCTGGTAGGGCGGACGCACGTCCAGTTTGCCGCCATAGGCGCGCACGCCGTCTTCGTTATTGTCGATATAGCCTTCCGCTTTTTTGGTTTCGCTGTCGTAGCCCGTCAGTTCGCGGATGGTCAGGGTGGTCATTTGGATTTTCATGGTTATTTTCTCCTAATCATTATACGTTTATACATACCTTTCCCTTTTACAACAGGGGCATCATATCGATCATGATCTTTTTTGATATGTTCCAACAATCCGTCGCCCCCTCTATCACTAGTTCCAATTATTTCAAATTGCTTTGGGTTATATTTATCCAAAAACGTAATCGGCACACCCATCACACCATCGTAATCGCTGGGAATATCGGCAACTTTGGATACTTCGATGGCATCGTAGTTGTCGTATTGCGGATAATCGGCGGGGTTGTAGGATCGGTATAGAATCAGTTCTTCATGGCGTTTGGCTATATCCAGATTGGTAAACCAGCAGGCTTGGGCGCGTGCCTTGACTTCCCCGTCCACAATGCGGTAACTGCTGCCTGTTTTTTTGGTTTCAACAAGGATTTCGGCATAGTTATCAGGTACGCCGAACAGCATATCCGTTCCCATCGGCGTAGAACCCAGCCACATTTTATTGTCTTTAATCAGCGGAAAAATTTCTTTGTAGGTAATGGCGTTTTTATTGCCGATGATGATGAAGTGTTTGCCGTATTCCACTAACTGCGCCACATATTCCCGAAATAGCGAAAACGGTGGATTGGTTACGACTATATTCGCCTGTTTCAGCAATTCGATACATTCCTCACTGCGGAAGTCGCCGTCGCCTTTCAGCGGTTTGACTGCTATTTCTTCGGGCGTGGGAATGCCGTTGCCGTCTTTATCGCCCGTGTATTCCAAATAAACCGCCTGTTCGCTGTCGTTTTGGCTGAATAGGTCGCTGTTTTGGTTTTTGTAGCAGGTGGTAATCAGTTTTTTCAAGCCGAGATGCTCGAAATTGTAGGAGAAATAATGGAAGAAATTGCTGACGCGCGGGTCGTCGCAGTTGCAATAGACAGTTTTGTCTTTGAAATGGTGTTTGTAGTGCCGCAGCTCGTTTTCGATGTCGGAAAGCTGGGTGTAGAACTCATCATTTTTGGCTTTGTTTGCCGCGTGAAGGGATTTGTTGCCTGCCATATCAAACCCCTCCGAAAATGCAAGAAAGGCTTGATATTTTATTGATTTCTAAGTTATAATTGCCGTGCCGTGCCGTGCCGTGCCGTGCCGTGCCGTGCCGTGCCGTGCCGTGCCGTGCCGCTATATCTGCGTCTGCTGTCCATGTAGTCTTTCCTTAAATTTGAAGGTTTGTCCCAATAGGCTACCTGAAAATTTTCAGGTAGCCTTTCCCATTTAATCAAACGGCATCAAGCCAGCTTCTCTCTAACCCAGCCTTCCGCCGAATCGAGCATCGTGCCGACTTGGGAAACATCCGCCCCCCCTGCCTGTGCCAAATCCGGTCGGCCGCCGCCTTTGCCACCGACTTGTTCGGCTGCGAATTTGACCAAATCTCCGGCTTTCACTTTTCCGGTCAGGGCTTTGGATACGCCGGCACACAGGGAGACTTTGCCGTCGTTTACTGCCGCCAAAAGAATCACGGCGTTGTCGGATTTGCCGGTTAAATCGGTAACGATTTCGCGCAGTGCGGCTGCGTCGGCTTCGATTTGGGCGGCAACGAGTTTGGCGGCACCCAAGTCTTTCGCGTTGTCCAAAAGTTTGGCGCCTGCGTGGACGGCGAGTTCGGCTTTGGCTTTTGCCAACTCTTTTTCCAAGGCTTTGGCGTTGGCGGCGTTGGCTTGGATTTTGGCGAGTACGTCTTTTTCGGTTTGGGCTTTGACTTCGGCGATGATGTTTTTCATCAGGCTTTCTTGGTTTTGCGCCCATGCCAGTGCGGCAAGGCCGGTGATGGCTTCTACGCGGCGGATGCCTGCGGCGATGCCGCCTTCGCTGATGATTTTGAAGAAGCCGATGTCGCCGGTGCGGGCGACGTGGGTGCCGCCGCACAGTTCGGTGGAGTGGTCGCCCATGGTGATGACGCGGACGAAGTCGCCGTATTTTTCGCCAAAGAGCATGACTGCGCCTGATTTTTGCGCGTCTTCAATGGACATGGTTTCTACTTTGACGGGCACGTTGGCGATAATCGCGGCGTTGACGCGGCGTTCGACTTCGGCGATTTCTTCCGCGCTGATGCCTTGCGTGTGGGAGATGTCAAAGCGGGTCAGCTCGGCGTTTTGCAGGCTGCCTTTTTGTTCGACGTGCGTGCCCAAAACATCGCGCAGGGCTTTGTGCATCAGGTGGGTAACGCTGTGGTTGCGCATGATGCTGTCGCGGATGTCGTTGTCGATTTCGGCGGATACGGCATCGCCTACTTTCAGACGACCTGATACGACTGCGCCGAATTGTCCGTGTACGGCAGCTTTGATTTTCTGCGTGTCTTCGACGCGGAAGCGGTTTTCGCCTGCGAAGATAAAGCCCACGTCACCGACTTGACCGCCGCTTTCGGCGTAGAACGGGGTTTGTTCCAAAACGACCACGCCTGCTTCGCCTGCTTGGAGTTCTTCTACGGCTTCGCTGCCTTTGTATAAGGCGATGATTTTGGTTTCCTGGCTGCGCTTTTCGTAGCCTGTGAACTCGGTGTCCGCGCCGGTGTAGTCCAGTTGCGCGTTGGCTTTGAAGTTTTGCGCGGCGCGGGCGCGGGCGCGTTGGGCTTCCATTTCGCGGTTGAAGCCTTCTTCGTCCAAATCGATATTGCGTTCGCGGCAGATGTCGGCGGTCAAATCGTAGGGGAAGCCGTATGTGTCGTAGAGTTTAAAGATGATTTCGCCGTCCAATTTGTTGCTGCCTTTGGTCAATGCATTTTCCAGCAAAGCCATGCCGGTTTCCAAAGTTTGGGCGAAGCGGCTTTCTTCGTTTTTCAGGGCTTCTTCGATTTGCGCTTGTTTCTCTTTCAACTCGGGATACGCATCGCCCATTGCTTTCACCAAATCGGGCACGAGTTTGTAGAAAAATGCTTGTTTCTGACCGAGTTTGTAACCGTGGCGCACGGCGCGGCGGATGATGCGACGCAGTACATAGCCGCGGCCTTCGTTGGACGGCATCACGCCGTCGGCAATCAGGAAGGAGCAGGAACGGATGTGGTCGGCGATGACTTTCAGACTGGGTTCGTCCATGCTGAACGGCGCGCCGGTTTCGCGGGCAACGGCTTTGAGCAGGTCTTGGAACAGGTCGATTTCGTAATTGCTGTGAACGTGCTGCATCACGGCCGCCATGCGCTCTAAGCCCATGCCGGTATCGACGGACGGCTTGGGCAGCGGGTTCATGTTGCCTTGTTCGTCGCGGTTGAACTGCATGAACACGCAGTTCCAAATTTCAATCCAGCGGTCGCCGTCTTCTTCGGGGCTGCCGGGGATGCCGCCCCAGATTTCTTCGCCGTGGTCGTAGAAAATTTCGGAACACGGGCCGCATGGGCCGGTGTCGCCCATCTGCCAGAAGTTGTCAGACGCATATTTCGCGCCTTTGTTGTCGCCGATGCAGACGATGCGCTCGGCCGGCATACCGATTTCGTTCAGCCAGATGTTGTAGGCTTCGTCGTCTTCGGCATACACGGTTGCCAAGAGTTTTTCTTTGGGCAGGTTCAGCCATTCGGGGGAAGTGAGGAATTCCCAAGCGAAGTGGATCGCGTCACGTTTGAAGTAATCGCCAAAGGAGAAGTTGCCCATCATTTCAAAGAAGGTGTGGTGGCGAGCGGTGTAGCCGACGTTTTCCAAGTCGTTGTGCTTGCCACCTGCGCGAACGCATTTTTGCGCGGTGGTGGCGCGGCTGTAGGCACGTTTGTCGAAGCCGAGGAACACGTCTTTAAACTGGTTCATGCCGGCATTGGTAAACAGTAGCGTCGGGTCGTCGTGCGGCACGAGCGATGAGGAGTGGACGATGGTATGGCCTTTGGATTCGAAGAATTTTAGGAATTTTTGGCGTAGTTCGGAGGTTCTCATGGCTTTTTGGTATCTTTCAAAAAGTGATTTGGGCGGTTTGTGCGCTTAACAAAAATTGGGCATGATTTTACTGCATATTGCAGGAAGCTGCCTACTTAAATACCAAGGGAGAATCGGCGACTTCAGCCATATCCGAAGTGAGTAGGCAGAAGTTTTCAGGTAGCCTTATCTATATTTATTTGCGTAAAGGCTACCTGAAAGAGACTGCTTGAAAATACCCACCCAGCGATGTCGATTTAAATCAGCGCTAAACCGCCATCTAGCTCATAGCCCGCCGAGCACAGCAGCATCCCCGAACTCGCCTGCCTCGCCGGCAGCCTGCCCTCCCTGAAAACCGCCGTGGACAAGGGCACGGACACGGTTTACACGGAGCCGAAAAACACGACTAACATGCGCGACTTCCCTAGCCTGAATTTCGACCAAAAATCCATCATCGAAGGCATACGCTACATCCATGAGTGCAGGCGGCATGTGTTAATGGCCATCACCACCTATGCGCAAGCGGGACAAGTGGAATACTGGGGCAGCGCGCGTAGACACGGCGACTGCCAACCCTGCGCGTACTGTATAACACCCGTATGGGATGCGGCTTCGAGTAAGGCATCGGAAGGCAGCCAAAGCACACTGGGGCCATATAGCCAGCCTTGAAAGTAGGTTTCAGGTAGCCTTTCTACAGGAGGGAAACTATTATGAAACAAGAATGGAAGAAGGTTAACTAAAGATTCATACGGTATTAAGGCGTCGCTTGTATTGCTGGATGTGCTGCCGCAATCATTCATTATGATAAACGGCGAAAGCAACCCCAATGCTGCGATACTGCTAATTTTTCCGAACGCATGAGCGCTCTGTACAACTTGACGTATGCCGTGAAGATAAATTACAAAATCCACTGCCAGGCAGACTGTTGACGATTTTTCCGTGTAGCCGCTGGAAGGCGTTTGGCAGCAAAAACGGCGAGAGAGGATAAATTGGATAAAGGCAATTTGGTCTACACCATTATGATCGCCCAGTCTGATTTCATCACGCCTGAAATGTGACAAGATGCACAGGCCAAAACACGCATTAAGAAACCTGTATAAAGAAGTATGCTTTGAACGCATGGCTAATAGCAAATGCGTGAGCATTCTACATGTTGGCAGGTTTGATGACGAACTCACTTCGTTCGCCAAAATGGACAAGTTCTACCAAAAACACGTCCTGCAACGCAGCAGCGCTACGAACTGCGAAATTTATCTGAACAACGCCAACCGCACCGGAAAAGCTCAAAACTATTTTGCGCTATGCCGTAGAATGATTTCAGGCAGCTTCAAGGCCGTCTGAAAGACTACCTGAAACAAAGGAATGCCATGAAACTATCACCACCATCAGCAGCGAAACCAAAATAACCCTTGCATGTTATTGGCAATACACAGGCAAACTCTGTGTACCAAGAATCCCGTACTGCTCTAAGCAGCAACCCTAACTACATCGTATAATATAATATTCCGGTAAACCTCAGCAGCAAAACTGTAGGCCGGCATGGCCATGCCGACACCGGCATAAGAAAATTTTTCAGGTAGCCTTTGCTAGACTCATCGAAGACTGCATGAGAACAATCAACCAAATGATTTGAAACCTATTTAATTTAAAAAAGGAAGCTGTCATGGCACAATCCGTATTTGTGGAAAAAATTGAGCTAGCCTGCCGCAAGAAGGTGGGGGTGTTTAAGCGCAACAAGGCGAAGTATGCGCTGCGTTCGCTGATTGCCGGCATGCTGCTCACGCTCACGTCGGCCACGGGTGTGATTGCAGCGGATGTGCTCAACACAGTGTGTAAGGCGGCGGCAGCTTTTGCCTGAATTGGCATTAGCTTTTGCACCGCCGCAGCGTAGCAAATTGTATCAGCTTTTGCACAAATTTATCCCCGTTTAATGGCCGGTTAAACGGGGATTTCCATGCTATGCCCAAGAGTGGCCGGGCTACGCTATTCCTCCTGACCGTTGCCTAAATAGCGGAAGCCTTGCACGGCGCGGAAATGACCACCGTAGCCGGTGGTACTGCGGGCTTTACCGGTATCCTTCCCGTGCCTTAAGGCGGAGCGGCGCAGACTGTCGCGGCAGCGCAGTTTATCGGCACCGTATAGGGCAGCCGATACCTGCGTCCATTGTGGGTTACGGCGCAGGGCGGCGGCCAAGCCGGGATGAGAGGTGTTGATTAGAGTACGCAGCGGGCGGTGATAGCGGTTTTCTCCACGCAGCCACATTTCGGCACAGCCGTTTAGAAAGCGCGTACCGACTCCGGCACCCTGCCATTCCGGCAGCACCACCAGCCGGCAGGCGCGTGCTTCCACTAAACCGGGGCGCGGGCTGAAGGCAACATGTGCCACGGGCTGCCCATTAATCAACCCCATGTAATGGCTGCCGGCAATTACCGGAGGCAGTTTCAGATAATGATGCGGCTCAAACAACCGGTAGTCGGCTTGGCGGCAAGGGCATATTTCCAATTCGAATCGTGGCCGTTGCCGAAGCCACCCCCATTGGAAGCAGCCAGTTTCGGTGTCTAACACCCAATCCGGCTGTATCCAGTCGAGGATGTCGTAGTGGCAGGATAGCAGCACGACTTGTTTGTTTTGGTGCCGGCGCCAGCCTTTGGCAAACGCGCCAGCGCCCACCCGGGCGATTTGGCGGTCTACCACCGAGCTGAACTCGTCCACAACGCTGATGCCATCGGGCGCTTCGGCCATCAGCCGCGCCAAGGTGGCGCGGAACTGTTCGCCATTGCTCAACACGGGATAGGGGCGTAGCCAAGCGGGCACATCGCCCAAACCGACCGAGGATAAGGCGGCGGTTACGGCATCGAAATCACCATCGGCGGCAATCGCATCCACCAGCGGCCGGTTGGCCGGCCACTTTGGGGCGTAGGCTTGGCCGATGCTTTTGCCGATACTGGTTTTGCTGGAGCCGGAAGGACCGACCACCACGCCAATCTGCCACGGCCGCTCATGCAGCGGCAGCTCAGCCGACAGGCGGAAATCCGCGCCGCTTTCCACGTTGAATAAGGATTTGACCCGTGCGGCGCGATAGCTGTTGAAGTTGGCGCAACGGTGATGAATCTCAATCTTCATACACTCACCACCTTGAGCCGGTAGCCCTGCCGTTTGAGTTGGTTGTAGGCCTCGATTTGCTGTGCTTCGTTGGCGCAAATGATGACCACGCCGTATTGGCGGCGGTATTTAAACCCGTTCTTGCCGGGTATTTTGTCTAGCTTTCCCATGAGGCTGACTCCTTGCTGAAGTTGGGCACTCGTGGGTGCTCTGGGTTGTTAAAAAACTGAATTGATTTACTGTTTTGCAGCGTTGGCACTTGATTTGCACAGTGCCGCTGCCAACGGCCAGTAATTTGCCGCAGCTTTTGCATCGGTATTGCATTATTTTTCCTACATTGCGTGATACAATCCGCGCGCCCTCGAGGGTGGCGGCCTTGGGTCAATGCAGGCTATCTCTGCTTGGCTGTCGCGGCGGGTGTGTCCGCATCCGCCGTGTCGCCGTCTTGATTTTTTGCTCCCCCGCCCCTGTGGCGGGTATTTTTATGCCTCCTCCTTATATAGGGCGGGCACAATGGCGGCGAGGTCGTTGGGCGACCAACGCCAGCCGTCGGGCAACCCCAATGCGGCGGCACACCACTCGGAGCAAAACCACTTATCGCCGCGTTGGCGGGTTTTGAATACCACGCCGACGGCACCGAACCAGTCGTAGGGTTGGCTGACGGTATTGCGGTATAGGCGGTCGAGCTGGCCGTGCTCATTGATGCTGTCGGGCAGCGGGATTAGATCCCACTTATCGGCGGGCAGCGGCATGGTTTTGGCGCGCACGCCGCCGTCGCGCACGGAAGAAGAAATGCAGTCGTACCCACCGCCTTCAGCCGGGCCGTAGGCAATCTCGGCGTGGCTGTATTGGCCGCGCGTAAGGGCACGGGTGAGCCAGTCGGTCGCCCTTGCACACCATACGCGCCAACCGGAGCCGTCCCGATGACCTTTATAGAGGGCTAGGTAGTATCTCGGCTTCATACTTGCGCCTCCTCAAGCTCGGCGGCTGGCTGCCTATCAAAGTTTGCCGTCCAGCCGTCGCTGTAGTCGTATTCCAGTGGGTGGGCGGCTTTAAGCATGGCCGCTTTGTGGCGTTCGGCATTAGCAAAGTCGGCCTGCTCGTCAATCAGCATCTGCTCCATCAGTTCGCCCAGCAGGGCTTTGGTCATAATCACAAAGCTGTTGTCCATCGTTTTCCAAGACAGTTTTTCAGGCAGCCTCGGCATGACTGCCAGCGCCAAATATTGGGTGCGGCTGGCATCATCGGTTTGAAACCACTTACCCACGCTTTTGACAAATACCCCATGCCGCAGGTTGTCATAGCGCTTGGCTTTGATGCGCTCCCACACTTCGGCCTGCTGCTCGGCTTTGAGCCGGGCGGCGCACTCCGGGTCGATATGCCACTGCTCGCCATCCCAAGTGCTGGATGGGCAGGGCGGCCGCTCGGCCAGCACCGGCTTGCCGTCTTTGCCCGGCATAATCACTTGCCCATTAGACTGCCCTGCCAGCAATTCGGCGTGTTGCTCGGGGCTAATTGCTACCGCATCTTCAGGTAGCCTGCTGTGGATTTGGTCGTCGTAAAATCCGCCGTTGGATTGTGAGTAATACAGTGTCATGAGTTATCTCCCGTTATTTGCCGATGGCGCGCCAAGCGAAGCCTTGGAAATCATTGGCGGCCGCACCTTGAGCCCATGTGTTAAGCATGGCGCTAAAGCCGGTGGCCGTTATTTCTCCCGCGCCGATGGTTAAGTCCGTGCCCACCGAGCCCGACCGGCCGCTGCTTTTGACGGTGATTTGCACGTTGTAGCACTCGGAGGTAAACGCAATGGGAAACACCACTTTAACCGGCCCTTCGCTTTGCCAGCCCATCAACACCTCGCCCCATTGGTCGATGAGACCGTTGGCCAGTTTGGTGTAGCCGTTGGTGCTGGCTTGGTGCTGCATGGCAGCAGCCATCTGCTGCTTAACCGCATCGCCCAAGTCGCTGATTTCAGCCGCGCGGTGGGTGTGCCCCTTGTCGGACTTGTTTTGCAGCCCGGCGGCCAATGTGGAGGCATCCAGTGCTCCGGCATTGGTTACTTTGCCAAATGCCTTAATCCACATCACCACGTCGTCCAAGCTGTTTTGAGCCTTGATGCACAGCACCATACCGATGTATTTCGGGGTGTTGTCTTGGTAATAAGGTTGCGCGGTGAATCGGTCGGTATAAGCGTGATCCCAAGAAAGGATAGTGGCGTGTTTCTGATGGTATCTGCCCTCCAACGCATCAACGTGGTTTTGCGTAATCTTCTTACTAGCTTGGTTGTCGCCCTCAGTACCGTTAAATTGGCCTAAGCTAACAAAGAACTGGTCTCCAACCTTAACCTCTGTCGGGGTGTAGTAGTTCTCATACGGTAGCGGCCTCCAGTTGAAGTCGTCATTACCGTAAGCAGCGTAGGCAATCATATGGTGGTGGTCGCCTACCTGCCACGGATACTGTTTGCCGATTTGGCTGTTGTCGCTCACGTTGCGCACAAAGTAATCAGCTACCGGCTTGACGTTGGCAATGCTGCCGTACTGTGCCACCAGCTTGCGGTAGAGCTCGGGATAGGCGGCCTGCGTGACCTTGGCGGCAATCTCGTCGTACTTAATCCAGCCGTCCGGGATGTCGTCAAAGGCAAAATAGGCGTTCATACCTACATCGGAGCGCGTGAGGTCGGGCAGCTTGTTGCCGCCCAATACGCGGTACAGGTCGGGATAGGTGGATTGATTAAAGGTGCTGCCGTCGGCTTTCAGGTAGCCTTCCGGGCTAGTAATCGCGCGCGGAAAGCCGATTACCGCGCCTACGGGTAAGCCTTTACCGCCGGCCTGCTCGTCGATGATTTTGCGCAAAGCCTCGACCACTTGGTTGGGCTTGGCTTTATCCGGCTGGATACCGGCCGCAGTCAGCACGGCCAGCAGCTCGGATTGCACTTGGTTGAGCCACCACGCGGGTAGGATGGTGCCCAATTCGGACACGCCGTCGCCGTCGTGGAAGGTCTTATCGGGGGTTTCGATGGGGTGCATGGTTTAGTCCTTTAGCGGTAGGTAAATCGGATGGCGGTGTGGGCGGGTTTGAGGCGGTTGAACAGGCTCTCGATTACGGCATCGCTGTATTGGCTCAAGCGGCTGCCGGCGGTGCCGCTGCCTGCTCGAAAGCGCCACACGGTTTGCGATTGGGCGGCCACATCCACCCACCACACCCACATAATGTCTTCGCGGGCGAGGCGGTCGCCGGCGCGGTTTACACCAGCGCGGAAGGGCTGCGGCTCGCTGATGGTAATGGTGTAGCCTGCGGCGGCGGCCAGCCGGATAAAATACGGGATGCTCAGGCCGCCGGTCTCATTGAGTTTGGCCAGCACGTCGGCCACGCGGCGGGCGTAGTTGTCGGGCTGCTGCGGGTTGATGCCGAGCAGGCGCTCCCAGCGTGCGATGTTGCCGCCGGCAGTGGGGGCGTAGGCGGCAGCCAGCACCTGTGCCGACTGTGCCTGCACGCCGTCGAATATGGCGGCTTCCGCCTGCCGCTCGGCGGCCTGCCCGGTGGCGCGCACGTCGTAGCTGACGGGCGGATAGTAGAGGGGGAGCAGGTCGGCGTAGGTCATAACAGGGTCATCTCAAACGTGCCCAAGGCGAGCCATTGGATGTGCGGGGTGATGGTGGCGTTTTGGTTGGTGGCCGGGCTGTCGAGCACGCGGTCGCGCACGCCCGGAGTGTCGCTAATCAGTGCCTCGATATGGCTTTTATAGACGGTGTCGCCCGGCTTGATGGTTGCAAAATAAGCCGACAAGGCACGGGCGGAGGCATCCTTAACCGCAGGCAGGGTATAGCCGTCGGCCAGCGATACGCGCACCGATACATTGAGCGGCACGCGTTGCGGCGCCATCACCTGCACGTTTTTGGCGGTAACCGGGCGGCGCTCGTCGATATATTGCTGCACGGCACGCACTACATCGGGCGACGGCAGGCCGGACGCAGTAAGGATGGCCACGTCCACCGTGCCCAAGCCGCGCCGCAACGGATACACAAATGCTGCCTCCACCCCCGGCACGGCCATTGCCCAGCGGTAATAGTCGTAGGCATTGCCGCCGGCGGGCGGCTGGCGCAAATGCGACAGCAGCCTGTCTAACAACGCAGCATCGCTCTCGATATCGGTGCCGCCCACCATGCTGGTGAGCACGGCATCTGCCTCAATGCCGGCAGGCGGGCTTTGCAGTTTGGCCGGGGTATTGTCCGGCTGGTTTCCTACCGCGCCGGTGCTCAGGCAATGGCAGGCCAACACCGCCTGCCCGCTGCCGTCGGTTTGGCCGGCGGCAGAAGTCTGGTAGGCGGTGTCGCCTACTTGGGCCACCAGCCCGGCAGGCAGCACGGTATTGGGCGCGCCGCTGATGCGGATACTGCCCGCCGCGGCGGCGGCACTCTTGCGCCAAATGCGGTACATGGCGCAATGGCGCTCCAAATAGGCGGTGTCCGCCGTATCGGCAAATACCTGCCGCAAAATCCACTCTTGATGCTGATATTGCCCCTCGGCCAGTGCGGCCAAAGCGGTGGCGCGGGCGTAATTGTCGCTGCCGGGGTGGGTGTGGGCGGCAGGCTGCTGGTTGCTCAAATCGCGCAGGTAGTCGCTGCGCAGTTGCTCAAAGTTTTTGGTTTTCATGCCAGCCGCACCTCGTGGATTAAATTCAAACTCCGGCCGCTTGCATCCACCGCCGCAATATCCAGCCGCAGCCAGCCGCGCCGTGCCAAAGAGGCGGCCACATTGATGCGGCGGGCGCGGCTGGCATCCAAAATAGGTTGCAAGGCCTGCTCGGCATACTGCTTGGCCAGCACCGCCATGCGCGGCAGGTCTTTCATGCGGCGCAATTCATGCAGGCGGCTGCCTAATGCAGGTTCGGCCCAGTAGCTGCCAAGCGGGGTAACCAGCCGCACATAGACTTCGTTTTCGATGCCTTGCGCGGACTGATTCGGCAGATAATCACCGGTGGTGGGGTTAAGTAAAGCGTCCATAGCCGCATTATGGGTTATGGACGCCGGGGGAACTGCTTGAGTGGCTTCAGAGGGCAGCCTAAATAGGGGCGCCGGTGGTGCCGCCGCTGTCGCCGGGGTGCTGGTGGCCGGTGAGGGATTTGCCGGAAGCCACCACGTCGCCGTCAGTGGTGTAGTTGCCGCCGGTTTGGCGCACATCGCCCTCGAAGCTGGCGCCGTTGCCGCCCTGAATCGCCATGCCGCCGTTGCCGTTGATTTGCCCGGCGGCGGTGATTTGCTCGCTGCAATTGACATTGGGCGCCTCAACATTGACCCCGCCCGGCGCTTTAATGTTGAGCACTTGGCAGTCGATATCGATGATGCGGCCTTTTTTAAGCACGACTTTGGCACCGTCGGCGTTGTACACCGCAGTCTCGCCCTCTTGCAGGTTGGTGATGCGGTAGGCGCCGTTGCAGGTATTGACGACGATGCCGTGGCTGGTCTGGCCGCCTAAGGGCAACACAATGCAGTCGCTGCCGGCAGGCGGATGACCTGTGAAGCCGAACTGCTCGGCATGCTCCAAAGCCTGCACCGTCTCGCCATCCAGCCCCTCGATTTGCGCGCGCTGCACGCCAGCGGCGGCATCAGTGCGGGCGATTTTGCCCCTGAATGCCTGCCGGATGCCGCCCAGCATCCGCTTGATGCGGCCGTCCACTTGTTTAGCGTCCATTTATCGTCCTTTTATCCTTATTCAAAAGCCATCGTCTGTCTTGCCTGACGGCCTTTCCGCCCGCTGCTGCGGCGTTTGCGGCTGCCCCTGCGGCGGCCTTTGCTGCCTTGGCCTTTGTTGTTTTTCGGCGGCTTGGCCTCAGGAATCCACGCCTTGTCCTCTTTGAGGGTGAGGATGGTTTGCGTGGGCTTGCCGCGCCCGCCCACAAATTTGCGCGCCATCAGGAAATAGATGCCGTCCAGCCCGTCCGGCTCACTCAATACTTGCAGACGCTGGCCGGGCTGCCACAGCACGCCGTCGTCGTTGCGGTGGCCTTGCACGGTGGCGGTGATGGTAAGGCCGTCCAATTTGCTGTCGCCCAGCCGCTTCTTGGCCTTGCGCTCGGCGGCGGCTTGGTTGTCCACATCCGCCTCCACGATAATCAGCGGGCGGTGCACCTTGACCGTGTCGTCTTTTACCGTGGCGCGCAGGTTGTGCTTGCCGCTGTGGCTCTGCCCCAGCACGGTAATCTCACTATAACGCTGCGAAAAATCGCGCTCCACCTGCAACTGCTCCACGTTGTTGCCCTGCCCGGATACGCGCACAATCAAATCGGCCACCGGCTTGGTGGTGTAGTCGGGTCCGCCGATCACCAGCGTGCCGTCCGGCTCCAGCCACGGCCACAGCCCGTTGGCCTCGGCATACTGCGCCAAGGCATCCCAAGCGCGGCTGCCCGGCTCGATTTGCACTTTGTTGGTGCGCGCGGTTTGCGCCGCATCGATGCGGATTTTGCTGATGCCCAAGGGTTTGACGATGGTGTCGATAATCTGCTTTAAATCCATATCCTGCGCGTTAAAAATCGGGCAGGAGCAATCCAACAGGATGCCGGCATCGTCGCGGCCGGAAATGGTGAGCGTTTTTTGCCCTTTGGCGGTGGTGGTGCTCACGCGGTCGATGCGCCCGCTCAATACGGTATCCTCGCCCACCCGCACCTCCACCGTGTCGCCCGGCTGCACCGCATCCGGTTTGGCGTCTACCGGCCGCCCGAGGGTTACCTGAAAATCATCGGCCGGGGTGAGGAGGTCGCTGTCGATGTCGTAGTCTGTCCACTGGCTGTGGGTTTTGCCTGCGATGAGCAGGCTTACGGTGTTATTGGGCGTAGGCATTTAATACGGTTCCGCGGGCGATAAAGTTGGGATGCACGATGCCGGGATTGAGGCGCAGCAGCTCGGCTTGGCGGCTGTGGTCGCCGTACCATAAAAAAGCCAGCAGGTGCAGACTGCTATCCTGTGGCACCACCTTTTGCACCAAGGGCGGGCGCAGGTTAATCAAGGCCTGTGCCTGCTTTTGCAGGGTATGCGCCAACGTGCGCACGCTGTCGGCCAATTCGGCGCTGCCCTCCAAATAAGGCTGCTGCGGCAACAGGCGGCGCTGTTCCAGTTGGCGGTAGAGCTGCTCGGGATCCGGCGGGTTGTCCTGATACAGCGAGAGCAGCAAGGCGGCCAACTGTTCGGCCTGCTCGGCGGAAGCGGAGAGCATCATCACCGCCAAGCGGTTGGCGGCCAAAGCGCTATTGAGCTGGGCACGCACATCGGCCAGCAGGCGGCTGATTTCCGCCGGCGTAAGTTCTGGCTCGTCCTGCTCGGCGGCGAAAATATCCGCCAGCTCTTTGGCCAGCGCGGTGCTGCCCACAATGGCAATCGCTGCCGTGAGCGCGGCCACATCCGGCAAGGCGGCCTGCGAGCGGGCGGGCGTGGCGCCGTTATCCAAGCCCTGCCGGTATTGCCACGGTACGGCGGCGGCCGTTTTGGTACCGCCGGCCAAATCGCGCCAACCCGATAGGCTGCTTTCCGCCGTGCGGTGCATCCCGGCCAGCGCGCCAAACACGCCTTTGAGCTCGGTGAGCAGCACGCGCGGGCTGTTGAGCAGGTTCAGGCTACCTGAAAATACCCCGTTCACTTGGCCGTACAGCCGCCCGATTACGTTTAATACCGCCGCGTGAAAATTGTTCCACCTGTGCTGCTGGGTGCGGATTTTGCCCAAGGCCTTTTCCAGCACGGCAAAACCTTGGAAGGCGGCCAAGTCGGCCACCCAATCCGCCTCGTCGGCCAAGGCCAGCGCCAGCTCGCGCCCGAAAAACGGCGCGGCGGCCACGCTCTGTTTGAAGCTGATATTGATTTCGGCATAGTCCGGGCTGTCCTCGCTGTGCCGCACCTCGAAATCGGCCACCACCGTGTCCGGCACGCTGCCGTAAATCGGGTGCACCAGCTCGCCGCTGCCGTGTTCGCGCAGCACTTTGAGCAGGCGTTGCAGCCGCGCCTCGTAGTCGTCACCATACAAAACGGCGGTAAGGTTAAATTCCAAGGCTTCGCAGCCCGTGTCCTCAATATCCGAGCCGTCCACAAAAGGGTAGCTGTGCTCGGCCAGCGCGTGCACGCCGCGCAGGGTGTCGCCGGTGGCCTCGAAGGCCACGCCCTTGTAACTGGCATCAAGCAGGGTATCTTGCCAACTCATCTGTTAATTCCTCCGATTGTCGCGCTCGGCGGCTTGCGATACGGCGGCGGTGATGTTGCCGCCCGACACCGATACGGTTACCGGCACCGGCTGCCGCGCCGCTGCCGCCAACTGCCCCGCTGCCGTGCCCATCAGGCGCGAAGCCTCCAAAAACTGGGCGGCGGCCTGCTGGTTGTGATTCACCGCTTGCGCATATTGCTCGCTGGATTGCTGATAGGTTTGTGATGACTGCTGGATTTGCTCCGCGCTTTTTTGCAATTCCGGGCTGTTGAGTGGGGATTGGTTGGCCGCACGCGGCGAATCGCTATAGGTAATCAGCGGCGAGCGCGGCATGGCCTGCCCTTGATACTGTTGGTTTAATTGCCGCATCCTTTCCAGCGCCGCCCCTTCGCCTGCATTCAGCTCTTCCGAATGCAGCAGCAGGCCGGCGGCAAAGTTTAAACGCGGTGCCGCAGTCAGCACGCCGGTACCCCAGCTTAACGCACCGCGCCCGAAACCAAGTGCACTACCTCCCACTTTAGACAGCAGATTGCCTGCCCAGCCTGAGCCGCCGCTGCGAAACAACGATAAAAGGCCGGCGCCAAGTCCTGCACCGCCTGCGGCTTGTGCAGCCAAAGTGGCTTTGGGATAGCGGGAAGAGACTTCCGTCCATTTGGTTTCGGCAGAATTCAGGGTATCGAGCGCGGGTTTGCGGCCGAGCTGTGCCAATGAGCGGTTTTGCTCTTGTATGAACAGATCATCCCGGCTCATTACACCGATTTTCCTATCCACCAAGCTATTGGTTTTCGGGTCAATCCCGGCCAATCCTTGGATATATTCCTGCACCTGTTGTACATCAGAGGCGGCCAACAAACCGGCTTTGGCTTGAATATCCGGCAAAATTCGCGACAGCACGAAACCGCGCATGATATTCATCTGCTCGGCGGCGGTTTGGTCGCCGGCATCGGCCTTGGCTTTAAGTTGTTGGTATTGCTGGTCGCGCTCCAGCATGGTGTTGGCCAAACGTGATAACACCTGTACCGCGTTTTCGCCGTTGGCCTTGCCTTGTAAAACTGAATTAGCCCAATCAACACCCTTGCTCGGGTCATTTGGATTATCCATGCGCGACAGGCGTTTTACCGTGTCGGCAGATAAGGTTTTTTCCAACAGGTTGCGCACATTGTTGGCGGCTTCGCTGTTGGAGCCGGATTTATTGGAGGCAGATTGCAGGATGGACAGTAGGTAATCGAAGCCTTGGATGCCGTTCAAGCCGGAGTTTTTGGCGGCAGGCAGCAAAGCAGGCAGCTCGGTTACCATATCGGCGATTTCAAAGTTGCCCTGCATCCCCGATTTCATGGCGTGTTCAAACGCGGTAGCCAGCTCTTCGCCTTGGAATCCGAAGTCGTGCAGCACTTTCATCAGTTTGGCCACACTCTCCGGATCGTATTGTCCGGCACCTTCGGCGGAGGCAATCATGGCGCGATAGGTGGCGGTTGCCCCTTTCTGCACCTGTTCGAAGCTCATGCCGTTAGCCATTTGGCTGTTGATCAGGTTGAGCGCGGCATCGGCATTGCCGCCGTTTTTGGCTACAAGCTCGGTTACCAAGTCGCGGATTTGCTGCTTACCCGTGGTAGCAATCCAATCAGACGTTTTGCTGTTATCTTCGCCAAAAGCCTGCCACGCCACTTGGCTGATATTGGCTTCAAGCTGTTTTTGGTTGTCCATGCTCGGTTTAAGCACGGTGTAGGCGCCCACCCCGGCGGCGGCCACTGTAGTCATAGCACCGCCCAAGCGTTGCCGCCAGCTGCCTGCGGCACCGGCGCCGCTGCGCAGTTCATTGTTCAACCGTTGCAGGTTGCGGCGGTTGGCTTCCGCCGCCCGCGCCAGCTCGCGCTGCGACAGCGTGCCGGAACGTGCCAAACGGTTATAGGCCGCCTGCGTGAGCTGCATTTCGCGGCGGATTTGCTGCTCGGAGCGGATGCCAAGCCGCTGGTAGGCACTGATGGCCTGCTGCCGCTGCCGCCCGGCCTGCGCCCACACACGCGCCTGCCCGGTGGCCGCACGCTGGCTTTCAGTCAGCAGCCGGCGCAGGCCTTGGCTGGCATTGTCCTTAAACTTGGCAACCAGTTCTAAGGTGTTACTGCTCATTTTTTCTGCCTTTTGCTGATGTAGGTGGTGGCACCCTTACCGGACGGTTTGGGCTTAGAGGGGGATGGAGGCGGTGCAGACGGAACGGGGATGGGCACCGGCATGGGTTGATAGGTGGATAAAAGCTGGCGTGCCTGCCGCACAAAGCTGTTGAGTTCGGGCAGCGTCATCTCACCCACCCGCTCTTCCGACAGCCCGAAGCGTCCGAGCAGCAACACCGCTAATCGGTAGCGGTCGAGTTCGGGCGCAGCCGCTTTTTTGCCAGCAATTCCTGCGCGAAATACAGCGCATCAAAATCGCCGGCGGCCAAACCGTCGGCCAACAGGTTGGCATCAATCTGTTCGGCGGGAATGTCGCCCAAGCGGTCGATGGCCAGGGCGTAGCTCTCCAGCATCCGCGCCTGCCCGTCCAACAGCGGGTCGATATTCATGTCTTCACGCACAGTTGGCAGGTGCATCACAAAGTCATAATGCAGGCTGCCTGCATATTCGATGCCGTATTTCAGGCTACCCGAAACTGTTTTGCGGTCATCGGCCACCACAAGGTTGTAATCGGTAACGGCAGCGGGGAGCAGGTCGGCACCAATGGAATTAGAGGGTTTTTTATCAGACATAAGAAAAGCCTTTAAACGTTGATTAAACCAAGATAAAGAGTAGGTTTAATTGTCGTTTAAAGGCTTAGGGGGAAGTAGTTGAGACGTTTCAGAGGGGTCGCTATTCTGCTTTCCTCACTACAAAAGCCACATTCCGGTTTTCTACCGTGATGCTGTATTTGTAGCCATCACGAATAATATCTTGAGTGGCTTCGCCTTGTTGTCTGGCGGCGGCATTCAAAACTTCAGGCAGTGCTTTCAGCAAATCTTGCCCAATGGCCAGCTCACCTAATTTGGCACGGCCATACGGCGAGGTCATCACCTGTATTGCCGGCAAAGCGTGAGCAACATCTTTCACGGTATTGCCGGTCATTTCATACCCAGCAGCCAAAGATAAGACATTTTGGTTATCGTCAATCTTAATAATAACCCCACCAAAATCGGTTACCATCATTACATCATGGCCGCATTCGTTTTGGACAATCTCTTTGTTGATTACCCGTGCTGATGCGCCTGTACTTTTCAGCCCGGCATCTATGTTTTCCAATAAAGTTTCAGCCGTCATGCCCAACGGCGGCGGGCAATAGCTGCTTTGCACCTGTGCTTCCGAAGCCGGTTCAGACACCGCCGGTGCCTGCTGCTCCTGCTTTCCGCAGGCGGCCAGCCCGAGGGCGATAAGCACGCCGCACAATAGTTTTCTCATTTTCCCTTCTCCATAAAAAAGCCCTGCCGATTCAGGACAGGGCTTGATTTTACCATTTTCAGGTAGCCTTTACTCCAGCACCTTGCGGATGGCAAAGCCGGTGATGTCGATCACCATCTCGTTGTCCACCGTGTAGCTTTCGCCCACCTCGGTTACGCAGAAACCGAGGTAGCTGGTGGGTTTCGCGCCGGGCACGTCGGGCACCAGTGAGATTTTGGCGTCCTCGATGCTGCCCCAGTTGATGGCGGTGCCGTCGGTAGGCATCACGGCGGTGGCAGTGATGTCGTATTGGCCCACGCCGCGGGTGAAGCCTTTGGTGCGGCGGCTGCGGTTCATGGTTTTCACGGGCTTGCGGCCGGTGCTGTCTTTGACGTCGATTTTGGTGATTTCCACCTCCGCGGCGTCGAGATAGAGGGTTACGCTGCCGATGTATTCGGTACTCATGTTTTATGCTCCTATAAATAGAGGTCTACCACCATGCCGACCACGTGCAGGCCGTTCACTACGTCGGATGGGATGCGCACGTCCAGCATGTTCACGTTTTGCCGGTCGCGCTCCACGATGAGGTTGGGCAGGTTGGCTTCCACCTGCTCTAAAATCTCCAGCTCTTCGCAGCGCATCAGCACGTCGATAAGCTCACTGCGCACCCGCGCCGGGGTTTTGTCGGAGAGTTTCTCACGCGGAAAGCGCAAGGCCACGCGCTGGATGCAGGCTTTGCTCACGTAAATCAGGGTGCGCACGGTGGTCACGTCCAGCAGGCTCTCGTCGGCGGTGCCGTTGGCGGTCTTGGTGTAGGTGGTAATCGCCCGCACAATCTGCGCCCGGCTGCCGTCCGGACTGGTTTCCACCGGTGCCACGCCGTTGTAGAGCGCGTTTTCCTGCTCGGTACGCATGGTTTTGTCTTTGCTGTCGCACAGGCCGATGCCTTCCAGAGCCAGCGTGTTCAACGGGCGGGCGGGGTCTTCTTCGCTCGCCATCACGGATGCAAAAGCTGCCGCCAGTTCGCACGGCAGGCTGGGCGTACCGCGATACCAGGCGCAAAGCATAAAACCGTTGTTGAGTTTGCCGGCCAAGGTGGTGGCGGTAGCCAAGGTGCCGCTGTGGCCGTACACGCCGACGGCCCAGCGTTTTTCGGTAGGCGCACCGACTTTTTCGAGGTGTGCACGCAGTTTGAGCAGATTGGCCTCGTCGCTGATGCCGCAGGCAATAATGTCGTGGCCTTCGGCGATTACGGCAGTGAGCGCGGGCTGGATGTCGGGGTTGGCGTCGCCGCCCGCCATTGCCGTAACGGCAGTAGTGATACCGGCGGCGGTGCAGGCCGCCAACAGGCGGATGGCATTGCCCTCGGTGCCTTTGTTTTTGGCGGTGATGGTCACCACGCCGGCGGCTTCGGCGGCAGACACCGGCAGGCCGGGCTGGGCGGCAATCGCAGCCTTGACGGCTTTGCCGACGGTATCGGCGCTGTCGCCGGCGGCCACAGGCACCATCAGCACGTCGGCGTTGCCGATGCCCACGCGCAGCACGCCCTGCGTGGTGGCATTGCCGGTAATGGTGATTTTGCCTGCGGCGGCCACGCCGGCGCTGTTGTCGGCCAGCGTGATGATGCTCAGGGCGGCATTGGCGTAGGCTTTAATGGCGGCATCGGCCATTAAATGTGCCTGACTGCCCGCACCGTAGCGCTCGGCCACTTCGGCGGCGGAATACACATCCGTCAGGGCGGATACTGCCCCCAAGTCGGTGGTGTGCTGGGCAATCAACAGCACGCGCTGCCGGTTGGTAGGCAGGTTGCGCATGGCGCGTTTGAGGTTCCATTCGGCGTACACGCCGGGTTTGCGCGTAGATGCCGGGATTTTGTCAAAACTGATGTTGGCGCTGGCCATTATTTGCCTCCTTTGGCGGGTTTGGGATCAGGCTCGGATTCGGCCTCGGATTCGCGCACCAAGTCGCCGCACTCGAGGCAGCGCAGATAGTAGGCGCTCTCCTCCACGGCGACGGCCTGATGCTCGTCGATATAGCGGTGCGGCTCGCCTTCCTTCGGCACTTTCAGGCCGGCGGCGGCTCTTACCAAGATGGTCATGGCGTATCTCCTAATTCAACTTCCGCCTCGATGGCGGGGGTGGGGTTGTCGGGCGGCGCGTGCACATGTAGGTTCGCACCTTTCAGTTCGGGGTCGGGCGGGCTGGTGGCCGCCTGATAGGTTACAAAGATTTGGTCGGGGTGCGGCGTCGATGGCGGGCTGCCCGGCGGCGGGGGCGGCGGCACTTGCGGCCAGTGGCCGTTGTCCAACGCCTCCTCGATCCAATGGGTGGCAAATTCGCAGGCATACACGCTCATGGCTTCCTGCCGCTCCATCCTGCCGTTAAACAGGGTGCGCACCGCGCGCGGCTGCAGCTTGTCGATGGCCAAGCCCAAATCCTGATTGGCCAGCAGGCGGCGCACCGCGTAAATCAGTTGGTAGCTACCGATTTCCCAGTGGCTGATGCCGCCGGCGCGGCTGGCTTCCTCGCTCCGCAGGGAGCGGGCGGCCACCATCACCACAAACTTGGCTTCGGCCTTGTGCTTGGTGCGGTTGACTTTAACGGCTTCGGTTTTGTCGATGCCGGCAAAAGTCACCCAAGCGGCCGGCAACTGCTGCACCACCTGATACAGCCCCTCGTCGTCCAGCTCGCCGCCGTAGCTGTGCACGCCGGTAACCAGCTTGCCCAAGCCTTGGCGCAGGCGCTGCACGATGGCAGCCTCAATAAGGGCGATCACGGCCGAATACCTTTTGTTGCGGCTTGTTAAACATCACGGTGTCGCCGGTGCCGAGCTGGCCGTTTTCAGGCAGCCCGCTGATGGTGGCCGTGCCGCGCGCCACCTGCTTGAGGTAATCGATGGCGTTTTTGTAGCGGGTGTCCATATCATCGTTGCCTTGGCGCATACCGGTGGCCAAGCGGTAGATGGCGATGTCGCAGCAGTACACCGTGAGCAGCCGCGGAATCTGCGGAAACGGCCGCGTGTAGCGGTTCAGGTAGCCGTCGATTTCGGCGGTGGCGTCCAATAGCGCCTGCTGTGCGATGTCGGCATTGATTTGGCCGCGCCGCTCTAAGTCGGTGAGCTGCAATACGGTGTTGTCGCCGTAGCGCAGGCACAGTTCGTCGAGCGTGGCATAGCTGATCATTGCGGCACGTCCTCGTCGTAGGCGGCATCGGGCGTCATCAACACCACGCCCTGTACCGTCAAATTCGGTTCGGCCAATAAACGCTGCCAATCGGCCTCGTCCATTGCGCTGCGTTCCACAATGCGGATTTCGCGGGTAAATTCGAGGCCGCAGCGGTAAAACCGCGTAGCGTTGCGGGTTTTAACGGCCACCATTTCCGCGCCCTCAACCGGTGCTTCGCCGCTGGCCACCGGCACCAATACCGGCTGTGCAGGCGGGTTGGGCTGCTCGGCAAGGACTTCTTCGGTTTCGGCTTCGTTCGGCGCGGTGTCAGTGTCGTCAGGCTTGCTCCCCGGCTGTCCTTCAGACGGCCTGGTTTCAGGCGGGGTGTCGGGATGGTCTTGCTGCTGTTCCGGCTGGTTTTCGGGCAGGCTGTCCTGCGCCTCCGGCTGCTGCTCGGTTTGACCGCCTTGCGCTTCTTGCTGCTGCTCGGGCGGATTGTCCGGCGTGCCTTGCAGCGGCTTTTGCACTGCATCGTCTTGGGGTTTGTTTTTTGCCATTTATTTGCTCCAAAACGGCGGCTTTAAACCGGTTAAAGCCGCCGCAAAAGGGGTTACAACAACCACGGGGTAGCGATAACCTGCACTTTGTTGTGGTGCGGGTTGTATTTGCCGTTCTCGTATTTGTCGGGTTTGATGATGCTGTTGGCTAAGTCGCCCATCGTGGTCGGTACCAACAACAGGGTCGGCTTGATGTCGAGCGGGCGGCCGCCGTCGCCTTTTTGGCTGATCATGGCGTCGTACACCTTGGCAAAGTTTTCCGGGGTCAATGCCTCGGTAGACATCGCGGCCATCTGCCAAAAACCAAAACCCACATTGGAGCGGCAATCAGCACCGTAGCGGTACTCGTTGCGCATAAACACGCCCTCGTCATCGCCTTTGGTCATGGCAGTAAACTGCATGGCCTTGCGCTCTTGGTAAATCAGCGGTTTTAGTGCGCGGCTGGTATCCAGCAGATACCACGGCGTGCCCTGCGTGCCGCCGGTGGCGGTAAACAGGTTTTTAACCAAGGTTTTGTTGCCGGTGCCGTCCACTTTTTCAAATACCGGGTGGTCGGTGTCAAAAAAGTTTTGGCCGTCGTAGCACAGGGTGGCGTTGCCTTTTTTCAGCAGCTCGAACACCTGCTGGTCGGGGAAGGCGGCAGCGGCGCGGCCCATCTCGGTAAACAGCGGCGCGTAAATGCCGATATTGTCGTCCTCGATGTCGTCGCGGTTTACTTTGACAGAGCTCTCAAAGTGTTTGTTGGCAATGGCGTAGCTATGCGCTGCCATATCATTAAAGGCACGATCGCCCACCCACTCCCTAAAACCCGGCCATTGGCCGAGCCAGCCGTAGGTGTTGGATTTGGTGCTGGATGGCACCACGGTGGCGATGTCCTTATATTGGCTTTTGGCAATCTGCAAGCCGTCTTGGTAGTTTTTCTTAAAGCCGGTCATCAGGGCTTTAAGGGCGTCCGGGGTAATAATCATGGCTGCTTACTCCTGTTTTTGTTTTGCGTAATCTTCGGCGCTGATGCCCAGCATCTCCGCCACCTTTGCCTCGTCGGCAGTCAGGCCTTTTTCTGCGGCAGCAGGCGGGATGCCGCCGGTCTGCGTGGCGCTTAGGGCGGCCAAAGGCTGCGCCGTGGCCAAAAATTCGGCCAGCGCCTGCGGGTTGGATTTGCCCAAGCCTTCCGCCCATGCCTTTTGTGCCGGCAGCAGTCGGCCGTCGGAGAGGGCGGCGGTAATCAGTTGTGCGGTTTTCTCCGCTTCGTGTGCAGCGAGCTGCTGGCTCAAAGCGGCCACCTGCTGCTGCAAGCCTTGCAGTGCCGACAGCGGCACCTGCTGCGAGGCGGCGGCGGTATTGGGTGCGCCGGTCTCGTCATTGGCCGGCTGGCCTGCCGGTGCGGCAGGGGCGGCGGGCGGGTTCGGCTCGGCCGGCTTGTTTTCCGGCTTGGCCGCTTCTTTGGCGGCGGCCAAGGCTTCAGCCAGCTTTTTGCCGTCGGTGCTGCTTTGGATTTGCTGCATCGCGGCCAGCTGCTCCGCCTCGCTGGCGGTTTCAGGCAGCCCGAGCAGCGACAGCATCAGCTTTTGTGCTTCGTTCATTGCTTCGTCCTTTTGAGAGGGTTGGAGGGGGTTAAGTAATCGGGAGGCGGCAGCCAAGGCCACCGGGTCGAGTTGGTCAAGCGCCGGGGTGTTGGTGAGCGCGGGCGGCAGTAAATTCAGAATGTCGCCTGCGGCCGTGTATTGAAACACCGGCGAGATATAACGGTATTCGCCGCCGGCAATCCGCTGCTTGGCCGCGGCCGTCCACTGCACCTCGGCATACAGCCCCTTGCCGTCGACCCATTCAAAACCGGAGAGCCAGCCCGATGCCGGGTTGGGCTGTCCGTTTTGTGAGGTAAACAGGGTTTGATGTTCGTAATCCACCATCAGCCGTACCGGCCGCGCATTAAGCTCGGCCACCAAGGCGGCGGCACGCTGCGGGTTTAAACGCCAAAACGGCGCATCAACCGGGCGGCCGTCGTTGGCGCGGAACTCGCCGGCGGGAATCAGCTGGATGCGCTGCACCGTACCGTCCACCGGGACGGAACAGGCAGCCAGTAAAAACGGGGGAGAGGTATGCTTGTTCATGGCCGCATTGTGCAGCCGGAATTGGGGAAAAAATCTTTGAAGCGCCTCACTTGGTTTTGGCGCGGATGAAACAGCCGGCGGGGCGGCTGCGGTGCGATGGTTATAAAGAGGCTATAAAGCGCGTTTTTTAGCGGGGGTCTGGCGCGGGGATATACCAAACTATACCCAAGCCGTTTAAACGCCGTTTGGCGCGATTTTGGGCGGAGTGTCGTTAACTGCCTTTCGGTAGGCCGCAGACGGAGGCCAAATAGTCGCTCACCGTCTCCACCAGCTCGTGCTCGTCTTGCGGCGTGAGCTGCATAAACGGACGTGCCGGGATGCGGCTGCCGGGGTGCTTCACGCTTTTTACCGGATACGCCCCGGTGGCCCATGCCAGCGCCTTTTTGTGGCGCGGGTAAATCATGTGCGCGGCGGTTTGCCCGCCGAAGTTGTGGATGGCGGCATAGGCCACATTGGTTCCCACCCGCGCGCTATCGTTGTCGCTGGCCTCGGTGATGCTGTTGCGCAGGCGGCCGGTGTTTTGCAGGATTTTGTGGTTACGCACATGCTTGTCAAACCGCGCCTGCGATACCTGCCCGCGTTTCGTCAGCGCCCCGGCACGGGAGAGCTGGCTGCCCAGCTTCAGCCCCGCCCAAGCCGGGCGGCCTTGGTTGTTAAAATTTTCATCCACCGCCTGATGCAGCCTGCCGGCAATCAGGCGCATCAGGCTGCCGCGCTGCTCCAATCCCTGCGCTGCGCGGCTGATGTTTTGCTGCAACTCTAACGTCTTGATTTCGATTTCGATCATAGCTATACTGTAATTCACAAATAGGGCGGGAGTTTCCTAATGTAATGCCGCAAGGCTAAGGCTAAAGGTTAAGCTCGTATCACGAGGTTATGATGTAGGTTCAAGTCCTACCACCGCCTTATTTACCCTATTTCAAATCCTTCCCGTGCAGCAGGACATATTTAGGCCAATCCGTGCCGGTTCTCTTAATTCTTGTTCCTGTATCCACCACATTCACAATCAGGTTTTCACGCTTGCCCGTAGTGGGATTTTTCGAGCGGCGGAAGCCGTCATAATCCATCTGCACCACCAGCTTATACAGATAATCCGCATCCATCGGGTCTGCGTAAAAGTAGAGCAAGGACGGGTTGGTTTCGGCGTTGGCCGCCGCCTCAAAATATACCGATAACGGCTGGCGGATATGGTCGGGCAAATGCTGCCAGAAATGTGCCGGCAGCGTCTTATCCACCCCGGCCTTAACCGAACGTTGGGCATGGCGCACCAAGCTGTCCGATGAGGCAATAATCGCACTCTGCGGCAACGGCAGTTGCCGGCGGGCCAACTCATCCAAAGTGTGGAGGCCGACCGCGCCGACAAATGCAGGCTGGTTCTGCGGCCGGTTGGCCGTCATCAATCTCTGATAGGCCTGATACAAATCATCTGCCACCGCCCGGCGCAAAATCAGGTTATCCAATGCCTGATTAACCGACATACTCGCCAACCGCGGCGGTAAATCCACCGCCCGTTGCATTTGCAACTGCCCCAGCTGCGCCAAGTGCCGCTTGCCCACGTTGCCGTCAAAGCCGCGGTCGGCCATAAAGGAGCGACCGTCGGCCAAACGGATGGCGCGGGTCGGTTCGGTGTCGCCCGCTTTATTCACCACGCGGTACACCTCCTCCAGCCGCCCCTCGCTGTCAGAAACCTCCAGCCCGCGCCGGGTCAAATCGGCCGCGCTGTAGGCGGTTACCGTGCATCGGCAGTTAAAGCCGTTGGGCGGATAATAGGTATCCCAAAACGGGTCGTCGATGTGATACACCTGCCCGTGCAGCTCGCGGTGCAGCGGGCGGGTGCGGTTGTCCATAACGGCGGTGTATTGCAGATAAGGCATGGCGGCACGGTTGTCTTGCAATTCCTGCCAACGTCCGGCCATATACGCATTTTGCATATTGGTGCGGTAAATCACCTCCAAGCGCTGCGGCGTGATGCCTTTGCCCAGCAGCTCGCCGGTGGCGGCATCCACCATATCGCCTGCCTGATCCAGATGCAGCCCCTTAGCCGTCAGCTGCCGCTCCACCGCATCCCTAAATTTGGCAAACGGCGTGCCCTTGGCCACCGATTCGCCCAGCGCGCGGTGGATGTCGGCCACCACATCCTGCCGGTAGATGCCGGCGATGGTCTGCGCCTTGGCCGCTGCTTGTTGCATCCGCTGCGGCCAATCGGTCGGCACCGTGTAGCCCAAAGTCTCAAAATAACGGATGGCACGCTCCGGCGGCAGTCCGAAGGCATAGGCCAAATCCACTTGATTAGCGCCCACCGATCTGCCCCCACAAGTCCGCCACAAACAGCATGCGCCCCAGCGCCTCTTGCAGCTGCGCGGTGTCCAATTGCGGGTAGGCCGCCAGCAGGCGTGCCGCCGCATCCTCGTAGCTGCCGCCTTCGGCGATGGCTTGGCCGAGTTGCTTAATCAGCGGCTCGAGCAATGCAGGCAGCTCGGTATTTTTCAGGTAGCCTGCAATACCGTCGTCCAATGCCAGCTGGTCGGGATAGATGATTTCGCCCTGCCGCGACAAGGCTACCTGCCGGTAGCGGCTGGCCTGCGCCTGCCGTAGTTCCGGCTTGGCATCACGCATGGCCAGCATGTCTTGGTCGTCTGCCGCCTGCGGGATGGCCAGCTTTTCGTGCGCCCATTCCAGCGGGATTTTCATGCCGAGCTGCACCAATTCGGGCAGCGCCTCGGCATACAGCTTCATGTCTTCCGGCTGGCGGGTGTCAAACTCAAAATAGGGGATGTTGGCTGGGTCGGTGATGCCCTTATTGAGATACAGCAGCGGCGCAATGAGCTGCCGGGTCAGCGTGGCCGCCAGCTGCTTGGCGTCGGACGCCAGCAAGTCATGCCGCACTTCATTGTGGATTTGCCCCAGCGCGTTGGTACTGGTTTTGCCGTCTGCCTGCGTGGTCAGCGTGCCGCCCAAGATGATTTTGGATTGGGTGCGCTCGCACCAGTCCACCATGCTCATAAAGGTGTCGCCGCTGCCGCTGGCCGCGTCCAACAACTCCAGTATCATGGTTTCCGGGATGATGCCAGCCGCATTGTGGCCGATGCCCACCAGTGCGTTGAGCAGGGTGGTTTTTTCTTTGTCCGACGCGCCTGCCGGGTATTTCCCGAGCCGCACCGGCAGGCCGTAAATCTCCAAAAACTCGGCCAAGTCGCGCACCGAGTAGTTTTTAAACAGATACGGCCACGCCAGCGAGCGCATCAGCCCGCCGCGCGCCAAGAAGCCGCTGCGCGCCTGATGGCGGTGCACAATCCAGCCCAGCGGCCACAAGTCCTGCGGCTCCTGCCCGTTCACGCCCAGCAGCTTGAGCCGGTTGTGTTTCAGGGTAAACCAACCCTGCGGGCGGTGGGTAAACTTGGCCGGCAGCCATAAGCCGTCCACCTGCTGCCAGCTGATTTCCACCGCGGCGAAGCCGTGGCCGAGCGCATCCAACAGGTCAAACAGCAGCGCCTCAAAGTCCGGCAGGCCGTAGAGCCAGCCCGCCACCTCTTCCGCCAGCTGCCGCCCGGCCTCATCGGCATTTTTCGGAGCGGATACCCGCCAATCCAAGCCGGTTAAAGCGCGTTTGCGCTTGCTCATTTCGGCAAAGATGTGGCCGTCTTTTTCCTCCATATCGGCAAACAATTCCGACTGCGCCGTGATGTCGCCGTCTTCCGCCCCCTCTAAAATCTGGTGCAGCTTCTGCGGTGTCAGTCCCTTGCTCGGATGCTCGCCGATGGTGCCGCGGGCTTTGGCCAGCTGCGCGGTCTGCTCGCCCTTGCGCGGTGCTTTCGGCGCAGGCTCGGTGTTGCCTGTAATAGCGGATAAAACGGCGGTAAAACGGGATTTGATAGACATAATTAAGCGGCAAGATGCAGTTAATCTTGCCGCTATTGTCAGATGTAAGGCCGTCTGAAACCGTTTGAGCCGCCTCAGCGGGTTGTTACCAAGCGCCGCTGCCGAAAGTCAGCACCCCGTTGCTGTCGTTGTGGCGCGGTACGGCGGTGTAGTCAATCGCCCCGAAGCCGCTTTGCGCCAGCATCCACAGCATATGCAGTGCATCGGGGCCGTCGTCGTGGTCGGCATCGGGAAACTCCCGCAACTGCTCAATCAATACACGCTGCTCCGGTAACAGTTTGATAAATCCGTTGGCAAAATGCGGCTGGATACTTTCAATTCTCATCACTTTTTCTGCGCTTGGTTTGACTCCGCGCGCAGGAACATGCGCCCCCTGTTTTGCCGCCTCTTTAATCAGTTCGTCCTTGAAGAACTCCTGAAACTGAACGGTTTCGATGACCCACAGTAGGCAGCTGTACTGCTTTTGCATTCTAATGACATCCTGAATAATCAGGCTCGGGACACGCTTCTTGATGGACGCCTCCACCACAAACAGCGTGCCGGTGGCGCGTTGGTAGCCGCCGACAAGAATGGCAGACGGATCAGTGCCTTTGCCCTGTTTGCCCAGTGAAGGATCAACCGCACCAAAATACACGACATCATGCGGCAGAGTGCGGTAATAACAGTTGTCCAAATAATCAGCAAAAATCGCATTTTCGGGATTGCCCGGCTGATTTTGATATTCACAGTTAAAAACATGGATACCGTCGCGGGCGCGGATTTTCATCAGGGCGAGAAGCGGTCGTTTGCTCCAACTCACTTCGCTGCCTTCCAACATTGCCGCTTCGTTTGCTTCGTAAAACGACTGAGCCGCCTTTTCGTTGGCGCGGTTTTCTTTCGGCGTGTTACGGTAGATATTTTCCCATTCCGCCCACAAGTCCATATTGACAGGCCACTTCATGATGGCGGAAAAGCGCACACTGCGCCAAAACGGGTTTTTCAACACCCGAGCCAATACGCTGTCCAAACATAAAATCGTACCGACATATAAAATGTCGCACTTCGCGCCCGCGCCGCCCAAAGGATTGATAACGCTGCCTATCCACTTAGTCAGTTTGTCGCGCAGGCGGATGTTTTCGGTGTGTTTTTCATTTTCCAAGTCGTCGAGATAGACCGCATCGGGGCGCACCTCGCCTTTTTTCGCGCCGCGGATGCCCTGTCCTGCGCCATAGGCTTTGAATTGGTTGTTTTGGCGGGTTCGGATTTCACCGATACGCCATACCTGCCCCTGCCCGCAGACTTCGGGAAAGTCCAACTGCAACGCGGGATTGTCGGTCAGTTCGGTTTTGATGGCTTCGACGATGGCGTCGGCTTGGTCTTCGGTGTCGGACACGATGACGGTATTGTGTTTGGCATTGCGCACTTCGCGCCAAAGGGAAAACGCCTGTACGGTCAACGATGTTTTCGCTTCGCCGCGCGATGCCGCGCAACCCTGCAAGACCGACTCCGGTTCTTTTTCGATTTCGGGCAGTTCTGTGTATGCCCATGTATGGAAAACAGATTCGCTGTCGTCGGGGAAATAATGCGGCAGATAAGTCTTGCAGAAAAAACGGAATGCTTCGGGCGTACACTGCATCACTTTGGCGCGACGCTCGGCAATATCCGCAGGTGCGGCAGACAATCCGATATCCGCCGCACTGATGCGCCGGTTGATGTCTGCCCGTATGGCGGACATTCTGGCGCGCAGTTCGGATTGGCTTAATTTTCCCTGCATGATTAAAACTCTTTCTCAATGACAGTTTGAAAGCCTTGTAGTACCTCATCAAACGCAGCCAACATATCGGGATGCCGGTCTGCAATATAGGCAAACAGTTTTTCGATGACTTTAATGGCAACCGCAGATTCCTGTATTTCGGGCAATACCCGCTTGTTTGCGGCCACGGTCTTGTTATAGGCATCGGCCAAACTGGCCAACAGCTTGACCTTTTCTGCCGGGCCTAGGTCGCCGTCCTGTTGCAGCAGCTCCATGGTCGAGCTGTATTGTTGCAAGAAGCCGGCCATCGTTGCCCGCCCCAGCTCCTCGATGCTGCCGCCGGCCAAAGTGTAGGCGGCGCGCATTTTGTCCCAATCGTCGCCGCGCTCGCGCGCCTGTTCGCGCCAGCGGCGGGCGGTGGCCTGCGTGGTTCCGCACATGATCGCCGCCGTCTCCAGCGTTTGATTGCCGGATACATACAGCTGGCGCAGGCGGTCGCGGGTTTCTTTCGGGTGAGCCATAATCAATCCAATTTAAAAGCCGAATTTAGCGCGGATAAAGGCAATGCCGGTGGCCACCACGCCGCCGCTTACCGCGCCGGATACCGCACCGGCCAAGCCGCCGTTGGTACGGGCAATACGCTGGCAATCGGCCTGTATTTCGGCCAGCCGTTTGTCCATCGCTTCCTGTTTGGCAATGGTTACATCCTGTTTTGCGCTGATTTCGCGCAGCATGGTTACAACGGGGTCGTTCATGTTTTATCCGCCTTCCTGTCCAGCTTGTCGCTGACTTTTTCCAGTTGGTTTTTAATCTCGTTTAATAAGCCCAAAATCTCGCTCCGCGCCTCCCGCGCCTCGATTTTGGTTTGATAGCCCATTTCCACCGTATGCAACCGCTCGCGCAGCTCCTGCCGGTCGTGTTCGGCCTCTTTAAAGCGGTCGGCTAGGCTTTTGATGTAATACCACAGAGCGGCCACCAAAAAGCTCACCCCGCCGCCGAATACATACTCAATAGTCAAAGGCGTGCTCATCCGCATCCTCCCCAAATATCACTTGGCAATCGATACCGGGCTGCCGCCGGCTGCCCACATATAGGCAGGGGCGGCCTTTGTCCACATCGGCTTCCACTTCGCCGCAAACCGACAAAGCCTCTTTCACAGCCTGATACTGCTGATTCGGCGGCAGGCGGCAGTGTGGTAGGTAAAACACCACGCGCAGGTTGGCGGTCATGCCCATTTGGTAGCTCCAGCTGCCGGCCGACAGCTTGTGCTCCACCGAGAGCACAAATCCTTCCTGCTCGCGCGCCCGCGCCAGCTTAAGCTCGATGCCGGCATGATCTACCGCCAGTTGCTGTTGTACTAATTCGCGGTATCTACTCACGATTAGCCCCTCGGCCGTTGCCATACCAAGCCTGCCAGCCACGCGCCTGCGCATCGCGCTTGCCGCACCATGCGCCGTACTCGGCGGCGTGGTTGAGCAGCGCCTCAGGGCTACCTGAAACCGGCGGCGCTGGGCGTTCGTAATCGGCCAACAGTTCCGCCGGAGCGGGCGGCAAGGTCGGCCGCTCCACCACTTTAATCGGCGCTGTAGCCGAGGGCTTGTTTGTAGAGCTGCAGGCTGCCAGCGCCAAGGCCGCTATAACAACGGCCGCTGCTTTGATCGTTTTTGACTGCATTTGCTATCTCCTGTTTGATGCGTGTGGTTTGGGTGTCCAATTGACGGGTGGTTTCAGCCAGCTTGGCCGATTGCTGCTGCGAGAAGTCGTGCCACTTCTGTTTTTCCGCGCTGACTTCGGCCAGCTTGGCGCTGTAGGCGCGTTCCGCCTCCAGCTGTGCCTGTTGGTGTGCGGCGGCCACTGCGGCCATCTCAGTTTTAGCTTTGCCGTCGCGGTTCAGGTAGCCTGCACGGTAGCAGGTGGC
This sequence comes from Eikenella sp. NML03-A-027, assembly GCF_001648395.1. NCBI lineage: Bacteria > Pseudomonadati > Pseudomonadota > Betaproteobacteria > Neisseriales > Neisseriaceae > Eikenella > Eikenella sp. NML03-A-027. The sequence continues at coordinate 308,366 of NZ_LXSM01000016.1, read as the reverse complement.
CGCCACGGCCAAAGCCAGCAGCAGCGGCAGCAGCTTTTTCCACAAGCTACCTGCGGGCAGCAGCTTACTCAGTAGGGGCATCCACATCATTTTCGCGCTCCTTTCCTTGCTTGATTTGTGCCAGTTGCGGGATGATGCTCAAGCCGCGCTTACCTAGGACGTAACCACCCACAATGCAGCCGTAAACCGCCCATATTTCCATCGGCGCATCCGTTACCAAAAACTTGTAGGTCATGGCCGCACAGGAAACATTCGCCCAAATTTTGGTATGAGATGCCTGGCCGGTGGTCGGGTTGGTAAATGCCCCGGTCATCCAGTGTTTAAATCCGCTCATCGTTTCGCCTTTCTGCGCCGTTTGGCCGCCCGTTTGGCCGCTGCCACGCCGCTGCGCTTCCAGTTCGGTAGTGGCTGGTCCATCCACACATCGCGCCGTGGCGGCAGGTGCGGGTGGGTGTGCTTGGGCAAACTACCCAAAGCCAGAGCCACCAATGTTTTCTTCAGACTCATGCCGCTACCTCCGCCGCAATCGCTTCGGCCACCGCGCGGCAGATACTCCACTTGGTCTGCTTCCACTGCGCCAAATCCGCATCGTTGCTGATAAAAAACGGCTCCAAGATAATGCCGCCCGCCTGCGCATAAGCCAAACGGCTGTGCTGACCGGCATTGTCGGGCTTATAGCCACCCTCGCCGCGCAGCTTCCAGCCGCTGGCAGCGGCCACCGCCGCGCATATACGCTGGCAGGCCGCCTTGTTTTTCGGGACGGATAAGGCTTCAATGCCGGTGGCGGTTTTGTTGAGTGCCGCGTTGGTGTGAAATTCCACCGCCAAGCGGCTGCCTTTAATGAGCTTTACCGCATCACGCAACGGCATATTGCCCTTGCCCTCGCCGTCGGTTTTAACCTCTAAGCCGTAATCGGTACGCAGGATAGAGGCCACGATATTGCGCATGTCCTGCGCAATGTCCGCCTCGCGGTCGCTGCCGTTCACGGCGCCCGGGTCGGTGTTGCTGTGGCCGGCTGTAATGGTAATAAACATGATAAAAACCCCAGTGGTTACACTGGGGTTATTGTCCAACGGCAGGCTGCCTGAAAATGCTTGAGGTGGCTCACACGGTTAAAGCAGCGAGATTTGCCGGCTCTCCGGCGGCGGGGCATTGTCGGTCTTTTTGAGGATGTCCCACACCGTGCGGTCGGTAAGGTGGTGGCATTGCGCCAAATTCTGCACCGCCCAAAACGCGGTCATGTTATCGCGGCTCACCAGCTCGTCAAACTGGCGGCGGATTTTACGGTGCAGCAGCTCTCGCACTGCCCGTTCGCATTTCGGCAGCCACAGCCGCTGCCTTTGCCCGAAGGCGCGGCACAGCTTGTCTGCCGCCTGCTCGCCCACCACTTCGGCCAGCGCCGCATGGGTGGCCTGCCCGGCGCGTTTCACGTTGCAGCTCACCGGGAACGTGGTGCCGCCGTAGGCGCGCAGCAGCGCGAGCGTCGGCTCGGCGCCAATCAGCCCCACCATCTCCATCACGCTGTCGGGCAGCAGGTGGCGCACCGCATCAAAATCCGTTTCATCGTAGTGTTCAAACGACATTATTTTTCCCCTTTCCGGCGGTTGGCATAAATCTGCAAGGCCGCCACCAGTTTGTGCAGTTTATCGTCGGACAGCCAATGCACTTGGTCCACGCCAAACATCCGTTTGGCCATCCCGTGCGCATAAGCCCAAGTCAGGCCGTTATCCAACAGCAGCGCCTCTACCTTGCCGATCATCTTGAAGGCCGAGCGGCGCGGGCTGGGGCGGCGCCCCATCGGGCGGCTGGCGGCAAAACCCTGCCGCTGCATGGCCGCGAGCACCGCTTCCAGCTCACGCAGGGTCATTTTGGCGCAGGAGCTTTTGCCCGTTTCTCGGCGCAGCAGGGCACGGTAGGTGTCGTCGTCCAAACCCAGTTGCGCTTTGCCAATGTGGATTTTGGCTTTCAGTTTGTTCAGATTGGCCTGCATTTTTCAGGTAGCCTCTTGTAATGATCCACTCATGCCGCCGCATCCGGCAGCGGCATGGATTGAGCATCACTGATTCACCAGCTCTTTGAGCTGCGCGCTCGGCTTAAACCGTACCTTGCGTTTGGCCGCCACCTGCACCGGCTCCCCGGTTTTCGGATTGCGGCCGGTACGGGCGGCGGTTTCCACCACCTCAAACACGCCGAAGCCGTTGAGTGGCACCCTCCGTCCGTTGGCCAAAGCCTCGCGGATGGTATGCTGCACCGCCAGCAGCGCAATTTCGGCTTCGGCGCGGCTCATCTTGCCGTGTTCGGCGATAGCCTTAATTAAATCCGGTTTATTCATGGTTTAACTCCTATTTAACTGTTTTAAACTGCGGCAAACCGTGCCGCGCGGGTTTCAAAAATTGGGAATTACACATTTACACATAGTGTAATTATCGGGTTGTTATGGGTTTCAGGTATCCTTAACCATTGTCTGCCCTTCATCGTCGGTTACACATTTGTTGCCGTTTATCCAGCCTTCTTGGTAATCCACCTCGCTGGCCTTGACCTGTACGGCATGGGCTTTGACCTCGTCCCAATCCATGCTGTTGGCCGCCCAATCTTCGATTTCAAATTCATGCGTGGTAAACAGCCGCTCGGTTTGGGCTTTGACCTTCTCGCGGTCTTGGCCGTCGCGCTCGGCGTAATAATCGGTGTAGGCATCAGCGATAACCTGCACCGGCACGCGCCAAACCGAAAAATCGGGCATTTCTACCAATAGATATTTCTTCATTTTTTCAAGCTCCTACATAGCAAACCAAATTGCGGCACTGATGGCAAACCATATAGCCGCCCAGGCAAACCACCAGCGGCCTTCTCGGCGGTAGGCTTCAGCCGTGGCACAGTAGTGCCGTGCCAACTCCAGAGCGCGGTAGCCGCAAGTATTGATGGTGTCGGACACATCAATTTTCAGGGTGCAGTTGATTTCTCTGCCTGCTTTATCGGCGCAGGACTTGCCTTCATTCAGCATTACAGCCATCTCACACCCCCGCTAATTCCGGGTCGCTGGGTTCGATCACGATTTTCTCCACCCCGCTCATAATCTTGATACCCGGCACCTGCCCGTCGGCAAACAGCTCGGCCTCGTTGAGGATGGCCTCCTTGTTGATTTCTTCTTTCAGCCGCACAAAGCGAGCCAGCGCGGTTTTTTCCTTCAGGTAGGCCAACACCGCCGCCACACCGGTTACACGCACGCTGGGCGGGTCGGCACGCCATTTCACGATGCCGGTTACAAAATCCACGGTCTTGGTTTTGTAGCCTTCGGTCAGCTCTTCGCGGTTGGCTTCGCAGTAGGCCTGCACGCCGCCGGTGAGCTCGGCCAGTTCGGCGCGCAGCGGGTCGGCCAGCTCGTTGTACTCCTGCTCGATGGCCGCCTGCTTGTCGCCCATCTCGGCTTCCAAGCGTTTTACTTCGCGTGCCAAGTCGCCGATGCGGCGGATTTGCGCCGAGGCTTCCACGCGGCTCTGTACGGCGGCCGTCAGCGCGGCCTGTTTAATGCGGGTTTTCTTTTTTGCTACCATTGCTTTTTCCTTTCAAAGATTTCAGCGATTATTTGATACAGTTTTTTCAGGTTTTCCCGTCCCCGGGCTTCTTCTTCCGGCGTGAGTTGCCGTTTGTGTTCCAACTTCGGCGGCTCCGGCCTCGGCGGCAGACACCTAATCAGCATCTTGGGTGTCGGCCAGCGTTCGATTTCGGCAAATAACCGGGTAAATCCCGCGGTGATTCGCCCTTTGTCCAACTGTTCGGCCCAACTGATATTCACTGAGGCGATGGCCTCCACCCATACACTGGCCGTCAATTTGATGCCGTCGGCGGGCGGCGCACCTTCCAGCCTCAGCATCATCAGTTTTTGCAGCCCGGTCAGTAGCTCATCGCTGACAAACTTGGGCAGTGGCTTGCTCATTTTTCATTTCCTCCAGTTGTTGTACGGCATCCACCACTTTGCTTCCCCGTGGCCGGTTGCCGCCGATAATGGCCGGGGTGGAGGTGCTGTCGTTGATGGATACCGACACCGATGCCACATTACCCGCCCAACCGGCGATAATCTCGTACAGGTAGCCGTGGGATTTGAGCGGGGTTTTCAGGCGGCCGCTGTCGCGGGCGGCCAGCACCTCGCCAAACGCATAAGCCCAGGCGGCCACTGGGGCGGGGTAGGATTGGCCGTTGCGGTAAATCTGCCCGGCTTGGATGTCCGGCAACAGTTCGGCCATCAGCGTGGCCATGCGAGCTTGAGAGAGCGCGGACTTGTTCGGGCGAAACAGGCCGAGGTATTTCACTAACCCCAGCGTCATCGCCCCGCCGATATTGGCCAGCGTCCACAGGCTCTGCCGCGCCTGCTCGTGGGCAATCAGCGCATCCAGCGAGTTTTCCGCGCCGCAGCACGGGCAACGGGTTTTCATGCTGCCGCTCCCTGTTCGGCAGCCAGCCGGATATAGACGTCGATGAGTTCGCGCACGGCTCCCAAAGCGAACTCCCTCTCTTCGGCACTCATGTTGTCCGGGCACCCGCGCAGGATCATCCAATCGAGCCTTTGCGTTTCCAAATTTGGAATCAGCTCAATGCCCTTACCAATATCGGCCACCTTGAAATAGTCAAATCCATCACTGTGATAGCCGACTGTCATGGTAGTGCCGTCGCAGTCCAACACCACCGCTTTAACCCCATCATGGAAGCGCACCATGTCGCCAAATTTGATTCGCTGTGTCATTTCCTGCTCCTTTATCCGTTTAAACCTAATTGTTTCTGCTCTTCGCCGCCGTCCATCGCGTGGTACAGCTGCGCCTCGCGGCCTTTTCTTACTCCGGCAGCCAAATCCTGCTCTCTGCTGGCTTTTGAGCCGCCGTGCACGTCGCGTTTTTTGGCCTGCTCCATTTCGCCGAGCTGTTTTTGGTAGCGTTCGAGCATGTCTTTTTCTTCCGGCTCGGTGGCAAACTCTTTGACTTTTTGCGCAACGGCATATACCCAACCTGTGCAAAATTGGTCGGCGCGGGCTGTCTTATTGCGCGGCAGGCGCACCGCTTTAAGCTCGGTTTTGATGTATTCGCGCCGCTCTTTTTTCAGTTGGCGCAGTAATACCTCGTAAGCGTAGGCGGCCAGCTCCGGCTTGATGCCGATGCCGAAAAACCGTGCTTCGGCCAAACCCCACTGCGTGCACTGGTAACTTTTCACCCCGAACGCCTTGGCACACTGGGAAATCAATATCTGATGCCAAGTCGGCAGTGTTGCAGCGACCGGTACGCCTTTTTCGGTTACGGCAGACAGCTCCACATCCATTTCGCTGATGCCGTACTTTTTCATCAGGATTTGTGCCTGCCGGATGGCCTGCGCCGCCTCGTGTCCGTTGGCCGATTCGCCCAGCGCCAGGCATTTTTTGATTTTTTCCAGTACCTTTTGCTTATCCATTTCAAACCTCTAATTTCTTAAACTTAACCACCCAAACCCACGAGTTTGCATCCCAAGAATCAAAGCCGTTTAGGTAGCACCAATAGTTGAAAAATCTGTCGATTGGGCAATTCGTCTCCGGGTCGCTATCCGTACCCTCCGCCTGCGCATCCTCCCGGCTGATGGATTTCAGGCGCTCCACCCCGGTGTCGACCACCTCAAGCAGGATGCGGCTGTGTTTGCGTGGCAGGTGGATGGATGGCTTCCATTTGATGTTGTCGGGTGCGGCATCATCGGCCTTGTAGAGCAGGCTGCCTGTTTCCGGGTGCAGCGCCCATGCTTCACGCACCCACAAGCGGTCGCCTGCCTGGCCGTAAGGGCAAGGGATGACGGCGGCGTTTTCAACAGCGGGCGGGCGTACCCCTAAGCGGCGCGCCATTTGGTCGGTCAGCACGGCAGACTGTGGCTTAACGATGCGCCGGGTCTGCGTTTTGCGGCCGGCCAAAATCGCCCGCACCATCGGATCGCTGAATAAAATCGGACGTTCCTTCATCTCACGCCCCCTCCATCGCCAAAAACTTCTTCACAAACCCCACCACTTTCAACATTTGCCCGCGGCTCAACTGCATCTTCCATAGGCCGTTGCCCTTGTCGATGCTGAAACTACCGTCACTAAAGCCGCCGATTTTGATGTCGTGCTCGTCGCTGGGCTTCTCGTCGGCATTGGCTGCGGTTAAAACTACGGTATCGTCTTCTTCCAGCCTCGGCTGCGGGGCAGGCTCGGTGCCCATTTCAGCCAATACAACCGTTTGAAGTGTCACAGGTTGCCCGCCGTCCTGATTTTCAGGTAGCCCGCCTACCAGCCGCCATATCCCGTGTCCGGAGCGCTCAATCAGGCCTTCTTCTTTCAGTTTGTTCAATACACTGGTGCCTGCCTGATGGCTGCCGAGCATGGCGTTGATGCTGCGGGTGCTTACATCCTGCCTCGGGCGGCCTTTAAAGTAGCGCAGCACGTTTTCGCGCATCTCTTTTTCACTTTTCCCGGCAGGTTTTTTGTCCGACACAGGTTTGGCAGATGCCAGGCTGTAAACCATCTTGTCGCCTTTCAGGGTGGAGGCAACGGCACCAACCCTTTCCAGTTCAAGCAGCGCATCGGTCAAGTCCCGGCCGGATACGCCGCTCAACTGGGCGAGCCGCTCAATCCGTAGCGGCGGCTGGCCGTCCATTGCTTGGCAAATCGCCATTTTGTTTTCGAGTTTTTCCTGCTGACCCATGCTTATCTCCTCTGTTTTTTCCGGTAGCTCGCCTGTTTGAGCTGTGTTTGTTGTGCCTGCCTAGCCTTTCGCTGCAATATCCGCTGCTCCGTTAATTGCGCCTTAAATTCCTCGTCGCTCAAGTTGTAGCCGCGTCGTCTAATCGGTCGCCTAATCATGGTTTTGTCCTTTCGTTTTCAGGTAGCCTTGGGATGGGGTCATACACGATGCCGCGCATCCGCTCTTGGTCGCTCATGCGGCTGTAGGCCGCTTCCCATTGCATTGCTTCGCGGTCGACCTGCCGTTGCAAGGCAGCCATGCGTTCGGTTGCCGGCTCGGCCTGTACCAGCACCCTGTTTGCGGCCGGTTGCGGGGTGCAGCTGCCGGTCATGGCGGCATAGGCCAGCGCAATCAGCGTGCCCACCATCCAGCGCCGCAGCGCCGGTTTTAAGCTGTCTTGCCACATTATTTCCTCCCGTCTTGGATACCTTTGAGCACAAACTGGATGGCGTAGCCCACGCCCAACCCGATAACCGCAATCGCAACCGCCAAAGTAAGCGCCGCGCCTACTACGCTGCCGAAATTAGCTTGGTTAAACCATGTCCAAAATTCACACATTTTTCATCTCCTCTTTGCTTAGTGAATCAACATCTCGGCAAACTGCCGTACCATTTCCACGGAGGGTTCCTGTCGGTTAATCCGGGCGAGCCGCACTACCCCACGCAACATCTTGTCCAGCCGCCGTGCGTTGCCTGCGGCGGTGCGCACCAGCTCGGCGGCGGCCTCCTCATCCATATCCGGCATCGCTTGGGCCACAATCTGCGCCAAATCTTCATCCGGCACGCTCTCGCCTAAATCCAATTTAAAGGCCATGCGGCTGTAGAGCTGTTTCAATTCGCCGTTTTTGCCGCGCAGGTTCACCAACAGGCGCGGCATCCCGGCCAACACCAAACCGCAGCCGGTTTTGTCGTGCACGCGGCGCAGGCATTCCAACGCCCGCAGCGGCAGGTTTTCCGCCTCGTCCACTAAGATAATGCGGCCGCTGTCTTTCAGCCTGCCCACCACCGCATCCATCAGCTCGTTCAAGCTGCCTTTGCCCTCTGCGCCCAGCATGGCGGCCAGCTTTTGCAGCAGCACTTTGGCGGTATAGGTCGGATCGGTTTCAATCATCAGCGCGTCGGGTGCCTGTTTGCAGTATTCGCGCAGCGAGCTGGTTTTGCCCAAGCCGGCCTGCCCGAACAGCACCACCGCTTCGCCTTCCACGTGCGCCAGCCGCAGCACGTCGCGCACCCGCTTGGCCGTAGTCGTCAGTACATAGTCCACCTCCAGCTTTCTTTCGGCTTCGCGCTCGCGCTGCTTTTGCAGATAGGCGGCAATCTTGCGTTCGATTTCCTGCACATTGCCCGGATACTTCCCGTGCAAGTATTGGTTCACCACAGGCGAGGTGACGCCCACCGCACGCGCCACCGCCGATTGCGAGAGGCCGTTATCGCTGATATAGTCTTGTAAATCCTGTCTGATGCTCATCTTTAAAATCCTTTTAAAAAGGGGTTTTCAGGGTTTCAGGTAGCCTGTTGCCGCAGGCTGCCTGTTTTACTTCGCCTGCGTCCGCTCCCATTCGTCGCGGTCGCTCTCAAACATAAATATCTGAGGTTTTTTCGCCGGCACGGGTTCGTAGTTCCCATTGCCAACCAGCAGGCCAAAATCGGGCTGGTGCTCGATGGCCGGGCGGGTTTCTTCTTTCGCCAGCCGGATGGTGTTTTCCGCGCGTTTGATGCGGCCTTTGGCACGTTTTTCCGCCAGTTGGTCGCGCACCGTAATCGGCATGGCCGCGCGTTTATTGCCGTCCACCTTGGCTTTGCACACAAAGCTGCCGTCCATCTTGTACACATACACCCACTCGGCATCGTCGTAGTCGTAGGCCACCCGCACGTCTTCGCCGTGCAGCTCGGCCAATTCGGTCGAAAAATACACATTGCCGAACAGCTCAATCTGCCCGCGTGCCGCCTTGCGCACTTCCTGCGGCCTAAACAGCACGTCCAGCTCCGCTTCAGCCAGCAGGTCGGGGGCGAGGTTTTCCTGCTGCATCCGCAGGTCGCGGTATTGCAGCGGGGTGTAGTGCACGCCGTCGGCGTTTTTCGGCAGCTCGCTGTGCGGCCGGTTGTTGTAATCGGCAATACACTGCATCACATCCGCCATAAACTGCTGCCAGCTCGGCAGCTTGGCCTTGTAGCGCTGCTGTTCGGGTGTCAATTCCTTGCCCTGTCGCCATGCGTTAAACGCGCTGTCCATCTTGCGGTAGAGCAGGTTTTGCGTACTCCGATCCATGCTGGAGCCGGTAAAGGTTTCGTATTGCGCGGCCAGCCGGATCAGGTTGTCCTGCCACCATCTCTCGATGATGCCGCGCCCCTGTGGGTTACCCGGTAGGCCGGTTTCGTGGTGGATGCCGAGCCGTGCAGTCAGGCCGGTGATTTCATGGTCGATGGTTTTGCCGGTTTGGCCGCCGCCGTTGTCGGAGTAGTACATCAGCGGCACGCCGTTGTGTTTGATGCCGATACGCAGCGCATCTGCTACCGCCACACAGCTTTCGGCGAGCGAAAAGCTAAACCCCACCACCATGCGCGTGCAGCCGTCGATAATCACGGTTACTTCGGGTTTAAACGGCTGGCCGTGGATAGGGTGCTGCACTTTGGCTTTAAAGCTGTGGCCATCGCCGATCCACACATCATTTGGCCGTAAAGCCTGCCAGTCGCGCCGGATATAGGGCAGCAGCGATTTATAGGCCGCCCCGGTCATCCGCCCGCGCTGCTGCATAATCTGCGGCAGCTTTTTCCACACCCGCCGCACCGTATCCAAGCTCGGCAGTTCGTAGGCCGGTTGGGTAGCCAGCCAGCCTTTGGCAAATTCCTGATAGCTGTGCGCCAACTTCGGGGCGCTCGGGCGGCAGTGGTGCGCCATAAAGTCGGCCAGCCAGGCAATCTGCACCACCGGCGTCTCTTTTTTGGTCGGGCGCGGTGCCAAGGCAGCCAGCCGCTCGTTGGGCGAGGTGGCGGCACGGTAGGCCGCCACCCAGCCTTTCAGCGTGCGTACACTGATGCCGCGTTGGTTGTTGGCGCGGGCATTGGCCACCGGCACCAAATACGCCAGCGTTTCCGATAACTGCCCGCTTTCCACCTGCCGCACCACAAACTGCACCGCATCCGTAATGCCAAAGCCGGTTACCTCATGCAGCCGCAACACCTCCGCCGCCAGTGCCATCCGCGCATGGGCACAGTCGCGCTGCTTGTCGTTCAAACCCATCGCATAGTCGTCAATCGGCAAACCCAACTGCTCCATCCGCCGCACCGCCACAGGCCGTTTGGCCTTGGCAACGCTCGGCAGTGCCGCCGGCTGCGACTGCGCCAACAATTGAGCCGCCTGCCGCTCCCGCACCGCGATTTGGATGGGTTCAGGTAGCCCGGCTACTTGGTATTCCATACCGCCACCGCGTTGCGCACGCCTACGGCTTGGCCAATATTCGCGCTTAGCTTTATCGGAGATACCTTTAGGGGTTTTAGGCAGAGAAGGGATGTTGAGCTGTGCTAATTCAGCCGCACTTAAATATTCACTCATGGCTTTCATCCCCAAAATCCAATTCCGGATTACCGGCCTTTTTCACGTTCTCGCGCTGATAAGCCAGCAAAGCCAACACATTAGTTAATGCCGCTATAGTCTCGTCTACGCCGCTGCCGTCTTCGTGCCATTTAGCCAACAGCGCCAAAGCCTCGGCTGTTTGGCTTTGTACTTGTGCCATATCCGCCGCTTTGCCCTTGCGGCCGCGCGGAATTTCAATGACTACCCGGTCGCCGTGCAGCACGCTTAGGTATTCGCTAATAAATCGGCTGCCCGTTAGTGCCTCAAACTGGGCTATCCGATTGAGCGGCAAAGTGTTATCCAACAACCAGCGGTAATAGGTTTTAAGCTCCACCCCCATCAGGTCGGCCATCACTTTAGATGGACGGTGCTGTTCCTTGGCATACCGTTTGGCCAGCTCAATCGCATGGTCTAGAGAAGTGGCTTTCGCCTGTCGTCTGATGGTTCTCATGGTAAAAATTTATCAATCGAGAATTTAAATTCGTGATTTTTTGGATTTCTATCCGTACAATACGTATTATCTAAATACGTATTTAGACATTAACTGCACGGCGCAGCACTGGATGGAAATTGCGTGCTGCATAACGTTGTGGCCAAATTTGTTCGGGCTTCAAACCCAGCGCATCAGCGATAACCCGCTCACTTTTCGGATAGGGTTTGATGAGCGCGCCGTAAATTGTGGTCGGATGCACATTGGCTTGTTCGGCCAGTGCCCGGATAGTCCAACCCCGTTTTTTCAACGCAGCAATGATGTCGGCGCGGTGCCAATCCAAAGGCTCTGCTGTTACCTTTTGAGCTGTATTTTTTTTCATCTTGAAATACCTATTTTTTGTCAGTTTGGGAATTGACTAGATGTAGGCATTATAGCGTTAAACTTAAAATTAGCAAGTAAAATTTATAGCGTTAAACTTAAAATCTAGGAGATTTTATTAGGTTTAGTTATAAATACATGATTTCAAGGATAATTTATTTTAAGATTAACGTTATAGTTATTTATAGGCTGAGGTTAGTCTTCGTATGGAAAACTTTAACGTTGAGTTTGCGAAGCGCATGGAGATAGTCGTAAAGAGGCTTGGTAGTGTCTCCGAACTAGCAAGAAGAGTGGATGTGGCCTACCCAACGGCCACAAAATGGGTTAAAGAGGGTGCAGAGCCCAGCACCACCAACCTGATCAAAATCGCTGACGCCTCTCAAGTGAACCTGTTATGGCTGGCCACAGGGCAAGGTGCTCCCTATTTAGAAGGAGAGCAAAGTATTTCTGACGAATTAGAGCAGGAAGGGCAGCGAATACTGCAAGAGCAGTTGAAGAAGACTGATCAGATAGTAAAAAGTCTGCAAGAAGCTAGGCGTATAAGCCGGATAGGCAGCACTCAGCCATTAGATGTAAATGGGAATGTTGTAGATATTGATGAATTTGTCTTTATCCCGTTCTATGAAGTATCTGTATCTGCTGGGCAAGGCGCTTGGGTGGATAACGACCGGCCAAAATCCTGCCTCGCCTTCCGCCGCGATTGGCTAGAGAGCTACATTACATCTGATTTTTCCACGCTGACAGTGGTCATGGTTAAAGGCGACAGCATGGTCGGCGTGCTAAATGATAAAGATGCCATTTTGGTCGATCACAGCCAAACCGAGGCCTCTGATGGTCTGTATGCCTTGCGCATCGGTAATGAGATTTTTGTCAAACGCGTTCAACGCCTGCCTGATTCTTTGCTGATCACCAGTGCCAATCAGGAATATCAGCCGTTCACGGTACCGCTGGAAAATGGGGATGCCGCCAGCAGTAATGTATCTATTATTGGTAAAGTGGTTTGGCTTGGCCGTGCTCTTTAAATACCCACCTCCTGATAAAACCATAATTGCTTAAATTCTGCTTTAAAAGCGTTTAATCCCCGCTTATTCCGGTGCAAAAGATAACGCATTTTTTATCAAACCCAAGCAAAAGCTGGTGCAAGTTTTTTCTCGCACCAGCTTCGCTCAAATCCGCACCTGATAAAGTTTTCCGCCGTTTTTTGCCTCCGGTCATCCCAGTGCAAAAATAAACACCTCCCCACAAGTGCATCCTTCACTGGGGCGTTTTGCCTTTCCGTTTTTCTTCTCTTGGGGGCTGGTGTATATCTTGTTTCTTAATGCGGAACTTACCACTTCCAATATGATGTACCTCACGGCCGGCACCTTCCTCAAAAAAATCAAATGGGAAAAGGCGCTGATTATTTTGCTCTACTGCACGGCATTTAATTTAATCGGCTCGATTTTCACCGCTTGGCTGTTCAACCAAACCAGCGCGTTTGCCCATATTTCGGCGGATGGCTATTTGGCCAATATGGTGGGGCACAAACTGGAACGACCGAACGGCCTAGTGCTGTCGGAGGGGATTTTCGCTAATCTGTTTGTAAACGTGGCGGTGTTATCCTATCTGCTGCTGAAGGAACAGGCGGCGAAGATTGCGGCAGTGTTTGCGGCGGTGTATATGTTTGTGTTTTTGGCCAACGAACACGTGGCGGCAAACTTTGCTTCGTTTGCGCTGGTGGGCTTCAATCAGATTGCCGATAGCGTGTCGCATTTCGAAGCGCTGAATATCCTGCGCCATTGCAGCGTGGCTTTTGTGGCAAATTGGATTGGCGGTGGGCTGCTGATTGGCGTACCGTATGCGTTTTTGAATAAGGATGAGGGAGAGTATGTGGATTAGGGTTTGATGTGTCATCCCAATAGAGCGGATGGAAATAAGAATTGGATAAAAAGGCGAGCTGCAGATAGGACAGCGAGGAGAACCAACACCGCAGCATTCTTTTTTCATTCATTATAAAAATTTCAGGTAGCCTGTTTTCTGTTAACAGGCTACCTGAAATTTTTTACATGTCGAAGGTGGAAAGCTATTGGGCGGCGGGCATTTGGAAGTGGCAGCGGGCCACGACGATGGGTTTGGCGGGATCGGATTGCCAGGCTTCCACGGCCACGTTGGCGATGCGGCTGCCTTGGCGGGTGAGGGAGCAGCGAGCGTAGGTGGTTTCCGGCTTGCCGCTGCGCAGGTAGTCGAGCGAGAAATCGATCATTTTAGGCAACTCGGCGAGGCCGGCCTGGCGGTAGAGGAAGAGCACGGCGCAGCTTTCGATGAAGCCGCCGAGCATGCCACCGTGCAGGGCAGGCAGGAAAACGTTGCCGATATTTTCGCGTTTGTATGGTAAGGCAAACAGGGGATTTCCGTTGGATTCGCCGCATTGCAGGCCAATGAATCCGGTGTAGGGGATGAGTTCGGCGGCTTCTGCCGTGAGTTCTCTGGAAAGGGTGAATAGGGTGTTGTTCATGCTTGCAACATCTCCTGTAGTTTAGCTTGTTCTTCTGGGGTGAGCGGGGTACGCATGAAAGTGGCCATGCCCAAGGCGAAGGGGTCGGCAGGGTCTTCTTGGTAGCAGCAGCTGCGCACGAAGGCCACTTGGCCGGCCAGGCGGTAGCATTCGGCGCGTCCGTAGATGCGGCGGCCGGGGGTGGCGGGGTGCATATAGTCGATGCGCATATCGAGGGTGGCGAGGATTTCGGCACTGGGCAGCTGGGCGGTTACCGCGCAGGCGGAAACCATATCGACCAGGGTGGTGATGGTGCCGCCGTGGATGATCTGGGTGTCGTGGCGGCCAACAAGATGAGGCCGCCAATCGAAACTGAGCACGGGGCGGCGGGCACGGATACCTTCATAGCACAGGCCGATGGCGCGGGAGTGGGGGAGATCGAGGTAGTGTTGGATGAGGATGCGATAGAGAGCGGAATTTGCGGGCATAGTGGTTTCTACTGTAAGACAATATGTTTTCAGGTAGCCTTTGGGAGGCGGAGGGGCGTTATTGTTTGACTGGCAGGAGGCTTTGTCAAGGCTACCTGAAAAATGGCAAACGGTTTTTCAGGTAGCCTTTCTATTTATTTTCATCTTCGCCTTCTCTTTGCGGCACGGCAGTTTCATCTGCCTCTCCGGGCAGGCTCACTAAAATATTGCCAAATGCGCCGTCTTCCTGAGTGAGGCGCACCAGCCCTTCTTTCACCAGCTCCAACAGGGCGATAAAGCACACCACCACTTGCGCCACGCCGCTTTCCGGCTCAAACAATCGGCTGAAGCGGCAGCCGCCGTCTTGCAGACGCCGCAGGATGCGGCTCATGGTGGCACGCACTGAAAGGGCTTCGTTTTCCTGCACCACCGTGTGGCTGCGGCGTTGGCCGGCGCGGGAGAGGATAGCTAGCCAGGCTTGGGTGAGGTCGGCCAGCTGTACTTCTGGCAGCTTGGCGGCGGTGGCAATTTCCAGCGGCAGATATGCCCAGGCGAAATCGCGGCCGGCGCGGGGCAGCGCATCCAACCCCACAGCGGCGAGCTTCATCTGCTCGTAGGCCAAGAGGCGGCGTACCAATTCGGCGCGCGGGTCGGCAATGTCTTCGTCTGCGGCAGCGGGCGGCACGGGTAGCAACAGGCGCGATTTGATTTCAATCAGCACGGCCGCCATCAGCAGATATTCCGCGGCCAAATCCAGGTTTTGCTCGTCCATTTGCGAGATATAAGCCAGATATTGCTCGGTAATCTTGAGCATGGGAATATCCAGCACGTCGATGTTTTGCTTGCGGATAAGATACAGCAGCAGATCGAGCGGGCCTTCAAAGCTGTGCAGCACCACCTGCAGCGCATCGGGCGGGATAAAGAGGTCGGCGGGCAGGTCGGTAACCGGCTGGCCGAACAGCGTGGCGATGCCGGGGCTGTTCGGCGTATCGGGCGGGGGAACGGGCATTTTCAGGTAGCCTTTGGCGGGCAGAAAGCGGGGATTATATCGCCTTTACCGTATTGGCTTGCCAATCTGCTATTCGTATAATCTGCCTACTTTCGGACAAGATTGAGCTAGTAAGGAATATTAAGATGAAATTTGTAGCAGACCAACAATTGTTTACCCAATTTCCTGGATTGCGTATTGGTATTAGTGTGGCATGTGGGGTGAACAATAAGGCAGATGTGTCTGCTTTCCTGCCACAATTGCAGCAGGTGGCAAATAATGTAGCGGAAAATTGTGGAGAACAGCCTGTAGCACAATTGCCGAAAATTGCTGCCTGGCGCGAGGCATATCGACAATTTGGTGTGAAAGCCAAAGAATATCCAAGCTCGGTAGAAGCGCTATATAAACGCGTTTCTAAAGGAAAAGGTTTGGGCAGCATCAGCCCGTTGGTAGATATTTATAACTATATTTCGCTCAAATACACCGTGCAGTGGGCGGAGAAGATTTGGATGCCATGCAGGGTAATTTGCAGCTAACCTACGCCGGAGCGGATGAAGTGCCGGTGATTGTGTTGGGCAAAGATGAGGCACAGGCGCTAGCAGAGGGCGAGATTTTCTATAAAGACAACGCCGGCGCCATTTGCCGATGCTGGAACTGGCGTGAAGTGGCACGCACCGTCATTAGCCCAAATACAACCAACTGTGTGTTTGTGATTGAAGCATTAGCCGAAGTGGGAGACGACGAACTACGCGCCGCACAGGAAGAATTGGACATACTGGTTACGCAATACTGTGGCGGTACGATTACCCACCAAATTGTGTGTGCCGGGCAGAAAGAAGCGGAATTGCGCTGAGGCCACACGGCAATCAGCCCACCCACACCGGCAAATATCAAGGCTGCCAGCAGGCCAAGCAGAGCCAGCCTCCAGCCCACACCCAAGGTACTGAACAGGGTCTGCCGCCATAAACGCAAACAATGCCAGCGCCACACTAACCAGCATGCCTTCCAACATCACATCCCCAAACTAGCCCGGATACAACATCACGATTTTGTTTTTATTCTGTTGCATGGCTTCCTCTTTATATATTGCAGACTACCTGAAAGCCGTCTGACTACCCTACACTACCAAAGCCAGCAGGCAAAACACCGTCCAGCCGATCCATGTCAGCAGTGCCCACATCCGGATCTGCTCCGTATCCCAATCGTCCGCCACCCAGCCGATCAGCCAGCCCGCTTTCCAACCCTCGATTTTTTCCGCTCCGCCCCACGAGAGAATCCATTTGAAAAACAGGCTGAGCAAAATATAAACCGGCAAAACCAGCAATCTCCCCACCCAATCCGTCATAATTTACTCCATTGCAGGCTACCTGAAAGCTGTTTAGGCATCCGCTTTGAGTACCATAAAATTTGGCTGCTATTTTCAGGTAGCCTCACTGGGCTCCAGCAAAGGCAGCCCAGTGGCATGGCTCAAATCTGCCAAACCAGCCACAAAGCGTTTCTGCAGAGCACCCGTGCCCAAAAATATCCTGTCCAGCAGCACATCCTGCCCGCCGTTTTTGCCCGCCAGCCACACTTCGGCAATCGAGCCCTTGCCGCTGCGATACAACCCGGTAAATCCGTCCAACGGATAACTTCCCGCCAACCGCCAGCCACACAGCGACACGGCATATACCAACAGGCAATCCTCTGACGCGCTATAACGGATTTTGCACAATCGCTGCCAGCACCGCCCCAAGAAAAAGCCACTCAGCAGCAAACTGCTGATCTGTTGCATCCGCAGCGTGGTATTCGCCACCCCCATCAAACAAGAGAGAGCAATCAGCAGCCACACCAGCGATGCCGCCGTCAGCAACCCCAACTGCCGGAACACCAGCTCCGTATCCTGCCGGCTGGAAGGCTCGGCTCTAGGTGGCAAATCTGGCATGGTATGAGTCATTCTATATCTCCTATTTAGCTTGCCATTTTCAGGTAGCCTTAATCCACCGAGCTCCCGCTCGGATTCAAAATCGCCTTAAACGTATTCCCCTCCAGCGACACCAAAAGCACTGCATCGCCCTGCTTCAGCACACCTTCGCCATCGGGTCGGGCTCGGCCATCACATAATGCTGCTGGCCTAGGCTTTCCTGCGAAATGGCGGTAGTTCCGTCTTTGGGCATGATTTTATAGAGCCCGCCCGTCATGAAGTGCACCAAAGGCAGCGCAAGAAACAGTGCCGCCGCAACTGCCAGCCAAGCGTTCAGGTAGCCTTCAAACAGCCTCGCGCACAAGGATTGCAGCACATAGCCCACCAGCCTGAACATGGCGAGAAACACCAGCAGCAGCACCCGCTCCACATACAGCCAATCCAAAAAGCGCACCAATGCGCCCGCCCCTTCGATGCCGGCGTGCAAATCGCCATCTAAATCCGCTTCCACCAGGCTGTCGGGCAACAGATTATCGAGCCAGTCGGTGAAGCCGCCTGCCAAGAGCGAGAGCAGCTCGAGCAGGCCGAGCATCAGTATCAGGGCAATGGCGAT
The DNA here is from genome assembly GCF_001648395.1 of Eikenella sp. NML03-A-027. Lineage (NCBI taxonomy): Bacteria > Pseudomonadati > Pseudomonadota > Betaproteobacteria > Neisseriales > Neisseriaceae > Eikenella > Eikenella sp. NML03-A-027. Next base: position 290,813 of record NZ_LXSM01000016.1, on the reverse strand, counting down.
GCCGAAAATTTCGGTTTCGGGGGTGTTGATTAAATTCCACATGGCGGGATCTTTCACGGGTTGTCGGTTAATCGGATTTTCCGCTTCGCAGAAACTCACTTTGTTTGAGCTCCGTTGAAGCAGTGCTTTCAGATAGCCTTCAGGCGGTGGGAAGAGGCTACCTGAAACCATATTTCCATTTCATTTAATCTCTTGTAATGGCACGGCGCTGCCGACCGTGTTCATCGAAATTCTCTTCGTCCAACCAGCGCTGCATCCGCCGCTTAATCTGCGGCCATTCTGAATCCAGCATGGCAAACCAGGCCGTGTCGCGGTTGCGGCCTTTATACACCACCGCCGGAAAATGCCTTCGAAACGGAAGCCCAATCGCTCAGCAGCACGACGCGAGGCCTGGTTCAGCACGTCGCACTTCCATTCGTAGCGGCGGTAGCGCAGGGTTTCAAACACATATTGCGCCAGCAAAAACTGCGCTTCGGTGGCAATGCAGCTGCGTTTAAGCCTCTCGGAATAAATCACCCAGCCCATGTATTCAAAAATAGCGAAAACGGTTTATATACGCAATATTTTTCGTATCAGCACCCAATAAAAATAAATCAACACAATGATAATAAATATAAAAATATTACGAATACATTTGCATACATACTACATACAAATCTAACCGCCAGCCGTTAGCCGTATTCCCGGCCTTTGGTATAAAATAACCGCTTGAACACGGAGGCAACTATGGCAGGCAAAAATTCACACGAAGAACACCACATGCGGCTCGACAAATGGCTGTGGGCAGCACGTTTCTTCAAAACGCGCGGCATGGCACAGAAACACATCGAGCTCGGGCGTGTGCTGGTGAACGGTGCGAAAGTGAAAAACAGCAAAAACATCGAGCCGGGCGACACCATCGACCTCACGCTCAACTCCTTGCCCTACAAAATCACCGTGCTCGCGCTCAACCACCAGCGCCGCCCCGCCCCCGAAGCACGCGCCCTCTACGCCGAAGACAGCGCCACCGCCGCCAAACGCGAAGCGCAAAAAGCGCTCGACCAGGCCAGCCGCATCAGCGCCACCTACCCCGACGGCCGCCCCACCAAACGCGACCGCCGGGAGCTGGACAAACTCAAACGCGGCTGGCAGGAATAGCATCAAAGGCTACCTGAAAATCCGTCTATACCTTTTCAGGTAGCCTCCGCCGACTCTCTTCCACCAAGCGCAAAGGAAAGCATTATGTCCACAGAAAAAGCCCTCTCCGGCAGCGTTAAAGCCCTCGGTGCCCTACTCGCCATCGGCCTCGTGGCCGCAGCCTTCGTGTTGGGCGGCCAGTTTAAAAATTTCCGCCAGCCCGGCACGATCACCGTAAAAGGCCTGGCCGAACAAAACTTCCAGTCCGAGCGCGCCCGCTGGAACACCGCCGTGAGTGTACACGGCGCCAGCTATCAGGAAGTGCTTGACCGTCTGAACCAGCAACGCCCCAAACTCGAACAATTCCTACGCAGCCAAGGCTTTGATGCAGCCGAGATCCAAACCGCTGCTCCCGAAATCAGCCCCGCCTTCTTGGTGGAACACGATGCCCACGGCAACGAAATCCGCACCCCCAACGGCTACAATGGCAAGCAGCAGCTCACCGTGGCCAGCAGCAAACTCGACCGCATCCAAAGTGCCCACCAAAACATCCTCGCCCTGCGCGCCGGCAATGACGCCATCAATTTCGAGGCCCCGCAATACCTGCTCGGCAACCTCGAAACCATCAAACACAGCCTGATTAAGCAGGCCACCGAAGACGCCCGCCGCCGCGCTGCCGAATTCGCCTCCACCGGCGGCGGCAAAGTCGGCGCCATGCGCTCCGCTTCGCAAGGCTCGTTCAATATCTATGCTGACAGTGGCAGCAGCGGCGACGACGAATACGGCGGCAGCTACGACAAAACCACCGTCGGCAAACAAGTGCGCCTAGTCGTAACCATCGAATACGCCATCGAATAAATCCACGCCGCACACGCCAAGGCTACCTGAAAGCACCGGCTTCAACGAAGCTAAAACCAGCGAAGCAAGTTTCTAATCTCCGCATGCTTTTCAGGTAGCCTGTTATATAATTGCCCTAAACCACACCAACCCAAGGAATTCCAATATGAAACTCGACAATCAACGCAGCAGCAGCAACATCGAAGACCGTCGCAGCCTTGGCGGCGGCAGAGGTGGCGGAGGCGGCGGCAAAATGGGCCTTGCCGGCCTGATTATCGTGCTCATCGGCGCCTATTACGGCGTGGATTTGAGCGGCCTCACCGGCGGCGGCATGCAGATGCCGCAGATGCAACAACAGCAGCAGCGCACCATCAGCCCCGAAGAAGAGCAGCTGGCGCAGTTCTCCTCGCAAATTCTCGCCACCACCGAAGACGCTTGGGGCGAATATTTCCGCAGCCAGGGCCGGCAATATGTGCAGCCAAAAATGGTGCTCTACCGCGGCAGCACCCCCACCGCCTGCGGCACCGGCCAATCCGCGATGGGCCCGTTCTACTGCCCGGCCGACCAAAAGGTTTACCTCGACCTCTCGTTTTACGACGACATGAAAAACCAGCTCGGCGCAGCGGGCGATGCGGCCTTTGCCTATGTGATTGCCCACGAAGTCGGCCACCATGTGCAAAACCTCGACGGCACCATGGAGCGCGTAAACCGTGCCCACGCCCGCATGAGCGAGCGCGATGCCAATCGCCTCTCCGTGATGGTGGAGCTGCAGGCCGACTGCCTAGCCGGCGTGTGGGCCAACCGCGCGCAAGCACGCCAGCTGTTTGAGCAGGGCGACTTGGAAGAAGCCTTCAACGCCGCCGAAGCCGTGGGCGACGACCGCCTGCAACAACGCAGCCGCGGCTACGCCGTGCCCGACAGCTTCACCCACGGCACCTCCGCCCAACGCCTGCAATGGTTCCGCCGCGGCCTGCAAAGCGGCGACCCGGCGCAATGCGACACCTTCTCCTCCCTGTAAGTGCCAGTCCAATACCAAAAGGCTACCTGAAACGGTTTATTCCGATTTTCAGGTAGCCTTTTGCATAAGGTGCATAAGGGCAATGCGATAAATACCGAAGCTTCTGAAACTGCTTCTATTGAGTGCTTATCCCCTACAAAACCTTCACCTCAACATTCATCAGAGCAACACACCCCGCTTAACGCAATTTGCTATTTAATCCCAAACCTGCGCCCCAATCCGGCAAACAGGCTACCTGAAAACCCGTCTGCGGAGCGTAAACGCCTTGATGGCAGGTATGCTTTTCGCAGAAACCGTTGTTCAGGTAGTCTTCTTGGATGCAATTTTTGGCACAAAAGGCTTGTCAAACGCTTTGCTTCAAGAATATCTTTGGCGCCTTAGCACAAATCACAAAGAAATATTATGGAAAAGCAGTTCCTGCCGTTTTCGGCAGCGTTTTCCACCGCGAGATGCCGGTGTTGGTTTTTTCCGATGGCGCATGGCAGCCGATGCGCCGGCAGTCTTCCGATTCGCTCTCCCTGCCATCGGCCAAGCAGCCTGCATTACGGCAGTGAGTGCTTTGAAGGGCTGAAGGCCTTCCGCCAGTAAAATGGCTGTATCGTTATCTTCCATCTGGAAGTGAATATCGCCTGTATGCAGCAGAGTATGAAACTGTTGGAACTGCCTGTGCCGGATGCGCCCGCCGCCATGTATCTGCGCCCACGCTTATCGGCACCGACCCGGCAATCGGCAAGGCCGGCGTGGGCTCGTCTTCGGCCATGCTGTATATTTTGGCTTCGCCGGTGGGCGACTATTTCAAAGTGGGTTCACCGATGAAGCTGTTGGTGGAAACCGAACACATCCGCTGTGCACCGCACATGGGCCGGGTGAAATGCGGTGGCAACTATACCTCCGCACTGCAAAACGTGGTGCGCGCCCGAGAGCAATACGGCGCCAACCAAGCTTGTTCTGCCCGAACGGCGACGTGCAGGAAACCGACGCGTCCAACTTTGCGCTGATTAATGGCAACGAAATCATTACCAAGCAGCCGCCCACCGAAGAATTCCTGCACGGTATAACCCGCGATTCCGTATTGCATGTAGCCGCCGATTTGGGCTACAAAGTGAGTGAGTGCAATTTCACCGTGGCCGAATTGCAAGCAGCGGCAGAAAACAGAGCAGAAGCCACCCTCACCGGAACGGTAGCCGTGGTGTCGCCGGTTACTTCCTTTGTTATCAATGGAAAGGAAATCGTGCTGCAAAGCCAAGAGCATGGCACAGCCATCCACAATGCGATTACTGACATCCAATACGACTTGGCTGAAGACCGCTACGGCTGGCTTTGCCCGTACCCGAGCGCTGATTGGCCGTTTGTTTCACCCTCTTTTGCATAGTTAAGCGGAGTGGAAATGCTTTTTCAGGTAGCATTCCACCCCTTTTAAAGCCGCAGCCGCTTTGCCGGCTGTTCCCACCAACTGTCCTTTATTCTCCCGCAATCCAGATGGCGTTTACACCATGGCAGATTCAATTCGCTTTAGTTATATCCATGTTTCATGGTAATGAGGCTACCTGAAAACCATCATCCGTTTTTCAGGTAAACCCAAACTCCATCCCCTAAAGCGCGTATGATCCTATCCTTCATATCTTGCCCATTCACAGCCATACCCTATTTCGCCCTGTTTGATGATGCCGTGAGCGGCCGCGAAAAACTCTATCAAAATCATGTGGAAATCCGCCTTTTCCATCATAACGAACTGGATTCACTGGATGATGCGCTGCAAAAGGGCTGGCAAAAAGGGCTGCATGCTGTGTTGTTTGCAGACTACGAATTCGGTTTGCCGCTGATGGGGATTGAATCTGAACGCGGCGGCAATCTTGCTCTACATTGGTTTGCCGCCTGCGCCAACCCGTTCTGTATACCGTCTTGTCCCACCTGCCCGATACGGAAGGGAAATCTGCGTGGACGCTGTGTTTCTCGCCCGAACTCTTCCTCAAAATCGGTGCGGATGGCACCATCAGCACCGAACCGATGAAAGGCACCACACCAATTTTAGGCGACAGACAAGACGAACACCGCGCCGCCTTTCCCTGCGGCAGCATCACCGGCGCGCCCAAACGCATGAGTATGCAGATTATCGAATCGCTCGAAACCGAACCGAGCGGCATGTACACCGGCAGCATCGGCTACCTGAAACCCTGCGCGGGCGGGCTGGGGTTTGAAGGCATATTCAACGTCGTCATCCGTACCTTGTTGCTCAAACCCGTTTCAGAACCGATTTCAGACGACCTAGATAGTGGATTAAATTTAAATCAAGACAAGGCGACGAAGCCGCAGACAGTACAGATAGTAAGGCAAGGCGAGGCAACGCCGTGCTGGTTTAAAGTTAATCCACTATATCAAGGCATATACGGCGTCGGTTCCGGCATCGTCATCGACAGCAACCCCGCCGCCGAATATCGGGAATGCGGCTGGAAAGCCCGTTTTCTCAACGAATTGCGCCCCGCCTTCGGCATCTTCGAAACCATGCGCGTGGAAAACAGGCAATGCCGCCTGCTCGACCTGCATTTAGGCCGTCTGAAAACCTCCGCCCAAGCCCTCAACCTGCTCCTGCCCGACGACTGCGAAACCCGAATCCGGCAATACATCGCCGACTTGCCCGACGGCCTCTTCCGCCTGAAAGCCGAACTCGTTTCAGACGGCCTCATCCTCAGTCATGCCGCCACCGCCGAGCTGCACGCCCCGCAGCGCGTCATCCCCGCCCCGCACCCCCTCCCGCGCCGCGACTACCTGCGCCGCTTCAAAACTTCCCGCCGCGCCCTGTACGACCAAGCGTGGCAAACCGCCGAAACACAAGGCGCGTTCGACAGCCTGTTTTTCAATTCAGACGGCCTCCTGCTCGAAGGCGGCAGAAGCAACGTATTCGTCAAATACCAAGGACAATGGCTCACCCCATCTCTGGATTTGGACATCCTCAACGGCGTCATGCGCCAAGCCGTGTTGCAGCAGCCGCAAACCTACTTGGGTGCGGATGCAGTCATCGAAACGCACATCACCCGCGACATGCTGGAACACGCCGAAGAAATCCGCCTCTCCAACGCCTTGAGGGGCATGTTCCGGGCGGAATGGACACAATAAATAAACGGCTTGGAATCTTGTTCCAAGCCGTTTGCTTCAGCACATCAAGTTTCAGGTAGCCTTCCGGCCATACAGGCAAAGGCTACCTGAAAATCAGAAATCCGTTTTCAGGTAGCCTGAAGCAGGATAACGGGCGGGTATGATTTCTTCAATTATAGTGAATTAAATTTAAACCAGTACAGCGTTGGCTCGCCTTGCCGTACTATTTGTACTGTCTGCGGCTCGCCGCCTTGTCCTGATTTAAATTTAATCCACTATAGGAGGCGAAATGCCGAGCTACAGGCGAATGCTTGGCCGACGTGTAGGGTGTGTGCCTGCGGCACGCACCCTACACACGAAACAAGCAGGCGGCCTGAGGGGCAGCATGGGCTACCTAAAAAATGAAAATACGGGTTTTCAGGTAGCCTTTGCAGGCTATGCAGGGTTTGTGCGGTACACGTGGTTTGGGATAGTAAACAACAAGCGTGTGTTCCGTACACGCCCTACGCCTGCAACGGGAAAGGCTACCTGAAAACATGGTCTCAACGAAACCAAAACTTTTCAGGTAGCCTTTTGCCTACAGCCAAGCTGTCTGCTTACTTCCCACACTCTACGCGCATCGCCCAATGGTTTACCGGCCCGTGGCCGTGGCCGATGTTGATGGGCTGCGAGATGGCGGCGGTGATGCACTGTTTGGCGGTGCGGATGGCCGCTTCCACCGCTGCGCCTTTGGCCAGCTCGGCAGTGAGGCAGGCGGAGAAGGTACAGCCGGTGCCGTGGGTGTGCGGGGTGGGGAAGCGCGGGCTTTCCAAAGTGAACTGCCCATCGGGCATAAACACCCAGTCGCGGCAGATTTCGCTTTGTGATTCGCCGCTGTGGCCGCCTTTAATCACCACGGTTTGCACACCGGCTTCCTGCAAGATGCGGGCAGCGCGTTCGGCATCGGCATCGGTTTGGATGTCGATGCCGGTGAGTGCTTCAGCTTCGGGCAGGTTGGGCGTAAGCACGTCGGCCAACGGCAGCAAATGCCGTTTGAGCGCGGCCACGGCGTTTTGCTGCAACAGCGGCGCACCGCCTTTGGCCACCATCACCGGATCGAGCACCAGCCGGCCAAACGGTTTGCCTGAGATTTTTTCCGCCACGCATTCAATCACTTCGGCCGTGCCGAGCATGCCGATTTTAAAAGCGGCTACCTGAAGATCGGCGGCGATGGAATCGATTTGCGCGCGGATAATATCGAGCGGCACGCCGTGGATGGCCTGCACACCGAGCGTGTTTTGCGCAGTGACCGCCGCCAGCACGCTCATGCCGTATACGCCGCGCATTTGAAAGGTTTTCAAATCGGCCTGAATACCGGCGCCGCCGCCGCTGTCTGAACCGGCGATGGTGAGGGCTTGTGCAATTTGCGTCATCTGTTCTCTCCTAATTAAGCCGTTAAATCCATTCTACTTTCGCGCGTGCCGCTACTTCCTGTGCTGATACAGCGGCCAGGCTGTCGATCAGCTTCCATGCGAACGAGCCACTCTGCGCAGGCTGCAAGCCCTGCGCCGCCAATTCACCCGCCACGGCATACACGGTGCAGGCTTCGGCCACGGAGTGCAAATAGTCTTCCGGCGCGGCTACGGCGGCAAATGCACCCACCACCGTGCTCAACAGGCAGCCGGAAGCGGTTACTTTGGGGAATAGTAGTGTGCCGTTATTCAGCTTAGCAGTGCGGCTGCCGTTAGAAACGTAGTCGGTTTCGCCGCTGATGGCGGCAACGCAACCGTATTGCTGCGCAATGCGTTGGGCGATGCTGTGCAAATCAGCCGAGCCGCTGCCTGCATCCACGCCTTTGGCCTGCCATTCCACCCCGGCAATATGCGCCATTTCGCCCGCATTGCCGCGCACAGCAGCAAATCGGATTTCTGCCAACAGCTGCGCCGTGGTTTCGCGCCGCAGCTGGGTAAAGCCTGCGCCCACCGGATCAAGCACCACCGGAACGCCCGCGCGGTTGGCCGATTTGCCCGCCACCAGCATGGCTTCCACCTTCTGCTTGTTCAGCGTGCCGATGTTCAGCACCACTGCCGAGCTAACTGCCGCCAGTTCCGCCATTTCATCCACGCTATCGGCCATAATCGGCGACGCACCAATCGCCAGCAGGCCATTGGCCGAGAAATTGGCCGCCACGATGTTGGTGATGTTGTGCACCAGCGGATTACGGGCACGAACTTGATCTAGATATTTGATTTCCATATTACTTTATTCCTAGTGATTGGCGGAACGGGCAAGAAAAACGCCCGCTGTTGGATCGGGCGAGAAGTGGTGTTGTATCAAGAGAATATGGCGGGCTCTTCAGCTGTGCTTTTAGGTAGCCTCAACTGTACTGTTTGATGCCTAGCCGCCTACATAGTTTCCTACGCCAGTATTGGGGCTATTGGCAATTACTTTTCCAAGCGGATTTTTGTTCCCAAAGTGGCAGACTCAAGGTAGAAACCACAGCAAGGCTGGACACCTTATGAGGATTTCCAACGCGGAAGATGCTGCTTTGGAAGCGAAAAGACGCGGAAACCAGTAATTGCCGGCAGACCCTAGCTGTATCAGGTACAACGGGTATTTTCTCAGCCGCCTGCACGGCACCCCGACTAATGGCGGCGGATTATAGCCTGCAATATGATGAAAAGCTACCTGAAACTATTCCGTCATTTCGTTTCACTCAATCTGCTAAATTTCAGGTAGCCTGCAACCTTATAGGAATAAATTTTATACCTGTCGGCACGCTATCCAAGCATGGCCATCATCTCTGCACCAGGCCGGCTAAAAACGGATGTTGTTTAAGCATGGCAACACCGCTGCCAGCAAAAGGCTACCCGAAAATTTTCAGGTAGCCTTTCCCCATACGATATATCTGCCCCTACTCTATCTTCACATAAGCTACAGACAACACTTCGATTTCTTCCCTCCCTTCCGGCCCGTGGAACACAATTTCATCGCCTTCGCGGGCTTTAAGCAGGGCGCGGGCCAGCGGGGAAGTCCAGGAAATTTTGTGGCGAGCGGTATCGATTTCGTCCACGCCCACGATGCGCACGGTTTGCTCTTCGCCGTTGCCGCGCAGCAGCTCCACGGTGGCGCCGAAGAAGATTTGGTCGGTGGCTTCGCGGGTTTCGGGATCGACCACTTGCGCCGCTTCCAGCCGTTTGGTGAGGAAGCGGATGCGGCGGTCGATTTCGCGCATACGGCGCTTGCCATAGAGATAGTCGCCGTTTTCGCTGCGGTCGCCATTGCTAGCCGCCCAGTTGACGATTTGCACGATTTCGGGGCGCTCTTTGTTCACCAGCTGGTAGAGCTCGTCTTTCAATGCCTGCCAGCCGGAGGGGGTGAGGTAGTTGGGGGTGGTATTGCTCATGATGGCTTTCAAATCTATTCAAATGTGCGGATGAAGGTTTCAGGTAGCCTTGCGGTTTAAATGCCTGCCGTCGCCAGAGTGCAGTTTGGCCAGCAGCCACAGCAGCACCAAGCCGAAGGTGGCCAACGACAGGTAGGTGTAGCTGAAGGCCTGTTCCAGCAGTGCACCGGTTTCGCCCACGGCGGCACGGTATGCGCCCAAAATCACAGCGGCCACGGCAATGCCGATGCCGATGCCCACCTGCTGCACCACGCTGAGCATGGTCGAACCCGCGCTGGCTTCTTCGTTCGACAAATCACCGATGGTAAGGGTGTTGATGGCGGTAAACATCAGGGATTGGCACAGGCCGAAGCAGGTGGCCAGCAGCATGTAAAACGTTATCGAGCTGTCCGAATCGAGCAGCGACAGCGCGGCCACCACGGCCGACATGGCCACGGCCACGCCCAAAAGCGTGGTCTTATAGCCGAAGCGCACCAAAATCGGCGCGGTAAACGGCTTCATTAAAATCGAGCTCAACGCCACCGGCGCGAGCATCCAGCCGGCCATTTCGGCATTGTAGCCAAAAGCTACCTGAAGCATCAGCGGCACCAGGAAGGGGATGCCGGAAGAGAGCACTCGGAACATCAAATTGGCAGCCAACCCGATGCTGAAAGTATGCACCCGGAACAAGGAAAGCGGTAGCAGTGGATTTTTAGCACGCCGTGCATACACGGCATACAGCCACATGGCCGCTGCGCCCAGCCCGATTATCAATAAGGAGCGGCTGCCGTTGTGCAGGTTTTCCGCTGCCAGCTCCAGCCCGTAGGTAATCCCCACCAGGCCGCCGGCAAACAGCAGGAATCCTTGCCAATCTAATGGTTGCGTATCGGTGCGCACATTGGGCATATAGCGGCCGGCAACGGCAATACCAAGCAGACCGATGGGGATATTGATAAAGAAAATCCAGTGCCAAGACAGGTTTACCGCCATCCAGCCGCCTAAAATCGGCCCAACGATGGGACCGATGAGGCCGGTCATCGACATCAAATTCCATGCCGCTACCAATTCCGATTTGGGCACGGTGCGGATGATCGCCAACCGCGCCACCGGCATCATCAGCGCGCCACCCACGCCCTGCAAAATCCGTGCCAGCACCAGCCAGTTTAAAGTGGGCGAGGCGGCGCAGGCCACCGAACCGAGCACGAACACCGCCACCGCCAGCCGGAACACGTTGAGCGTACCCAGCCGGTCGGCCAGCCAGCCCGATAGTGGAATCAGCGCGGCCACAGTAAGCGCATAGCTGATGATGGCCAGCTCCATTTGCAGCGGCGATTCGTGCAGGCTTGCCGACATCACCGGCAGCGCGGTGTTCAAAATGGTGGCGTCCAGCGACTGCATAAACAGCGCCATCGCCGCCGTCCAGGCTAGGCCTTTTTGTTGCGGGGTCATCATGATAAGAAAGGGTGTTTGAAATGGCGTTTGATTGGCCGGTAGATTGCAGGAGGCTACCTGAAAAATAAACAGAATGGATTTTCAGGTAGCCTCTGTCTGACTGGGCATCATCCCGGCCAATAGCCAGAAACATGCCAAAACCCTGTATCCTGTTTCAGATAACCGCCAATTTTACATGAAAATACAAGTTTTCCTTTATTTATCCTGCCATCTGTATTTACAATGAACTGTTTTTAGCAAAACTGCAAAAAAATTACTGAAAAGGGAGTTTCAAACGCCATGCAGATTACCGACCTACTCGCGTTCAGCGTGAAAAACAAAGCATCCGACTTGCACCTCTCCGCTGGCCTACCACCTATGATCCGCGTGCACGGCGACGTGCGCCGCATCAACCTGCCGGAAATGAGCGCCGAAGAAGTGGGCAACATGATCTCTTCCATCATGAACGACCACCAGCGCAAAGACTACCAACAACGGCTGGAAACCGACTTTTCCTTCGAACTGCCCAACATCGCCCGTTTCCGTGTGAATGCATTCAACACCGAACGTGGTCCGGCTGCCGTATTCCGTACTATTCCCAGCAAAGTACTCACACTGGAAGAATTGAACGCGCCCAAAGTATTCCAAAAAATTTCCGACCAGCCGCGCGGCCTGGTGCTGGTAACCGGCCCCACCGGTTCCGGTAAATCCACCACCCTGGCAGCGATGATCAACTACATCAACGAAAACCATCACCACCACATCCTCACTATCGAAGACCCGATCGAGTTTGTGCACCAGAGTAAACAATGCTTGGTGAACCAACGCGAACTGCACCAACACACCCACAGCTTCGCCAACGCTCTGCGCTCCGCACTGCGTGAAGACCCGGATATCATCCTGGTGGGTGAGATGCGCGACCCGGAAACCATCGGTTTGGCGCTCACCGCCGCCGAAACCGGCCACCTAGTATTCGCCACCCTGCATACCACCGGTGCAGCCAAAACCGTGGACCGTATTATCGACGTGTTCCCCGCCGGCGAAAAAGAGATGGTGCGTTCCATGCTTTCCGAATCACTGCGCGCCGTGATTTCGCAAACCCTGCTCAAAACCAAAGACGGCAAAGGCCGTGTGGCCGCGCACGAAATCCTGATTTCCACCGCCGCCGTGCGCAACCTGATCCGCGAAAACAAAATCGCCCAAATCGGTTCTGCCCTGCAAACCGGCCAAGCACACGGTATGCAGACGCTCGACCAATCCCTGCAGGCCCTGCTCAAACGCGGCATTATCAGCATCGATGCCGCCCGCGCCAAAGCGCAGAACCCCGACCAACTCGTCTAAACCGACAATCGTACAAGGGAAAACATCATGTCAAACGATCAGCACAAACAAAACTTGGCCGAGCTGCTCTCCGAAATGGCCAACCAACGCGACGACCTACCGCCCGAACCCACTCCCGTTACTGCCGCCATGATGCCGAATGGCAATTTGGCTTCCATGGAAAGCCAGCTGGCCACTGGTACACTCGATATTCCGCCGCTGCCCGATTTGCCCGAAAGCACATTCGGCAAACCGGAATTGATTGAACCAGGTTTCGTGGCACAGCCCATTACGCCGCCTGCCCAACCAGTGCAGCCGCAAGCAGCACAACCGCAGCCGCAACTTAAATCTAAATACGCAGCAGCCCTTGCACCCCATGCCGCCCAACCAATGCAGACCCCAGCCAAACCGACTCTGGCTCAGACTGCCCCGCAGCAGCCTACCGCCCGTCCCGCACCAGCCGTGTCTAGCCATCCGCCGCTGCATGCCGCGCCGGCACAGCCTATTGGCCACGGCCCGAACCAGCACTTAACCCGCGAGCGCGCCAAACTGCACCCGCTACTGGAAAAAATGGCCGATGAATCGCTCAAACGCAACGCTTCCGATATCTTCATCAGCAGCAACTTCCCGCCTTCGTTCAAAATCGACGGTACGCTGGTGCCGATTCCGGTAAAACCGCTCGCCGAAGAAGAAGCCGCACAAATCGTTTACTCCACTTTTAACGACGAGCAGAAAGCCAAATTCCCGGTGGAGTGGGAGCTGAACTACTCCCTGCAATCGCAAAACGGCATCCGTTTCCGTGTGAACGCCTACCACGAGCAAGGCCGCATCGGCTTGGTAATGCGCCGCATCACCACCAACATTCTCACCATAGACGACCTGCGCCTGCCGCAAGTGCTCAAAGAGCTCTCCATGCGCAAGCGCGGCCTGATTATTCTGGCCGGCCCCACCGGTTCCGGTAAATCCACTTCGCAGGCCGCGATGCTTGACTGGCGCAACAAACACTCCGCCGGCCACATCGTAACCATCGAAGACCCGATCGAGTATATCCACAGCCCAATCAAGAGCATCATCACCCAGCGCGAAGTCGGCCTCGACACCCACAGCTGGGGTGCAGCCGTGCAAAGTGCTATGCGTCAAGCGCCCGACGTAGTCTGCGTGGGTGAGGTGCGTAACGAACACTCCATGGAATATGCCCTGCAACTGGCTCAAACCGGTCACTTGTGCTTCTTCACCATTCACGCCACCAACGCCAGCCAAACCGTTGAGCGTATTATGAACTTGTATCCTGAAGAGCGGCATCCGCAGATTCTGATGGACTTGGCGCTGAACCTAGTGGCCATTATCGGCCAGCGTTTGGTGCTGAAAAAAGGCGGCAAAGGCCGAAATGCCATCATCGACCTGCTTATCAACACCCCCGCTATGCAGGATCACGTATTCAAAAACCAGTTGCTTGAGGCTCGCGAGCTGATGGAACGCGCTGAGGACGACGGCATGCAAACCTTCGACCAAGACTTGTTCCGCCTCTACATCAACGGCGAAATCGACTACGACGAAGCCCTGCGCCAGGCCGAATCCGCCAACGACTTGCGCCTGCGCATCAAGCTCTACGAAGAAGGCCGCGAAAGTACGCACATCTTCGAGCGTGTAAGTGATTTGAACCTGATGTAACGGCCAAACGGCTGTATAGAGGCTATCTGAAACCGCCCGACGGATTTTCAGGTAGCCTCTACCGTTCTCGTGTAACCCAAACAAACTGGCTTATAGGTTTCGTTTGATTCGATAGCTAAACACTTATTTTTTTCATGTAAGGTAGCAAGCGGCAGAGTACAAGTAATACAGCAAGGTGCATCCACACCGCATGAAAATATAAACTCTTGAGCTATGGCCACGCTGAAGCCAACACTTCCAGGTAGTCTCTACACCATTCACCAACACATCATGAATACCACCCACTCCACCGAATACCGCCGGGGCCTCTACTGCGTCATCGGCTGCTATCTGATTTGGGGCTTTTTCCCGCTCTACTGGCTGCCCCTGGCCGGCCAGCCCATCGGCGCCGGGCAACTGATGGCGCACCGTATCGTATGGGCATCGCTGCTCGCCATCGGCACGGTAGCCTGCTCACCTTCCGCCCGCACCCAGCTCGCACAAGCCATCAAAAGCCGCCAAACCCTCACCGCCTTCGCCCTCTGTTCCACCCTATTGGCAACAAACTGGCTGCTCTATTTGGCCGCCATCACCCAACGGCAGGTATTGCAAGCCAGCCTAGGCTACTTCATCGCACCCCTCGCCAGCATCTTCTGCGGCCGCCTATTTCTGCGCGAAGCCCTGCGCCCATTGCAAATCGGCGCCATTCTTTTAGCCATCGTGGGCGTGGTGTGGCTTTCTGCATGGGGCGGGCAGATGCCTTGGATTGCACTGGGCCTCGGCGTCAGCTGGAGCATATACGGCCTGTTGCGTAAACTTGCCCCGCTGCCAGCCCTGCCCGGCTTCACGCTGGAAACACTGATGTTGCTGCCCTTTGCCCTCCTGTATCTGGGCTGGCATTATTGGCACGGCAGCCTGGTCTTCACCCAATTGCCACCCCTGCCCTTGGCCATTGTAATCGGCAGCGGTGCCGCCACCATGATTCCGCTGCTGCTGTTTGCCGCCGCCGCGCAACGCATCCGCCTCACCACCATCGGCATACTGCAATACCTCTCGCCCAGCCTGCAATTCCTACTCGGACTCACTGCCTTCCACGAGCCGTTCAGCCGTATGCAGTTTGCCGGCTATCTGTGGGTATGGGCGGGTGTGGCGCTGTTTGTGTGGGGTGCACGTAAAAAGCAAGCTACCTGAAAGCTGATCAATACGGTAAGGCAACCCAGCATGTCTTGGCTTATCCACCCACTATAAAAGGCTACCTGAAATCTTTCAGGTAGCCTTTCAGCTTAACCAACTATCCTCACTCTGCCTTACCTTCCTCCAAGCAATCCGCCCTAGCTGCCGCTGTGCCGTTTTTGCAGGCATCTTGAGCCGAAGCAGTCGAGCCTTCTTGAGCCCCTGATTCTGACCCCGCTTCTTTCGATAAGGCAGTCAGCACCCGGGCGTATTCGGGCGATTGGCGCATCAGCACGCGGGCAGCCTCTTTCAGGTTGTTGATGTCTTCGCGCGGCAGGTAAAAGCTGGTGGAAATATTGAGCACGTTTTTGCGCAGGGGGGAATCGGGCAAGTCGCGCAGGCTGAGGCTCACGAAATGCATGCTGATCGGATGGCCTTTGCGGCTGCCGGCCTGGCTGTTCCATTGGTCGGCCACGGCGCGGATGCGGCGTAGCGACTCCTGCGAATTTTGGTCGATGGGCACGTTGATGATGGCACTCAACACATCGTAGAGGCCGGGCACTTTGGCGCTTTGGTCGATGATGCTGTCGGGCTGGTTTTGCGCGTTCACGCTGATTACGATGATTTTGCGCACGTTTTGGTTGGCCAGCTGGCGGTATAGGGTATGGCTGGGGTAGATTTCAGCGGCTTCCAGCAGGCCGCGCAAACCGAGGTTGTCGGTGAGGCCGCCGTCGAGCAGGTGGATGTAGGGGCGGCTTTTGCTGTTTTGATATAGCGCCAACTCTTGGCCGAACTCGCGGCGGGTTCGGGTTTGCTGCTGTTCGTCGCTGCCGTGTTCCAGCGCGTTTTGCAGGCGCGGCGGCAGGGTGTAGCCGCAGTTGCCGCCGTTGTTGTTGATCGTAATCGGGCTGAACACTACGGGCACGGCGCTGGAAGCGGCCACGGCGCGCGCCAGGCGCAAATCGGAAAGGTTGAGGCACATCACGTCGAAAAATTCTTGCGTGAAATCAAAGCGCCGCCCTATCGACATATCGGTGGCCGACACCACGGCAAACGGGCCTTTGCGCCGCCTGGCCAAATCGCCGAAGGTGGCGTGGCCGAACAGAGTGGCTTCAAACTGCTCCTGCAACAAATCGCCGCGCCCGAATTCGGGCGAAGTCAGGCGCGGCAGGTTGGCCAGCGAAAACACTTGCCGGCTCACCTGCTTTTGGAAATTCTGCTTCAAGAATTGCTGTTCGAATGCGGGGATGGTGTCGCGCCCGTGGAGCGAATAATAAGTGGCCAATACCGAGCCGCCGGACACGCCGTACACCAAGTCCACGCTATCGAGCAGCGGTTTTTCCCGCCCTTCGATATACACCGGCTGCTTGACCAGCTCTTCGAGCACGCCGTAGCCCAAAGCCGCCGCACGCGTGCCGCCGCCGGAAAACAGCAGCACCACGAATACATCGTCGTTTTGCTGCGCGATGCTCTGCTCCAGCCGGTAGCCCTGCGTGGTGTCCACTTTCGAAATAGTGGCCACCGGCCGATAGTTCACCAGCGAGCAGGCTCCAAGCAGCACCAACAGTCCCGCCGCCACACCGCGTTTCAGCACAGCATTGCACGCACGAATCCGCATAAACCAACCTTTCACACTCAATCTAAACCATAACGCAGGCTACCTGAAAAATAGAAAACCAATTTTCAGGTAGCCTCAAGCGCATTATAACAAAGCCGCTTCCCCTAGAGGCGAGCTGAAATTCCGCAGCATAATGACACACTAGGCGCCGCAAGGTAAGATACACGCTTTCTATCCAACACAAGCAATATGACCATTCCCGCCAATATGCTGGCCGCGGTAGACCTCGGCTCCAACAGTTTCCGCCTGCAAATCTGCACCAACCACAACGGGCAGCTGCAAATCGTTGACTCCATCAAAGATATGGTGCGCTTTGCCGCCGGGCTGGACGAACACAAACAACTCGACCAAGCCGCCCAAGAGCGGGCACTGGCCTGCCTGGCCAAATTCCACGAACGCCTGCGCGGCTTTCCGCCCGAGCAGGTGCGCGCCGTGGCCACCAACACCTTCCGCGTGGCCAAAAATATCGCTCCCTTCATGCCCCGCGCCGAAGCTGCCTTGGGCTTTCCCATCGAAATCATCGCCGGGCGCGAAGAAGCCCGCCTTATCTACACCGGCGTCATCCACACCCTGCCGCCAGGCAGCGGGCAGATGCTGGTGGTCGATATTGGCGGCGGCTCCACCGAATTCGTGATCGGCAGCCGCCTGCAGCCCGATATCACCGAAAGCCTCAATCTCGGCTGCGTGAGCTACAGCCTGCGTTTCTTCCCCAAAGGCAAAGTATCCGCCGAATCCTTCAAGCTGGCCGTCAATACTGCCCGAAGCGAAATCCAGCGCATTGCCAAGCTGTTAAAAAGCACCGGCTGGCAGCTGGCCGTAGGCACTTCCGGCACCGCCCGCACCCTGCGCGACCTCATTGCCGCCGCCAATCCCGAAGACAACCGCATCACTCCCGCCGCCCTGCAAAAAATCGCCGCCCGCCTGATTGAAGCCGGCAGCGCCAAAAAAGCCAAATTCGACGGCATGAAGGCCGACCGCATCGAAGTATTCGCCGGCGGGCTGGCCGTGATGAGTGCCGTCTTCGCCGAGCTCGATATCGACAGCATGACCGTAACCGACGCCGCCCTGCGCGACGGCGTGTTCTATGACCTCATCGGCCGCCAACTCAACGAAGACATGCGCGAGCAAACCATCGCCCACTTCCAACAGCGCTACCACGTCAGCCAAAACCAAGCCCAACGCGTGACCGCCCTTGCCGCCCAGTTCTTCGAGATGCTCGCCGAAGGCGAACCCGAAAAAGAGCGCCACTATTGGCAACAATACCTGCGCTGGGCCGCCCTCGTGCACGAAATCGGCACCGACATTGCCTACACCGCCTATCACAAACACTCCGCCTACATCCTCGAGCAGGCCGACATGCCCGGATTTTCCCGCCAAGAGCAGCAAATCCTTGCCACCTTGGTGCTCGGTCAGCGCGGTGATTTGAGAAAAATGGCCGAACTGCCCATCAGCCCCACCATGTGGCTTGCCGTGGCCGCCCTGCGCCTGGCCGTACTATTCTGCCGCGCCCGCCTGCCGCACACCCTGCCCGCAGGCACCCGACTGAGCTACGAAAACAAAAACTACACCCTCGCCATCAGCCGTCAATGGCCAGAAGACAACCCCCTCACCGCCGGCGCGCTGGCCGATGATGCCGCCCAATGGCGCAAAATCGGTATCCGCTTCGGGCTGCTGCTGCAATAGCACCGGGATGACGCAAACTTTCAGGTAGCCTTTCAGCCCACACCAAACACAGGCTACCTGAAAACAGAATCCTCCTGTTTCAGGTAGCCTCCTCCAGCCATCGAAAGGCTAGCTGAAAAACTACGGCCTCAACGATAGCCAAACCATGCTTCCTTCTCCCAAGTGTCGGACTACCAACAGCGTGTGTGCGTGGCGAACCACCACCGCAGGAGGTAAAACGCTTTAGCTGCAAAAGCAAAATTTCCCGCCACGGCTCACCACGGCGGGTTAGAATACTGTTATCCATCTCCTAATCAAGGAATCCAAACATGAAACCCCTGATTAAACCCGTCCTCGCCCTCCTGATTGCTGCCTCGCTGGCCGCCTGTGGCAAAGAAGAAGCCAAACCTGCCGCCCTCAGCTGCCAAGCGCCCGAAGCGCTCGAACGGCTCAAAGCCCAGATTCAGGCCACAGCCTTCCCGCCCAGCGGCAGCGAACTACCTGCCCCACAGGTTGGCGCCGCCGAAATCCAGGCCGCACTCGACCAGCTCGGCTTCGAAATCACCGACATCCGCACCACCCAAGCCGCTTCCGAAGACAACAAACAACTTGCCTGCGAAGCCACCCTGCGCTTTGCCCCCAAACCGGAAGCCCAAGCCCGCCTGAAACAAAGCATTTCCGACTACATGGAGATCAATGAAAGCGACGGCATCGAATACAACGAAATGATGACCGCCGGCGACCCCACCCTCAAACCAGACGGCCAAGGCGGCTACATTCGCCTGCTCAACTACACCGTCAGCCAAACCGACAGCGGCGACAAACTCGTTATCAACGTAGACAGCAAAACCGCCTCCTCCGGCCTGCAGCCGCCCCTGTCCTTCTACCTCGCCGCCCCCGATTTGGCCAAACAAGTAGCCGAAATCCGCCAGAAATCCGCAGCCGAGGAAACCCGCCAGCAAGAGCTAAACTCGCTCGACCAAAACCGTCTGCAAGCCCGTATCGAACTCTTGCGCACCGAAAACAAACAGGCGCAAGAAAACCTGAACAAGACTTGGCAAGCACTGCCCGACGCCGTCCAAACCGCGCTCAAAGATGCGCAAAGCCAATGGGCACGTCTGCGGGTGAGCCAATGCACCTACCAAAGCAAGGCCGACTCCACCGATCCGCTAGAGCAAGAAGCACTGCGTATCGAATGCGACACCCGCGAGCTGCAGCAGCGCATCCCCACCCTCAAGCAGGAAGCCGAAACTTTCACCGGCAACCAGCTCACTGAAACCACCCAGCGCGCCCAAGCCGCCCAGCAGGAATTGCGCAATGTGTGGCAGAGCGTGCCTGCCGATGTGAAAGACATCATCGGTCAAGACTACCAATCCTGGGCTGCCAGCAGCGCAGCCAAATGTGCCCAAGCCGCCCAACAGGCCGGCGGCGGCAACAACGGCCAGCTTGCCCGCCTCGAATGCACCGCCACCGAGGCCCGCAACAAGGCCAAAGAACTGCGCGGCTACGTTTCCCAATAATCTGTTTCTAGAAAAGGCTACCTGAAAATTTCAGGTAGCCTCACCCCACTGCAATGAACCTCACCGAAACCCAACTCTCTTCCGAACCGATTTTCGACGGCAAATTCGTTACCATTGCCCACGATACTGTGCGCCTGCCCAACGGCAACCAAAGCTACCGCATTGTTATCCGCCACCCCGGCGCCGCCTGTGTGCTGGCCGTTACCGAAGCAGACGAAGTGGTGCTGGTGCGCCAATGGCGCTACGCCACCGGCCAGGCCCTGCTCGAGCTACCCGCCGGCAAGCTCGACCCCGATGAAGACCCGGCCGTGTGCGCCGCGCGCGAACTGGAAGAAGAAACCCCCTACCGCGCCCAATCCGTTCGACTGCTGCATACCTTCTACACCGCCCCCGGCTTCTGCAACGAGAAAATGTACCTCTACCTCGCCGAAGGCATCACGCCCACCAGCACCCGCAAGCCCGACCAAGACGAATTTGTCGAAACCGTATTGCTCTCGCGCCAAGCCGTGCGGGAAGCCATTGCCAACAACCAGATTCAAGACGGCAAAACCCTGGTCGGCCTGCAATACTGGCTGCTCAACAGCCAGCCCGCCGATTAAGGCTACCTGAAAAAAGTAAGCGGGTCATACCGAACCCGCCCAACAACAAAGGCTACCTGAAAATGCGCCAATTCACCCTCAGCACCCCCAACGGCACCCTGCTCGGTTTCCTCGTGCTCACCGCCGACAACGACGACGAGCCCGTCTCCGGCAACGCCATGATTCAGGCGCACGCCGCCGCGCTGCCGCCGGAAGATACCGCGCCTGCCCGCGCATTGGAAGCCCTGGCCGGCCAGCTGCTGGTTTGGCAGCCGCATGGCGAGGGCATTGCCCTGTATGATGCCGAAGGCGGCCTGGCGGCCGATATCCGCCAGCAATACCTGCGCCTCGGCGGCCACACCCTGCTGCTCACCGATTTGGAAGGAAACCTTTGATGGACAGCGTGTTTATCCTGATTCCCATCAGCATCGTGCTAGCCTTCGTAATCGGCTATTTCTTTTGGTGGTCCGGCCACAACGGCCAGTTTGACGATTTGGAAGGCCCCGCCCACCGCATTCTGATGGACGACGATTCCGTGCATCCCGACTCCCCACCCCCGCAGGACAAACCATGAATCCAGGCTTCAAATTTGCCGTATCGCGCCGCTTTGCCCCGCTGTTCGGCACCCAATTCCTCGGCGCGCTCAACGACAACCTGTTCAAAATCGCGCTGGCCACCATGATCAGCTTTTATGGTTTGGGTAAAAACGGCTTCATCGAGCCGGCACAAATGATTAACGTGAGCGCGCTGTTGTTTGTGTTGCCCTTTTTCCTGTTTTCCGCCCTCTCCGGCCAGCTGTGCAACAAATTCGACCGCAGCCGCATGGCGGTGGCGGTGAAGGTGGCCGAAGTGCTGATTATGCTGCTGGCTACAGTGGGCTTCCTCAGCCAATCACTGCTACTTTTGCTGCTCTGCATTTTCCTGATGGGCCTGCATTCCACCCTGTTCGGCCCGCTTAAATACGCCGTGTTGCCCGATTATTTGGACGAACACGAATTGATTGTGGGCAACAGCCTGGTGGAAGGCGGCACGTTTCTCGCCATCCTGTTCGGCCAAATTTTGGGCACCATTCTGGCCGGCATCGGCGGCATCACGGTATCTGTTTTCCTGCTCATCATTGCTGCCGGCGGCCTCATCTCCAGCCTGTTTATGCCGCGCGTGGCGCCGAAAACCCCGGAAGCAAAAATCGACTGGCACATTGTGCGCAACTCCAAAGCCATTCTAAAACAAGCCTTTGCCAACCGCGAAATCTACGCCGCCATCATCGGCATTTCCTGGTTTTGGTTTATCGGCGCGGTGTACACCACCCAGCTGCCCACCTTTACCAAACTGCACCTGGGCGGCAACGATAATGTGTTCAATCTGATGCTCACCCTATTTTCCATCGGCATCGGCAGCGGCTCCGTGCTGTGCGCCAAACTCAGTCACCGCCGGCTCAACCTCGGCTGGGTGGCCGTGGGTACGGTGGGCATGGCCATATTCGGCCTGCTGCTCGTTGCCCTCGTGCATGGCACGCACTATCACGAATACAGCGGCATCGGCAGCTTCCTGTTGCGCGGCGATGCCTATGCCGTGATGCTCTGCATCGTGTTGCTCGGCTTCTGCGGCGGCTTTTTCTCCGTGCCGCTCTACACCTGGTTGCAAACCGCCAGCAGCGAAGAATTCCGTGCTCACGCCATCGCCGCCAACAACATCATCAACGGCCTCTTCATGGTGGCCGCCGCCCTGCTCTCCGCCATCCTCTTGTGGCTGTTCGACAGCATCAACCTGCTTTACCTCATCGTGGCAGCGGGCAATATAGTGGTGCTGGTGTACCTGCTGAAAACCGCCCCGCCAATCCGCGAAGGCTGGCAACGCTGGTTTGGCAAAGAAGAATAAACTTCGGCCTGCAAACTGCAAAAAGGCTACCTGAAAAACAAAAAAGCAGTTTCAGGTAGCCTTTGCCCACCCTCCAAATCAACCACACCGCTTCGCAGCCGCCCCGCCCTGGGCTATACTGCCGCCCTTTAATCGGCCACACCGAAACCCATGCTGAAAAAAATCCTCTATTCCCTGCTTGTCCTCATCCTGCTGGCTGCCACCCTATTTGCCGGCCTCCTCTTCGCCCCCAAAGACACCCATAGCCAACGTCTGCGCGTGGAGCGCGGCAACGGCATCGGCAGCGTGAGCCGCACCCTCGCTGCCAACGACGCCATCTACAGCCGCTGGGTGTTCGTGGCTGCCGCCTACCTTACCGGCACCCATAAACAGTTCCTGCCCGGCAACTACCGCCTCCAGCCCCGCGCCTCCTCCTGGCAAAT
Organism: Eikenella sp. NML03-A-027; assembly: GCF_001648395.1. NCBI lineage: Bacteria > Pseudomonadati > Pseudomonadota > Betaproteobacteria > Neisseriales > Neisseriaceae > Eikenella > Eikenella sp. NML03-A-027. The sequence continues at coordinate 268,133 of NZ_LXSM01000016.1, read as the reverse complement.
CCTGCGCCACCTCAAAAACGGCCGCCCCGACACCATCACTGTACGCATCATCGAAGGTATGCGTTTTGCCCAAATGCGCCGTCTCATCAACCAAACCGCCGACATCCGCCACGACACCGCCGGCTGGAGCGACCGCCAACTCCTCGCCGCCATCGCCTCCGATGCCGACATCCAGCATCCCGAAGGCCGCTTCTTCCCCGACAGCTACGAAATCGACTACGACAGCAGCGATTTGCAAATCTACCGCCTCGCCTACCGCCGCATGCAAGGCCAGCTGCAATCCGCCTGGAACGACCGTGCCGGCAATTTGCCGTATAAAAACCCCTACGAGCTGCTTACCATGGCCAGCATCATCGAAAAAGAAACCGCCCACGAAGAAGACCGCGCCAACGTGGCCGCCGTATTCGTCAACCGCCTCAACCAAGGCATGCGCCTGCAAACCGACCCCACCGTGATTTATGGTATGGGCAGCGCCTATAACGGCCGCATCCGCCGCGCCGACCTCCAGCGCGACACCCCCTACAACACCTACACCCGCGACGGCCTGCCCCCCACCCCCATCGCCCTGCCCGGCGAAGCCGCCCTCCAAGCCGCCGCCCACCCCAGCGGCGCCGACTACCTCTATTTCGTCTCCCGCATGGATAACACCGGTAAAAGCGAATTCAGCCGCACATTAGACGAACACAACGCCAACGTCCGCCGCTATATTTTGAAAAGACCGTAACATGACCGCCCTGCTCGACCTCCTCCCCCTCATCGCCTTTTTCATCGCATCCAAGAAATTCGGCCTCTTGGCCGGCGCTGCCGCCGTATTGGCCGCCACCCTGATTGTGTACGGCATCCACCTTGTGCGGCAAAAATGGCGGCTCACCAAACAGCAATGGGTGGTACTCGTGCTCACCATCCTCTTCTGCGGCGCCACCATCCTCCTGCGCGACGACCTCTACCTGCGCTGGAAAACCCCCATCATCAACCTCAGCTTCGCCCTCGCCCTGGCCGTGAGCGCCCTCATCGGCAAACCCCTGATGCAGCCCGTGGCCAAAGACGTATTCCGCTTCAGCCCGCAAGGCTGGCAGCGCCTCACCTACGCCTGGGCCGCCTTCTTCCTCCTGCTCGCCGCCCTGCACTACTGGTTCGGCCTCTACCACTACGACGCCTCCGAGCAGGCCAAAAACCTGTTTATCCACTTCAAAAGCTACGGCCAGCTCATCCTGATGGGCATCTTCCTCGCCGCCCAAGCCTTCGTATTGCGCAAACACCTGAAAACCGAAGCCCAAGCCCCCGCCGAAAGCGAGCCTCCCGAGCAGCCAAGCAAACCCTAAAACCAAAAGGCTGCCTGAAACCCCGCATATTTTTCAGGTAGCCTCTATCCAGCCAAAGGCTGCCTGAAAAGCCAAGACACCTTATCCGCCATTGGAAAACTCATGCCCCAATCCCTTCTCCGAAAAGTTGATACGCTGATTTTCCCTAGTATGGATAAAATCGGCTTATACACTTACAGCATCTTCCTGTTTGGCTTACTGTTTTTCGTTACCCCTGTTGCTCTAAAAGAAAAACTGACCACACCCCAATATTCAACCCTGCAAGGCGATATGGTTTTAAAATCCAGCTATAACGGCATCAGGGGCTCTGGCCATACATTACTCATCTACAACAATAAAAATGAACTGCTTGCCCAAGCCAGCTGTTTGGGCATCAAAGAGCAGCTATGCGGCAGATCACAAGTCAGCCAACTACATAACTCTTCTATAAACTTCGTCAGCTACTTGGAAAATAAAAACGGTATTCCCGGCAGAACCTACGGCAATATCAGCGAAATCACCGATAGCCAAGGGCATACCGTTCTCAAAAACAGTACACAAAACATCCAGAGCTCGTTTCGCGGTACACGCAACAGTTACTACTATCTAAAAACCAGCGTGCTTGTTATGTTTATCCTACTGTCTGTGTTTATCTTGAAAATTTTAAGTAAACTAAGCCCGTAAAATTTAAACCACAGACCAATACTTAAACAAAAAGGCTACCTGAAAAATCATCCGCATACTTTCAGGTAGCCTCCTCCCAGCAACAGGCCACCTAAAAGCAAAGCTTCAACGGAGTTAAACAATGACCGCCCATTTCATCACCCTTGACGGCATCGATGGCGCCGGCAAAACCACCCAGCTGGCCGTAATCCGCGAATGGTTTGCCGCACAAGGGCGCCCCGTCTTGTTCACCCGCGAGCCCGGCGGCACACCCTTGGGCGAAGCCTTGCGCCGCCTGCTGCTCAGCCCGCAAACCCAGGCCTGCCTGCGTGCCGAAACCCTGCTCATGTTTGCCGCCCGCGCCCAGCATATCGAAAGTGTTATCCTGCCCGCTCTGGAGCGCGGCGTCTCCGTGGTGTCCGACCGCTTCACCGATGCCACCTTCGCCTACCAAGGCGGCGGCCGCGGCCTGCCAGAAGCCGATATTGCCCAGCTCGAACAATGGGTGCAGGGCAGCCTGCGCCCCAGCCTCACCATCCTGCTCGACGTGCCGTTGGAAATTTCCTTGGCACGCATCGAACGCAGCCGCCACAAAGACCGCTTCGAGCAGGAAAAATCCGATTTCTTCACCCGTGTGCGACAAAGCTACCTAGAGCGCGCCGCCGCCGCACCCGAGCGCTATGCGGTTATCAACAGCAACTGCAGCAAAGCCGTGGTGCGCCGCGATATTGAGGCCGCACTGGAAAAGCTGTTCGCCTGATGTTTTGAACGCACTGCGTAAAAGTGCGATAATTTGCGCCGTTTTCGCTTGCCGGGTAATTTTCAGGTAGCCTCATTACTCTATCTAAACCAATCATTTAGGAAACACTATGCCCTCCCAACTTGCCAACGCCATCCGCTTCCTCTCCGCCGATGCCATCCAGAAAGCCAACTCCGGCCACCCCGGCGCGCCTATGGGCATGGCGGAAATGGCGGAAGTCTTGTGGACAAAATTCCTGCACCACAACCCTGCCAACCCCAAATTCTACAACCGCGACCGCTTCATCCTCTCCAACGGCCACGCGTCCATGCTGTTGTACAGCCTGCTGCACCTGACCGGCTACAACCTGAGCATCGAAGACCTGAAAAACTTCCGCCAACTGCACAGCAAAACCCCAGGCCACCCCGAATACGGCTACACCGACGGCGTGGAAACCACGACCGGCCCGTTGGGACAAGGCATTGCCAACGCAGTGGGCATGGCATTGGCGGAAAAAATCCTTGCCGCCGAGTTCAATAAAGACGGTTTGAACATCGTCGATCACTACACCTACGTCTTCATGGGCGACGGCTGCCTGATGGAAGGCGTATCGCACGAAGCCTGTTCGCTCGCCGGCACCCTGGGCTTGGGCAAACTGATTGTTTTATATGATGACAACAATATTTCCATCGACGGCAAAGTGGATGGCTGGTTTACCGAAAACATCCCGCAACGCTTTGAAAGCTACGGCTGGCACGTCGTTCCCAACGTAAACGGCCACGACACCGCCGCCATTCAAGCCGCCATCGAAGCCGCCCGCGCCGAAACCGGCAAACCGTCCCTCATCTGCTGCAAAACCTTAATCGGCAAAGGCAGCGCCAACAAAGAGGGCAGCCACAAAACCCACGGCGCACCTTTGGGCGCAGACGAAATCGAAGCCACGCGCAAACATCTGGGCTGGGCTTACCCCGCATTTGAAATCCCGCAAGAAATTTACGACGCATGGAACGCGAAAGAACAAGGCGCGAAATTGGAAGCGGAATGGAACGGGCTGTTCGCACAATACCAAGCCAAATATCCTGCCGAAGCCGCAGAATTCGTGCGCCGCATGGAACACAGGCTACCTGAAAACTTCGATGCCTATATTCAGACGGCCTTGCAAGAAGTGTGCGCCAAAGCCGAAACCATCGCCACCCGCAAAGCCAGCCAAAACAGCATCGAAATCCTCGCCAAAAAGTTGCCCGAGCTGGTGGGCGGTTCTGCCGACCTGACCCCGTCCAACCTGACCGACTGGCCGGGCAGCGTTTCCGTTACCCGCGAAAAAGGCGGCAACTACATCCACTACGGCGTGCGCGAGTTCGGCATGGGTGCCATCATGAACGGCCTTGCCCTGCACGGCGGCGTGAAACCCTTCGGCGCGACTTTCCTGATGTTCAGCGAATACGAACGCAACGCCCTGCGCATGGCGGCGCTGATGAAAATCAACCCCGTGTTCGTGTTCACCCACGATTCCATCGGCCTCGGCGAAGACGGCCCGACCCACCAACCCATTGAGCAAACCGCCACCCTGCGCCTGATTCCGAATATGGACGTATGGCGCCCGTGCGATACCGCCGAATCGCTGGTGGCATGGGCGGAAGCGGCAAAAGCCGAAGACCACCCGTCCTGCCTGATTTTCAGCCGTCAAAACCTGAATTTCCAAGCGCGCAACGAGCAACAACTGAACGACATCAAACGCGGCGGCTACGTCATCAGCGAAGCCCAAGGCAACGCTCAAGCCGTCATCATTGCCACCGGTTCCGAAGTCGGGCTGGCTTTGGAAGCGCAAAAAGCACTCGCCGCGCAAAACATCGCCGTGCGTGTCGTGTCCATGCCGTCCACCAACGTGTTCGACCGCCAAGATGCCGCCTATCAAGCCGCCGTCCTGCCCAAAGGCCTGCCGCGCATCGCCGTAGAAGCCGGACACGCCGACGGCTGGTACAAATACGTCGGCCTGAACGGCGCAGTCGTCGGCATCAACCGCTTCGGCGAATCCGCCCCTGCCGACGTACTGTTTAAAGAATTCGGCTTTACCGTGGAAAATGTTGTCAATGCCGTGAAATCGGTGCTGTAAACGCCCGCTATTAATCAGGCTACCTGAAATTTTCAGGTAGCCTTTCTCTCTCTTGTCCGCATATAACCCTATCAAACAATTAGCCGGCATCTGCTGCTCTTTCTGCTCAAAATATCTCTTCTACTTTCCCCGTCTCTACCATATATCCTCATATCCATATGTAAGTTTACGTTAAATATAAATTAACACACAACAAGCATTTCCTGATTAATGATTTTTCATACTATGATATTATTTTGTTATATAGAATTAATTCAATATATTATCAAAATATTTCAAATAATCATGCATAATTTCTTTTCTGTTATTTTTTAGTAAATTGTAAATAATTATTTACATTTGCTAATTTCCTATTGACATAATCGGAATATCGAAAAAAAATGCAACCTCATTCCAACCGAAGGTAAAGATTATGTCTCTCTCAACTCACGACCCTTATGCCAACTACAGGGAGCTTACCCTGCGCGGCATGATATTGGGTGCATTGATCACTGTTGTGTTCACCGCTTCCAATATTTATTTGGGGCTGAAAGTTGGTCTCACTTTCGCCTCTTCTATTCCAGCTGCTGTGATTTCTATGGCAATTTTGAAGTTCGCCAAAGGCAGTAATATCCTTGAAAACAACATGGTGCAAACCCAGGCTTCTGCCGCGGGTACGCTCTCTTCCGTGATCTTCATCCTGCCCGGCCTCTTGATGAGCGGCTATTGGACAGGTTTCCCGTTTTGGCAAACCACTCTGCTGTGTATGGCCGGCGGTATTTTGGGGGTGATTTTCACCATCCCGCTGCGCTATGCCATGGTGGTGAAAAGCGATTTGCCCTATCCCGAAGGCGTGGCTGCGGCTGAGATTTTGAAAGTCGGCAGCGGCGACGGCGTGGTGGGCGAAGAAAATGCCGACACCGCGCAAAAGGCTGACAGTGGTATCGGCGAAATCGTTACCGGCGGCGTGATTTCCGGTATTTTCAGTTTCGCCAGCAACGGCCTGCGCGTAGTGGCCGACAGCGCCAGCCTGTGGTTCAAAGCCGGCGCATCTATTTTCCAAATCCCGATGGGCTTCTCCTTGGCGCTGCTCGGCGCAGGCTATTTGGTCGGCCTGGCCAGCGGTATTGCCATGCTGGTGGGCATTGCGATTGCCTGGGGCATCGCCATCCCCTATTTCTCTGCTACCAATCCGCAGCCAGCCGATATGGAAATGGTCGCTTTCGCCATGCAGCTGTGGAAAGAAAAAGTGCGCTTTATCGGCGCGGGCACCATCGGTATTGCTGCTATCTGGACACTGATTACCCTGCTCAAACCCACCCTCGAAGGCATGAAAATGTCGTTCCGTGCCATCAGAGGCGGCGAGGGCGCTGCACTGGAACGCGTTGAGCAAGACTTGTCGCCCAAAGCCATGATTGCCTACGCACTGGGTATGATGCTGCTATTGGGCTTTTCCTTCTACCACTTCGTGGCTGATGCCAACCTGCCCACAGGCACGGCTTGGCTGCTGGTAGTGGTCTGCACCCTGCTGGCCTTCGTTATCGGTTTCCTGGTGGCAGCCGCCTGCGGCTATATGGCCGGCTTGGTAGGCTCTTCTTCCAGCCCGATTTCTGGCATCGGCATCATCTCCGTGGTGGCCATTTCACTGGTGTTGCTGGGTGTCGGTAGTGCCAACAACCTGTTTGCCGATGAAGGCTCGCGCAACTTCCTAGTGGCGCTCACCCTATTCTGCGGCTCCGCCGTAGTGGCCGTGGCCTCCATCTCCAACGATAACCTACAAGACCTGAAAACCGGCTACCTGATTAAAGCCACCCCGTGGCGGCAGGAAGTGGCGCTGATTATCGGCTGTGTGGTGGGTGCATTTGTGGTATCTTCTGTGCTTGAGCTGCTTCACGCTGCCTACGGTTTCACCGGCGCCATGCCGCGCCCGGATATGGATCCGAGCCAAGCTCTGGCTGCCCCGCAGGCCACGCTGATGACCACCATCGCCAAAGCCATCTTCTCGCACTCGCTGCAATGGAACTACATCCTCACCGGTATCGGTATTGGTGTGGTACTCATCATCATCAACGAAATATTCAAACGCAGCGGCTCCAAACTGATGCTGCCCACCTTGGCCGTGGGCATGGGCATCTACCTGCCGCCGGCTATCAATATGCCGATTGCCATCGGTGCCATCATGGCTGCCTTCCTGAAACGCCATATTGGCAAAGATGAGGCCAAACAGAAAGATGCCGAACGCGTAGGCACCCTGTTTGCCGCCGGCCTGATTGTGGGCGAGAGCTTGATCGGCGTGATTATGGCTCTGATTATTGCCCTGTCTGTTACCAGCGGCGGCTCAGACTCCCCACTGGCGCTGAACCTCGAAAACTGGGACACCACAGGCGAATTCCTCGGCTTGGCCTTCTTCATTGGCGGTATGCTTATTTTCATCCGCCGCATTTTGAAAGCCAGCAAATAAGCCATAACAAAACAGCTAGAAAAGCAGCCGCCCGACACATTCAATCGGGCGGCTTTTTTTGCCGCAGCATTTTTCAGGTAGCCTCTTCCAACACAAACAAAGGCTACCTGAAAAACATATCTTCCCATTTTCAGGTAGCCCTTTGCCAACTAAAGGCAATAGCCAACACACAGAAAAATCGATACATGTGCAGGGTGGGCTTTAGCCCACCCTGCAGAAAATGGCAGCCCGCAGATCGGGCATTGGTACCCGACACTTTACAGATACAAACACATAATCCGGCATCAATGCCCGACATGCCTCACTTTTCAGGTAGCCTTCAAGCAGCGGGATAGATGTTTACAATATCTTGTTTTTTGTTACAATCAGATCATCGGCAATACCCTTATTCCCCTTTCCAAACAGGAGCGGCAAGATGAAGCAAACCATGATGAACACGGCAGCGGGCGCGTTGGCGGCACTGCTATTGGGCAGCGCGGGCTTGGCTTGGGCGGATGGTTTCGACCCGTGGCTGGCAGACGGGCTGAACAAGCAAATCCAGCAGAACCGCGAAGCACAACAACAGCCAACCTACTCCGGCCCCACCGCCGCTGAAATACGCGCCTGGGAGCAGCGCGAGGCGGAGGTGCAAGCACGTATCGCCCGTTTCCGCGCCACGCCGTATTGGATGGCTTTGGCTTGGGACTTTAACAACAGAGGGGTAAGCTGGCCGGGCGGATACCTTTCTGAAGAAAGAGCAGTTGAAGAAGCACAGAAGCAATGCGTTTCTTCTAATTGCCAAGTGTTTGCCACCTTCAGCAATACTTGCGCAGTACTGGTGAAAGCCACGGATAATCCTCGTTCAATCAACGATCTATTCCTTGCCATCAACGACAATGATGTAGTAGCGGCCGAACAGGCCATGAACGCATGTCAGGCGGTACATGGTGTGAGAAACGACCGATGCTTTTATACCGGCACCCGAACAAGCAAAGGAGCGAATGGTACAGCCTTCTGCGTAGGCTACGACTACGGTATTTACAATCAGCGCTAAAACCTGCCGTTTGAGGCTGAAAGGCTACCTGAAAAGTATTTTCAGGTAGCCTTTTCCATTACTTTGTCGCTCCTTCCGCCAACCGCGCTTCCTCTTCCCGCTGCAATTCCTCGCGCACGCGCTGGCGGAAACGTCCTGCCGCAAAATGGTAGAACGGCTGCGGGCAAAACTGGCGGGCAATCACCGAAGCCGCAATCGACGACACCAACATCCAAAACAGCAGCGACTGGCTGCCCGTCATTTCCATCACCACCACGCTGGCCGTAAGCGGCGCTTGCGTGGCCGCTGCTAAAAACGCAGCCATGCACAGCAAGGCCAAAATCGCCGCCGGTGCTTCCGCGCCGGCAACTTGGGCAATGTGCACGCCCAAGAGCGCACCGATGGCCAACGAAGGCGTGAAAATCCCGCCCGGAATGCCCGCCCAATAGGAAAGCACCGTGGCTGCCCACTTCGCTCCGGCCAGGCCGTAGGCCAAATCCGTCTGCCCGTGCAGCGCGGCTGCCGCCACATCATAGCCCGTGCCGTAGGTTTTCCCGTTAAACAGTACGCCCAAGGCGGCCAGCATCAAGCCGAACACGCCCGCCAGCCAAATCGGGTGCCGGCGCATCCAGTTGCGCCATTTCGACAGCGCCAGCCAAGTTGCACCCTTGCTTAAAAAACGCGCAAACAGCCCGCCTGCCACGCCGCACACCGCAGCACAAAGCAAGGCCCAGCGCAACATATGCTCCGCCGTTTGCCCGGCGTTAAAGCCTTGAAAATAGGTGCTGTTACCCTCAATCGCCACCAAAAAAAAGCCCGAAGCCAGCACGCCGATAAAAATCTGCCGCTCCCAATGCAGCGACACCGAACGCCCCAGCTCTTCAATCGCAAAAATCACCCCGGCCAGCGGCGCATTGAATGCCGCCGCCAAACCGCCAGCCGCGCCTGCCGCCAGCAATTCCTTGTCCTGCAAGCGTTTGAATGCCAAATTGTAGCGTTTGCACCAAGAGCCCCATGCCAGCATTACCGCCGCCCCCACCTGCACCGAAGGCCCCTCGCGCCCAATGGAAGCCCCGACCAACATGCCCAAAAACGTAAGCGGGATTTTCAAAGCCGTGCGCCCCAAAGCCACCAAGCGGTTGCTTCCTTTCACTTTCGGCATCGAAAGCGTGGCCAACACCTGCGGAATCCCGCTGCCCGCCGTATAAGGCGCATAACGGCGCGTGAACCACACAATCAGCATCATCGCTGCCGGCAACACTGCAAACGCTGCCATCGGATACTGCTGAGACCATTTGGCGTTCAGATGCAGCGCATAATCCGCCAATTTGGCAAACCCTAGCGACACCAGCGACACCAAGGCTGCCCCCATCAACAGCAAAATCACCGCCGCCGTTTTGCGCGACAGGCGCTGCGTTTGTTTGATTTTGTGCGACAGCGCCCTGCCAATACCGCTGCTCAGCTTAAAACCCAATCGTTTCATATTGATTTATCCGTTGCGGCTGAAAAATTTGCTTGTCGGCACAAGCCATTCCCAAACGCAGTAGTACGTTAAATGAACAAAACATTTCTTTGCACATTATAGCAAACAGCGATGAAGCGGTAAGCCGTTGGTACATTTATGCTGCTTATCCGTTGCAAACTGCCTGCTATTCTGTCAGCTAAAAATCTTTACACTTCAAGTCTATCAAACCCAAGCACCCGCCCTGGGCACAAAATATCTTGCCTTTTAGGTACGCTTCCTATATTATCCGCCGTTCCGAACACGGAGTAGTGGCTGAGAGGCTGAAGGCACACCCCTGCTAAGGGTGCATATGGGCTAAAACCTGTATCGAGGGTTCGAATCCCTCCTACTCCGCCAGTATTAAAACTCCCCAACCGGCAAGGTTGGGGAGTTTGCTTTTACCTGTTTGGAGTGTGAAGTTTCAGGTAGCCTGTTTGTTCAACCTAATTGGGTTTTGAAACCTATTGAACAGAACGTCGAACACTTAGTGGGCATGGTGCCGATATCAGCGAATAGCTATCTACTCTGTGTATAAGGAATATCGGCATAGTTCTGCCGAGCGGCGCCATAAAGGCTACTTGAAAATCAAATCGCCCAATCCGCTGCTTCCTGCCAAACTCATCAAAAAAAGGCTACTTGAAACCTACCGGCCGCTACATCTCGCCGTAATTCGGTCCTCCGCCGCCTTCAGGGCAACTCCAGGTGATGTTGGCGGCGGGGTCTTTGATATCGCAAGTTTTGCAGTGGATACAGTCGGCAGCATGGATTTGCAGGCGCGGTTTACCGTTTTCCTGCACAATTTCATACACGCCGGCGGGGCAGTAGCGCGTTTCGGTGGCAGCGAAGCGGCGGTAACCCACCTCGATAGCAGTCTGTTCGCTAGCGAGCTTCAGGTGCGGCGGCTGGTTTTCTTCGTGATGGGTGTTGGCCAGATACACGCTGCTGGCGCGGTCGAACGACACTTGGCCGTCCGGTTTGGGATATTCAATGGGGCGGCACACGGCAGCCGGCTTCAGGCTGGCACGATCGCTGCCGTGATGGCCGATGGTCCACGGAGCGCGGCCGCGAAACAGATACACATCCAGCGCATTGAGCCCCATGGCCGGCCAGAAGCCCCATTTAAAGGCGGGGCGGATATTACGGGCGCGGTAGAGCTCGTCGTGCAGCCAGGATTGGCGGAAGGCTTCAGCATAGGCCGCAGCTTCGGCGCCCTCTTCCGCCGCATTGTTTTGCAGCACGCCAAACACAGCTTCGGCGGCCAGCATGGCCGATTTCATAGCGGTATGCGCGCCCTTGATGCTGGGCACATTGAGGAAACCCGCCGCATCGCCCACCAGCACGCCGCCGGGGAAAGTGAGTTTGGGCAGGCTCTGCAAACCGCCCTCGGTGAGCGCGCGCGCGCCATAGGCAATGCGCCTCCCGCCTTCAAACACGGGGCGGATAGCGGGATGGGTTTTAAACCGTTGAAACTCTTCAAACGGCGAGAGGTAGGGGTTTTGATAGTCCAGCCCCACCACGAAGCCGACGGCCACTTTGTTATCGGCCAAGTGGTAGAGGAAGGAGCCGCCATAGGTGCGGGCATCCAGCGGCCAGCCCACGGTGTGCACCACGTTGCCGGGCTGCGACTGTTCAGGCCGCACTTCCCAAATCTCCTTCACACCCAGGCCGTAGGTTTGCGGCTGGCTGTGGCGGTCTAATTGGAACTTGGCAATCAGCTGTTCGGACAACGAACCGCGGCAGCCCTCGGCAAACACCGTCTGCCGCCCCCACAGCTCCATGCCGGGCTGGTAGGCATCGGTGGGCTGGCCGTCTTTGCCAATGCCCATATCGCCAGTGGCAATGCCTTTTACGCTGCCGTCTTCCCGATACAGCACTTCGGCGGCGGCAAAGCCGGGGTAAATCTCCACACCCAAACCTTCAGCCTGCTCCGCCAACCAGCGGCACAACACGCCCAAGCTGATGATGTAGTTGCCCTGATTGTGGAAACTGGGCGGCAGGGGCAGCGGCAGCGCGGATTGGCGCGTGAGGAAAAGCAGCCGCTCGCCTTTTACCGGCTGCTTGAGCGGCGCACCGCGCTCGCGCCAATCGGGCAGCAACTCGTTCAGCACCTTGGGGGTGAACACCGCGCCAGACAAAATATGCGCGCCCACTTCTGAGCCTTTTTCCACCACGCACACGCTGATGTCGCTGCCTGCCTCGGCCGAGAGCTGCTTGAGCCGTATCGCCGCCGACAGCCCGGCCACGCCCGCGCCCACGATCACCACGTCATACTGCATACTCTCGCGCGTTATTTGTTCTGTCATATCTGCCAAATTTTCCTGATTGCGGGCCGTTTTTGCCCGTTTCCATACTAAAAACCGAAAGCTGGATTTTACCACTTCGGTGCTGTTCCTGCCCTGCTTGTCAGGCTACCTGAAAGATTTCAGGTAGCCTTGATGCAGATTGGCCGAACTTAATGTCTACTTGCAGTGAGGCTACCTGAAAACTAAAAAAGGCTACCTGAAACTTTCAGGTAGCCTTTGTTCACAATCGGCTGCTTACTCCTGCCCGCTGCCGTGGTCTTCCGGCAGCCGCATGATCGACACAATCAATCCGCCCCAGATCACCACCAGCGCCACCACCATCATCACAATCGCAATCGTGCTCATTGTTCGTCTCCTTCGGTTTCAACAGGGGTTTCTTGCAGTTTGTCTTCGTGTTTCCACGGCAGGAGGGAAAGTAGGAAGGCAAACACCACCACCCCGATAGCCGTGCCCCAGCCGTAGATGTTCACAAACCAAGCCGGGTAGCCTCCATAGCCTTCGGTGAGCAGCGAGCGTGTGTCGGTGAAGAACATGGTGCCCAACACCAGGGGCGTTACCGCGCCCACAAACAGCAGCCAGATTTTGCCCACTTTCAGCGAAGAAGTTTTGTTGATGTGGCGGGAGAGCACGCCCAGATGGCGGCTCAGCACCACGCACAACACATACAGGAAGCCGGCGGCCACGATACCGTAGGTGTTCACAAATTTATCCAACACATCCAACACCGGCAGGCCGGTAGTGGTGCCGAACAGTAGCACGGAAGCCGTCATCATCGGCACGCCCACCACCAAGGTGGCAGCCACGCGGCCGGTTTTCAGTTTGTCCTGCACCGCTGCAATCACCACTTCCAGCACGGAAATCAGCGAAGTGAGCCCGGCAAACACCAGCGAGCCGAAAAACAGCAGGCCGATCAGCGCGCCAGCCGGCGCCTGGTTGATGATGGTGGGAAACGCGATAAAGGCCAAGCCGATGCCGCCGGCGGCCACATCGCCCACCTGCTGCCCGTTGGCCGTGGCAATAAAGCCCAGCGCGGCAAACACGCCGATACCGGCCAGCAATTCGAAGCTGCTGTTAGCAAACGCCACCACCATGCCCGTGCCGGTTAAGTCCGAATCACGCTTCATGTAGGAAGAATAAGTAATCATGATACCGAAGCACACCGAGAGCGAGAAGAAAATCTGCCCATAGGCCGCCACCCACACTTCCGAGCTGGCCAGCTTGCTCCAATCCGGGGTAAACAACACGTCCAAACCCTTGGCCGCACCCGGCAAAAACAGCGCAATCCCCACCAAGAGCACAAACATTACCACCAACAGCGGCATAAAGAAAGTGGACGCGCGCGCCACGCCTTTTTGCACGCCGAAGGCCAAAATCAGCAGAGTAGCCAGCCACACCAGCACCAGCGGCACGGTTACCTGCGCCACAAACTGCATCTGCGCCGACACATCCGAAGCCATCTGCAAATAGTCTTTGAAGAAGAAATCGGCAGGATTCGCACCCCAGGCCGCATTGAGCGAATAATAGGTGTAGCTGGCCGCCCAGCCCAAAATCACCGCGTAGTAAAGCCCGATGAGCACGTTCACCAACACATTCCACCAGCCGATGGTTTCAAACCGGCGGTCGAGGCGGCGGAAAGCCAAAGGCGGCGAGCCGCGGTAGCGGTGGCCCACCGCATAATCGAGAAACAAAAGCGGGATGCCCGCCGTGAGCAGCGCCACCAAATACGGCAGGATAAACGCCCCACCGCCGTTTTTATACGCTACATAGGGAAAGCGCCAGATATTGCCCAAACCCACCGCCGAGCCGATGGCGGCAAACATAAACGCCCGACGGCTGGAGAAGGTTTCGCGCTTGGGATTTTGCGGATTAGACACGTTCGAATACCTCTTAAAATGTGAATGGCGGCCATTTGCCAAAGCTCAGCGGCCGCCGCAACTTACATCAACAACGATTTTGCAAACAATCGTAAAGAATCGCCCCCGGTCGGTCAAGCACCGCATCACCAAATATCGGCAATTTTATTTATTCAAACCAAAATTTAGAGCAATAAAACACCACACATACGCTATAAAACAAGGCTACCTGAAAACCAAATGCCACGCATCGGCAGGAATATGGCTTTAATTGGCCAAGCGGGTTTACTTCGCAGAAACGCGCCGCGCTCGTTTTCAGGTAGCCTCAAGCCGTGTTTTTCTTCAGAGAACCCAAATAAATCGCCGCCAAAGTCAGTGCCGCACCGATCCACTGCCAGCCGTTAATCGGCTTATCCAGCAGAAAATAATCAATCAGCAGCGCCGCCACCGGCTCGGAAAGCAACAGCAGCCCGGTGAGCGAGAGCGACAGCAGCGGAATCGCATAAGCAATCAAGCCCCAGGCAAAGCATTGCATCACCACGCCATACACCAGCACCAGCCCCACATCGCGCCAGCTGGCCGGATACAGCGCCCCGCTGTCGAGCAATAGCGCCGGCACCACCAATGCCAACGCCCCGCCCGCGCTGAGCACCATCATCATCGGAAACAGCGCCACCCGCTCTGCCTCATGCGTTTTGCGCACAAACACCATCGACAGCGCCAGCATCGCCCCCGAAGCCGTACCGCTCACAAACCCCCACACTGCCCGGCCGTTGTGCCCGAACTCCGGGCTGCCGATAAGCGCCACCCCGGCCACCGCCAACAGCAGGCTCGCCAGCTGCAACCTGCCCAAGCGTTCGCCGTAAAAAATCACGCCGATGGCCGATAAAAAGAAAATCTGCAAGCTGTTGAGCAGCGTAGAAATGCCCGGCCCCACCGCATGGATGCTCTCGTGCCACAACGCCAAATCGATAGCCAGAAACACCCCCGCCAACGCAGCAAAACGCAACGCCAGGCGGCTCTGCGGCAGCTTCTGCCCGAAATGGCGCATCAGCAGCCAAAACACCACTGCCGCCACCGCCAGCCGCCAAAACGCCACCGCATACGAGCCTACCTGCACAAATTTCACAATCAGGCTACCCAGCCCAAACACCACGCAGCCCAACACCAACAGCGGCGCTGCATAAGAAATAGTTTGTTGTTTCATCTAATTTTTCCAAAGATAAAGGCTACCTGAAAACTTAGCTTCGGTTTTCAGGTAGCCTTTATGGCAACCACCCGGCGCGCCTACACAATCCGCGCTTTGAGCAAATCGTGCATATTCAGCGCGCCCAACAGCCTGCCCGCCTCATCGCACACCGGCAAGCCGTTCACGCGGTTTTGCTGCATGGTTTTCAGCGCCTCGGTAGCCAGGCGGTTTGGCGTGATGGTTTTCGGATGCGCCCCCATCACGGCTTGGGCAGTGAGGCCGGAGAGGTCGCGCTGCTGCTGGAACAGTCGGCGCAAATCGCCGTCGGTAAAAATGCCTTTCAGGTAGCCTGCCTCGTCGGCCACGGCCACCATGCCCAAGCCTTTTTCGCTCATGCACACAATCAGGTCGGCAAAAGGCGTATCCAGGCGCACCACGGGCAATTCATCGCCTGAGTGCATCACGTCGGCCACTTGCAGCAGCAGGCGTTTGCCCAGGCTGCCGGCAGGGTGGCTGAGGGCGAAATCGTCAGGCGTAAAGGCACGGGCACGCAACAGCGCCACGGCCAGAGCGTCGCCCAAAGCCAATGCAGCGGTGCTGCTGCTGGTGGGCGCGAGGCCGAGCGGGCAGGCTTCCTGCGGCACGGCCACGGTGAGGTGGATGTCGGCATGGCGCGCCAGCGTGGATTCGGGGCGGCCGGTCATACCGATCAGCGTGATGTTTTTACGCTTGAGCGCGGGCAGGATCACGGCGATTTCGTCGCTCTCGCCGGAGTTGGAAATGGCCAGCACCACGTCGCCATCCACAATCATGCCCAAATCACCGTGCGCGGCTTCGGCCGGATGCACGAAAAAGGCGGGCGTGCCGGTAGAGGCCAGTGTGGCGGCGATTTTGCGCCCGATATGTCCGCTCTTGCCGATGCCGCTCACCACCACGCGGCCTTCGCAGGCCAGCACGGCTTCACAGGCGCGGAAAAAACTGCCTTCCAACGAGTCGGACAGGGCGCGCAGCGCATCGGCTTCTATCGCCAGCACTTCGCGGGCGTGGGCGAGATATTGTTGTTCACTCATCATTCTTCTTTCTTCATTCCGGCTTGCGGCGGCCGCCGGAATCAGGTAATTTCCAAAATTTACACATTCAGCAGAGGCTCAAAATATGGCTATTTTGCAGGAAGTCAAACAGCTCGGCCAGCAAATTTGGCTCGACAACCTTTCCCGTTCGCTCGTGCGCTCCGGCACGTTGGCTAAGTTGCAGCAAAGCGGCGTAAGCGGGGTTACCTCCAATCCGGCCATCTTCCGCCAAGCGCTGGCCGGCGACGCATTATACACAGCCGAAATCGCCCAATTAAAGCAGCAGCCGCTTTCTGCCAAAGCGCGCTATGAAACCCTGGCTGTGGCCGACGTGCAGGCCGCCTGTGATGTGTTTGCTGCGCAGTTTGCTGCAGAAGGCAACAGCGGGCTGGTGAGCATCGAATGCGACCCCGCACTCTCGCACGACACCGAAGGCACTATTGCCGAAGCGCGCCGCCTGTGGAATTTGATCGGCCGCCCCAATGCCATGATTAAAATCCCCGCCACCGATGCCGGCCTCGCCGCCCTGCCCGCCTTGTTGGCCGACGGCATCAACATCAACCTCACCCTGCTGTTCTCCCGTGCCCAAACCATACGCGCCTACCAAGCCTATCAGCAAGGATTGGCGCAACGCACAGGTCAGGCTACGCCGCAGCTGGTGGCCAGCTTTTTCATCTCCCGCATCGACACCGCGCTCGACCCCCAACTACCGCCGCACCTGCAAGGCAAAACCGCTCTGTCCCTGGCGCAGGCCGCCTATCAAGATTGGCAGCAATTCTTCGGCCAGCCAAGCAACACCGTGCCCACCGCCCGCCTGCTCTGGGCCAGCACCGGCGTGAAAAACCCCATCTACCCCGACACCCTGTATGTGGACAACCTGATCGCCCCACACACCGTCAACACCCTGCCCGATGCCGTGCTGCACGCCTTTACCGACCATGACCGCGCTGCCGATGCCCTCTCCCTCCCTGCCATGCCTGCACAGCCGATTCTGGACGAAATCGCCGCCCTCGGCATTGACCTCGAAGCCTTGGCCGCCAAGCTCCAGCAAGACGGCCTAGCCCAGTTTGAGCAGGCCTTTTCCCAAATGCTTGACCCGCTGGCCGATTAGGCTAAAGGCTACCTGAAACCGCTATGCCATTTTTCAGGTAGCCTCCTACCTCTGTATAGGCGTATATTCACACACGAGATTTCCTTTAACTGTAACTAGGAGCAAAACATGAGTATCGTCATCCGTAAAGCCGTAGAAAGCGATGCCCCGCAGCTGTGGGAGCTGATGAAAGGCTTGGCCGTATTCGAAAAATATATCAACGACTTCGCTATTACCCCGGAAGTGGTGGTGAACAGCGGCTTCCGCAAAAATCCGCCCGATTTCTACAGCTTTGTGGCCACCGACGACGACAAGCTGGTCGGCATGATTGTGTACTACTTCCTACCCTACACCCTGCATAACCGCCCTGCTGTATATATCAAAGAGCTGTATGTAGACGAAGCCTATCGCGGGCAGAACACCGGTGAAAAATTGATGCTCGTGCTAAAAGAGGAAGCCCAAAAGCACAACTGCGTGCAAATCAAATGGACGGTTGCCCCGTGGAACAAAGGCGGCCAGCGCTTCTATGCCCGCCTTGGCGCCAAGCAAGATAACGAATGGCTCAATTATGTGTGGAGCCTGTGATACCGCTTCCATCATACAAAACCGGTCTATATGGCCGGTTTGGTTTTTCAGGTAGCCTCCATTCCCAACAAAAGCTACCTGAAAACCATCCGCCCCTCCTCCCGCGCCCCGCTGTTCAACACGCTACCTGAAAATGCTAAAATCACGCTTTGTCATCCCACCAGATAAACAAGGAAAGCAATATGGCCGGCCATAGCAAATGGGCGAATATCCAACACAAAAAAGCCCGCGTTGATGCCCAACGCGGCAAAATCTTCACCAAACTGATCAAAGAAATCACCGTAGCCGCCCGCCTCGGCGGCGGCGATCCCGCCTCCAACCCCCGCCTGCGCCTGGCCATGGACAAAGCCTGGGACGCCAACATGCCCAAAGACAACGTCCAACGCGCCATCGACAAAGGCACCGGCAACCTCGAAGGCGTGGAATACACCGAACTGCGCTACGAAGGCTACGGCATCGGCGGCGCCGCCCTGATGGTGGACTGCCTCACCGACAACAAAACCCGCACCGTGGCCGACGTGCGCCACGCCTTCAGCAAACACGGCGGCAACCTCGGCACCGACGGCTGCGTAGCCTTCAACTTCAAACACCAAGGCTACCTCCTGTTCGGCCCCGACACCGAAGAAGACGCCCTGATGGAAGCCGCCCTCGAAGCTGGCGCCGAAGACGTTGTTGCACACGACGACGGCTCATTTGAAGTCATCACCGCCCCCAACGACTGGGCCGGCATCAAAGCCGCGCTCGAAACCGCCGGCTTCAAAGCCGAAGACGGCGACGTCACCATGCGCGCCCAAAACGAAACCGTGCTCACCGGCGAAGATGCCGCCAAAATGCAGCGCCTGATCGACGCCCTGGAAACACTGGACGACGTACAAGACGTGTACACCTCCGCCGTGCTGGAGCTCGAGTAAATAGGCAAAGGCTACCTGAAAGCTGGCAATCATTGCTTTCAGGTAGCCTTTAAAACAACTAGGCCTACCCTACTCTATCGTGCAGAAATCCACATAACCGACTATTTGGAAAATTTTGCCATGGTCCAAGAACGTTATCAGGATTTGGCCGGCAACCTGCTTTTGCAAATCCGCAATCTGGTAAACGGAAACCAGGCAACCGCCGAAGACGTTTTACCGCAAAATCATAGCGACACGGATTTTATTATCCATGCCCTGGCCGATTGGCGGTTTTATGCCGATTCAGACGACCAAAAATCAGTGGGTAATGCTGCAGCAGAAATACATTTTGGTTCGGATACCGCTGCCTTCGAAGCCCACACCACACAGCTGGCGCACGAAGTGGCAAACAACCGCGATTTGCGTGCTGGCTTTACCAACAAATTGCGCAAAGCAAACGGGCAGGGTCTGGCTTGGACAGACAACAAACACTCTTTTCACCGTTTTCCAAGCTATTCCGTGCGAGAATACTGCACCACCTGCCGCGGCAGCGGCAAAGTACGCTGCAAATCGTGCAGCGGCAGAGGCCATAACAGCTGTTCTTCGTGCGGAGGGTCGGGTCGACGCAGCGAACAGGTACCGGAATATGACTACAAAGGCAATTATCGCGGCAACAAAACAGTGTACAAAAGCTGCTATGGCTGCCACGGCAGCGGGCATACCACCTGCAGCACCTGCTCGGGCCGTGGCAAGGTGCGTTGCCGCGAATGCAACGGACACGGTTTTTTCACCCGCATTCGCCACACTTATGCTGAAGCAGCCGCCAAACTGACGCTCAAATTTGAAAATGCAGACTCCATTCCTGCCTATAATGTGTTGTCTGACCTTTTGAACCACTCCACCGCCAAATTCCTGACCGCCAAAATCCCCTTTGAAACCATATCTGCTCTAGAAACAGGTGCCAATACCTTTCAGGTAGCCTATCGCGGTGAAAGCCCTGCTATCTGTTTGGATTTCTCCCTACACCAGCGGCAATACGCCTGCTATGCCTTTTCCAACCCGCCCTATCCCTACTTACGGCCGCATATTTTTGATGATTTATTCGCAGACGAGCTGGCATACTTAAACCAAAAAATCCCTACAAAAGGCCTTTTGAATAAAAGACGCGCCATTTCGTTTTTCAACCGCTATGCCGGGCAGCCTGTGCTGGACGAAGCCATGCGCCGCATTGCTGCCCATCGTACCGACACCGTACAAAACACCGGACGTATAGTACAGGAAGCCTGCCAATTCTTTATCAGCCGCGAAATGTCGGATGCACTGGCTGTCGCGCTCAACCGCATTATGGACAAAGTCTCGCCCGCTTATTCGGCAGGTGTTTGGCTGCTCTTTGGGGTACCCTTCCTGACACTGCAAACACTGTCCATGATTGCTTATATGCAAGATAACATGGCTCAGCACCCAATAGGCACAATAATTTTCAGTGCGTTGAACGTTGCCATATATACTGCCATTGCAGGCATACTGATTAGCCTACCCAGCAGGTTGGCAGTGTGGTGGCAGCGGCGCAAAGTTCCCGCCGCCTACCATCAGCAGATACGCAATCGCAAAGCCTTCTGGCTGATGTCCCGTTGGGCAGGTGGCCTGTGGCTGGCAGCCTGCGCCTACGGCTGGGCCGCATCGGCAGACTATGTGCCGAAAATCAACATCTCTTTTGGCAGCGCGGTAGAACAGATATGCCAAAGCGAAACCGCACAAACGTATGTTCCCTTCTGTCGACAGCCCGTACCGACCGAGGTAGATACCGCCTTATCGGAAGCCGAACAGGCACGGCAAATCCAGCAGTTCCTTGCCACACATGGTTATGCAATAAAGGCAGACAGCAAATTTGGTAGAAGAAGCCGCCACGCAGCGCAGCAATATCTGAAAGAATTAGGCATCAATATTGATGAGAATGCACCTGTAGCTGAATATTATCGAGCGGTATTCCCTGAGAAACAGTAACCTTTCCTGAAAACACGTTTCTGTTAACAACTCGATTTACCAAGCTAATACTATCCGATCCGGCCTACTCAGTCAGGTAATCTCCCGGCTTGCCGGATGCTGCATCAAACCATTTTTCAGGGTAACTTTCCTATTACTTCCAATCCTTTTCAGGTAGCCTCCATGACCCAGCCCAACCATCCCGCCCTCCTGCGCACCCAGTGCTACATCAACGGCCAATGGCTTGATGCCGACAGCGGCCGTACCATTGCCGTATCCAACCCTGCCACCAGCCAAATCATCGGCAGCGTGCCGGATATGGGCGCGGCGGAAGCCGAATGCGTGGTGGCCGCTGCCCAGGCCGCACTGCCCGCCTGGCGTGCGCTCACTGCCAAACAACGCAGCCAAATCCTGCGCCGTTGGTTTGATTTAATGATGGAAGCACAGGAGGAGCTCGCCACCCTACTCACGCTGGAGCAAGGCAAGCCGCTGGCCGAGGCGCGCGGCGAAATTGCCTACGGCGCGTCCTACATCGAATGGTATGCCGAAGAAGCCAAGCGCGTTTATGGCGACACCATTCCCGGCCCCGCGCCCGACAAACGTATTTTGGTGCTCAAGCAGCCCGTCGGCGTGTGTGCCGCGATTACGCCGTGGAACTTCCCCAACGCCATGATCACGCGCAAAGCCGCGCCCGCGCTGGCCGCCGGCTGCACCTTCGTCATCCGCCCTGCCTCACAAACGCCGTTTTCCGCTCTAGCCATTGCCGCCTTGGCCGAACGTGCCGGCATTCCGGCGGGCGTGTTCAACGTAATCACCGGCTCGTCGCGCGAAATCGGCCGCGTGCTCACCGAAAGCGATACGGTAAAAAAATTCAGCTTCACCGGCTCCACCGCCGTCGGCCGACAGCTGCAGGCGCAATGCGCTTCCACCATCAAGAAAACCTCGATGGAGCTGGGCGGCAACGCGCCGTTTATCGTGTTCAACGATGCCGACATCGATGCCGCCGTCTCCGGCGCGATTGCCTGCAAATTCCGCAACGCCGGCCAAACCTGCGTGTGTGCCAACCGCATCTATGTGCAAAGCGGCGTGTATGACGAATTTGTCCGCAAATTCGCCCAAGCGGCAGGCTACCTGAAAGTGGGCAGCGGTTTGGAAAGCGGCACGGAATGCGGCCCGCTGATTGATGAAGCCGCGCTGGCCAAAGTGGAAGAACACCTGGCCGACGCGCTCGCTCATGGTGGCGAAGTAGTTGCCGGCGGTGCGCGCCACTCAGCAGGCGAACTGTTCTTCCAGCCCACCGTTATCCGCCACGCCCATGCCGGCATGAAAGTGGCGCGCGAAGAAACCTTCGGCCCACTCGCCCCCGCGTTCCGTTTCGAGAGCGAAGCAGACGTGTTGCAACAGGCCAACGCCACCGAATACGGCCTGGCCGCCTATTGCTACACACGCAGCCTCGGCACGGCCACACGCATGATGGAAGGCTTGGAATACGGCATGGTCGGCATCAACACCGGCGTGATTTCCAACGAAGCCGCCCCCTTCGGCGGCGTGAAGCAATCAGGCATCGGCCGCGAAGGCGGCAAATACGGACTGGAAGAATATTTGGAAACCAAATACGTGATGCTGTCGGTTTAAGCAGCAGGCTACCTGAAAACGTCCGCTGTAACACAGTGAGACGATAATTGGCGCAGCCAAGGCACAGTTTCTGCAAAACGAAAACATGGCACAAATTTTCAGGTAGCCTTTGCGCCAGTCCTTTATAATGTGCATATTTGCACACGGCTGGCTAAAGCAAAATCCGGCGCACAGCCATACCCATTCCAGCCGCAAGCATCATCCTACATAACGAATCAAAATTTTCAGGTAGCCCCAAAGAGGCTACCTGAAAACGGAAAGCGCAAATGAAATTTATCGACGAAGCCAAAATCGAAGTCGCCGCCGGGCGCGGCGGCAACGGCGCGGTCAGCTTCCGCCGCGAAAAATACGTGCCGCGCGGCGGGCCGGATGGCGGCGACGGCGGGCGCGGCGGCAGCGTGTTCGCCGTGGCCAACGAAAACGTAAACACGCTGGTGGAATACCGTTTTGTGAAACGTTATCAGGCCAAAAACGGCGAAAGAGGCCACGGCTCCGACCGCTACGGCGCCGGCGCCGACGATATCGAGCTGCAAATGCCCGTAGGCACACTAATCCGAGATGCCGACACCGGCGAAATCGTGGCCGACCTCACGCGGCACGGCCAGCGCGTTTGCCTGGCGCGCGGCGGCAAAGGCGGCTTGGGCAACATCCATTTCAAATCTTCGGTCAATCGTGCGCCCAAACAGGCCACGCCCGGCGAACCCGGCGAGGCGCGCCGATTGCTGTTGGAACTGAAAGTGTTGGCCGACGTCGGCCTGTTGGGCATGCCCAATACCGGCAAATCCACCCTGATCCGCGCCGTGTCTGCCGCCCGCCCCAAAGTGGCCGACTACCCCTTCACCACGCTGCACCCCAACCTGGGCGTGGTGCGCGTGGACGAAAGCCAAAGCTTTGTGATGGCCGATATCCCAGGCCTGATTGAAGGTGCGGCCGAAGGCGCCGGGCTGGGACACCGCTTTTTGAAACACCTTTCGCGTACCGGCCTCTTGCTGCACGTGGTAGACTTGGCCCCGTTCGACGAAGCCGTCAGCCCCGCCGCCGAAGCGCTGGCCATCATCAACGAGCTGAAAAAATACGACGACGAACTGTTTGACAAACCGCGCTGGTTAGTGCTGAACAAACTAGATATGCTCACGCCGGAAGAGGCTGCCGAACGCAAAGCCGAATTCCTCGAAGCCGTCGGCTGGGACTACCCGGCCCCCGGCGAGCCTGGCTTCAATTGGCAAACCCCGCGCCTATTTGAAATCAGCGCACTCGCCCATCAGGGCACGCAGGAGTTGGTGCGGCAAATCGGGCAGTATTTGGCCGAGAAGAAACAACTGGCCGCAGCAGAGGCTGAAACTGATACACCTCTGGAAACACCTATTACTACTGATATGTCGATTTTTAAAGCAGAATTAAGTTAATAAAATCAACTCATTTAAGGAGATATTTCTATGGACATTGGAAAACTCGTTAGCTGGCTCATCGTCGGGGCTATCGCCTACGGCGGCTACAATTACCTAAGCACCGGCGATATAACTATCACGCCCCCACCGCAGCAAACTGTCCTAAAACTGGCTAATGAGGCCAACCGCAACCTGCCTAAAGGCAGCCATTTAGCCACGGGCAAATCCTGCACCCGTACCGGTGGCGGTAAAGTTAAACGTGGAATTTATACATGTGAAATCAAAGTATTTACCGGCCTCTCTTCCTACGAAGACGCCAAAAACAGTTACAACATTCTCATTACCAAACGCGACGGCCGTTGGCAACTTACCCGTTAGTTCGTCACAATGCCAAACCATCGAGAAAGGATTTAAGATGCAAACAAGATCCGCCCTCCCCCTTATCCTCCTGCTGGCCGCCTGTGCCCCGCAAGACAATGCCACACCGGGCTCCACCCCGGCGGCTGCTTCCACTGTTGCTGCCTCACAGCCTGCTGCTGAGCCTGCCGCATCAGCTGCTTCCACTGCTGCACAACCTGCCGCCCAATGGAGTGGCCGCTACTATGGCGTGCTGCCCTGCGCCTCTTGCGAAGGCATCGAAACCACCTTGATATTGCAAGAAGACGGCAGCTACCTACTCACCGAAACCTATAAGCAGCGCCAGCCGTTTACTGAAAAAACCGATGGCCGCTTCACTTGGCGCAAGCCGCAAGAAGTATTCCAGCTCGACAAAGCCGGCGGCGAGCGGCTCTACCAAATCGGCAACGGCCAGATTTGGGCGCTGGATGCCGACGGTAAACAAGTGGAAGGCGAACTGGCCAACCTCTACATCTTGAAGCAGACCGTCAGTCAGCTTTAACCCCAAAAGAAATCCGGCCTTGGCCAGGCCAAACAATTTCAGGTAGCCTTTATGCCTGCCCGCGCATAAGAAAGGCTACCTGAAATTTTCACTGCACCAAACCAAACACCGCACGCCATGCCCCAGATTACCACCCACAGCACCCGCTTCACCATGCAGGAAGGCGAAACCCTGCTCGAAGCCTTGGAGCGCACCGGCCACGAAATCGAATACCAATGCCGCAGCGGCTATTGCGGCTCCTGCCGCGTCAAACTCCTATCCGGCAGCGTTGCATACCGAGAAAGCCCGCTGGCCATGCTTCTGCCCAACGAAATCCTCACCTGCTGCTGCATGGTGAAAGAAGACATCCGCATCGACTGCCGACAACGGCAAGCCGAACCGGATTTATTCGACCGAGACCTGTTTGCCGAAAACAGCAAATAACCGGCAATTTCTCTACAGCAAAAGGCTACCTGAAAACCCAAACCAAACCCGCCGCCTGCTTCTATTCGGGAACAGGCGGCGGATTGTTGTCATCAACTTACCGTTTAAAATGGAATATCGTCATCGATATCGTCAATCGGTGCCGGGGCGGGTGCTGCGGCTTGGCGGCGTGGCGGAGCGGGCGGCTCGGCAGCGTAGGCCGGTTCATTGTAGCTTTGAGCGGGCTGCGGGCGTGGGCTGCTGGGTGCGGCTGCGTATTGGTCGCTGCCTTCGTAGGGGCTGCTGCCGCTGTTACGACCATCAAGCATTTTCATTTCGCTGGCCACGATGTCGTAAGCAGTGCGCTCGATGCCGTCTTTGCCGATGTATTTGCGGCTTTGGATGCGGCCTTCAATATACACTTTGCTGCCTTTTTTCAGATATTGGCCGGCAATCTCTGCCAAACGGCCAAACATACTGATGTTATGCCATTCGGTACGCTCTTGGCGCTGGCCGTTGCGGTCTTTCCAGTTTTCGCTAGTAGCAATAGAAAAATTGGCCACTGCGTCGCCGCTAGGCAGGTAGCGCACTTCAGGGTCACGCCCCAAGTTGCCGATAAGCATCACTTTATTCAACATGATTTCCTCCTAAAATAATCTGTTTGGCGGCGGCTTCATCGAAACCATGCTGCCGCGCCTTGATGTAAACGGTTGGACGGTCGGCGCTGAGGCTGGCAGCTTCCACACCTTCAAACTGCTGCAACACGGCCAAAAGCCACTCTTCGCAGCTCTGCCATACCGGGGGCGCCAGATTGCGCACGCCGATGGATTGCGCCATGTTGTACATGTGGCTATGTCTCTCAAATCCATCGGCGCCACTCTTGATACGATAGACAGCAGGCTGACTTCCAAAATATTGAAGCCGACAAAATACACCACCAGCGATACGCCAATAGCCAAGAGCAAAGCCTGGTCGACATAAATTCCGCACAAAACCGCTGCAATCAGCATGATACTAGCTACAAACACCTGCTTGAGCCTGTTGCACGTTTCGTCCACCACAATCGCCAATTCCAGCAGCACCGCTGACAGATAAAGCTACCAATACCATTCTTTGGACATACCAAACCGCGCATCACAATCGACAGACTGGCAAAAATTTCCATTATCACCGCCTGCAGAACAAAAATACTGAAATTGAGCTGCATCAGGCGTTTGTTGCGTAACGCCTCGCTGATGCGGAAGTCTTCATTCTCATATCTTCATGAAAACGACCCCGCTACGGATTGGACATAATCCACACACCACACTACAGCCAACATACACAATACACCGGTGGATGCAAACAGGCCGAAAATGTTGACGTAGCGGGTGAACAACGGCAAAACTACTATGCTAGCAGCAAAAGTGAAATCGATAAACCCCATTGGAGCCATGGCACGGGTACGCACTTCTTCGCACGTTAAATCCGCCAAAAGCCTGGCAACCGCCACAATCACTAAACGCTATACGCAGGCGTACTACTAGGCAGTTCTTTGGCAGGCAACACCAAAAACATACTCAGCATACGCACATATACGTCGGGAAGCTATGTGCTAGCGCACCCCATTCTTTGGACAATAAGGCGGTGCAGGAGATTCAGGGCATGGTGTTCAAATGGAAGTAGTTAGGGAAAAATTTTAGTAATTATACCCGAAGCCTTGCGCCATCGGGAGCTTTTCGGCAAGGGTAGATGTTTGATTAGACTTTCAGGTAGCCTGTTCCACTAAGACCATTGCCAGCGGTTCTGCCACGCGCCGATCACCGCGTCGGGATAACGCCGGCTACCTAGGCTGCCGTTGTAGCGCGCCAATGCCCGCTCCATATTGCCGTTTTCCAGATTGCTGTAGTGACGCAGGATGGTGCAGCCGTAGCGCAGGTTGGTGCGGATATCGAATAAGTTGTGTTCCGGCTTGCCGATGTAGCGCTGCCAAAACGGCATCACCTGCATCAGCCCGCGTGCGCCCACGCTGCTGATGGCATACTGCCGAAACGCGCTTTCCACCGTAATCAGTCCCAGAATCAACTGCGTATCCAGCCCGGCACGGGTGGTTTCGTATTGGATGTTGATGAGCAGGCGGCGGCGTTCCAGCGGGTCGGACACAAAACGCGCCAGCCGCAGCGACATATCATTGAGCCAGCGTGGCGCGTTATACGGGTTTTCAAACACTAGGCGCGGCGGGTTCACATTATTCACCGAATGGCGCATCACCGAAGTCACATCGTCCGACAGCGTCTCCTCACGCTGCGCCCCGGCACGGGCGGCTTGAGACAGGCAAGCAACGGCGGAAACGGCAGCCAGCGAAGCGAGCAGGCGGCGGCGCTCGGGCTGTTCGGGGGCAAACGGATACGACATGGTTTAAAGTGCACCGATTAAGATGATAACAGCCGCTATTATAGTGGAGTTTCGCCCACACGGCGTAGCTTGAGCCTGCCTGTTGCAGCGAAGCAGGCTATCTTCGATACAGGCTGAACAATGAAATAGCATTTTAGCTTCGCAGCAGCCGATGCTTTCAGGTAGCCTTACCCGATATCGTTGAAGCAATTACTTCTTCCCGCAATGCGGCCTACAGACAGCATGAATAAGGCAACAAAGTGCGCTACCGCCTCAGAAGAAATAAGGTGCTTGGGCTATATTCTGCAATAAACCTTTAGAATTTCCGCATATGGTTGTATGATGTGTTCCCGAATGATGTGCACAGAGCGCAATCATTAATTAACATCCAAACCAATCTAGGAGAACCGACAATGAACATGAAAAAATGGCTGGCCACCGCTCTGGCCTGCTCCGCCATCGTCCTCAGCGGCTGCGGCAATTCCGGCGGCACCCAGCAAGCCTCGCAACCTGCCGATGCCAACGCCTCCAGCGCTTCCGCCCCCGGCAGCGAAAAAGTATTGCGCGTGGCCACCAATGCCGAATTCGCCCCCTTCGAATCTAAAAACCCTGACGGCAGCCTCAGCGGTTTCGATATCGACCTCATCAACGCCTTAGCCAAAGAAGCCGGCTACCGCGTGGAATTTAAAGACCAATCTTGGGACAGCCTCTTCAACAGCCTGCGCAACGGTGATGCCGACGTGGTAGTGGCTGCCGTAACCATCACCCCCGAACGCCAACAAAGCATGCTCTTCACCGACCCCTACTTTGAAATCACTCAAGTAGTGGCCGTGCCCGAAGGCAAACAGGTAGCTTCTGTGGAAGATTTAAAAAATCTCAACCGCGTAGGCGTGGTAACCGGCAACACTGGCGATTTGGCCGCTTCCAAACTCTTGGGCGCCACCAATCCCAAAGTAACCCGCTTCGAAAGCCTGCCCCTCTTGCTGAAAGAATTGCAAAACGGCGGCGTGGACGCAGCCGTGAGCGACAGCTCCGTGGTGATGGAATTCATCAAACACAACGGCGACAAAGGCTTCACCATGATTAAAGTGCCCGATTTCGAAGCCGAACACTACGGTATCGCCCTGCGCCAAGACGACACTGAACTGCGCGACACCCTCAATAAAGCCCTGGCCGCCATCAAAGCCAGCGGTGAATACAACCGCATCCACCAGCAATACTTCGGTACCGCCGCTGCCAAATAAGCCGGTTCTGCCAATTTTGCACCAAAACTGCCTGCAATTGTTTGCAGGCAGTTTTTTATAGGAGGAAAGGCTACCTGAAAATGCTTTCCGGCACTTTCAGATAGCCTTTATCTATATCGCTAGATGCCCATGTTTCTTTTTATTACATGAGCACTTTAATCTGCGTTTATTCCTGATAATCAATAAATCCTAACCGATTGCCCGACAGATCGACAATTTCCACCATCCATCTGGTACGGATGCGGAATGGCTCGCTTAGGAAACGGATATTTCTACCCTATAATGCGGCATATCTTGCCTGCACATCTTCCACTTCAATCCACACAGTAGGAGTCATACCGGGGAACTTTTTCCGTTCTTTGAGAATAATGGCAGCTTCTTCATCGCCTACCCGAAAAGCAACCATGCCGTTTTTAGAAAAAATCGAATTTAACGGGCAAATCCAACACATCTTGGTAAAAGCGGCAGCTCGTAGCAAGATCACTTACAGGAAAAAATTATCATACTTCATTATTTTCCTCCTTATCAAAAAGTTGTTATTACAGCCGTTCTTCCACAATTACGCCGTTAAGATCGTCTGAAACAACACTGTTTAGTAGTCGATTTTCAGGGTTTCTTCAGCCACGCCGGCTACGGCTGTGGAGCGGGTGATGGCGAGTTTTTCTTCGGCATTGAAGCCGATGGTTTCGCCGTCTTGCAGGGTGATGTTTTGCGAGATGAGGTAGTCGCTGATATTGCACAGAAAGGTATGTAGGTCGGCGGGCTCGTGCGTGTTGTTGAGAATTTCGAGCTCCATTTTATTGAATTGCTCCAGACCGATGATGTAGGCATTGCTGCCTTCTTCGCTGCCAGAGAGGCCGATAAATATCCAGGCGAGAATGAGCAGGCCGACTTCGTGCAGAATGCTGCATACGTCACGATAGAAATCGGGGCGAAGACGGCGGTGCCTGAGGTATAGATGCCGATGCTGTTTTCGTCGGCAAGGGCAACACTGGCAAGTTTGCTATAGAGGCTCATCACGTCAATTGGGGCGGCGTCGCTAATGGGCATCACGACAAGCAGGATGTGCGTCTTCTTCCACGGCTTCCGGCCAGTAGTAGTTGAAGACGGCGTTTTGCTCGGCTTCACCATCGGCCAGCAAGACGGGCATGAGTAAGAGGGCGCAGAGGAGGCTGTTTATATTGAAGTGAGGTTACCGTCTTCGTTGGTGATGTCTTCGCCTTCGTCTAGGCTGATGCCCCATTCGTGTTACAGGGTGTGCAGGAGGCAGGCAGAGTCGAAGCGTTTTTCTTTTAGGAGGACGAAGCCTTGAGCGTGGCTCATGGTGAGCCTTTCTGGAGTAAAAAAAAGGGGGGGGTGAAATGAACAGTATAAGGGATGTGTCGGTGAGGCTACCTGAAATTCTTGAATTATTGGAAGCTGATGCTTGCGGCAGGCTGCCTGAAAAATCGAAAACAGCTTTTCAGGTAGCCTTTTCACGAATGCTCACCGCCTCCAGCCTATATAGTAGGCATGGCAACTTTGCCCTAGCTTTCTGCCATATGGCAGAAAGCTACCTGAAATATGTTAGCCTCTTTTCAGGCAGCCTATTCGGGCGGGCTTATACGATGGTTTGTTTACCATAGCTTTCGATGATTTCCTTTATCCGCAGGACGGTTTCTTTGGGCGGGGGATGCACGCCTTTGAGCTTGTATTCGTCGCCGCACAGCTCCCATTTGTGGGCGCCTAGTTCGTGGTAGGGAAGGATTTCCACGGTGTCGGCGTTGGGCATATCGGCAATAAATTCACCGAGCAAGTGGGCGGAACGGTCGTCGTCGGTGTAGCCGGGTACGACGACATAGCGGATGCGGGTGGGCTGATTTCGTTCGGCAAGATGGCGGGCAAACCGCAAAACTTTGGTGTTGGGGATGCCAACCAACACTTTGTGGATTTCGGGATCGATTTGCTTTAAATCTAGCATGACGAGGTTGGTATTGTCCAACAGCTCTTCCAGGGCACTGTCGTAGTGCAGGGCGTAGCCATTGGTGTCGAGGCAGGTGTGGATGTCGTGCTCGCGGCAGGCTACAAACCAGTCGCGGATGAATTGGTATTGCAGCAGGGGTTCGCCGCCGGTGGCGGTTACGCCGCCACCGGTGGCGCGAAAGTAGTGTTTGTAGGAGAGCACTTGCTGCATGAGCTGGGGCACAGTGAAGTGCAGCTCTTTTTCACTGTGCCTGTCCCAAGTGTCGCGGTTGTGACAGTAGAGACAGCGCATAAGGCAGCCCTGCATGAAGAGGACGAAGCGCAGGCCGGGGCCGTCTACGGCACCACCGGTTTCTATAGAGTGGATGTAGCCGATACCTTTGTAGGAGCGGCTGCGAGTGTCGGGCTGTTTTTTCGGTGGGGCACCGGGACTGATGGGGATGGATTCTGGCATGGTGGTTGGTGTGCGTTGGGTTTCAGGTAGCCTTTATGGCTTGTAGTGTTTTGAAAGCCCACCCTACCCTACTTGGGCTATCTTGGGCTATAGATTCTCAGGTAACCTTTACAACAGGAATCAGGCTACCTGAAAACGGGAGGAAACAAAAGTGCCGGAATGAGTTCCGGCACTGATTCCTGCTAGCTGGGCATGATTACATCCGGCTGGTGAAGGTGCGGGTGATCACGTCTTGCTGCTGCTCTTTGGTGAGCGAGTTGAAACGCACGGCATAGCCGGAC
The DNA here is from genome assembly GCF_001648395.1 of Eikenella sp. NML03-A-027. NCBI lineage: Bacteria > Pseudomonadati > Pseudomonadota > Betaproteobacteria > Neisseriales > Neisseriaceae > Eikenella > Eikenella sp. NML03-A-027. The sequence continues at coordinate 236,761 of NZ_LXSM01000016.1, read as the reverse complement.
ACGCGGATAGTGAGCTGCGGATATTTTTCCGGGTGTTCCATCGCATCCACCAACATTTCGCGGTTGAGCACGTTCACGTTGAGATGCTGGCCGCCTTCCACACCAGCTTCGTGGTGGAAGTAGCCGTCCATCATACCGGCCAGGTTGCGTTCGCGGGAGCTTTCGTCTTTACCCAACGCACCGGGGATGATGGAGAAGGTGTAGGAAATACCGTCTTTGGCAAACTCAAACGGCAGTTTGGCCACGGAAGTCAGCGAAGCCACGGCGCCGCTTACATCACGGCCGTGCATGGGGTTAGCACCCGGGCCGAACGGAGCACCTGCGCGGCGACCATCCGGAGTATTACCAGTTTTTTTGCCATATACCACGTTAGATGTGATGGTCAGCACAGACTGGGTTGGGATGGCGTTGCGGTAGGTCGGATGAGTAGCCACTTTCTTCATGAAACGCTCTACCAGGTCGCAGGCGATGCTGTCCACACGGTCGTCGTTATTACCGAACTGCGGGTATTCTCCTTCGATTTCAAAGTCCACGGCAATGCCGTTTTCGTCGCGGATCGGTTTCACTTTAGCGTATTTGATGGCAGACAAAGAGTCGGCAGCCACAGACAGGCCGGCAATACCGCAAGCCATGGTGCGGCGCACGTCGCGGTCGTGCAAAGCCATCAAGGCTGCTTCGTAGCTGTATTTGTCGTGCATGTAGTGGATGCAATTCAGAGCGGTAACATATTGAGTGGCCAACCAGTCCATGAATTTATCCATGCGATCGAACACGGTGTCGTAGTCGAGCACTGCGTCTTTAATCGGCTCGGTTTTCGGACCGACTTGGTCTTTAGATTTTTCGTCCACGCCGCCATTGATTGCATACAGCAGGGTTTTGGCCAAGTTGGCTCGCGCACCGAAGAACTGCATATGCTTACCGACCACCATAGGGCTCACGCAGCAGGCAATGGCGTAATCGTCACTGTTGAAGTCGGGGCGCATCAGGTCGTCGTTTTCGTATTGGATAGACGAAGTATCGATAGACACTTTGGCACAGAACTCTTTGAAACCTTGCGGCAGTTTTTCAGACCACAATACGGTGATGTTCGGCTCGGGAGATGGGCCCATGTTGTACAGAGTGTGCAGCACACGGAAGTTGGTGCGGGTTACCAATGTGCGGCCATCCAAGCCCATACCACCGATGGATTCGGTAGCCCAAATCGGGTCGCCGGAAAAGAGCTGGTCGTATTCGGGCGTGCGCAGGAAACGAACCATACGCAGTTTCATCACCAAATGGTCGATGAATTCTTGTGCTTGGCTTTCGGTGATAATGCCGTTTTTCAGGTCGCGCTCGATATAAATATCCAAGAAGGAAGACACACGACCAAACGACATGGCTGCGCCGTTTTGCGACTTCACGGCGGCGAGGTAGGCGAAGTAAGTCCATTGGATGGCTTCTTGCGCGTTTTTGGCTGGGCCGGAAATATCGAAACCGTAGGAGGCAGCCATTTCCTTCATCTGCTTCAGTGCAATATGCTGCTCGTTGATTTCTTCGCGCAGGCGAATAACGCTTTCCAAGTTTTTGCCAGATTCCAAATCGGCTTGTAAAGAATGATACTGTTCGGTTTTGTCTTCCATCAGGCGGTCGATACCGTAAAGGGCCACACGGCGGTAGTCGCCGATAATGCGGCCACGGCCGTAGGCATCGGGCAAACCAGTTAAAACGCCTGATTTCCGACAACGGCGGATGTCGGGCGTGTACACATCAAACACGCCTTGGTTGTGGGTTTTACGATATTTAGTGAAGATTTCTTCCACTTCGGGATTTAGCTCCACACCATAAATCTTACAGGAATCTTTCACCATCTTCAGACCGCCGAAAGGCATGATGGAGCGTTTCAGCGGCTCATCGGTTTGCAGGCCGACAATGGTTTCCAAGTCTTTGTCGATATAGCCGGGCGCGTGGCTGGTGATGCCGGAAACAACTTGCGCATCAATTTTATACGGAGCGTGGGTTTTATTTTCCACCTTGATGCCTTCCATCACCTCCGCCCACAGCTTGGTAGTGGCATTGGTGGCCGGCGCTAAAAAGCTACCATCGCCTTCATAAGGCGTGTAGTTTTTTTGGATGAAATCGCGTACATCAATGCTATTTTCCCAATCACCGCTAACAAAGCCTGTCCAAGCAGCCGGACGCTCTATTGCTGAAGCCATAATAACCTCCTGTTTAATATAAATAAATAAAACAACGTTACAAATTAGAATTCACCATTAAAGAATGGCATTCTTCATGCCGTTTTGGGCAGAAAACTCTAACCAATAGTGCTTCTCTTAACCTAAATCAAACTTGATATCTTTTATTATTACTTATCAATACACTAAAATCAAGAAATTTTTCAGGTAATCTCATTTCCCAGCCAGGGGCTACCTTTGCTTCCGATGTGGTTAAATTATCCACCTATTCAGTCTCATCCTCAAGCAAATAAACAACCGTCTCCAAATAGGGAGCCCGCCTTGTTTCATGTTCGATTGGAACAGCTATTAATCCTACTTAAACCAATTTTCCAGTAAATATAACACCCCCAAGCTACCTGAACATACCCTTCATAAATCCTTTCACGACTACCTCCGCCCCTGAAAGCTGTTTTTTCGTGCCTGCGGCATCGCCATCTTTATTGCCAGCTCCTACCTCCTGCCCGCGCCCTACTGGGACACCCCCATCAGTTTCCCGATGGCCTTCAGCACCTACTTTTTCCGCCCCCACCAACTCACGCATACTGGCACGCCGGCAGTGGAAATACCTGCCGCTGGCATTGTTTGGCATGTGGTTTTCCGTCGATGGCATCTACTGGCTGTATTGGTCGTGGCGCGATCCGGTAGCACTCGAAATGATGCGCAGCGGCAATGCCCCCGCATCTGCCTGCCTGTATGCCCTATGCGCCATGATTTGGCTATACGACGGCACCCTGCGCGAAATATTGCGCTTGAAGAAGTAAAGCATATAGGCTACCTGAAACCCGCTCAGCAAAAAGCCCCGCGAAAAGCGGGGCTTGGATTGGTGCCGGTAAAGGGAGTTGAACCCCCGACCTTCGCATTACGAATGCGCTGCTCTACCAACTGAGCTATACCGGCCAGATTCGGCAATTAGGCGCGTTTGCGGAATTCGCCGGTACGGGAGTCGATTTCCACTTTGTCGCCGTTTTCAATATAGGCCATCACTTGGATTTCGGTACCACCCACGAGGCGTGCGGGTTTCATCACTTTACCGGAAGTGTCGCCTTTAACGGCGGGCTCGGTGTATTCCACTTCGCGCACGATGATGGTGGGCAATTCCACGGAAATCGGGTTGCCTTCGTAGAAGGTTACTTCGCACATGTCTTCCATGCCGTCTACGATGAATTTCAGGTTGTCGCCGATGTTTTCGCCTTCAACTTCGTATTGGTTGAACTCTTCATCCATGAATACATACATCGGATCAGCAAAATAGCTGTAGGTGCATTGTTTGCGGTCGAGCTGGATAACGTCGAATTTGTCGTCGGCTTTCACGATGGTTTCGCTGTTTGCGCCGGTGAGCAGGTTTTTCAGCTTCATGCTCACTTTGGCAGAGGAGCGGCCGCCTTTGATGTATTCGGTTTTCTGTACCACCATCGGCTCGCTGCCCACCATGAATACGTTGCCGGCGCGCAATTCTTGTGCGGTTTTCATAATTTATATCTCTTTCAGTCAAATCAGGGAAAACGGAAAACGCGGCATTTTAGCGCAAACGGTTTTGGCTGTCCAAAGTAAAGGCTACCTGAAAATTTCAGGTAGCCTTTCGTGCTACTTATTCGTAATAACGCCCTAAGTCCAACAAATCGCCCAACAGCGACCAATCATCTGCCACAACCGCTTCTTCCCCCAAACTATCTTCCAACCCCTGCGCGCCGCATTCCAAAAGGGTGAGCGGGTCGAAGTTGTACCAGCTATAGCCGGTTTCGGAGGTGATGCCGTAATGGCGCAATTCATTTTGCAGCTCTTGGCCACGCATGCGCTGCAACTCGGCTACCTGAAAAATAATCACGGCGCAGGCGTATTGCCACGGATCGCTTGTTTTCAGCTGCTCATCGGGCATCTGGCGGATGAGCAGCCATTGTTCGTTAAACGGTGCAGGCGGGGCAGTAAAGGCTTCTTGCAGCAGGCTGAGGCAGAGGGTGGGAGTGCAAACGGCATCCTGTTGGCTTTGCAACAGGGCATAGAGCGCCAGGAGATAGTCTTCGAGATCGCGGTTGGCGAATGATTGGCGGAGGTTTTCGATGTGGATGGAGAATTCACTATAGTTCATAGTATGAGCTTGAGTTGTAGCGCTAAAATAAAGCGGCAACAGGCATCCGCCCATCGCCGCACTACCCAATTGAAAACCAACTACTCAATCGCGCTGCTGTTCCGGTGGCAGTTGTTCGCTGGTGCGGCCGAAACGGCGTTCGCGCACCCGGAAGGAAGAAATGGCGCGGTCGAACTCGGCAGCGTCGAAATCCGGCCACAGCGCGTCGGTGAAATAAAACTCGGCATAGGCCATTTGCCAGAGCATGAAGTTGCTGATGCGGGTTTCGCCGCCGGTGCGGATAAACAGGTCGGGTTCGGGGGCTTCGGCCAAGGAAAGGCGCTGAGAGAGGTCGTCTTCGGTGATTTCGCTTTTGCCTTCGGCAATCAGCCGGTTGGCAGCTTGCAGGATATCCCAGCGGCCGCCGTAGTCAGCAGCCACGGTGAGCGTGAGGCCGGTGTTGTCGGCAGTAAGCCGTTCGGCGGCTTCAATGCCGGCCACAATCGCGGCGGGGAAGCGGCTGCGGTTACCGATCACTTTGAGCCGCAGGTTGTTTTGATGCATTTTGGCCACCTTCCCGTCTAGCGCCTGCAAAAACAGTTTCATTAAAAAGGAAACTTCGTCTTCGGGGCGGCGCCAGTTTTCGGTGGAAAAGGCGAATACGGTGAGGTATTCCACGCCGAGCTCGGCGCAGCGGGCGGCTAGGTTTTCCAGGGCGGTGAGGCCGCGTTTGTGCCCCATCACGCGCGGCAGCAAGCGTTTTTTCGCCCAACGGCCGTTGCCGTCCATAATCACGCAAACATGGCGTGGGATATTGGTGCGTTCAGGGATGCTTTGGGTGCTGCTGCTCATATGCTTTCCTCGGGCTAGGCAGGTTTCAGGTAGCCTGAGGCGGCACGGGCAAATATATCAGCCCGTGCCGCCGTATCGCTCGGATGGTTTACACCACCATCAAATCTTCTTCTTTATGCTCCAGCAGCTTATCTACTTCGGCGATGTATTTGTCGGTAAGCTTCTGGATCTGCTCTTCGCCGCGGCGGGCATCGTCTTCCGACACTTCTTTATCTTTCAGCAATTTTTTGATGTGGTCGTTGGCATCGCGGCGCACGTTGCGGATAGACACGCGACCATCTTCAGCTTCGCCGCGCACTACTTTAATCAGGTCTTTGCGGCGCTCTTCGGTGAGCATCGGCATCGGCACGCGGATGAGGTCGCCCATAGAAGCAGGATTCAGGCCGAGGTTGGAATCGCGGATAGCTTTTTCCACTGCGGCAGCCATATTGCTCTCATAGGGCTTCACGCTGATGGTGCGCGCGTCAAGCAGGGTTACGTTGGCCACCTGGCTCACCGGCACCATGCTGCCGTAGTATTCCACTTCCACCTGATCGAGCAAGCCGGTGTGAGCGCGGCCGGTGCGCACTTTGGCTAAGTTTTCGCGCAGCACTTCCACCGAACGCTGCATCTTGGTTTCGGCTGAGGTTTGGATTTCTTTGATCATAGGGTTTCCTTAATTGAAATGTTTTCAGGTAGCCTTCCGGCTGCCACGGCAATAGTGCATAACGGGCGGGATACTACCTTGCTTTGCCCGCTGCGGCAAGGTTTTCCGGCTACCGGGTGCACCACCACCATAAACAGCGCACCCGCCTGCTCTCCGGCCTGATAATACTGCATCTGCATCCGGCTTAACACCTCGCCGCACAAACAGACAAACCCCGCCCACAACAACACCAAACCGCTATACAAAACTACACAAACCACTTTCCTATCAAGCCAGCATTTGCTAAATTCCACAGCAGCAAATTATGCCATATTCCCAGCCTCACTATATAAAAAGCTACCTGAACCCACGAGGATCACCCCATGCGCCGCCTCATCCTGCTCTCCTCCCTCCTCCTCACTGCCTGCCCTCTGCCCTATTGCCCCGTGCGCCCCATCCCGCCCAATGCACCCAAACTCCACACAAAAGCCCCGAGCAGCACTGCTTTTGCTCGCGAAAAACAATCTGAATCCAAGCTCCCCGATGGCAACACCATGCGTATCGGCAGCGAATGCATCACCGTCCACAACCGCACCCTCACCCTTCGCCCCTGCCGCAACGCACCCAATCAATATTTCGAACGTATCGTCCGCAACGGCACCATCCGCCAAAATAGCCAATGCCTCACCCAAACCGGCAGCAGCATCACCCTCGAACCCTGCACTGGCAACCGCAATCAAGAATGGTATAGCGATGGCAAGCGCCTGTGCAGCCGCAGCGCCAATGCCCAATGCTGGAGCGTCGGCCAGCACGGCATGCGCCTGCAAACCCGCAACGATTCGCTCGAACAGGAAGTGCTACGCTAAAACAACAGCAAATGCCCACGCTCACCTTTTATAGCCAATCTTTCAAACATATCAGAACATAATATAAGGCTACCTGAAACCTTTCAGGTAGCCTTCTCTTGGGTATTAATTAAAATAAAAAAATCAATCGAAAAGTAATTTTTAATTGTAAAAATAAAATACTCAGCACTACAATGGCTACCAATCAAACAGTAATTCTTTTTCCCAACTCTGTTTAATAAGGAGCCATCATGAGCATCAACATCGGTATCAACGAAACCCAACGCCAAACCATCGCCCAAGGCCTGTCTAAAGTGCTGGCCGACACCTACACCCTCTATCTGAAAACCCACAACTACCACTGGAACGTGGAAGGCCCGATGTTCCACAGCCTGCACACCATGTTTGAAGAGCAATACAACGAGCTGGCGCTGGCCGTGGACGAAATTGCCGAACGCATCCGCGCACTTGGCTTCAAAGCGCCGGGTTCCTACAGCGAATTCGCCAAACTCACGTCTATCCCCGATGGCCAAAGCAGCAACGATGCCCTTGCCATGATCCGCGAACTGGTGGAAGGACAGGAAACCGTGATCCGCACCTGCCGCGAGCTGTTTCCCGCTGTGGACCAAGCCAACGACGAGCCCACTGCCGATCTGCTCACCACCCGCATGCAAACCCACGAGAAAACCGCCTGGATGCTGCGCGTGTTGCTGCAAAAATAAGCAGGCTTGCCCAACACACCAACGCCCGTTGTTGCAACGGGCATTTTTTCTGCGGCACGAAAGGCTAGCCGAAACAAGATTGCCAAAGGAAGCTGAGCTTCTGTGGAGGCCAAATTTGGGTTGGGCGGATTTTATAGCAGGCTACCTGAAACCCAAAACATCAGGCCGCCTCCTAATTAGGAAGCGGCCTGCAATCTTACCAATTCAATCAAATATGCACCAAAGTGCCTTCGTCTTCGCCCAGCACCACCCGTTTGAGCGCGCCTTCTTTGGCGATGCCGAACACCACGATGTTCAGTTTGCGCTCGCGGCACAGCGCCAAGGCAGTAGCATCCATCACTTTCAGGTTTTTCACGATGGCTTCGTCAAACGTGATGTCTTGATAGCGCGTGGCCGAAGCATCTTTTTTCGGGTCGGCGGTGTACACGCCGTCCACATTGGTGGCCTTGAGCATGATGTCGCAGTTCATTTCTGCACCACGCAGCGCGGCAGCGGTGTCGGTGGTGAAGAAGGGGTTGCCCGTGCCAGCGGCAAAAATCATCACTTTACCTTCTTCCAGATATTGGATGGCTTTGGGGCGGGCATAGGTTTCGACAATCTGCTGCATGGAAAGCGCTGATTGTACGCGCGCAGACTGGCCAAGGCTTTCAAACGCATCTTTCAAAGCCAACGCGTTCATCACGGTGGCAAGCATGCCCATGTAATCGGCAGTGGCACGGTCCATATCGCTGGCTTGTGCGGCCACACCGCGAAACAGGTTGCCGCCGCCCACCACCACACCCACTTCCACGCCCATTTTGGCGATTTCCACAATCTGCCCGACAATGCCCATAATCGTGGCACGATTGATGCCAAAGGCATCGTTACCCATCAATGCCTCGCCGGAAAGTTTCAATAAAACACGCTTGTAGCGGATAGTCATGGCAGCCTCTCTTCATGGTTGGAAAATTCAAACGGCAGGCATTATACGCGCTTTCGACTGCGTCGGCTGGCTGATTGTAGCAGTTTATTAAATCAAGACTACCTGAGAATATCGGTTTTCAGGTAGCCTCTTTACCACGGTATCTATTAACTCTACTTAAAAATCGTCTTTAATGAATAAAATCGTATCTATCTTCAATTAAGGCAAGCAGATATTCATCGAAACTGTCGGCAATCACTTCCAGCTCGTCGGGATCATGCAGGTAGCGAACGATTTGCCCACCCTTGCCGGATGCCGATGGGGTGAGATCGATAAACATCTGCGAGGTGCCTCCGTTGTTCATGCAGTCGGAGAAATGTAGCCAGCAGGCATTGGCTGCATCGCGGGTGATACGGTCATCCACGGCCACTTCTTCAGCAGGGTAGACTCGGTTGATGTAGTCGGACAAATATTGTGGACTTTTGCTTTCCAGCATCTGCCAGGCGGAGAACAGATAGTAGGGATATTCCATAATATCAGAGCCGAGCAGAAACAAGCTGACTGTTTCGCCTTGGTATTCGCGCCAGTAGGTGCCGTCGGCGAAAGCGAGCAGCTCAAGCAGGGGGAGGCAGACGTTTGCGGATAGGTGACTTGCAAAGTATGGACATCTTCAGGGGCGATACCGTGCTTGATGTCGACAAAGTGTGCCTACTCGTCTGTACCGCCGCATTGGACGTAGGCTTGCTGCAAACCGGCGAGATAGTTTTGGGTAATGGTCATGATGTTTCCTTTCAACTCTGATTAGAGGCTACCTGAAAAATCTTCCTACCTTTTCAGGTAGCCTTTACTGCCACGCCATCGAAATAACGCAACACGGTATCCGGTAGCCAATCTAAATCAGCCGTGCCGGGAAAGCCGGCGTGGCCGCCGTATTCGGGCTGCAACAGGGTAACGGCTGGCGACACATCGCCCGCCTGCGGCAGTGATTCGGCAGGAATGAAGGGGTCGTTCAGCGCATTTAAAATCAGGGTAGGTACGGCGATTTGGCGCAACAGGGGTTTGGCGCTGGATCGGCGGTAGTAGTCGGTGGCATCGGCAAAGCCGTGTAAGGGGGCGGTGAAGCTGTTGTCGAAATCGGTGAGGCTGGCGGCGGCTTGCACGGCAGCGGCATCAATATGCGGAAAACGGGCGGCGCAAGCAGCAGCTTTAGGCAACAGCGAACGCAGGAAATAAGGTGCATACAACATTTTGCTCAAGCCCTGCTCCAGCCGATGCGAGGCGGCGGTTAAATCTAACGGCGCGCTCACCACGGCTGCAGCCTGCGGAATGGCACGGTTGCCCTGCTCGGCCAGGTATTTGGCCAATGCGTTGCCGCCCAAGGAAATACCGACGGCGCAGATGCGCGGGTAGCGCGAGTGCATTAATTGCAACATGTGCGCGACTTCGGCGCTGTCGCCGGAGTGATAAAACACAGACGCGCGGTTTTCCACTTCGCCGCAGCTGCGGAAATGCGCCACCACACCGTGCCAGCCGTGCCGTTGCGCGGCAAACATCAGGGCGCGGGCATAATGGCTGGCGCTGCTGCCTTCCAGCCCGTGAAACAGCATCAATAGCGGGGCATCGGGGCGTTTGCCATCCACAAAATCGTAGGCCACTTCGGTAGCGCCCAGGCTGTCGGGCAAAAGCTCACGCCGATAGGCCGGGCTACCAATGCGCACCAGTTTCGGCCAAATGCTCTGCAAATGCCCGCCACGCAGCCAAAACGGCGGCCAGTAGGCAGGCAGGGGGGAATTGTTTCGGTTCATGTGTGGCAATCCATTGAAAATATTTAATCGGCAGTACGCGCTTGGCTATCGACCGCTTCACATCAGGCAACAAATTAGCCCACTAATAGGCTAATTTATAAAGAAATTTATTTAAAGCCATTAGATTACTTGCCCACAAAATGCGACACTTACCGACACTGCCGTAGGTAAAAAGCGGCATAATCATTGTCAACCCTTACTCCGATATAGTAGAGTGTTTCCACAGCTACCGGCAACGGTAGCCATTTTTCACAGGAGAACTAACTATGCAACGCAAATTAACTATTCTGATGCTGGCCTTGTTGCCGATTGCGTCCGCATGGGCCGACGGTGTAAAAATCGGCAACGACTCTTCCGGCCTGCCGTCTGAATTGGTGCAAAACTTGGCGCAAACATCCAAATCCATGGGCGTGAAAGAGCCGATGAATATCAGCACCCGCAACGAAGGCGGTGCACGCTATGCCGTGGTATCCGGCACTTCCGGCACTACTTGCCGCATCAAACTGTCCAACGGCAACCCGCCCACCATCTTGGGCTTGTCCTGCCGATAATCCAAACCGGCAAATATTTAAAGAACAGCCCGAATATCGGGCTGTTTTTTCTTCCTGATGCTTGAGGCTACCTGAAACCCCTACGGTTGGTTTTTCAGGTAGCCTTTACTGTCGAATTGACTACTGTTTCAAACGTTCGATTTTCGCGCCCACTTTGCTCAGCTTCTCTTCAATATGCTCGTAGCCGCGATCCAAGTGATAGATGCGCTCCACGATGGTGTCGCCATCGGCCACCAGGCCGGCAATCACCAGGCTGGCCGAAGCGCGTAGGTCGGTAGCCATCACTGCGGCGCCGGAAAGTTGCTCCACACCTTTCACCAGCGCGGTGTTGCCCTCGGCGCTGATATGTGCACCCATACGGTTGAGCTCGGGCACATGCATGAAGCGGTTTTCAAAAATGGTTTCCACCATCCGGCTGCTGCCATCGGCCACCGCGTTCATCGCCATAAACTGCGCCTGCATATCGGTGGGAAAGCCCGGATGCGGCACGGTGCGCACGTCTACAGCTTTCGGACGCTGCGTCATTTTAATGTCAATCCAATTTTCGCCGGTTTGGATTTCCGCCCCTGCTTCCACCAACTTGTCCAATACCGCTTCCATGGTTTTGGGCGCGGCATTTTTCAGGCGTACCTGCCCGCCGGTCATGGCTACGGCGCAGAGGAAAGTGCCGGCTTCGATGCGGTCGGGCACCACGCTGTGAGTACAGCCGTGCAGTTTTTCCACTCCTTCGACGGTCATGGAGGGCGTGCCGATGCCGCTGATTTTCGCGCCCATCTTCACCAGGCATTCGGCCAAATCCACCACTTCCGGCTCCACTGCGCAGTTTTCCAGCACGGTGGTGCCTTCAGCCAGCGTGGCTGCCATCAGCAGGTTTTCCGTGCCGCCCACGGTAACCATATCCATCACCACACGCGCGCCTTTGAGCTTGCCGCGTGCCTTCACATAACCGTGCTCGATCACAATTTCCGCGCCCATGGTTTCCAGCCCTTTCAAGTGCTGGTCTACCGGCCGCGAGCCGATGGCGCAGCCGCCGGGCAGGCTTACTTCCGCCTCGCCGAAACGCGCCAGCGTGGGGCCGAGCACCAAAATGGAAGCACGCATGGTTTTCACCAACTCATACGGCGCGCAAGTATTGTTTACCGTGCCGCCGTTGATTTTGAATTCGCTCACACCGTCGCTTTCCACCTCCGCGCCCATGCCTTGCAAGAGTTTGTGCGTGGTTTTCACATCGGCCAGCATCGGCACGTTGGTCAAATGCAGAATGTCTTCAGTTAAAAGCCCGGCGCACATCAGCGGCAAGGCAGCATTTTTAGCGCCGGAAATCACAATTTCGCCGTGCAATGGGCCGTTGCCGGTAATTTTCAGTTTGTCCATGTTTCAGTTGAATTTCTTTAATCTTTAGGTTGAAGCAGCAGCCCTTGGCAACAAAGGCTACCTGAAAATGCGGGATTATAAACGTTTTGTATCAGCCTTAGGCAGCCTTTGCCCAACTTTTCCCGCAATGCTTTTCAGGTAGCCTCCCGCCCGCTCCAAGACTACCTGAAAACATTCAGCCCACACCAACGCCCCGTTTTTCTGCGCCATAGCAAGCCCACTTCACTTCCGCTGCGGCCTGTATCAAAAGGACGCTAATCTGCTATACAATCAACCCATCCCCAACCCGCACAAAGGCCGTGCCATGCCCGACCAATCCCTCGCCCCCCACCGCCAGGCCATCAACGCCATCGACGCCGAAATCCTCAGCCTGCTCAATCAACGCGCCGCCCACGCCCGCGCCATTGGCGAGCTCAAAGGCACCGGCACCGTCTACCGCCCCGAGCGTGAATCCCAAGTGTTGCAGCGCATTCGAAGCCTGAACCAAACCGCCGCCGGCATCCTGTCCGACGAAGCTGTTGCCCGCCTGTTCCGCGAAATCATGAGCGAATGCCTCGCCGTAGAACGCCCGCTCACCATCGCCTACCTCGGCCCCGAAGCCACATTTACCCAGCAAGCCGCCGTGAAGCACTTCGGCCACGCCGCCCGCACCCAGCCCTGCCCCTCCATCGACGAATGCTTCTGCCTCGTGGAAACCCGCCAGGCCGACTACGCCGTTGCCCCTGTGGAAAACTCCACCGAAGGCCTGGTCGGGCGCACCCTCGACCTCATGGTTTCCACCCCCCTGCGTGCCTGCGGCGAAGTGCTCCTGCGTATCCAGCACCATTTATTGCAGCAACCCGGCGGCAGCCCTCAGCCGGAAAAAGTGTATGCCCACACCCAAGCGCTGGTCCAATGCCACGAATGGCTCAACCACCACCTGCCACACGCCACCCGCATTTCCGTGGCCAGCAACGCCGAAGCCGCCCGCCTCGCCGCCGCCGAACCGCAAGCCGCCGCCATTGCCGGCCAGACCGCCGCCGAGCACTACCACCTGGCCAAACTCGCCGCCAACATCGAAGACGAGCCCAACAACAACACCCGCTTCCTCATCTTCGGCCACAGCCGCACCCGGCCCTCTGGCCGCGACAAAACCTCCCTCATCGTCTCCGCCCCCAACCGCCCCGGCACCGTGCACCGCCTGCTCCAACCCTTCTCCGAGCACGGCATCTCCATGACCAAGCTCGAAAGCCGCCCCAGCCGCGCCGGCCTGTGGGACTACCTCTTCTTTATTGACATCGAAGGCCACGCCGACAGCCCCCAAATCCAGCCCGCCCTCGAAGCCCTTGCCGAATGCGCCGCCTTCGTAAAAATCATCGGCGCCTATCCGCAAGCCGTGCTGTGAAACCCTGAAATATTTTTCAGGTAGCCTCTTTAGAATGCAGCAAAAGGCTATCTGAAACAAGCTTTTCGAAGGAAGTAGAGTTTCTGAGAAATTATTTAAAGAAGCTAAAACTAGTTTTTACAAAGCTAAAAAACATCCAACTTTGAGATACAATTCTCCTTTCCCAACCACTCTAATAGAGCAACACCATGCGTACCTTACCCATAGCAGCCGCAGCCATCCTACTCGCCGCCGCCGGCACCCATGCCAGAGTGGCATTCTTCCACAGTGTAGATGGCCAAATCACCTGCCGATACGGTGGCTACGCCCCCCAACTCACCTGCGAAATTCCCCCGCCTACCAAACCCATTCCTGTAGAACGCGAACCTCAAGACTGCCCCTTCGGAACTTGGAACGGCCAATGGAGCGGCAATATCTCCCTATTTGCAAAAGGCCCCGCCCACCTCAACTGCAACCACCACAACTACGCCAAATTCCAAGCAGGCAGCTATGCCCTCCCCGACAACCAGCCCTTCAAACTCTTTAACCAACCTGGCTGGCAATGTACTGCCCAATCCGGCAGTCTAAGTTGCACCAATACCGAAGGCCACGGCTTCCAAATCAGTCCAGACAGCCTGTACCGCTTCTAACTATCTGTTTACCAATCACTTTTATAACCACTCTCTATATAAGGAGTAACATCATGCGTACCCTCCCCCTTACCGCCGCAGCCATCCTGCTCGCCGCTGGCACCGCCCATGCCGACATCAAACTTTTCCGCAGCCCCAGCGGCAACATCAACTGCATGTACGACCACTCCCCCGGCGTAGTGGAATGCCAGATTCCCCAGCCCGACCGCCCCATCCGGCCCAAACCGCGTGATTGTAAACTCGATTGGGGCGGCAATTTCTCCATCTCCCGCACCGGCCGCACCCAAATGGGCTGCGTTGGCGATAGCCTCGCTAGCCCCGACAGCCGCGTGCTGCCCTACGGCCAAACCCTGCGCGGCGACGGCTGGCAGTGCACCAGCCGCACCAGTGGCATGACCTGCACCAACAGCCAAAACCACGGCTTTGAAATCAGCCGCCGCCGCCAACGCCTGTTCTAATTTCTGATACACACAAAAGGCTACCTGAAAGTTCCAGGTAGCCTTTTATCTGGAATAGGTAAAACCAGATACCGCCATATGCAACTAAAGGCTACCTGAAAGCACAGCGAACACAGCGCATGTTTTCAGGTAGCCTTCATTAATTAAAACACTATTCTCACTATTCTCAAGCTACAGCCTTCTCTGCCTCTTCCAGCTGCTGTACGCGGTATTGCTTCGGTGTTTGCCCGAAATACTGTTTAAACGCGCGGTTGAAATGCGATTCCGACACAAAGCCGTTTTCCAACGCAATGCGCAAAATCGTATCCGCACTTGCCGCCAGCTGCACTGCCGCCTGCTGCAAGCGGATAGACAGCACAAAGCGGTGCGGACTCACCCCGGTTACCGATTTAAACAAACGCATCAGCTGTGCCCGCGAAAGTTTCGCCATTTCCGCCATCCGTGCAATTGGCCACTCATCCTGCGGCGCGAGCAACACCGCCTGCAACAGCCCGCTTAGACGTGGGTCTTCCAGCTGCGACAAAAAAGATGGGGCACTGCTCTGCTGCCGATAGCGTCGCAGCACGGCCACCAGCATCACCTGCGAGAGCGCGTTCACCACCGTACCGCTACCATAGCGCAGCCTTTCCGCCTCATCCAGCATCATCGATGCCGTTTGCCGCATTTCCGGTAGCGGTAAAAGCAGGTATTCCGGCATACCCAGCCACAGCGCTGCATGGCGCGTATAGCGGTATTGGCCGCACAACAGTTGCAAGCGGTTGCCGCCGCAGTCTTTCACTGCCAACACTCCGTTTCCGTGAAGCTGCGGCTTGCCCGCTGGTTGCGCCAAACCTTCCAAACTGTCGGTAATACTGTGTGCCGTATCATAGGGAAGCAGTACCGCATCGCCCGTATGCAAAGCCACTGCTTGCCCGTCACCTACCCGCAGCCAGCCGCTACCCGACACCACCCAATGCAGCCGCGCTGTTTCCGGCTCGGTTTCGTGTACCAAGTGAAATCCACCGCCCAGCCGGCAGCACACATCAATCCGACCACGCAGCCATGCCAGATAAATTAATTTGTCTAACACATCCATTTTCATTCTCCTTATTGGCCAATGGCGGAAATATATCGCTAAAACACTTATTCCTTCATACAGCGTTGGCTCGCCTTGCCGTACTTTTACCGTTCATGGCTCGTCGCCTTGTAGGAAAAAAATAATTGTTTCAGCTATAGCACGCAGTCAAAAGAATGAGACGATCAGTCAATTCTTGCTCTAAAACTTATGCCATCATACGCCGCATCAGGCAGTTTCGATAAAAGCTATCCGTTCAAATTTCATTTGAGTTTATTGCTAAGGATAACATCATGTTTTTAGATTGGAAAAAACACGCTACCCACGTTAAACAATCCTTTACCAAACTCGGCAAAGACCACCCCAAAATGCTGGCCGGCTATGCCGCCCTCGAAAGCGCTGCCGCAGCCGAAGCGCTGGATGCCAAAACCCGCGAACTCATCGCCCTGGCTGTGGCCGTTACCACCCACTGCGAAAGCTGCATTGCCGTGCACGCCCAAGCCGCTGTGAAAGCCGGTGCCACCGAAAGCGAAGTGGCCGGTGCACTCGCCACTGCCATCTCTCTCAACGCCGGCGCTGCCTACATCTATTCCCTGCGCGCCCTCGAAGCCGTGGAAGACGCCCGCGAAGCCTAAACCGGTTTTCAGGTAGCCTTTAATGAATAACAGGCTACCTGAAAAACTCCCCCGCCATCAAGAAAGGTACATCATGAAGAAAACCCTCTCTCTAGCCGCCATCGCCCTGTTGACCGCCCTGCCCGTTGCCGCTTCCGCCCACGGCCAGCACAGCCGCAAGCCTGCCCAACAACAGAGCCAACCGCGCCACGCCCCCGCCCGCCAAGAAGCCGTGTGGATCGACGTGCGCACGCCCGAGGAATATGCCGCAGGCCATCTGGAAAACGCCAAAAACATTCCGCACGACCAAATCGGCCAACAGATTGCCGACCACGTTCCCAATAAAAATACCCCCATCAACCTCTACTGCCGTAGCGGCCGCCGTGCCGAAACCGCCAAACAAGTGCTGGAAAGCATGGGTTACACCAACGTACAAAACCGTGGCGGCTACGAGCAGCTCAAACAATCTGGCATGAGATGATGTCCGCAGTTTGATCCCATATAGCTGAAGCACTTACTCCTACATACAGCGTTGGAGCGCTTGGTATCAAGAAATAAGTACTTCGGCTGTAACTACCATTATTAAAAAAGGCTACCTGAAAACGTAATGCAGAGAAGTTTCTGCAAAGCTAAAGTTTCAGGTAGCCTTTTGTTATGCCGAAAACGGCTATCAAGCCTTACGCGGCTTCGGGCAATTCGAAGATTTCGCGCAGCAGTTTTTTGTAGAAGGCAAAAGCGGTGAGCGCGCCTTGCAGGGCTTGTTCGCGTTCACTGTCGGAAATGCCCAGATTGTTCAGCTGCTCGGCAAAACGGCGCCAATGTTTGCCCCTGCCATCGGCGTGCGGGCCGAGGTGGCGGGCACCGTGTTCGGCGTTGTAGCCAAGGTTGTTTTGCGCATCTTTAAACAAGAAGGCGGCGCCCACGTTGGAGCCTTCGGCACAATAGAGCCAGCCCAATGCTTCTGCGCCTTCGGGTTTGGGAATGGGCAGGGAAACGGCTTTTTCGGCAGCGTTCAGGTCTTGCAGATCGAGGATTACATCATCGTAGCGGGCAAGCTCGGCCAGGCCGGTGATTTTTTCGTTGAGCTGCGGGTTTTTGTAGATGTCGTCCACAATTTTGTGGAACACGGCTTGCAGCTGCAGAAAGCGGATGTAGTTTTCGGTGTTGTCGAAAGGTTTAACCGACATCACCAGCTCGTCCACGCTGTCGTGGGTGGTGCGGCAGTTTTCTTTCAGGTATTGCTTGAAAGGGATATCTTGCATGGTTTGTTTTCCTTTTTTAAAGTGTGTAGCCAACGTAATTCCAGGTAACCTCCCAAGAAGTGCAGCGACTACCTGAAAGTGTGAGCTTCAACGCAATTAAAACGAAGCCTCCGCAAGGAAGCGGAGTTTCTGCCATCGGCAAGGATTTAAAACTTAGCTTCAATAACAAGGCTGAAATTGCGGCCCGGGGCGCTGAAGCGTTCGATACCTGCATGGGTTTGGTTGTTCACACGGTTTACGGTGCCGAATTCGCGGATGCTGCGCAGGGTTTCCCAGGTATAGTAGCGGCGGTTAAACAGGTTGTAGATGCCGCCACGTATAGTAATGTGTTTTCTGAACTGGTAATTCGCAGTCAGATCGGCCAGCCAGATGTTGCTGCTGTGGCGGACAAAAGGGAAAGTGCGGCCAGTATCGTCATAGGAGGCGATAGTGTCTTCTGGTTTTTTGCGCGCGAAATAGCTGATATTCAAATCCACACCCCAACGACTGTCAGGCTGCTGGTAGCCGAAACCGATAACACCGTTAAACGGCTGGATAGCATTAATTGGAATACGTCCGTCAGCTTCGCCTTTGGTGTAATTGGCGGCCAACGTAGTATACATGCCGGCCGGCAGGCCGATGCTGTCGAGATTCCAGCGTGCTTTCAGCTCCAAACCTTTAATTTCGGCTTGGGAACGGTTTACGTTCTGGTAAACGTCGGCATATTCGCGGTTGCTCAAGGTTTTGTTGGTATAGTTCCAAGTCATAACCTCTCTGTAACCACGATGTACAAAATCGATGAAATCGGTGTAACGGGTGCGGTAGCCAGAAAGGCGTACATGCCCCCAATTGCCGTGCACATCTATGCCCAGCTCAACATTTTTGGAGCGTTCCGCTTTCAGATTCGGATTGGGCTCAACATAAAACAAGGTGTTGGGAAAGTAGAACCACATTTCATCGGTGGTGGGCGCGCGGAAACCGGTACTGTATTTACTCTGCAGGGTTACAGACGGACTGATATTCCAATCCAGCGCAGCCACATAACTGGGCGAGCTAAAGCGTGCTTGTTGGTTCCAAATACCCTTGGCTTCGAGCTGGCCTTTTACATCGGGGTTGAAGCTTTCCGTATCCAAAGTGTGCATTTTGGTGTGGTCGTAGCGCACACCGAGATTCAGCTTGAAGCGTTCGTTAAAGCGCAGAGTGTTGTTCCAATAAAGATTGTAGTTATTGGATTGGGTGCTGACCAAAAATTCTTTTTCATCGCGGTCGGAAGCCAGACGATCGGGATAGAAAACGAAAGTCCAATAACTGGTGTTACTGTTAGTATTGCGTTTGTGAGATCCACCCACGCCATATGCCGTATCCCACAATACATTTTTGCCAAAATCGAGATGTTTTTCGGCGGCCACTTTGAATTGGTTGGTTTCGTAATTCAGACTACGGCGGATAAAGTAGTTTTCGGCACTGCGTCCCATTCGGCGGATGTAATCTTGAGTGGGAATATCCCAAGTCATGGTGGTCATGCGGATTTTTTGCCGGTCGAGGCTTACGGTCAGCTTATTCCACGGCCCCCAGTCCAGTAGGTTTTCATATTCTAGGCCAACGCGGCGGCGGTAGGCAACATCGCGGCGGTAGCGGTAGCTAGTGCTGTCATAAGCGCCAAAAAGATTAGATAATTCATCTGTTTCCCGATCTTGTCGTGTAGTTTCGTAAATGCCGCTCAGATAGTTGCTGTCGTTGAAGTGGTAACCGAGGCGGAATAAATCGGAATGGTCTTCGGTGTTTTGTGGGTCGGGAATGCCGCGCGCCACGCCGCTATATTTTGTGTTGCCGAATTGGTAGTTATTGTTGAAGCTGAGATTTACATCTTTGGCTTCGCTGTAGTTTTTGGTTTCATGTCCGTTGCGCACGGTACCAACCACCAAAGCGTCAAACTTGCCCAATCGACCGGCAGCGGTAATGCTGGCCAACCATTGTTCGGAGCGGCTCAGATAACCGGTTTTCATCCCAACATAATAAGGCTTGTCTTCATCCACATAATCGCGCGGCGACTTGGTACGGTAAATCACCGCACCACCCAACGCACCGCTGCCGGCCGTGATGGAATCCGCGCCTTTGCTGATGGTTACTTCGCTCATGTGCTCCAGCTCAGCGGCGTTGCGGTTGGCATTGAAATTGCCGTATGCACCAAACAGCTCCTGGAAGGCAGAGGAAGAGCGGCTTTCGCCTTGATCAAGACCGTCCACCACAATGGCCACACGGTCTTTATCCACACCCCGGATACTGAAACCGTTGGAGCCGGCCCGGCCGCCTTCGGCCACACTGATACCGGGGTCATAACGCACCATATCGCGGATATCCTGCACCATTTCTTTATCCAGCTGCTCCCGTCGGATACGTTCACGTCCAAGCTGACGCGGCGTATGTTTGCGGCCTTGGATTTCAATGGTTTCCAATTGGGCAGAACTGGTGTCCTCAGTTTCGCCTGATGCCCAAACCGGGGCGGAAAAGATGCTACACAAAGCCAAGAATAAAATACTTGGTCGGTGTTGATGGATATGTGTTTTCATGATTCTATTAAAAAGTTTGAAATAATAAAGGCTACCTGAAAAACAATTTCATTAATTAGCCAAATATATTGCAGGGTGTGCGCCAAATTGACACATACCCTGCAAAAGGCTACCTGAAAATTAAATTAAGGAGTAAGCGGGGTTAAATCATTTGAAGTGGAGTTTTCATCACGGTAACTGCGCTGTGGTACTGAACCGCCGAATACGCTGTTGAGACTTTGGTTGCTACCGAAAGTGATTTTCCCACCAATTTCGGTACCCGCTGGCCCATAATATCCTTTTTTGCCGAACAGGCCGCCACTTACTTGCCCATCAACGCCACCGGAGGTAACGCTGCCGCTGAAAGTATTGCCACTGAGAGTAACATCGCGGAAATTAATATCCGCGCCGAAATCCGCATTGCCTTTGATGGTGCCGCCCACTTTGCCGGTGTTGAAGTTAACAGTCAGCAAGGAACGTTTGCTTGCGTCTGCTGGATTGTATGTGGAAGCCGTTACCGAGCCATCTTTCACACGGAATGCCCATACTTCATAAGTGGCTTTACCAGTAGGCGCAGTAGCACCGTTGCGTTTCTGCATATCAGCCACTGGCGCAGCAATACCGCCGGCAAACATATCGATTTGCCCATTGCCGATCCAAACACCGTAGCGAGTGGCAGTCAAATAGCCGGCGGGCAGGTTGGAATCGAAGCCCTCGCAGCAAACCAATAATTTATTGCCTTCCGGGGTGGATTGAGGGGTAATTTTGGTGGGTTGTGTTTTGTCGGGAACAAAACGGCCTGAAAAGTTTGGCGGGTTGGTAAACCCATCAAAAGCGTAATCTTTACCATCAGGTGCGCGATAGATAAACTTGTCGGTCGGGAAAGATTGACCAAACATCATCTGATTCCACGACACATAACGCAGTTGGCCGCTGCCCGTTTGGAAAACGGTAGGGGTATCGCCACTGGTCGCCGGGCCGAGAATTTTGCTGGGATCAGCCGGCATGAGCGGAGGCACAGGTGCAGTGCCATCGGGAATGGTTACCCCGCCGTTACCCGCACACCCTGCCAACGCAGCAGCCACAAACAAAGATAAAATTAGGTGTTTCATAGTTACTTAATAAGTCCTGCCTTTGTTAAAAATAATGGTAATATATCTCATTTTTGTAGATAAGGAAACTGTTTTGTTTGCATGAAATGTCCAAACTTAACGAAACCATATCTATCATATTCTCATTATTTTCAATAGATTATTTGTATATATGCAGATGAAAACGAGTGTGTTTCTGATTATTTCTACGTTGTGTGTTGCGCAACACAGCTGGGGAGACACCACGCCAGAACAGGATCAGAAACGTTTTTTACAAACAGGGCAGCAGCAATGGCTGCGGCAGTTGGAAAATAATGTGCAAATGCCTGCAGTAACAGATGGGCAGCAAGCTGCGCCAGTGCTCACACAGCAGGATTTGCTAGCACGGCCACAATTATTGGCGCATATGTTAGTGCAGGTGTTAAACAGCCCACCACAGCCGGAATTGCTGGCGGATTTGACTTCGCTGTATGCGCAAATACCGCAGCCAGACACAGTGTTGCTGCGTCGTGCGCAAGGCATGCAGGCAAAATATACGGGCGATTACGCGCGCGCGGTGCAAATTTACCGGAAATTGGTGGCAGAAGAGCCGCAGGATGTACGCATCCGCCTGGATTTGGCGGCGATGCTGGCAGAAGATAAGCAATGGCACGAATCGGCGCAGCTATTTGAAACAGTGCAGAACAAGCCGGAAGTGCCGGCGGAGGTGCAGAATAATGTGCAACATTATCTGAACCATATCACCAAACAGCAGCAATGGCAGTGGAGCGGTGGGCTTTCCCCTTCATTTGATAACAATGTGAACAACGCGGCGCTGCCGCATTGCAGCCCGTTCGGCTGCAGCCGAGAGCGCGCAGAAGATGCAGTGGGCATAGCCTACAGCCTGGGCTTGACAAAAAACCAGGCATTGGCCGGGCATCACAACCTGCGCGTGCAGCTGGATGTGAGCGGCACCAATTATTACTGGAGCAACAAGTCGGCCTACGACAGCGCCTACGGCCGCTTGGGCACGGGCTGGCTCTGGCAAGATGCGCGGCAGCGGCTGTTGGTGATGCCGTTTTACCAATTCCAGCTTAGCGGCACAGACAATTGGGAAAACCGCAAACCACAAAACAACCACACGCTGAAAATGTACATGTGGGCGCACGCTTCCGGACTGCGCACGGAATACAGCCACCTGCTCACCCCGCGCTGGCAGCTTCATACCGCATTGGATGCCTATCGCCAGTATTACCGAATGAGCGAAAAAGCAGAAATGTATAACGGTTGGTATTTGGGGGAAAGCATTTCCCTGGCCTGGCGCGCCACATCGCGCAACACGCTGTATGCCGGGCTGAATTTCAACCAGATGCTGCCAGAACAGTCCACCCTGCGCGGCAAACCGAACAATGCCGCCTACCACCGCCACGGCATCGGCGCAGGCTGGATTCACGATTGGGATGCTCTAGGCGGCCTCTCCACCCGGCTTAACGTCTCCTTCGCCGAACGCCTTTTCCGCGGCACCGCGCTAAATATCACTCCGCAAGGCTTCCCGCCCGAACAACGCCGCGACCGCGAGATCCAATACTCTGCTTCACTGTGGCACAGAAACTGGACCATCCTAGGCCTAACCCCGAAGTTGAATTTCTCTTGGCAGCGCATCCGCAGCAGCCATGTGTGGGCAGAACGTAAAAGCCAGCAAGTATTTGTAGAATTGGAAAAGCAGTTTTAACGTGAGGCTACCTGAAAGCGAAGCAGAGCGGATACCCGTATCCGACAAAACTTGGGATGCCCTCGCCTACTGCTATTATGGCCGCAATGTCAGAGATGTCTGATTCAGAAATCCGATCTATGCTTAGTAGCTCACAACCATTTATGTACATTAAAACAAAAGGCTATCTGATTATTCAGGTAGCCTTTCCTCATCATTCCCCCGACGGCGCAGCATAATATTCCCGTTCCCGCCGCATCTGTTCACGGCGCAGTGGGGCAAGCAAGGTTTTGAGCAGCGCGCCGATCGGCACCACGGTGAGAATCATCCCCAGCAGAAACACGATATACACACACAATACCAGCCGCCTTAAGAGCGGCGATACGTGCCCGGCGGCCATCACCAGTTTGCCCCACACCAAAAAGCTTCGGTGCCCCACGCGCTCGCTGACCATCAGTTTTTCGTTTATCTTCACCGCGCCCATGTGTTGCAGCAGCGTTTCGTCTAATGTTTCATCGTGCTGCAAAGCTTCTGCGGTGCGCTGCCCGAAACGCGCCGCATCGGCGATTTCTGCTTCGCTGATGCCCGCAGGGGGCAGCCACGATACCGCCTGCCGTTTGCCGGTAAACATCCACAGCGGCGTGGTGATGAAGCTCGCCGCGCTGCCGCATTGGTCGATTTTCACCACATTGCCCACCAGCCGCGCGCCCGCACCGGCCAGCAGCCGCTTCATTTTCTCCTGCGCCATCAGCCACATATTGCGGCAGCCGATGAGCGTGATTACCGGCGTGTCATGCAACACGCGCCGCGCGGCCTCGCTTTGCAGAAACGCCGTAACCGGCTGCGCGGGCGACAAAAACCACACGCTGTAGGCAATCACCACCAAATCATAGCGCTCATGCGCCAGCTTCGGCGGCTCGATGGGCGCGGGCTGCAAATGCACGGTTTCGGGAAAAGCATCAAAAAACGGCAGGAAACGCCACGGAAACGCAAACGACTGCTGCGGCCGCAGCACCACATCGTCCACCTCGATTCCTTCCGCACCGCGCACATCGCTCAGGAAACTCTCCTTCAGGCGCGCCAACTGCCCGCTCTGCGAATACGACACCACCAACACACGTTTGCTCATGCTTTATCCGGCTGCAAATTTAAAAACGGCGCGATTCTAAGTTTTAGCGGTTTTATTGTCAAATCAAAGGGTTTATCCGAAAGGCTACCTGAAACCGCATCATCAATATTTTCAGCCGCGCCCGAGCCGCCGCCCGCAGGCAGCCTTTTGTTCCGCCGAAAGCCGGCCAAGCATCAAATGCCCGCTGTCGCGCCAATCCGTTATAATTCCGCCTTTCCATTTCCAGATAAGGCTTTCGGCTATGCAACACATCCACATTATCGGCATCGGCGGCACATTCATGGGCGGGCTGGCCGCCATCGCCCAGGAAGCGGGTTTCAAAGTGAGCGGCTGCGACGCCAAAATGTATCCGCCGATGAGCACGCAGCTGGCCGATTTGGGCATTGCCGTGCACGAAGGCTTCGATGCCGAACAGCTGAACAAATTTCCCGCCGACGTGTATGTGGTCGGCAATGTGGCCAAGCGCGGCATGCCGGTGATCGAGGCTATTTTGAATCGCGGCCTGCCTTATGTGTCCGGCCCGCAATGGCTGGCCGAAAACGTGCTGCACGGCCGCTGGGTGCTCGGCGTGGCCGGTACGCACGGCAAAACCACCACCGCCTCCATGCTGGCCTGGGTGTTGGAATACGCCGGCCTGGCTCCCGGCTTCCTCATCGGCGGCATCCCGCAAAACTTCGGCATTTCCGCCCGCCTGCCGCAGGCGCCCAAAGCCGACCCGGCCAGCCGTTCGCCATTTTTCGTGATTGAAGCCGACGAATACGACACCGCCTTCTTCGACAAGCGCAGTAAATTCGTGCACTACCGCCCGCGCACCGCCATTCTGAACAACCTCGAATACGACCACGCCGACATTTTCCCCAACCTCGCCGCCATCCAAACCCAGTTCCACCACCTGGTGCGCACCATCCCGGGCAACGGCCTGATTGTGTGCAACGGCCGCAAAGAGAGCCTGCAAACCGTGTTGGCGCAAGGCTGCTGGACGCCGGTGGAAAACTTCGGCAGCGCAGAAGGCTGGCAGGCTGGTGAACCAGACGAGAACGGCGCATTCGATGTGCTGCACCACGGCCAAACCGTCGGCCGCATCGGCTGGCAGCTGTTGGGCGAACACAACTGTCTCAACGCGCTGGCCGTGATCGCCGCTGCACGCCATGCTGGCGTGAGTATTCAGGTAGCCTGCGAAGCGCTTTCGCAATTCCAAAACGTGAAGCGGCGCATGGAAGTGAAAGGCTGCGTGCGTGGCATCACCGTGTATGACGACTTTGCCCACCACCCCACCGCCATTGCTACCACCGTGGCCGGCCTACGGCAGAAAGTGGGCAGCGCGCGCATCATCGCCGTGCTCGAACCGCGCTCCAACACCATGAAGCTCGGCAGCATGAAGGCTGCCCTGCCAGAAAGCCTGGCCGAAGCCGACCAAGTGTTCTGCTACGGCGGCGGCGTGGAATGGGATGTGGCCGCCGCCCTCGCCCCGCTCGGCAGCAAACTGCATACCGGCAACGATTTCGACGCCTTCGTGCAAAGCATCCTGAGCAACGCCCGAAGCGGCGACCACATCCTCGTGATGAGCAACGGTGGCTTCGGCGGGATCCATCAGAAGTTGCTGGATGGCTTGGCAGAGTAGGTGTGAGGCCAGTAGAAAGCTGAAAATACATTAGTAAAATTTCAGGTAGCCTCTTCCTTGCACAAAGGCTACCTGAAACCCAAACCAAGCGAACCCACTATGCCCCATATCTTCACTTGGCAAGAACAAGGCCAGACCCGCCAAGCCAAATGGCGCAACACCGCCGCGCAGAAGCCGCCTACCGCGCTCACCGTAGCTGAAGCAGGCCTTTCTGCCAAAGCCGCGCTCAAAAGCCTCCGCCAAAGCCAAGCCCTGCTTTGGCGCGGCGATTATCATCAGGCCGTGCAGCTGCTCTCCGCCATTAAACGCCAACTGCCGCCCGCCACCTCGCCCGATTTCCACACCCACCGCATGCAGCAGGCCCAACGCAGCCGGTTGGCCAACATGCTGCTAGTGGAAATCGATGCTGGCTATCAGCTGAACCTGCGGCGCGCTCCCGATGTATCCGCCACCCTAGCCGACGTGTTCGGCGAACCGAACAGCGAGCCATTCCTGCTGCCGCTCAACCTGCTGCTCGGATTCACCGGTGCCCACCAATGGCACAAAAAAGGCGTAGAAATTGCCGCGCTTGGTGCGCGTATCCATGTGCCATTTGGCGTGTTCTCCCCCTTGCGTGGTGAATATCTCAGCCTTATCGCCACAGCTCCCTTGCCGCCCCACGCTCAAAGTGCTTTCGACATCGGCACCGGCAGCGGCGTAATTGCCGCCCTGCTCGCCCGGCGCGGTCTCCAAGCGATTACCGCCACCGACAACAGCCCGCGCGCCGTCGCCTGTGCTAGTGCCAATTTCCAACGCCTCGGCCTGTCCCAAATCAAGCTTCTGCAAACCGACCTTTTCCCCGAAGGCCGCGCCGACCTGATCGTTTGCAACCCGCCCTGGTTGCCCGCCAAACCCGCCGCCGATATCGAAACCGCCCTCTACGACCCCGGCAGTGCCATGCTGCAAGCCTTTTTGCAACACGCCCCTGCCCACCTCAATCCCGGCGGCCAAATCTGGCTCATCATGTCCGACCTTGCCGAACACCTCGGCCTGCGCCGACCGAATGAATTGGCCGAACGTATCGCCGCCGCCGGCCTCACCGTCAGCCAACGCCTCGACACTCGACCGCAACACCCCAAAAGCCGCGATGCCGCCAACCCCCTTGCCGTTGCTCGGCTACGCGAAACCGTGAGCCTGTATGTTTTACAGCCCGCCACAGAGGCTACCTGAAGCTTGGGCTGCAACGAAAGCGAAAACGCAATAAAGCGAGAGCACGGCTTCCGCTAAATCGCCGCCCGCACGGGCTGTTTTTCAAACCGCATCAAAGTTTCAGGTAGCCCGTTACGCGACACAGGCTACCTGAAACTTTTTAAGTGCCTCCCAACACAAACAAAGCGCACCCTAACAGTTTACGGTAGAATACGCCCCTCACACAAACCTCTTAAGAAATCAAAAGGAATCCCACATGCTCACTCCCGAACAAGTCCAAGCCATGATTGGCGAAATCATCAACGCCGAAATGATTCAAGTGGAAGGCGACGGCCATCATTTTTTCGCTGCCATCGTGTCTACCGATTTTGAAGGCAAACCCCGCCTTGCCCGTCACCGCCTGATCAAAGATGGCCTCGCCGACCGGCTGGCCAGCAACGAACTGCATGCCCTTTCCATCTCCGTAGCCGCCACTCCCGCCGAATGGGCAGCCAAAAACGGGCAGTAATATAGCGCACATTATTAAGCAACCGCCGGCCTGAAATAATCAGGCTGGCGGTTTTGCTGACAAAACTCCTGCAGAAAAATGAGAAGGATCCACCCGCATACTTGCCAAATACACAACTATAAGCAAATTAACTTTAAACCAGTACCACGTCGGCTTACCTTGCCATATTACTCGTACAAGGTTGCCAGCCGCAGACAACACAGAACTATAGCAAGACGAATTAACTCTGTATGAAGTGAAGTACTTAGCAATATATACTTAAGCAGATATTAATTAGACAAAATAAAAGAACCGCCGAAAAGCGGTTTGTGGTGCCCGAGACCGGAATCGAACCGGTACGCTCGTATTAAGGAGCGACGGATTTTAAGTCCGTTGTGTCTACCAATTCCACCACTCGGGCCGGGCTGCGGCTGGCAGCCTGGATGATTGGAGGCGGGGGCGCGGATTTTAACCGGCCTATGCGAGGGTTGCACCCCACGCAGCATAAACACTCTGCCACCCCGCCATGCTGATTGATGTATGGTTAATTTAAACCAATACCGCGATGGCTATTTGCTGCCTGCGGCTTACATTCACTATGGTATTTTGGAGGCGGGAGTCGGAATCGAACCGGCGTACACGGCTTTGCAGGCCGCTGCATAACCACTTTGCTATCCCGCCAAATTAGCTTTTGGCCGACTGTATCGGCCAAATTGCTAAAACTTGGAGCGGGAAACGAGTCTCGAACTCGCGACCTCAACCTTGGCAAGGTTGCGCTCTACCAACTGAGCTATTCCCGCATAGCACCCGAACCAACAACTAAGTGGATAGTGGAGCGGGAAACGAGTCTCGAACTCGCGACCTCAACCTTGGCAAGGTTGCGCTCTACCAACTGAGCTATTCCCGCTTGGGATTCGGATGATTGAAAACTTGGAGCGGGAAACGAGTCTCGAACTCGCGACCTCAACCTTGGCAAGGTTGCGCTCTACCAACTGAGCTATTCCCGCTTGGGCGTTTTCCGGCTGCGCCATACTTACGAAAACGGCATATTATAGGTAGATTTGACAAATAGTCAACATCCATTCTGGAAAACTTGGCTAAGGATTGTTATTTATGCTGATTTTTCTGCCACGCCTTTCCCCGTCGGCACGGCTGCGACTATTCGAGCCATTCTTGCAGGGTGGAAACAGGGATGTCCCAGCACCACAGGCCTTCTTGGCCGTGCGGATTCAGGCCGCGCACAAACAGGTAGCGCACATGGATGTATTCGGGCAGGGCATGGCGTTGTTTCAGGTAGCGTGCGGTGGCTACGGCGTAAATCAGCGCCTGCAGGTAATAATGGTGTTCGCTCACCGCCGCACTCATGGCGGCTTGGCCGTAATCTGCCAAATGATTGCCCAAGTGGTTGAATTTGTGGTCGATTACGCATACCCTGCTATTTTCGTCTGCCGCAATTAGGTCGATGAAACCATTGAGGAAACCGTTTACGGTATGGAAATCCAGCTGCAGCAGGTGGGTGGCGGCATTTTCAGGTAGCCCGATGTCGGGACGGGCAAACCAACGGCGCAGGCGTTGCAAACCGAAATCGTGCAGGTGTAGCACGAAGCCCATTTCCGCCACGCGGCAGGCAGCGGTAATATCGGCCAGCTGCATATTTTCTGCCAATGGCACACGGCGCACAGCTTCCACCATTTCCAACACCGCCGGCAGCCATTGTTCGGCCTCGAAGCCGTGTTTGGCCAAGATATCGGCATAGGATGCCGCTTGTTCGGCGGCGGGGCAAACGAAATCGGTTTTTTCCAAAATACTGTGCAGGCAGATGCCGGGGGTGGTGCCGGCGGGGAAGGCTAGCAGAGCGGTTTCGGCTTCGTTTGGCCACAAGTCGCCCTGCCCATTTGGCTGAACTGCATTTTGACCGTTGGAACGCAACTCGTCGCTTGCACCTTCAGGTAACCTTTCGGTTTCAGCAGCGGGGGTCTCATCAGCCAGCAGTTTTTCAGGTAGCCACTCTTCGGCAGCTAGAGTTTGACGGCTCAGGCCGGTAAAGCTGGTATGGCGGATAAATTGCAGCGGCCGTTCTGGCAGCACGAGGGCACGATAACTGCCCTGCTGTTCGTCGCGGGCGTGGTAGCGGGCTTCTGGCGGCTCGTCTTCCAGCCATTGCAACTGGCCAGGCGCGGCGCCTTGGATGCGTTTGAGCCAAGCTTGGCGCAGTGCTTCTGCTCGATCTTGGCCTTTCAGGCTATCCCAGCGGCTGCGGATGGCATGACAATCGTCTTCGCCTGTTTCGGCCAAGAGGTAAGCAAAGGTGTTTTCCGGAGTGTTGCTGCAAGGGGCGGCATAGAGCATGAGCTGCTCACGGGCACGAGTGAGCGCGACATACAGCAGGCGCAGGCGTTCGCCGAGGTCTTCGGCAAACAGCTGCCGCTCATCTTCTTTGCCCAGCTGGGCTTTGGCCAACAACAAGTTGCGGCCGTTACTTTGGCTGATGAGATTCCAGTCTTTCACCAATTGGTCGCTGGCATCCCACACGAAAGGGCAAAACACCAGCGGGTATTCCAGCCCTTTGGCAGCGTGCATGGTAACGATTTTTACCAAGTCTTCATCGCTTTCCAGCCGCAGCTGGTATTCTGTGTTTTTTTTGTTTTTTTCAACGTTTTGCAACTGTGTTTCCAGCCATTGCGCCAATGCGGAAGGCGTGACGCATTCGTCGGCGGCCAACGCCAAGATTTCGGCTAGCTGCCAGAAATTGGTGAAGCTGCGCTCGTTGCGGGTGTGCAGAAGGTACTGCTCGAGGCCGCTTTGGCAGGCGAAGCGGGTGAGCGCAGTGTAGATGCCGTGCTGCTGCCAGGTTTCGGCGGCGGTTTCGGCCAGGGTGATCCACTCGGCCAGGCGGTTTTCGTTGCCGTTCAATTCGGCTAGGTCTTGCGCGGTGTAGCCATAGAAAATGCCGCCGAGCACGAAGCGCAGGTATTCGGTTTGCTGCGGTGCCAGCCAGAACAGCAACAGTGCGTGCAGGGCTTCGGCCTCGGGCGTGTCGAACACCGATTGCTGTTGCAGCAATACGCTGCGCACACCCCGGCGCTTGAGCGCGCGCGCGACTAGGGCGGCTTCACTGTGGGTGCGAACCAATACGGCTACCTGGCCCGGATGCAGCGGCATGTTTTCGCCGCCGTGTTTGCCGCCGATAGAAAGGCTACCTGAAAGCGCCTGATTAAGCCGTGCGGCAATTTCGCGGGCGCAATAATCGGCACAGAGCTCGCGCAAAGAATCTTTATTCGGCAACTTCCCTTCGCTTTCGCCAGCCGGATTGATCCAGCGCACGGCCACGGCGGCTTCGGGCGCAGGGCTGAGCAGGCTCTCGGCGCGGGCAGCCTGCACATTGGGATAGGCAATCTGCGGCAGCACGAAGGGGCGGCTGCGGGCAGCAAACAGATGGCCGATGCCGTTTACCAAATTGCGGTGGCTGCGGTAGTTGGTGTGCAGGGTATAGCTTTGCTCGGGGGCGGTATCGGCGGCGGCGGCGAGGTAGGCATGGATGTCGGCACCGCGAAAGCCGTAGATGGCCTGCTTGGGGTCACCCACCAAAAATACGGGCACGCCTTGGCGGATAAAGGCGGTGTGGAAAATGGCATATTGCAGCGGGTCGGTGTCTTGGAATTCGTCGATGAGCGCCACGCGCCATTTGGCCGCCAGGGCTTGGGCGAGCGCTTCCGCCTGCTCGGGATGTTCGGGGTTGGACAGGGCGGCATGCACATCGAGCAGCAAGTCGTCGTAGTCGCGGCGCGGGCTGCGGCGCTTGTCTTCGGCCAAACGGGTTTTCAGGTAGCCCAAACATTCAAGTT
Organism: Eikenella sp. NML03-A-027; assembly: GCF_001648395.1. Classification (NCBI taxonomy): domain Bacteria; kingdom Pseudomonadati; phylum Pseudomonadota; class Betaproteobacteria; order Neisseriales; family Neisseriaceae; genus Eikenella; species Eikenella sp. NML03-A-027. The sequence goes on along the minus strand of NZ_LXSM01000016.1, from coordinate 205,825 downwards.
TGAGGCGGATGGCGGCTTCCTGCTCGGCCTCGCTAATTTCGGCCAGGCGGTGGCCGAGAACGGCCAAGGGCTGCAGGGCGGCGATGTCGGCTTCTTCAATATGCTGGTTTTTCCGGATTTTGCCGCGCAGGGCGTTGTCTTCAAAACACAGCAGCTTGTCCGGCCTGGAAAGCACGGGCTGCTCCAAGCCTTCTTGTACGGCTTGCCGGAGCTCGGTAAACAGGGTGTCGATAGAGGCATTGAATGTGCCGCCGTGAAGCTGCGGCTTGATGCGGCGGTACACGGCTTCGATTTCCTCCGCATTCCGTTGCAGCTTCTGCCAAGCGGCGTGGAGGCCTTTCTGTATTTGCGGCAGACGGTTTTCAGGTAGCCTGTAGTCCAAAAAGGTGCGTTTGAGGCTACCTGAAAATTCGGCCAGCACGGAGGCGGGGGTGATGCCGAAGCGGGCAGCGATGCGCGCGTTTTGTGGGTGGTCGGCCACGTGTTCGCGCCAGAAATCCTGCGCGGCCACCAGGCGGGCGGCGGTATCAGCGGGGCCGGTTTCCAGCTCAAAGGGCACGCCGCACAAAAAGGCGTAGTCGCCCAGCACGCGCAGACAGAAGCCGTGGATGGTGTAGATGGCGGCGGTGTCGAAGTCGGAAAGGGCGGCCTGCAGCTGCAGGATGAGTTTACTGCGCTCTTGTTTGGTCAATGCTTCGGCCAGCAGGTGTTGCAGAAATTCATCGGCCGGCGTTTCCCCGCTTTGCAGAGCAGCCAGGGCTTCGCCCAGCTGAGCGCGCAGGCGATTTTTCAGCTCAGCGGTGGCAGCATCGGTGAAGGTAACCACCAGTATGTTTTCCGGCGCCCAGCCTTCAAGCACCACCAAGCGGGTAAATAGCGCGGCAATATTGTAAGTTTTACCCGTGCCGGCGGAAGCCTCGACAAGGTGGGTGCCCTGCGGCGGCAGCGACAGTTGTGCAACGTGGAAATCCTGCATGGCGGGGTCCTTGGAGTTTCAGGTAACCTGGATAACGGGCAATATTGTACGGCCTTCTTGGAACAGTAGAGGATTAAATTTGTCTCCGACATCGGGCTGCGAGCCGCCAACTGCAACTAAGGCACAGCAAGGCGGGCTCACACCACAGCGGAAGCGAAGTTAATCCGCTAATTTGAAAACCAATACGGCTTGGCAGGCTAATTGCTTTCAGGTAGCCTATAGGCCTATTGCTTACTGGGCAACACAGCTCTAGCAGGCAGGAGTGGTGCCGTATTGCTCACGGCGGTTGGTTTCAGACAATTTTTATCTAATTCATTTATAATCAAACCAATTTCTAAGCCATTTAAGCCTTGCCGCCGTGCGTGGGGTGTGCCGACAAAGCAGATGCAAATGAATAATCTTGCCAACGCCCGCAGAGTCGGGCGGAAACGAATAATAAAGGGAAAACATGATTCAGCATTACGACGTCGTCATCATCGGTGCCGGCCCCTCGGGGGCGGTGGCGGCCGCTTTGTTGAACAAGCGGGGATTTAATGTTTGCGTGGTGGAAAAGCAGCATTTCCCACGTTTCGTTATCGGCGAGAGCCTACTGCCGTACTGCATAGAGCTGCTGCATGAGGCCGGTTTCCTGCTCGCCGTGCAAGCCGGCTTCGGCTTTCAATATAAAAACGGCTTTGCCTTATCTTGGGGCGAACACAACACCAGCTTTAAATTCACCGACAAATTCTCCCCCGGCCCTTCTACTGCATTTAATGTAGAGCGTACCCGTTTCGACAAAATCTTGATTGACGAAGCCATCAAGCAGGGCGTAACTGTGCAGTTCGGCTCCACGGTAAAGGCCTTCGACAACCACGGTGATTTCGCCAAACTGGTGGTGCAACAGGAAGGTGGCGACCCTTATGTGCTGGGTGCGCGCTTCGTGCTGGACGCCAGCGGCTACCATCGTGTACTGCCGCGCATGCTCAGTTGGGACATCCCCTCCGACCTGCCCTTACGCCACGTGCACTTCACCCACATCGACGATCACATCACCGACCCAGCCTTCGACCGCAACAAAAACCTGGTGTGCATCCACCCCGAACACCGCGACATTTGGCTGTGGCTGATTCCCTTTTCCAACGGCCGCTCCTCCATCGGTGTAGTAGGACTGCCTGAAAAACTTGGGCTGGAAAGTTCCACCGTTATCCTGAAGAAATTCGCCCTGGAAGTGCCAATCTTGCGCCGCATTTTGAAAAACACGCAATGGGATAACGACTTCCCGTTCATCTACCTGCCTGGCTATTCCGCTAGCGTAAAATCGCTCTACGGTCGCCACTTCGCCCTTTTGGGTAACGCCGCCGAATTTCTCGACCCGGTATTCTCCTCCGGCGTAACCATCGCCACCCACTCGGCCAAACTCGCCGCCGATTTGGTGGCCCGCCAGCTGAACGGTCAGCAGGTAAACTGGCAAAACGAATTCGCCCGCCCGCTAATGTCCGGCGTAAACGTGTTCCGGCACTATGTGGATGCCTGGTATTCCGGTACGCTGCAAGACATGATTTTCAGCAGCCAACGCACACCGGAAACCGACCGCATGCTCAGCGCCGTGTTTGCCGGCTACGTGTGGGACCAAAACAACCCCTATGTGCACGACGCACAACTCTTCACCTCGCAGATTTGGGAGCCCGCGCCCAAGCACGACTCAGCCGAAACCGGTTAGTCGCTATTTTGCGCTATAATCCGTTTGACTACTGCTTCTGTGGAAGCCGATGTTTTTCAGGTAGCCTACTTAAAGAGGCTACCTGAAAATCTTTAGAGGCTACCTGAAAGTAATGTCTTGGCGTAGCCAAAGCTGATCTTCCGCGAAGCAAAAATCTTTATTATTCCAATTACATATTTATCATCATGAAATCTCCCGAACTCCTTCTCCCCGCCGGCGGTCCCGAGCGCATGCGTACCGCCTTCGATTACGGCGCCGATGCCGTGTATGCCGGCAGCCCGCGCTATTCCCTGCGCGCCCGCAACAACGAATTCGCCAAGCTCGACGTATTGCAAGCCGGCATTGCCGAAGCCCACTCACACGGTAAAAAGTTCTACCTCACCGTCAACACCCTGCCACACAACAGCAAGCTCAAAACCTTTGTGGCCGATATGGAGCCGCTGGTTGCCATGAAGCCCGACGCGCTGATTATGGCCGACCCCGGTCTGATTATGGTTACCCGCGAACGCTGGCCCAATATGCCCGTCCACCTCTCTGTGCAGGCCAACACCACCAACTACTGGGGCGTGAAATTCTGGCAGCGCATCGGCGTGGAACGCATTATTTTGTCGCGCGAATTGAGCATGGAAGAAATTGCCGAAATCCGCCAAGAGTCCCCCGATGTTGAGCTCGAAGTATTCGTGCACGGCGCACTCTGCATCGCCTACTCCGGCCGCTGCCTGCTCTCCGGCTACTTCAACCACCGCGACCCCAACCAAGGCACCTGCACCAACTCCTGCCGCTGGGACTATAAAGTCCACCCTGCCGAAATCGACGAAATGGGCGACGCCCGCCTGCTGCAAGGCTTTGATTTCAACAAAGCCCAAGAAGAAGCCAACGCCGCCTTCGAAGGCATCAACGGCCAAGTGCGCCACCCCGCCGCCAACAAAATCTTCCTCATCGAAGAGAGCAACCGCCCCGGCGAAATGATGCCGATTATGGAAGACGAACACGGCACCTACATCATGAATTCCAAAGACTTGCGCGCCGTAGAACAAGTGGCCGAGCTCGCCCGCATCGGCGTGGACAGCCTGAAAGTGGAAGGCCGTACCAAATCCGTGTACTACGTCGCCCGTGTGGCTCAGGCCTACCGCAAAGCCATCGACGACGCCGTAGCCGGCCGCCCCTTCGACTACAGCCTGCTGGCCGAACTCGAAGGCCTTGCCAACCGCGGCTACACCTCCGGCTTCCTTGAGCGTCACCAAACACAAGACTACCAAAACTACCTCACCGGCCATTCCGTGGCCAAACAGAGCCAATACGTCGGCCGCGTTACCGAAATCGACGCCGAAGGCTGGGCCACCGTGGAAGTGAAAAACCGCTTCGCCGTGGGCGACACGCTGGAAATCATTCACCCGCAAGGCAACCAAACCATCGTGCTGCAAGCCATGAAGCGTAGGGGCGAAGCGGCGGAAGTTGCCCCCGGCAACGGCATTCAGGTGCAGATTCCGAATATGGTGGGCAGGGATAAGGCACTGATTGCAAGAATATTGAACCCTTAAACCGCCTGCTGGATCAGGGTTTAAAGGCTACCTGAAAACATTACTTCGCTTTCCATATACGCCCATGCTCAAACATCACCCCCATGCCCCCATCCTACTGGCCTATCTGCGCGTGTTTGCGATTTCGGTGGCGGCCTTTGTGGTATGCACCACCGAATTCATCCCCATCGCCATGCTCACCGATATTGGCAAGGGCTTCAATATGTCTGCCGCCGACACGGGTATCATGATTACCGTGTATGCCTGGGTAGTATCGCTGGCTTCGTTGCCGTTGATGCTGCTGGTAGCCAACGCGGAACGGCGCAGGCTGCTGCTTGCGCTGTTTGCCGTGTTTGTGGCCGGGCACGGGCTTTCCGCTGTGGCGTGGAGCTTTCCCGTGCTCTTGGCTTCGCGCGTGCTGATTGCCTTTACCCACGCGCTGTTTTGGGCCATCACCGCTTCACTAGTGATGCGTCTGGCACCAGTGGGCAGGCGGCAGCAAACTTTGGGTTGGCTCTCATTGGGCACATCTATGGCCACGGTGTTGGGTTTGCCGTTGGGGCGGCTGGTGGGGCAGTGGCTGGGCTGGCGGTTTACCTTCGCGCTGATTGGCATGTTGGCCTTGGGCGTGATGGTGCTGTTGGCCAAAATCCTGCCGCGCCTGGAAAGCAAAAACGCGGGTTCGCTCAAAAGCTTGCCGCTGTTGGCCAAACGCCCTCACCTACTAGGAATGTATGCGATGGCAGTGCTGATTGTGAGCGCGCATTTCACGGCCTATAGCTACATCGAGCCTTATGTGCTGGAAATCACCCATATGCCGCCGGATACGGCCACAGCGCTGCTGCTGGTATTCGGCCTGTCGGGCATGATGGCGAGCTGGCTGTATTCGCGCTTCTATCCAAAACACCCGAATCCCACTCTACTCAGCTCGGCAGCCTTGCTGCTGGTTTCATTACTGCTGTTGAGACCTTTAGGCGGCAGCATGGCAGCCATGTTTGCACTCTCGCTGGTTTGGGGAACTGGCATCGGGGTATTGGGCTTGAGCATGGTTGCCCATGTGATCCGCTACGCTCCGGATGCCACCGATGTGGCCAATGCGATTTACTCTGGCAGCTACAACATCGGCATCGGCGGCGGCGCGCTCTTGGGCGGCATCATCTCGCGCCACTGGGGGCTGGGTACGCTAGGCTGGGTGGGCACCGCCCTAGCCGCTGCCGCTCTAGCAGTATTTGCGTGGACGCAGCTTGGCTTTAAAATAAAACAGACTTGAGATGGATACACTGAGTATTTAAGAGGCTAACTGAAGATAAACAACCAAACGGCTACCTGCCATACAAAAGGCTACCTGAAAACTTCCTATCCCTTTTCAGGTAGCCTATCCGCTATCTATACAAAACAAAGGCTACCTGAACCTTCAGGTAGCCTTTTCTGCATTTATCCACACTTAATGCAAATCTTTCAGGTAGCTGCCGTAGCCCTGCTGCTGCATTTGGTTTTCGGGGATGAAGCGCAGGCTGGCACCGTTGATGCAGTAGCGCAGGCCGCCGCGGTCTTTTGGGCCGTCGGGGAAGACGTGGCCGAGGTGGGAGTGGGCAGCGCTGCTGCGCACTTCGGTGCGGTGCATATGGTAGCTGTAGTCGTCGTGTTTGGTGATGGCATCAGGACTGATGGGACGGGTGAAGCTGGGCCAGCCACAGTGGGAGTTGAATTTGTCGCGGCTGCTAAACAGAGGCTGACCGCTAACAATATCAACATACAGGCCGGGCTCGAACAGGTCATCATACTGGTGACTGAAGGCACGTTCAGTGTCACCTTTTTGGGTAACGCGGTATTGCTCGTCGGTGAGAGTACGGCGCAGGGTGGCGTCGTCTGGCTTGCGGTAGGTGGCAGGGTTGAAGCCTTTGGCGGGGGCAGGGCTGCTTCCCTCGGCAGGGTCAAGCGGCTTGTCAGCGAGGCCGATGTCGATATGGCAGTAGCCGTTGGGGTTTTTGGCGAGGTAGTCTTGGTGATAGGCCTCGGCAGGATAGAAGTGTTGCAAGGGCAAGGCTTCCACTACGATGGGACGGCGATGTTTACGCTGTTCGGCAGCCAGGGCGGCGCGTACGGTCTTAGCTTCGGCAGGGTCGGTGTAGTAGATACCGGTGCGGTATTGGCGGCCTCGGTCGTTACCTTGCTGATTGAGCGAGGTGGGGTCGATAACGCGGAAGTAGTAGCGTAGAAGGTCTGCCAGGCTGATGCGCTCGGGGTCGTAATCCACCTTCACGGTTTCAGCGTGGCCGCTGCCGCGGATTACATCTTCATAGCTGGGGTTGGCAGTTTGACCGTTAGCGTAGCCGGATACGGCATCCACCACGCCAGGCAGGCGCTGCATATAGGCTTCTACACCCCAGAAGCAACCACCGGCAAGGTAGATGGTTTTGGTCTGTGCGGTGCGGCTGCTGCCGTCGGCGGCGGTGTAGTGCTGCTGTACGGGCACGGCGGCGAGGTCGGCATTAGGGTTATCGAGTAAGGCGAGGGCTTGTTCATGCTGCAAACTACCTTTGTGCACGCGCAAGATTTCTCCGTCGGCAGAGAGTAATACCCAGCTAGGATACACACCAACACCGGCGGCTTTGGCTAGGCTGCCGTCGTCGAGGGCTACCTGAAGGCCGGGGTAGTCTAGCTTAGCAAACCATTCTTTAAATTCGGCTTCTGGCTTTTCGCCGAGGAAGCCAGGCGAGGCAATGGTAATCAGGTTAGCACGGGCATTTTCGCCGGAAAACTCGGCAGATTGCTGCCATTCGGCAGTAGTTTGTAACTCGCTCAAACACAAGGGGCACCAGCTGGCCCAGAATTTAACCAATGTGGGGCGGTTACTTTTGAGTAGGGTTTGTACGGGCTGACCGCCGGGAGTGTGCAAGGAAACGAGGCGTTGAGCAAAGGCGGGGTTACTGGGCATGGCATGGGCTCCAGGTTTGGCTTGGGCGATGAATTTGGGGGCAAAAAAGCCGAGGATGAGAACGGCTGGAATGATAGCGGCTAAGAGTAGCAATATTTTGCGTAGCATAGTTTGAGCTTTCGAAAAAGTGGAAGACATAGCTTAGACGGAACAGGCAGCGGTTTTCTGACACACTATAGCGGTTCCCCTTTCGGAATGAAACAAAGTAGCGAACCAATCCCGTATCATTCTTAATTTAAGGCAGACATAAAAAACAGGCATTTAATCTTTTCAGGTAGCCTTTATCTGGCGCCAAAGGCTACCTGAAACCCTATTTCCGCCACACCGCGGCGTGTTGTTCAAGCCATCGGTTTTCCAGTAAAATGCCGCCTTGATTATACCGCGCCGCCACTCCGAACGGCGGCCGTTTGAAAGGCCACCATGAGCGAAACCAACCAAGAAACCCTGCTGGAATTCCCCTGCCGCTTCTCCATCAAAATCATGGGCGCCAAACATCCCGAATTTGCTGTGCAGATATTGGAAACCGTGCGCCTGCACGCGCCAGACACCGCCGAACACGATATGCGCCACCGCGAAAGTAGTCACGGCAACTATCAGGGCATAACCGTTACCATAAACGCCCACAGCAAGTCGCAGCTCGATAATATTTACCTAGCACTCACCTCACACCCCTTGGTGAAAGTGGTGCTGTGATGAAAGTCATCCAGCTTGGCTTGGCCGAATACAGCCCGATTTTCCACGCCATGAAAGCCTTCACCGATGCCCGCAGCGAGCGCACGAAAGACGAGCTTTGGGTGGTGGAACATCCGCCCGTGTTCACTCAAGGCATGGCCGGCAAAGCCGAGCATCTCTTGGCACGCAGCAACATCCCTGTGGTGCAGATCGACCGTGGCGGCCAAATTACCTACCACGGCCCCGGCCAGCTGGTGGTATATACCCTAATCGACTTCAAACGCCGCAAAATCAGCGTGCGCGACTTGGTAAGCCGTTTGGAAAACAGCATCATCGCCACCCTGGCTGAATACGGCATCTTCGCCGCAGCCGACCCGAAACGTCCCGGCGTGTATGTGGAAGGCAAAAAAATCGCCTCCCTCGGCCTGCGCATTAAACGCGGCGCGGTGTATCACGGCTTGGCATTAAACGTAAATATGGACTTAAGCCCCTTCCGCCAAATCAACCCCTGCGGCTACACCGAGCTGGAAATGACTCAAATCGCCGACTTGGTGCAGCCCGTCCCCTCCGTGGCCGACGTGGCCGCCAAACTGACCAACCATTTGCAGCAGCAGTTGAGGCTACCTGAAAAACAGGCCGACTGACCACCCGCCAGCTACCTGAAAAGTACACACCACATTGAAAACACAGCAAAGGAACAAGCCATGGCCACAGAAAACCCCGCCAAACAAGACAACAGCCGCGGCGTAAAACACAAAGGTGCGGCCAAAGTTGCCCGTATCCCGATTAAGGTTGTGCCGCTGGAGCAGAAACTGAAAAAACCAGAATGGATTCGCGCTCAGCTGCCCACCGGCAAGAAGTTCTTTGAAATCAAAAATATCCTGCGCGATCAGAAAATGCACACCGTGTGCGAAGAAGCCAGCTGCCCCAATATCGGCGAATGCTTCAGCCGCGGCACCGCCACCTTCATGATTATGGGTGATATCTGCACTCGCCGCTGCCCCTTCTGCGATGTCGGCCACGGCCGCCCCAACGCGCTCGATACCGAAGAGCCGCAACATCTCGCCTCCAGCGTGGCCGCCATGAATTTGCGCTACGTTGTTATCACCTCGGTAGACCGTGACGATTTGCGCGATGGCGGTGCCCAGCACTTTGCCGACTGCATCACTGCCATCCGCGAGCGCAGCCCCAATACTAAAATCGAAATCCTCGTACCCGATTTCCGCGGCCGCATGGATATTGCCCTCGAAATTCTGGCCAAAACCCCGCCCGATGTGATGAACCACAACCTAGAAACCCACCCGCGCCTCTACAAACAGGCCCGCCCCGGCGCCAACTACCAGCATTCGCTCGAGCTGCTGCGCCGCTATAAAGAAATGATGCCGCACATCCCCACCAAATCCGGCATCATGGTAGGCTTGGGCGAAACCGACGATGAAGTGCGCGAAATCATGCGCGATATGCGTGCCAACAACATCGAAATGATCACTGTGGGGCAATACCTGCAGCCCAGCAACAGCCACCTGCCCGTATTGCGCTACGTTACCCCCGAAATGTTCAAGCAGTTCGAACATGAAGCCTACGCCATAGGTTTTACCAACGCTGCTATCGGTGCCATGGTGCGCTCCAGCTACCACGCCGACGCACAAGCGGCCGAAGCCATGGCCTCGGCCGGTGGTGGCGGCTGCCACCACGGGCATTAACGATACACGCCAAACAGGCTGCCGATTACTTCGGCAGCCTGTTTTTTTTGCACCATACAAGTTTCAGGCTACCTGAAAACATCAGTCCCACTAAAGCCAAAGGCTACCTGAAAAGCTGTTGTAGCATTTTCAGGTAGCCTTTGCCCGTCCTACCCTCCGGCTTGTGCGCAAAAATTCCTATTTCGCTATAATTCGCCCTTTCACCTTTACCGGCTAATTGCCGAAACCACTACCCTTCAAGAGGATGAGGCCTGCACCAAGCCGCCGAATATAGATGCAGTTTAAGGCGTGCACATGCAACCCAGAAATGTGCCGCAAGCATTATTTGGCTAAGGCCTCGGGCTACCTGAAAGAATAAATATGAATGCTATGAACAACATCGTCGTCTATTGTGGCTCCAACCTCGGCGAAGACCCGAGCTACAGCCAAGCCGCCCGCGAGCTGGGGCGTGCTATTGCCGAACGCGGCAGCCGGCTGGTGTACGGCGGTGGTGGCATCGGCCTGATGGGCGAAGTGGCTTCTGCCGCCCTGGCTGCCGGCGGTAAAGTAACCGGCATCATCCCCACCTTCCTGCGCCACGAAGAAATGGCTCATGGCCGCCTCACCGAGCTCATCATCACCGACAATATGGCCGATCGGCGCACCAAAATGATTGAACAGGCCGACGCCTTCATCGCCTTGCCCGGCGGACTGGGCACCTACGAAGAGCTGTTTGAAGTGCTCTCTGCCGCCCAACTCAAGCTGCACAGCAAACCCATCGGCCTGCTCAATATCAACGGCTTTTTCGATCCCATTACCACCCTGTTGCAGCACACCGCCAACCAAGGTTTCATGCCCACCGCCAATACCGGCCTAGTATGTGTGGACAGTGGCATCTCTGCCCTGCTGGATAAAATGGCTGCCTACCGCTTCCAAGATGCACCCAAATGGCAATGCCCCGCTTGGCAGCAGGCAGAGGCTACCTGAAAATATGGCCAAAGCACTTCATATCCTAATTGCGTTAACTCACCTTACCGTACTCCTGTATTGTCTGTGGCTTGCCGCCCTGTAGGAAAATGTGCTCTACATAATACCCCCTCCCAATATATTTGCGGGAAACTTATTTTTCTCAACGATTAAATACCCCAGTACTCACCATTTCCATTTACGTAAATTCACACTCAACCCTTGCTGCCAGCACCTTCCCACCAGCTTCCTTTAGTTAGTATGTTTACTCTAAAATTTTCTGACTAAAGTCAACCCATATCACAATATTTTATGATATGATGTATCAATAAATAGATAGGCATTCAAAATAAATTGCCAATTCAGTCAAATTATTAAGATATTGCTCTTTAAAATCAACTGGCTCTATATGCATGCAAGGATGCAAATGATTTTAGCATTTGTCCACTTGAACGCAACAGCTAAAGCAACTGTTAAATTTCCTTAGCAGTATTTAACTGTAAGACAGATATTCTACCCGCCGCCAGACAGCTTGTCTCAGGATATCATTAACGCACTATCCCCCTTGCCTGCATATACCGTAGTATGCAGGTTTATTTTTGTCGTTGTGTTCGCAAACGGCAAAACACAAGTTGCCGCTGCTGCTGTGCTATTCTGGCACAGCAGCAGCAGCAAAAAGCCGGGTTTATCCGGCTAGCAAAGCAGCTGTTTTTTAATTTATCTAAAGGATTTAGATCATGAAGAATATATTATTAGGCTGTGGTCATAAGGAACTTGGTGACTATCTGAAGAGCTTGATTGCAACTTTGGAAAAGGGTGGTTACGCCATCCGAATAGCCCATGACCAGCAAGAAATACTGACGCTTTTGAAACATGATGCCAGAATAGGTTCCGTGCTTTGTACACTGGATATTTTCAACCAAGAATTAGACAAGAAAATTATTGCGCTCAACGATGAGTTGCCTGTATTCATTCTGAAGCCTACCGACTGCGACAAACCCGTGGACTTCGGTGCTGTAGGCGACCACGCCACCTTCATTGATTGCCACCTGTTCAGCAACGAAGACGTTGTTGATAAAATTGAAAAAGCAATCTGCCACTATATCGACAATATCACACCTCCCTTCACCAAAGCCCTGTTTGACTACGTTGTTAAAAACAAATATACATTCTGTACTCCGGGCCACATGAGCGGTACCGCTTTCTTGAAATCTCCCGTAGGCAGCCTGTTCTACGACTTCTACGGCAAAAACACTTTCAAATCCGACATTTCCGTTTCCATGGGCGAGCTAGGCTCTCTGCTCGACCACTCCGGTCCGCACAAAGAAGCCGAAGAATACATCGCCAAAACCTTCAATGCCGACCATAGCTACATCGTAACCAACGGTACTTCTACTGCCAACAAAATCGTGGGTATGTACTCAGTGCCCGCCGGCAGTACCGTACTGATCGACCGTAACTGCCACAAATCGTTAACTCATCTGTTGATGATGAGCGACATTACTCCGGTGTACCTGAAACCGACCCGTAACGCCTACGGTATCTTGGGTGGTATTCCGCAAAAAGAATTCACCAAAGAAGTCATCACCGAAAAACTCGCCAAAGTTCCGGGTGCCACTTGGCCGGTACACGCCGTAATCACCAACTCCACTTATGACGGCCTGTTCTACAACACCGACAAGATCAAAGACACCTTGGATGTGAAATCCATCCACTTCGACTCTGCTTGGGTTCCCTACACCAACTTCAGCCCGATCTACAACGGCAAAACCGGTATGGGCGGCAAACAGGTTAAAGACAAGGTAATCTTTGAAACCCACTCCACCCACAAACTGCTGGCTGCATTCTCACAGGCTTCCATGATTCACGTTAAGGGTAACCTGAACACCGCCACCTTCGGCGAAGCCTACATGATGCACACCTCCACTTCTCCGTTCTACCCCATGGTAGCCTCTACCGAAGTGGCAGCAGCCATGATGCGCGGCAACGCAGGTAAACGCCTGATGCAGGATTCCCTGGAGCGTGCCGTTAAATTCCGTAAGGAAATCAAAAAATACAAAGCCCATGCCGATTCATGGTATTTCGACGTATGGCAACCTGAAAACGTTGATAACATCGAATGCTGGGAACTGCATCAAACCGACAAATGGCACGGCTTCAAAAATATCGACGCCCAGCACATGTACCTCGACCCGGTCAAGGTAACCTTACTCACCCCGGGCTTAGATAAAAACGGCCAGCTGGAAAAAACTGGTATCCCCGCCACCCTCGTTTCCAAATTCTTGGAAGACCGCGGCATCATCGTGGAGAAAACCGGCCCCTACAACATCCTCGTGCTCTTCAGCATCGGCGTAGACGACACCAAAGCCCTCAGTCTGCTGCGCTCACTGAACGAGTTCAAGTCCCTGTACGATGCCAACGCCACCGTGGAAGAAGTATTGCCGCGCGTATTCAACGAATCTCCCTCTTTCTACAAAGACATGCGGATTCAAGAATTGGCACAAGGCATCCACAGCCTGATCTGCAAACACAACCTGCCTGAACTCATGTTCAGCGCATTCGAAGTGTTGCCGACTATGGTGATGAACCCGCACAAAGCCTTCCAGCTTGAGCTGAAAGGTCAGATTGAAGACTGCTACTTGGAAGACATGGTAGGCAAGATCAACGCCAACATGATTCTGCCCTATCCTCCCGGCGTACCGTTGGTAATGCCTGGTGAAATGATCACCGAAGAGAGCAAGCCCATCTTGGAATTCCTGATGATGCTGTGCGAAATCGGTGCCCACTTCCCCGGCTTCGAAACCGACATCCACGGTGCTTACCGTCAAGAAGACGGCCGCTACAAAGTTAAGATTGTTAAAGCTTAACCCACGCAGTACGGGGCTCTATGCCCTCGCAGCATAAACCAACCGGCCTGAATAATCAGGCCGGTTTTTTTATATGCCGATATAGCTGTGTAAGCAAAGGCTACCTGAAATTTTAACTGCGCAGAAACTTTGCTGTGCCGTGCTTTCAGGTAGCCTCTCCCATACAAACTCCAACATCAAAACCACCACATAAACTTTCAAGTAGCCTCTCCGTACGGAAAGGCTACCTGAAAGCGCAGGTTTAACTAGTCAAAACCAGTTTCTGCAAAGTTACAAGTCTATTTGCAATTAATCTCCGCTTAACGCTGCTGTCCGCGTACTGCCGTCCAAGCCGCGTCCAACCGGCGGCCGGCTTCTTCCAGCGTGGTATTCGATTGCTGCGCGGCCACATCCGCCTCATTCAATTGCGTTTGCAACTGCGTGATTTCCGCCTGTTTCTGCTGCAAAACAGTTTGCGCTGCTTCCAAACGGGTACGCAACGTATTCACACGGCTGCCGTTATCGGTTTGCGCCTTTAATGCTTCCTGATACGCCATCTGTGCACTCAAAAGCTCGGTTTGTGCCGCATCATCCGCCCAAGCGGGTGTAGCGGCGGCCAGCAGGCACAGCCCGGCCACAACTCCCTTGATCCGCATATTTTCTCTCCTTAATTCTGAAAAAATCACAAAGTTCTGCCGCAGGCAATTTCAAACTGCTTGCCGCCGGCTGAGCCTTTTACAATCGGCTGGGTAGGCCGCCTGGCCGTTTCATATTGGTTAGCAGCCAGCTTGTTGCCGGAAGCATCCCACATATCCACCGCAGCCAAACGGCGTGTACGCGTCTGGCAGTCGAACTGCCATTGGTTTACCGCCGTTTTGAAATGCGGCGTGTTCACATAATGCTCACGCCCCACATCCGACACGGTAATCCGCTCGCGGAAGCTAACCCGGCTGCCTTCTTTCCGAATACTGGAAGTGTCTATTTCGTAACGCATATTGCCGTTTTGGCTCAACCCCACTTCTCTCCAGCTGCCGCCCAGGCTCGGCCCGCTGCTCATGCTCGGACAACCCGCTAATACTAACACCGCACACAGCCCGGCCAATCTCTTCAGTTGCATAAAAATCCTTTCAGGTAGCCTTCAAACGCTATAAAATCCGCGCCATTATATCCAACAAATCCCGCAAACGGAAAACTGCTCATGCCACAGCTCTCCGCCCTCAACATCCTGCGCGAAGTTTTCGGCTATCACGCCTTCCGGGGGCGGCAGGAAGAAATCGTGAACGCACTGGCAGAAGGGCAAAACCTGCTGGTGCTGATGCCCACCGGCGGCGGCAAATCCCTGTGTTATCAAATTCCCGCCCTGATGCGGCGCGGGCTGGCCGTGGTGGTGTCGCCGCTGATTGCCCTGATGGACGACCAAGTGGCCGCCCTGCAGGCTGCAGGCGTGGCCGCCGCCAGCGTGCACAGTGGCATCGGCAGCAGTCAGGTGCAGCAGATTGCCGACACCATCGAGGCAGGCTACCTGAAACTGCTCTACGTTTCTCCCGAACGCCTGGTGAGCGAACGCTTCCTGCGCTTTCTCGACCACACCGAAATCAGCCTGTTCGCCATCGATGAAGCCCACTGCGTGAGCCAATGGGGGCACGACTTCCGCCCCGAATACCGCCAGCTCGGCCTCCTGGCCGACCGCTACCCCGCCATCCCCCGCATCGCCCTCACCGCCACTGCCGACGCCGAAACCCGTGCCGACATCAAACACTACCTTAAGCTGGAAAACGCCGCCGAATACATCGCCAGCTTCGACCGCCCCAACATCTACTACCAAATCATCGAAAAAAACAACGGCAAAAAACAGCTGCTCGATTTTCTGCATAACCGCCCCCACGGCGAAAGCGGCATCATTTACTGCTTAAGCCGCAAAAAAGTAGAAGACACCGCCGCCTTTTTAAACGAATACGGCTACCGCGCCCTGCCTTATCACGCCGGCCTCACCATGACCGAGCGCAACGAAAACCAGCACCGCTTCACCCGCGAAGAAGGCCTCATCATCGTGGCCACCGTCGCCTTCGGCATGGGCATCGACAAACCCGACGTGCGCTTCGTCGCCCACCTCGACATGCCGCAAAGCATCGAACACTTCTACCAGGAAAGCGGCCGCGCCGGGCGCGACGGACAGCCTGCCGCCAGCTGGCTGTGCTATGGCCTCAACGACTACTCCCTGCTGCGCGAACGCATCCAAACCAGCAACAGCAACGACTTCCAAAAGCAAATCGAACAGCAAAAACTCGAAGCCATGTTTGCCGTATGCGAAACCTCCGGCTGCCGCCGCGCCGCCCTGTTGCGCCACTTCGGCGAAGAAATCCCCCCCTGCGGCCACTGCGACAACTGCCTGCACCCGCCCGTCCTCTTCAACGCCACCGAAAACGTGCAGAAACTCCTCAGCTGCGTTTACCGCGTCGGCCAGCGCTTTGCCGCCGGCTACGTTATCCACGTATTGCGCGGCAAAGCCGACGACTGGATCCGCCAAAACCGCCACGACCAGCTCTCCACCTATGGAATCGGCGCCGCCCTGTCCAACAAAGAATGGCGCAGCGTCATCCGCCAATGCATCGGCCAAGGCCTGCTCGCCACCGACCCGCACAACTACCACGCCCTCATGCTCACCCAAGCCGCCCGCCCCGTGCTGCAAGGCAAGCAGACCGTGATGCTGCGCCCGCTCAAACGCGAAAAATCCGCCACCCGCACCCCGCGCGAACAATGGCTGCGCACCGAGCGCGAAGAATGCCTCTGGCAAGCCCTGCGCCAATGGCGCACCGAACGCGCCCGCGCAGACAATGTGCCCGCCTACATCGTGTGCGGCGACCGCACCCTGCAAGACATCGTGCAGCAACGCCCCGCCAGCCTCACCGAACTGCAAAACATCTACGGCTTGGGCGAAGCCAAAATTCAAAAGTTCGGCAGCGACATCCTCGAAGTCTGCACGCGGTTCACCCAAGACAGCGACACAGCAACCACCCTGCCGGATGCCTAAGCCAATCCATAAAAGGCTACCTGAAATTTTCAGGTAGCCTTTTAAATGCGGACAACACGTTTCCAGCCAATTTGCCTTTGCCAAACATGGCGCAGCCCATGTTGTTCGGGCCGGTAAGCCAGGCAATACCGAAGCGGCAAAACCAGCTAGTTTAAATATAAAAACACAGGCTTTAGTCAGATTTGATGTGGCAGGGATCAACTAGCTGGGGCACAAACCGCCCTGCTCATACAGAATGATTCAGGCTACCTGAAAGAAGTCTGGCGCTGCAAAACTCAGGCGGGGATACCTGCATTGCTCAGATGTGTACATCCCCGCCTCCTGCACAACAAAAAGGCTACCTGAAAACCATACCACATAGTTTCAGGTAGCCTTTCGCGCAAAATCAAACCGCCCCACAACATGATGCCGAAGGGCGGTACTTCAAAAGCAAACGGAAAACAGAACCCGGCTAAATCCCGCCTTGCGCCTTCACTTTTTCACCGCCTTCCAGCTTGTTCAACGCGGAAAGATAGGCTTTGGCGGTAGCGGCCAGAATATCGGTGTCCGCACCCTGGCCGTTGGCCACGCGGCCGTTTCTGGCCAGGCGCACACCGGTTTCGCCTTGGCTTTCCGTACCAAAAGTTACCGTGTTCACCGAATAAATCTGCAATTCAGCACCGCTTTGCACCACGCTTTCGATGGCTTTGAAAATTGCATCCACCGGGCCGGAGCCGGTGGCTTCGGCATGCTGCTCTTCGCCATCGGCACTAAACACAATTTCGGCACGCGGTAATTCGCTGGTTTCGGTAATGATGCGCTGGGAGATGATTTTGTAACGGTCTGGCGTAAGATTGAATATTTCGTCTGACACCAGCACATGCAGGTATTTATCAAAAATCTCACGTTTTTTATTGGCCAGTTCTTTGAAGCGGGCAAAAGCAGTATTGAGTGTTTCCTCGCTACCCAATTTGATACCCAGCTCAGCCAATTTGGTTTTTGAAGGCATTGCAGTCAGAAAGTTTACCCAAACTCAATCGGTTGGCCGACCAACCCACTGATTCGGCCGACATGACCTCATAGGTTTCCAGATGTTTAAGTATGCCATCTTGGTAGATGCCGGATTCGTGGGCAAAAATTGGCACCCATAATGGCATTATTGGGCTGCACCGGATAGCCGGTGATGCTGGACACCAGCTTAGACGCGGGTACGATTTGAGTGGTATCGATGCCGGTTTCCAGGCCAAACAAGTCGTGCCGCACTTCCAGCACCATCACGATTTCTTCCAAGCTGACGTTGCCGGCCTCGATTACATCCACCCCCAGCCTCTCCAGCTGTCGTGCCACACGTACTTTTTCTTCCTTGGTTATGGCGGCGCCCGGAGATTGCTCACCATCGCGTAGAGTGGTATCGACCACTATGCGGCTACTACCGGGCTGTGCCGGGACATGCTGCAAAGTAGGCTACTGCTCCAAAAAAGCATTCAAGTCCAACGACCTGCCCTGCACTTCAGCCAGAGTAGTCAGCCTTTGCAGCTGCGCCAGCGGCAGCGAGCGCCGCGTGCGCGCCATTTGTAAATTGCCGCCGTGGAGGTAACTCCTTCGGGATCATGTAGGCGCAGTACCTCGGCTAATGCATTTACACCGACTAAATAAACAATCAGGAGATCGATATCGAGTTCATAATAGACTTTCAATCTAAACCGAGAATATAGTAGATGCCGCCATATATAGACATTTCTATAGACATAAAAACAAGCACGATTTTTACAAATAATGTGTAAACGAGTGAATTTTTATGCTTATTGCCCACAACCATTCACTTGTTGCGCATATGTTTTATCTTTTTTCACCTTTTTTGGTCACTATACTAGACATAAATGTAAAGAAATCGCTATAATTCAAAATAGATACAGAGGGTTTCCGAAAAAGAGAGGCTCGTTGAAACATAATATGTAAACAGCATTCTGCTAAAAGCGGCAAGCTTTGAACTCTTACCCTTGCGCTGCGATAACAAACAAATAGTAAAACTAATTCTGATACCCACAACCAGACAACTTCATCCCATACAACCAAGACTTGTTGCCTTACTAGATAAATTACAAAATAATTGAGGATGCAAGGTGTTTTGCGCTATTACTTGCGGGAGAATAACGATGTTTGATTTATCTCTCTCTTTCTTATTGCTAGCACTGCTGCTATGGCTGCTGGTACGGCTGAAACAGCACCACCACCGCCGGCGCAAGCCGCTCACCGCCCACGGGCACGATGATTGCAGTTTTTTTACTCACGAGTATCACCGTGACGAACAATAGCCAATTCTGTGGCAACCGCCCAATGTACGTTCTACTTTCAGGTGGTAGCCTCTCAGCCTAGAAAGAAGCTTATATCCCACACCTACTGCGCAGCCTCGCCTTGGCCGCACTCCTAACTCCCCTCCCGCTACAACACAAACCCCATCTGAACTAAGTGCTCGACCAACTGATTGATCCGCTAAATCTTTCCACTTGCCTGTGCACCACCGTGTCCACCACCTCCGATTTCACCAACCAGAAAATCGCCTCACCGAACCAACAATAACCCCTGTCCGAACCTCGAACAACACGCTGCCGAGCAATATATTACCGGTATTAACCGCGAAGTATTCCAATCTGAAGAAGTACTGAACCAATTGCATGGAATCAGTCACAATGCAATAAACCAAACCTATACACAGGAAGAGGTGAACATCATGATTACCTTCTACCGCACGCCGATTAGACAAAACGTGCTGAACAGGGTGATTAACTAAAGCCATGATACCGCCAATAATACGCTTGATTAGCCAACACTACGAACAGACAAGCCAACACCTCACTCCGCCATTCCGGCACAAAGTAAAATGCATTCAGCGCGAAGCGGAATGCACAGTTCAGCCAGGCCGCGTCGGCAGTAATAAGCGCCGTTAAACTTCCCACGCCAAAACATGGCTGCACGTCAAATTTCTCCCTGCAAACCCTACCCCGCCAAGCCGCTGTGCGGGTAAAATATGGCCATGCCAACAGGCTACCTGGAAATAAAGTCCCTACGCAGTTCAAATCCAGCGTAACGGCGCTGCCATGCCAAACTTTTCAGGTAGCCTTTAACACAGATAACCCACAAAAACATCCTAATCGAGTTTTCCCCATGCCCACTCTATCCCAATTCCTCCAGCAACACCTCGCCGAACACCACCTCCCCGCCGAATTAGGCAGCGTGGTTTCCACCATCGTCCAAGCCTGCCAAATCATCAGCGGCCAAGTGCGCCAGGGCGCGCTCGCCGGCGTACTGGGTGAAGCCGGCAGCAGCAATGTGCAAGACGAAGCCCAGAAAAAACTGGACGTGATCGCCAACCAAATCTTGATTGACTCCCTCTCTGCCAACCCCGCCGTGGCCGGCTTGGCCAGCGAGGAAGAGGAGCAGTTTGTATCCGCCAACGATCAAGGCCGCTACCTCGTGCTGTTCGACCCTTTAGACGGCTCGTCCAATATCGACATCAATATTTCGGTCGGTACCATCTTCTCCATCTTGGAAAAACCTGCAGGCCCGCTTTCCACTCAATCCTTCCTGCAAAGCGGCCGCGCCCAAGTAGCCAGCGGCTACACGCTCTACGGGCCGCAAACCCAGCTCGTGTTCTGTCTGCGCCACGGCGTGGCTGTGTTTACGCTGGATGCCAGAGGCCAATTTGTCCAAACCCAGCTCAACCCGCAAATTCCACAGGCCACGCGCGAATTTGCCATCAATATGTCCAACCAGCGCCATTGGCAGCCGCCCATGCAGCAATACATTGCCGAACTGCTCGCCGGGGAAACCGGCCCCCGCGGCAAAAACTACAATATGCGCTGGGTGGCCAGCATGGTGGCCGAAATCCACCGCATCCTCATGCGCGGCGGCATCTTTATGTATCCCAAAGACGCGCGCGACCCGGCCAAACCCGGCAAACTGCGCCTGATGTATGAAGCCAACCCCTTGAGTCTCATCATCGAACAAGCAGGCGGCGCGGCCACCAACGCCCGCGAAAACATGCTCGATATCCAGCCAGAAGGCCTGCACCAACGCGTAGCCGTAATCATGGGCAGCCGCGAAGAAGTGGATTACGCCACCCGGTTGCACCAACAATAAACCCTTGGGCTACCTGAAATAATTTTGGCTTCGCCGAAACAGCCGCCCGCAACAAAATATTGCTTTAACCCCGTTGAAGCAGATGCTTTCAGGTAGCCTCCCCTTAGTTTTCCAATCCGACATCGAACACACCATGCAAACCATCCGCGCCGCCGCCATCCAACTCGTTTCCCACACCGACCCCGCCGTCAACCGCCGCAGCGTCGTACAGCAAGTAGCCGCTGCCGCCCAAGCCGGCGCCAACTGGGTGCTGCTGCCCGAATACTGGCCGCTGATGGGCCGGCACGACACCGACAAACTCGCCCAAGCCGAACAATTCGGCCGCGGCCCCCTGCAAATCTTCATGTCCGAGCTGGCCGCCCGCCACCGCATCGTCTTATTCGGCGGCAGCATCCCCCTGCTCGCCAACGAAAGCGGCAAAATCATCAACAGCCTGCTCGTATACGGCCGCGACGGCCAGTGCCTCAGCCGCTACGATAAAGCCCACCTCTTCAGCTACACCGGCATCGGCGAAAGCTACCGCGAAGCCGACACCATCGAAGCTGGCAACAGCATCCCCTCGTCTGTGGAAATCGACGGCTGGCGCTACGGCCAAGGCGTGTGCTACGACTTGCGCTTCCCCGAAATCTTCCGTGCCCAGCAGCCGTTCGACGTACTCCTCCTGCCCGCCGCCTTCACCTACACCACCGGCAAAGCCCACTGGCAGACCCTGTTGCAGGCCCGCGCCATCGAAAACCAATGCTACGTTATCGCCGCCGCCCAAGGCGGCCTGCACGACAGCGGCCGGCGCACCTACGGCCACAGCATGATTATCGACCCCTGGGGCGAAATCCTCGCCGAGCGGCCCGAAGGCGAAGGCTGGATCATAGCCGAACTCAAGCCCCAACGCCTGCACACCGTGCGCAATCAACTGCCAGCCCTGCAACACCGCCGGTTTTAAATACAAAGGCTACCTGAAAATCCATATCCTATTTTTCAGGCAGCCTCTTTCAAACAACTCAAGCTACCTGAAAACAAGTATTTCAAACAAAACCTGAAAGAAAGCAAACCATGCAAAAAATCGTCGTCCTCACCGGTGCCGGCATCAGTGCCGACAGTGGCCTGCGCACCTTCCGCGACACCGACGGCCTGTGGGAAGGCTACAAAGTGGAGGATGTGTGCACCCCCAAAGCATTCGCGCGTAATCCCAAGCTCGTGATCGATTTCTACAACGAGCGCCGCCGCCAAGCGCAGGCTGCCAAGCCCAACGCCGCCCACCATGCGCTGGCCGAACTGGAAAAATACTACCAAGTTCAAATCGTTACCCAGAACGTGGACGACCTGCACGAACGTGCCGGCAGCAGCACCGTGCTACACCTGCACGGCGAATTGAACAAAGCCCGCAGTAGCGCTGATGAAAACTACGTGATCGAATGGACGGGCGACCAATCCACTGCTGACACCGACCCCCAAGGCCACCCCATGCGCCCGTACATCGTTTGGTTCGGCGAGGCTGTGCCGCTGATTGAAACCGCTGCCCGATGGGTGTCGCAGGCTGACAAAGTGCTGGTAGTCGGCACCTCGATGCAGGTGTATCCCGCTGCTGGCCTGTTGGAATATGCTCCCTACGAAGCCGAACGCTATCTGGTCGATCCGCGCCCGCCGGTGGGCTTGGTCGATATCAGCATCATCGAAGCCAAAGCCAAAGACGGCGTGCCGCAGCTGGTGAACAAACTGATTGCCGAAGCCGCGCGGCAATAATTGCCGAAAGGCTACCTGAAAACGTAAGTTTCAACAAAGTTAAAACGAGTGCAACAAGTTTCGCCCAAACAAACGGTGCAAACACCACTATCTATTTTCAGGCAGCCTCTCGCCCGTCAAATAGGCTACCTGAAACCCTAAGCCCTTGTTATAACAACCACTCACCTAGCACCACAAGCCCATGACTTCTATCTTACCCTACACTTTCATCTATCTTGCCTTCGCTGTGGCTGCTGTGCTTACCTCCAAAAAACTGGGCTTGGGCTCGGTGTTGGGCTATTTGATGGCTGGTATCGCCATCGGCCCAATTTTAGGCTTGGCCAGCAAAGAAACCGAATCCATCCAACACGTTGCCGAATTCGGCGTAGTGATGATGCTGTTTCTGGTCGGCTTGGAACTGGCGCCGCAAAAGCTATGGCAGCTGCGGCACAAGCTCTTAGGACTAGGCGGATTGCAAGTGCTGCTCTCAATAGCAGTCATTGCCGGTATCACCGTAACCATTGGTAAAAGCTGGCAAATGGGCATAGCCGTGGGCTGCATCCTAGCTCTCTCCTCCACCGCCATCGTGCTGCAAACCTTCAACGAAAAAAACCTGATGCGGTCACCCGGCGGGCAGGCCGGCTTTGCCATCCTGCTGTTTCAAGATGTGGCTGCCATCCCGATGCTGGCACTTTTACCGCTCCTGGCCGCCACCCACCACCACCAAAGCAACCAGCACACCACCAACCTTCTGGCGAACCAACCCGGCTGGGTACTTGCCACCGTGAGCATTGCCGCCATCTTGGCGATTGCCGTGAGCGTGCGCTACCTTGTGCCGCGCATGTTCTGCTTCATCAGCAAAGTCCGCCTCAACGAAATGTTCACCATGTTCACCCTGGCCTTAGTGGTGGGTATCGCCACACTGATGTCGCTCATCGGCCTCTCCCCCGCGCTGGGCGCGTTCGTGGCCGGCGTGGCGCTGGCAAACAACTCCTACCGACACGAAATGGAAAGCCACCTCGAACCCTTCAAAGGCCTGCTTTTGGGGCTGTTTTTCATCACCGTGGGCGCAGGCATGAATTTCACCCTTTTATCCAAAGAATTCTGGGTAGTATCCACCATCACCTTAGCCACGCTGGCAGTGAAAGGCAGCATTCTCTTTATCCTAGGCCTACTGTTCCGCCTGCCACGCATGGGCAGCAAGCTACTCGCGCTGAGTCTGGCGCAGGCCGGTGAATTCGGCTTTGTGCTGCTTTCCATCGCCCGCCAGAGCCATGTGCTGCCGCGCGCCATGGCCGACCGCATCTCGCTGGTGGTCGCCCTTTCCATGCTGCTCACCCCGCTTTTGTTCATCTTCTACGACAAAGTGATCGCCCCGCGCGGCATCGTGGAAGAAAACCAAGAGCGCCCGCAAGACATGATTGAAGAAGAAAACCCCATCATCCTACTCGGCCACGGCCGTTTCGGACAACAAATCAATAACATGCTCACCGCCTGCGGTTTCCACACCACCGTTATCGACTACCAGGCCGACACCGTGGAAGGCCTCACCAAATACGGCAGCAAAACCTACTACGGCGACGCTACCCGCCCCGAGCTACTCAATTCCATCGGCCTGGCACACGCCAAGCTGCTCATTATCTGCATCGGCAACCTCGAGCAGGCAACCGAAATCGTAGAATTCGTACAGCGCCACTACCCCAACCTACCCATAATTACCCGTGCCCACGACCGTATCCACGCCTACTACCTGCACCATGCCGGTGCTAACTACATCATCCGCGAAACCGTGGATGCCGCCATCCGCAGCGGCCGCCTCGCTCTGGAAAAACTCGGCATCAACCCCGAAAAAGCACAAGAACTCAGTGAATTTTACGCTGCCCGTGACCGCTACCAGATGGACAAAATGGCCGAAAAATACAACCCCGACCTGCCCATATTCGCCAACGAGCCTCTGCTCCAAGCCGCCCGCGAAATCGACACCGAAACCGCCCAAATGATGCAGGCCATACTGCGCGGTGAAAGCGTAGAATGGCAGGAAGACCCAGAAAGCTGGACCCGTCTGAAAAAAGGCCTCACCTAAACCACTGAGCCTGCCATGCCAAGTAAAACCGACCTCCGCCGCCACTTCCGCCACCAACGGCAAGATCTGCCACCCACCGCACGGCAGCGTGCCGAGAAACGCATCAACAACCTGCTCAAAGGCTACCTGAAACGTGGCAAACGGCTGGCCATCTATTGGCCCATCGGCAGCGAGCTGCGGCTCGACAGCCTCGCCGCTGCCGCCCGCCAACGCGGCACCGAGCTCTACCTGCCCTATATCGAGCCGCGCCGCCAGCGCCTGTGGTTTACCCCTTTCCCGCAACAAGGCCGCCCCGAACGCCGCCGCCAAGGTAAGCTGAACATCCCCCAATTTGCCGGCCGCAAAATCCGCATCCACAACCTGCACAGCATCATCATCCCCCTAGTCGGCATCGACCGGCGCGGCTACCGCCTCGGCCAAGGCGGCGGCTTCTACGACGTTACCTTCGCCGCCACCCGTCACCGCCTATGCCCGCACAAAATCGGTGTCGGCTTCGCCTGCCAGGAAACCGACATCCTGCCTGCCGAAGAATACGATATGCAGCTAGACGTATGGGTGTGCGAAAATGGCATCCGGCGTTTCGGCAAAATGGCAGATGGTCAGCAATAACAGATAAAAATGGTCGCAACAAAGGCTACCTGGAACCTTCAGGTAGCCTTTTATTGAAGCAATCGCTTTACTGTGTTGCCAAAATTTTCAGGTAGCCTTCATTCGATATAGAAGGCTACCTGAAAGTCTGAGACCGTTGCAAAACCCCATATTTGGCACATTTCTGCGCGGTGCGCTTCTCGAACGCTTGAAAATATTTCAATATTATCTACGCATTCTGCGATGCTACCGCTTTGAACTGCACTCAAATCTGGGGTTTTGCAAAGGTCTCAGTCTGTTTATAGGCCGAAAGCTATTTCGCCTCTGGCACCTTGGCTACGGATACGGTGGCCGGACGCAGCACGCGATCGTGCAGGGTATAGCCTTTCTGCATCACGCTGACGATGGTGTTGGGCTCTTGCTCGCTTTCCACGGTTTGGAAAGCCTGGTGGCGGTGCGGGTCGAGCTTGTCGCCGGGCTGGGGCAGGATTTCTTTAATCTGAGCCTGCTCGAAGGCATGTTTGAGCTCGGTAAGGGTCATGTCCACGCCCATTTTCAGCGCGTCGAAATTGCCGCTTTGATCAAGTAGTGCCATCTCCAAATAGTCTTTTACTTTCAACAGCTCTCCGGCAAATTTCTTGGCGGCAAATTTGTGAGCGGCCTGGATTTCTTCTTGATGGCGGCGGCCCAGGTTTTGTAACTCGGCCTGATGGTATTTGTTGATGTCGGCCAGCTCGGCTTCAAGCTCGGCTACACGCTGAGCAAGCTGCTCGGGCGTAAGCTCGGCAGTGGCTTCAGCGTTGTCCTGCGCCTTGGCAGCTTCAGCCTGTGCTTCTTGCTGCGGGAATTCGGTTTCTGGGCTTTGGTGTTGCTGGTGGTTATGGTGATGAGACATGGGAGTTCCTTTTAGATAGAGAGCATTTGACCTGCCAAATGGGGAGGGATGGCGGCTTTTCAAGCAGAAGGGTGGCAACGGGCGCAATTATTTTGCGGTGGCTGTCAGAAACAGCGTGGACCATCCGTCTATTCAGCAGGTCGGCTGTGGCGGCAAAGTTAATCCCATCAATCGCTTTGTTAAATTAAGCCCATAGCTGGCATGATACTATTTCCTTATAATATACGCAGATTTCTGTGTCTTTAATTTTCAGGTAACCTTTATGTTCAAAAAATTTATTCAATCTTTCATCCTGCCCGTGCTGTTATGCTCAGGTATGGCCGCGCATGCGGTGGATGCCAGCAACCTGCTGCCGTCGGAGCAAGCATTCCGCCCCACGGTGGCAGTGGGTGAGCAAGATGTGACTGTGCAGTTCCAGATTGCCGATGGCTATTATCTCTATCAAGAGAAAATTCGTGTGGAAACCGAGCCTTCCGGCCTGTTGGGCGCAGCTGAATTTTCGCCGGGTAAAGAAAAGGAAGATGAGTTCTTCGGCAAACAAACTGTGCATTACCGCCAAGCTGTTGTCAAACTGCCCTTCCAATCCACTGCACCCGCCGCTTACCGCCTCACGCTCACCTACCAAGGCTGTGCAGATGTGGGCATATGCTATCCGCCAGTAACGAAAACGCTGGAAATTAAAGGTACGGGTGTATATGGCGATACGTCCACCCCGCCTGCCAGCGGCAGCAACCGCTTTACTGCACCGCAGGATGGCACGCCCGCTGCCAGCCCCGTGCCGCAGCAACGCAAAAGCCCATTCAGTCTGTCACGCGATACATTGGGGGCGAACCTGCTGGCTTTTTTTAGTTTTGGCATTGGCTTGAGCTTTACCGCCTGCATGTATCCCCTGCTGCCCATTGTGTCGAGCATTATCGTGGGAGACCGTGCCAATGCCGGCAAACGCCGTGGGCTGATTTTGTCTTCGGTTTATGTGCAGGGGCTGGCGCTCACCTATGCCGCTGTGGGCGTATTGGCCGGACTCACCGGCTCGCTGCTCACCGTGTGGCTGCAACAGTCATGGGTAGTGCTTTCCGCTGCCGCGCTGATTGTAGTGCTGGCGCTGGGCATGTTTGACGTATTTACCATCCAGCTGCCCTCCTTTATCCAGAGTTATTTCCAGCAGCAAAGCAGCAAGCTTTCCGGCGGCAAAATGGCTTCCGTATTTGTGATGGGTATGCTCTCAGCACTAATTGTTGGCCCCTGCGTGGCGCCACCCTTGGCCGTGGCCTTGGGCTATATCGGCCAAACCGGCGATGCCGCGCTAGGCGGCCTGGCCTTATACAGCATGGCGCTGGGCACTGGTGTACCCTTGGTGTTGGTAGGTACTTTCGGCGGGCATATCCTGCCCAAGGCTGGTACGTGGATGAACAGCATCAAACACGCCTTCGGTATCATCCTTTTGGCCGTGGCCGTGTATCTGGCTGCCCCCTTCCTGCCCTATGTTCTCACCGTTTCGCTCTATTCCCTGCTGCTGGTGATTCCCGGTGGCCTGCTCTTGGGCAAACACCTGCGTGCGCGGCAACTCAAGCCGCTGGCTATGGGGCTGGGCAGCCTCTTGCTCACCATCGGCGTGTTTTTTGCCGTGCAGAGCGTGCGCATGCAGCCCACCTTCCTGCACCAAGCGCTCACCGTGTTCCCGCCGCAGCAAACCGCACACCAAGTATTTACCACGCCGCAGCAGCTCAACAGTGCCATGCAGAGGGCTTTGGCCAGTGGTAAGCCGGTGGTGCTGGATTTTTATGCTGACTGGTGCGCCAGCTGCAAAGAGATGGAACATAAAACCTTCAGCCGCCCCGAAGTGCAGGCTGCTGTGCCGCCCGATCGTGTATTTAAAATCGACCTCACCGACAACACGCCCGAGCATCGCGCGCTATTACAGGAATACGGTCTGCCCGGTCCGCCCGGCATCTTCGTTATCCACCCCGATGGCCGCCGCAGTAGCCCGCTCATCGGCTTTACCGAGCCAGCAGCATTTATCGAGTGGTATCAGCAGCAGGTTTCCTGAGACCGATTGGAATTTAAGAGTGAGGGCTGCCTGAAAAGTGTTTCAGGTAGCCTTTTCTTTATTACAAGCAACAATCGCAATACATTCTTTATACAGTAAACAACAAGACACGTTCCCTCGATGGATTATTGCGCCCCTACGGGCTTACCACCTTGCCCCTAAAAATAATCACTTTCGCTATAACACTCTATAAAACAAAGTATTTCGGCTATTGCCTTTCCCACATCTGAGGCTACCTGAAACCTCTCCGCCACATCCTACCACCACCACCCCGCCACACCCTACCTCAAACGGCATATTTCGCGTATCATTAGCCCGTCTTAATTTTCATTATGATGGGTTAAAACCGGCAAAGAGAAACGCGGCCAAACTGCGTTGCTCAGGTTGCAATCCACCATACCAACCCAAGAAGCTCAAGAGGAGCCCCAGCATGAGCCTGCCGACCCCCGTTTTGCGCCTGCAAGACAGTGCCCGCCAACAGAATTTTGCAGAAGATTTCCTCCCCTTCCTAGCCAGCTACTATCGCCAGGCCGACTTTGCCGACCTAGCCCGCTATAGCGACACCGAGCTCTTATCTACCGCCGATTCGCACCGTAAGCTCGCCCAAGAGCCCCGTGCCGCCGGCAAAGCTGTGGTGCGCGTTTCACCCACCGGCAACACCGTACAGCACACACTGGTGGAAATTGTGGCCGACCATCTCCCCTTCTTACTCGATTCCCTGTTGATGCTGCTCAACCGTGGGCAGCGTGTGCCTTTGGCTGTGTTGCACAGCGCATGGCAGGTAAAACGCAATGCAGACGGCAAAGCTGCCGCTCTTGAAGAAGCTGCCAAAGAAAGCAGCGCACAGGAAACATTGGTGGCCGTATATCTGGAAGGCGGCGAGGCCGCACAGGATCAAAAACTGGCCGAACAAATCCGCAGCCTCTTAGCCGAATTGGGCACAATTGTGGAAAGCGAACACAAACTGCGCGGCCAGCTTTTACTGGTCAACCAGATGATTCTGAACGAAGGCCGCAGCCAAGATGCGGAAATCGTCTCCTTCCTCAGCTGGCTGGCCGACCGCCATTTCCTCCTGATGGGCTTCTGCGAATACGATTTGGTCAACCATTCTGGCAGCCCGCGCCTGCAGGCCAAAGCCAACACCGCGCGAGGCATTCTTGCCGGCAACAGCAATCTGATTGCCGATGATTTTGCCGCCCTCTCCGATGCCGACAAAAAACAATGGCTGCGCCACGACCGCCTGCTGCTCAACAAATCGCAGCAGCGTAGTCGCATCCACCGCCCGGCCTATCTTAACCAAGTCAGCATCCAAAAACTCAACGCCAACGGCCAAGTTGTCGGCCAATGGTGCTTCATCGGTCTCTACACCGCCACCGCCTACACAGACAGCATTTGGAACATCCCCATACTGCGCGACAAAGCCAAACATGTGCTGAACCACTTTGATTTTGCCGATGGTAGCCATCAAGAGCACAACCTGCGCCACCTGCTGCAAACCTACCCGCGCGACGAGCTGTTTGAATCCAGCAATGAAGAACTGACCAAAGCTGCTGCCGGCCTGCTTGCGCTGGGCCAGCGCCCGCGCGTGCGCCTGTTTGCCCGCAGCGATGTATTCAAACGCTACGTTTCCGTACTGTGCTATCTGCCCAAAGAACAATTTGGCAGCCAACTGTGCCAACGCATTGCAGGCTACCTGAAAACCATTCTGGCCGCCGAAAGCTGCGAATACGCCGTGCAACTGACCGACGACAACCCGCTCGCCTGCATCCAATTCCTGTGCCGCACCAATGCCGGCAAACTGCCTGCCTTTACCCGCAGCGAGCTGGAACAACACGTTGCCGGCCTGACAGCCAATGCCGAAGCCACTCCACAGGCTGCCGCACCACAACCCAAAGCCGAACAGAAAAAACAGCCTGAAGCCAAACAAAAAACCAAGGCCAAAGCTGCATCTGCCGCCCACGAAAACGATACCGCCTTCTCCGCCGCCTACCGCGAAGCCTTCAGCCCCGATCAGGCGATTGTCGATCTCAAACACGCCGAACTCCTCAACGACGACCACGAGTTGGTTACTGTTTTCTCCGAGCAGGAAAATCCGGCCGCGCCCTACGCGCTGCGCCTCTACACCCCGCAAATCAGCCCGCCGCTGTCGCAAACCCTGCCCATTATTGGGAACATGGGGTTCGACGTGCATACCGCCGTGCCCTATATCCTGCACACCGAAAACAGCGCCGTCGGCCTGAACTACTTCTCCCTCAAACCCAATGTGGCCGTCCACGCCCAAGCCGATGGCTGTGATGCCTTGGGCAGCGAACTGCCCGCACTGTTTGCCGAAGTATGGGCAGGCCGTGTGGAAAACGACCGCTTCAACGCCCTCGTGCTCTCCGCCGGCATCACCTGGCGCAATAGCGTGCTGCTGCGCGCACTGGCCAAATACCTGAAACAGGTTACCCTGCCGTTCTCACAAGAGCGCATCGAGCAAACCCTCATCCGCCACGGCGCCATCGCCGCCAAGCTGGTGGAGCTGTTTGCTGCCCGCCTGCACCCTGAAGAAGCTGACGATAACCGTGCGCTGATGATTAACAGCGAACTCACCGGCCTCTTGGCCGACGTGCCTTCGCTGGACGAAGAGCGCATCATCAACGCTTTCCGCTCCGTGATTTTGGCCGTGTGCCGTACCAACTTCTGGCAAACCGATAAAGAAGGCGGCCTGAAATCCGAAATCAGCCTGAAAATCAAGTCCAAAGACATCCCCTTCCTGCCCAAGCCGCTCCCGCTGTTTGAAATTTGGGTGTACAGCCCGCGCGTGGAAGGCACCCACCTGCGCGGCAGCAAAGTGGCGCGCGGCGGCCTGCGCTGGTCCGACCGTTTCGACGACTTCCGCACCGAAGTGCTGGGCTTGGTGAAAGCGCAGATGGTGAAAAACGCCGTGATCGTGCCCGGCGGCTCCAAAGGCGGTTTCGTGTGCAAACAACTGCCAGATGCCGCTACCGATCGTGAAGGCTACCTGAAAGAAGGCGTCGCCTGCTATCAGATCTTCATCAACGCCCTGCTCGACCTCACAGACAACCGCACCGCCGAAGGCATCGAGCCGCCGCCGCAAGTACACCGCCGCGACGGCGACGACCCCTATTTGGTAGTGGCTGCCGACAAAGGCACCGCCTCCTTCTCCGACACCGCCAACGCCCTCTCCGCCGAACACGGCTTCTGGCTGGACGACGCTTTCGCCTCCGGCGGCAGCGCCGGCTACGACCACAAAGGCATGGGTATCACCGCACGCGGTGCGTGGGAATCGGTAAAACGCCATTTCCGCCATTTGGGTAAAGACATCCAAAACGAAGACTTCACCGTAGTCGGCATTGGCGACATGGGTGGCGACGTATTCGGCAACGGTATGCTGCTGTCCGAGCATATCCTGCTCAAAGCCGCCTTCAACCACCGCCACATCTTCATCGATCCGAACCCCAGTGCTGCCAAGAGCTTTGAAGAACGCAAACGCCTGTTCCAAAGCGGCGGCGGTTGGGAAAAATACAGCCGTGCGCAGATTTCGCAGGGCGGCGGCGTGTATGACCGCAGTGCCAAATCCATCGCCATCACGCCGGAAGTGAAAGCCTGGCTTGGTATCGAAGCCGACAGCCTCACCCCCAACGAGCTCATCCGCGAGCTGCTCAAAGCCGATGTGGAACTGATCTACAACGGCGGTATCGGCACCTACATCAAAGCCGCTTCCGAAAGCCATGCCGACGTGCGCGACAAGGCCAACGACGAAGTGCGCGTGAACGGCGGCGAAATGCGCGCCAAAGTGTTGGGCGAAGGCGGCAACCTCGGCGCCACCCAACTGGGCCGTATCGAATACTGGCAAAATGGCGGCCGCTGCTGCACCGACGCCATCGACAACTCCGCCGGCGTAGATTGCTCCGACCACGAAGTAAACATCAAAATCTTACTCGGCGAAGCTGTACGCGCCGAACACCTGACGCTGGAAGAGCGCGACGAATTGCTCCGGGACATGACCGGCGAAGTGGCGCAACTGGTGTTGCAAGACAACTATCTGCAAACCCAAGCCCTCTCCGTTGCCCAGCTCAACCTGGCAGGCTACCTGAAAACCGCTGCCGCGCTCATCCGCTATCTGGAAGAAAACGCCGGCTTCGACCGCGCTGTGGAATTCCTGCCGGATGAAGCCGAAATCAAACGCCGCGCTGAAGCCGGGGAAGGCCTGAGCAACC
Source organism: Eikenella sp. NML03-A-027 (assembly GCF_001648395.1). NCBI lineage: Bacteria > Pseudomonadati > Pseudomonadota > Betaproteobacteria > Neisseriales > Neisseriaceae > Eikenella > Eikenella sp. NML03-A-027. Next base: position 173,821 of record NZ_LXSM01000016.1, on the reverse strand, counting down.
CGGAAGTTGCAGTATTGCTGTCCTACAGCAAAATGCACTGCCAAGACAACCTCTTGGGCAGCGATCTCCCCGACGATCCCAACTTCCTGCCCGCGCTTATCCGCTATTTCCCTGCCCCGCTCCAGCAGCAATACGGCAGCGAAATGCAGCAGCACTATCTGCGGCGCGAAATCATCGCCAACCAGCTGGCCAACCGCGTCATCAACCGTATGGGTATGCACTTCATCCAGCGTTGCAGCGAAGAAAACCAAGCTTCCGTGGCCGACGTGGTGCGCGCCTACTGGGTGGCCGACATCCTGCTCGACGGTGAAGCCCGTTTCCAAGCCGTGCAGGCTCTCGACAACCGCCTGCCTGCCGAAGCACAAATGCGCCTGTGCGCCGACATTGCCGACCTTATCGGCCATGTAGCCGGCCAGCTGCTGCGCAGCAAACGCCCCTTCGACAACATCGGCAGCCTCATCAGCCACTATCGCGCTCCTACTACTGAGTTCATGCAGCAACTGCCGGAGCGCATTCAGGCCGAAGAGCACCCCAGTATCGCCGAACGCGAAACCTGGCTCAGCAGCTACGATGTGCTCAGCCAGCAGGATGTGGCCATGCTCGCGCGTCTGCCCTTTGCCGCCAATGTGTTGGCCGTGGTGGATTTGGCTGCCAAAATCGACAAGCCCATCGCCACCGTTGCCAAGGCCTACTTCATGCTCTCTGAAAAGCTGAACATGAGCTGGATTTACCGCGCCATCGCCAAGCTGCCGAGCGACAACCAATGGCAGTCGCAAGCCGGTTTGGCCATGTATGAAGACGCCACCAATATCCATTTGGAATTCACGCGCGACTTCCTGCAGGCCGGCAGCAACAGCCGTGCCGCCGCCAAAATCGCCGCAGCCCGCAGCCAGATTGCCGACATGCAGCACCACGAACCGGCCGACTTGTCTATGCTCTCCGCGCTGGTACGCAACCTGTCCAAAATCGTGGCAGCAGACTGAAGCTGCATAGCATGAGCCACACCGTTTCCGCCGAACAGCCGCTGCTCGCCATCGACACCTCCACCCAGTGGTTGTCGTTGGCGTTGCGGCACAACGGCCACACCCGCCTGTTCCATCAGGAAACCGGCAACCGGCAGTCCGAACTCATCCTGCCGCAGATTGCCGTCCTGCTGGACGAAGCCGGGCTGACGGTGCGCGAACTGGCCGCCATCGCCTATGCCCAAGGCCCGGGCGCATTTACCGGCCTGCGCATCGGCGCCGGTGTGGCACAAGGCTTGGCCGCACCGTTCGGCATCCCGCTCATCCCCGTGCCCTGCCTCGATGCAGTCGCTTCGCTCTGCCCCGGCCAAGCTGCCGTGCTGGCAGCCACTGATGCGCGCATGGGCGAAGTGTTCTATGCTTGGTTCAACACCCAAACCCAACAACGCTTGAGCGATTACCAAGTGGGCAAAGCCGGCGAAATCAGGCTACCTGAAAACCTTTCAGGTAGCCTCAACCCTGATGGCATCAGCGGCATCGGCAACGCTTTCGCCCTGCCCGAGCTCCCGCCCTTCCCCGGCCGATCCGATATGCCCACCGCCGAGCACTACTTGGCGCTGGCCGCCTCCGGCCGCTACCCCACCGTTTCCGCCGCCGAGGCCGAACTGCTCTACGTGCGCAACAAAGTCGCCCTCACCGCCGCCGAACAGGCCGCGCGCAAAGGAGCGGCATGATCGTCCGCCTTGCCCGCCCGGGCGACAGCGCTGCCCTGGCCGCGCTCGATGCGCAATGCAATCCCTCCCCTTGGTCGGAAAAGCAATTCGCCGCCTGCATCGGCCATGCCAACGAAACCGTGCTCTTGGCCGAACAAGGCCGCGAGCTGGCCGGGCTCATCGTATGGCAAACCATCCTCGACGAAGCCGAGCTGCATCTCATCGACACCGCCCCTGTCCACCGCCGCCAAGGCGTGGCCAGCCTGCTGCTCGGCCACCTGTTCAAACAGGCCAATGCCAAAAACATCCGCCGCATCTTCCTCGAAGTGCGCCACAGCAACCAAGCTGCCATTGTCCTGTATCAACAACACGGCTTCATCCCCTGCGGCAGCCGCCCCGGCTACTACCCTTGCCTGGACGGCAGCCGCGAAGACGCCCTGCTGATGGAGAAACCATGCTGAGCAGCCGCTACCCCCGCCTGCACGAAGCCCTCGGCCTCGGCCCCATGTGGCTCAAACGCAGCGCCCGCATTGCCGAAAACACCCGCCCCGAATCGCAAAGGCTACCTGAAAACGAGCGTAACGACCCCCGCCCAAGCGGACACAACGCGCTTCAACCCAACCCGCCCCACTCCATCACCCCCGCAGCCCAACCTAGGCTACCTGAAAGTGAACGAGGTGAACTTCGTCAAATCGGGGCCGGCGGACTTCAGCAACATCCAAACCACACCCTTGCGCCAAACCAACCGGCCGCCCGCACCACGCCGCCCCCGCAAGGCCACCGTGCCGACGTGTTGGCTGCCATGGCCACTTCCCAACCACTCCAGCCCACACCTACGCAAACCGATAACGAAAGCGACCCCCTCGCCGCCGTGCAACGGCTTTGGGCAGCACTGCCCCCTGCCACCTTCGCCAACATAGAAGAGCTGCAACAGCAAGCCGCCGCCTGTGCCACCTGCTCCCTACACAGCCAGCGCAAACAAGCCCTCAGCGGCTACAGCGCCATACCCGCCCGCCTCATGGTGATCAGCCTCAACCCCGCCCCCAGCGACGACGAAACCGGCCGGCTCATCAGCGGCCGGCACGGCCGGCTGCTCGACAACATGCTCGCCGCCATCGGCCTGGCGCCCGAACAAGTTTTCCGCACCGCCTGGCTACGCTGCACACCGCGCATCGCCCTCAAAGCCACCCCCGAAGAACAAGTGCACTGCGCCGCCTTTATCCGCCAAGAATTCGCCTGGGCACAGCCGCAAGCCGTCCTCCTGCTCGGCAACAGCTTCTACGACCCCGCCCGCCGCTGGCTGCTCGAACAGCTCATCGGCCATACCCCCGCCTTCACAGTCCCCCACCCCGCCATCCTCCTGCGCCAGCCCGAGCTCAAAGCCCAAGCCTGGCATAGCCTCAAACAGCTCAAAGCCGCCTTGGCCAAAGCCTAAGCAAGCCGCACAATATTTTTCAGGTAGCCTTTCCCAGCAGGCTACCTGAAATTTTTTCGATTCAACCTAAACAAACTCAGCTGCTCTCGCCAATGTTATACCCTACCCCGTTACGTTATACTGGATTATAAATTTATATAAATCAACAAATTACTTGCAATCAACATCCGTTTCTACTATCATCGCCCCATCTACAAACACACCCTTATGAAAGGAAACAAAATGAGCAACTGCCATACCCATGCCAACCACCAACACGTTCACGGCCAAGGCTGCGGCCATACCGCAATTAAACACGGCGACCACATCGACTACATCCACGACGGCCACCTGCACCACGAACACAACAGCCACTATGATGAACACAGCCTCGATGTAAACGCCACCAACCCCGACGGCTGCCACCCCGTGCAAACCTGTAACGGCCATGTTCACGGCGAAGGCTGCGGCCACGAAGCCGTACCGCACGGCGACCACATCGACTACATCGTAAACGGCCGGCTGCACCACCAACACAGCGACCACTGCGATGACCACGGCCCGGTGGAAATCGTTAAGTAAGCCCATGCAAAAATAATTTCAGGTAGGCTTTTCATCACGAAAGGCTACCTGAAATTATTCGGCTAGAGCTAAATCAACCATTTCCTCAGTAGAGCCAAAGCAATTATTGATTCCCCTATCAGGCGGCAAACCGCAGGCATGCTAAAATTTCCTCTCCCCCACCATCCCGAAAGCCCATCATGAACAAAGCCCTCATCGTCGGCATTGCCGGCCTCCTCGTATTCAGTGGCGCAACCGCAGGCGGCAGCCTCTATGTTAACCAACAGCAAACAGGCAATGCCTACTCCCTCAAGCTCATGCACCGCTTCTCCAACCTGGCCAACTTCCAAACCCAACCCAAGCTGGGCGTCCTATCCGGCAGTGCCCAATGGTAAGGCAACCTCGTTCTCGACCCCTGCCAGCCTAGGAATAAAATTACCATCCGGAGCAGCGACACCATCCATCGTTCACTCTCCAACTACTGCATCGACAGCAAAATCCACATCGTATCCGACTCCCCATAGCTCCACACCTACTTCCCAGAAGGCTTCCTCCTCAATGCCCGCCGCCACATCAGCTGGGGCGGCAACGTGCAAACCAGCTTCAACCTCCCCGGCCGCACCGTGCAGAAAGACAACAACACCCTCACCTGGCAAGACATCAACGGCCAAGTTACCCTGCACAAAGAAAACAACGAACTCACCCTGCCCCCAGGCCAATACGGCAATATCGAAAACATCCGGCCCGAAACCCTGGTGCAAAACCTACAATACCGTGCCGACATCCGTATCCACCAGGGCTTTATCCAAGCTGCCTACCACACTTTTGCCGACTGGTCGAACCACAGCTACAACGAAGAAGACACCCGGCAAATCATCGCCAAGCTGCTCCAGCTTCCAGAAGCCACAAGAAGGCGACACCATCCGCCTGATCTACCGCAAACCCTAAACAGGCCAAGCATCTGCCCATTTTTCAGGTAGCCTGCATTCCGGCAGGCTACCTGAAAATCATCCACTCCCACCGTGGAAGAGAGCTATGGCTGAAACACCTTTCTCATATAGCTGAAATCATTATTTCTTCATACCAAGCGGCGGGCGGCAAACAGTACAAGTAATACGGCAAAGCGAGCTAACACAGCAGGAAGAAATTAAAACCCTAGCCATAGGGAGAACGCAATAAACCGCAAGCCGACAAGATTGCCGCCAATACATCAAAGGCTACCTGAAACCCACACTCCGTTTTCAGATAGTCTTTGCTATAGCTGAAGCACATTTCTCATACCAGGCGGCAAGCCGCAGGCAATACACATGTATGACAAAGCGGCCAACGCTCTAGGAAGAGCAGTGCTTTAGCTATAGTCAGCCGTTCGCCCTAATCAATCCCGATATCCAAACACACAATCTCGCCGCACCACTGCTGCGCGGTGGGGCCGGCGTGGGCGGGTTTGAGCGCGGCGAAGGCGTAGGTGAGGTTGGCGCGGAAGGTGTCGGCGGCGGCTTCTCCTGTGTCGCCGTTGAGGCCGGTGGGGATATCGAGCGCCACTTTGTAGCCAACAGCGCGGTTGATCTGGCGGCAACATTCCGCGGCCTCGGGCGGCAGGCTACCTGAAAAACCGGTGCCGAAATGCCGTCTATAATCAGGCTGTAGCCTTGCTCCAGCTCGGCAGGTAATGCCTCAGCCGGCAGGAAGCGGATACCATCCAAGCCCTGAAGGCGTTGGCGGTTGGTTTCGGCCAAATCCGACAGTATCGCGCCCAAGAGCAGCACAATATCGGCCTGCCAGCCGCGCTGCTGCAACACGCGGGCAATCACCAGCGCATCGCCACCGTTATTGCCTTTGCCGCACACCAAGAGGGCGCGGCCGGGCTCGGGCAACCGGCGCAACAAATCGGCAGCAGCGGCCTGCCCGGCATTTTCCATCAGCTGCAAAAAGCTGGTGCCGGCCGCCACAGCAGCCTGTTCGCGCTCGCGCATCTGGGCGGCGGTATAGATTTTCGGTGGATTCTGCGGCATAGTGTTCTCCTAGGCAAACAGGCTACCTGAAAGCAAAGTTTCAACGCAGTTAAAACTGCAGTTTCTGCGAAGCTAAAATCTTCAGGTAGCCTGTTTTGCATTCAAATCGGCAAGGCAATTTTAACGCCGATGCTGCTTAGACAAACGCTGCAAATGGCTCGGATGCACCGTGTGCGTTTCCACCCTGCCCTGTTCCACCGCATTGAGGATGGCCCGGCCTTTTTGGTCTTGCGGGAAGTTGCGCACATATTCGCGCAGCAGCGGCAGGGCTTCGCTGCGTTTATTTTGCGTTAAAAGAGCAGTGGCCAAATCCCGGCCGCTTTCTTTATGACCGGCTTGGTAGGCAGTGCGCAGCATGGGGATGGCACGTTCCATGCGGGCGCTGGAAGCGAGGAAATTGCCGAATTCGCCCAGCACGGCGGGTTTGGCAGCGGCAGGAGCGAGGGCAAGCAGGCGGGCGTAGTCGGCTTCGGCGCGTTCGGCATAGCCTGCCTGATCGAGGTTGTGCCCTATCCAGTTGAGGCGGGCGCGCATTTGCAGGAGCACCAAATACCCTTGGCTGGGCGCGGCACCGGCACGCGGCGTGTTGTTTTGCACGAGGCTGTCGAGTAGCACGCCCAAAGGCTGCAAATCGGCGATGGCGCGGCGGTGGTCGGCATCGTTGTCGAACTGCACAGGGTATTCCGCCGCGTGTGCAGCCAAATTATCGAACGCACGCTGCACGGCTCAGGCATATTCACATTAATCGGCGGATGCTCGGGGCTGCCACTCACCAAGCTTTGCGGGTTCAACGGCGTATAGGGCGCGGCACGGGCAGGCCGCAGTGGAAACAGGTGTTGGCTTGGGATTCAGTGTGGCTCATGGTGTGTGCTTTGCTTATAGGACGGCGCGGATTATAGGCTACCTGAAAATTTTCGGGGCGGGAATAATCTGATGAGAAGCGGATTGATGCCGATATTTGATGTATCGCATTCAAATTTAAAAAGATTTGCTTGCAAAAAATTATTAAACCAGCTATATTCCCAGCAAGCTGTGAAGGCAGTATTTTCAGAGCGATGTATCCGATGTTTTAAGGCATGACGGCAGGCAAATTGCCCGAAATGCACCGAATATTTCGTAAATTAAGGAAATTATGATGGACATGAAAAAACCTATCTATCTATAGCTGCTTTCACGCTCACCGGATGTGAAACCCTCGGCCTGCCCGGCAGCAATTCCGCAAACGGTTGCAGCAACATCAACTGGGTTCGTCAAAACATCAAGCCGGGGCAAACCACCCATAATGAAGTTATCGAATTGTGCGGCCAGCCCACTTCCTCTAGGCGGGCCGGCGGTTCGCTGCAACTGAATTATGTAACTACGCGGGAAGCGGATGAAACAACGACCAGCATGGTAAACGCGGCCGGCACCTTCGCTATATCTCAGTTCAATATTTTGAGCACTACCAGCAAAAATCCGACGCTAGGTCAAGTGGCAGTCAGAGAGCTCAGCCCCGTGGCGACCAATGCCGGAACATATCTGCCAAGAAGAACCGAAGGCGTAACCATTTTCGTGCGCAACGGCAAAGTCAGCCGGATTGCTGCCAACAATTCGACACAATAACGCCCATTCCGAGCCGCCGTACTGCAACGCATAGTGGCAGCATGGGTAGGGTGTTGCGGAACGCACGCACGCGTTGCTTGAAGTTCCTATCCGCGTGCGTGGCTGCGCCACATACCCTACCGCGCCAAGTCAACCCCGAAAGGCTACCTGAGATTCTCAGGTAGCCTTTTCCGCCCGCCCTTGCCGCGCCGAGCCTTGGGCAATACTGCTATAATGCGGCGTTTTGTATGGCCGCTCCCGGCCGTCATCCCTGGCTGTAATCAGTTATCCACCGTTTTTCAGGTAGCCCCTATCAGGCTGCCGGCAGTTGTGAAATATGAGCAAGAAACCTTCCCGCAAACCCGCCAAGCCGAAGCCAAACCGGCATAATCCCCCTTCCAAATCCGCGCGCCGGAGCCATATGCCTTCGGCGGCTACGGCGGCGTCACAATCCATTTCGCTGCTGGCGGATATGCTGTGGCTGTTGGTGCTGCTGTTTTCTGTGTGCCTGGCTTTGGCGCTGGCGAGCTTCACCATGGACGACCCGGCTTGGTCGCGCAGCATTCCCACCGATAATGAGCCGCACAATCTGGCCGGACTCGTGGGCGCATACACGGCGGATGTGGCCTATTATCTGTTCGGGCTGTCGGTGTGGTGGCTGCTGCTGGCGGCAGCGGTGTGGCTCTACCGCAATTTCCGCAGCGTGAAGCAGAGCAACAAGAAGCCGTATCACTTGGGCATGGGCTTGAGCGGTGCGGCGCTGCTGCTATTTGGCAGCCCGCTTTTGGAGGCAGCGGCCTGGTCGGCAGAATTGCATGACAGCCTGCCGATGGGCGCGGGCGGCTTAATCGGCCAATCACTCGGCAGCGGCTTTATGCGGCTGCTGGGGGTTTCAGGTAGCCTGCTGGTGCAGGCAGTGCTGATTGTGGCGGGGCTGTCGCTGCTGTTGCAGGTATCGTGGCTCACGCTGCTGGAAAAAGCGGGGGCGCAGCTGGAATGGCTATGGTATCGGCTTATCCGCCAGCCGCACCAATTTGTGCGCGACATACCGAATGCGAAGTTTGCCCGCCGTATGGTGCGCACGGCAAAAACCATCACCGCCGAAGAAGTGACAACGGTGGAAGGTGCCAGCAGCAACCGCAAGCCGGTGGCGGTGCAGATTAACCAGCCTGCCAGCCAAGGGCTACCTGAAAAAGAAAAACCCGCGCCCGAGCGGCAGAAAGATTTGTTCGCCCCCAAACGGCAGGTCGAAGACGGCGAATATCTGCTGCCGGAATTGGATTTGCTCACGCGCCCGCAGGAGCACAAACCGGAAATCAATCCCGAAGCCCTGCAGCACATGGCCGAGCGCATCGAGGCCAAGCTGGCCGAGTTCGGCATTCAGGTTACCGTGGTGAGCGCCACCGCCGGGCCGGTGATTACGCGTTTTGAAATCGAGCCGGCGCAAGGCGTGAAAGGCAGCCAGATTACCAATCTGGCCAAAGATTTGGCGCGTTCGCTTTCCATGCAGTCGGTGCGCGTGGTGGAAACCATTTCTGGCAAGAGCACCATGGGCATCGAAGTGCCGAACGAGAAGCGGCAGGAAGTGCTGCTGCGCGAAATCCTTTCCTCGCCGGTGTTTGCCGCCGCGCAATCCAAGCTCACCGTGGCCTTGGGCAAAGATATTGCCGGGCAGCCGGTGGTGGCCGATTTGGGCAAAATGCCGCATCTTTTGGTGGGCGGCATGACCGGCTCGGGCAAATCGGTGGGCGTGAACGCCATGATTATGTCGATACTGTATAAGGCCGCGCCGGATGAAGTGCGCTTTATCATGATCGACCCGAAAATGCTGGAACTTTCCGTGTATGAAGGCATTCCGCACCTGCTCTGCCCGGTGGTAACCGATATGCGCGAGGCCGGGCAGGCGCTGAATTGGTGTGTGGCCGAGATGGAAAAACGCTACCGCCTGCTCGCCCATGCCGGCGTGCGCAACCTGGCCGGCTTCAACCAAAAAGTGGCCGAGGCCGCCGCTTCCGGCAAGCCGCTGCCCAATCCCTTCAGCCCCAACCCCGACGAGCCCGAGCCGCTGCAAAAGCTGCCCTATATCGTGATTGTGATTGATGAATTGGCCGATTTGATGATGACCGAGAAAAAAGCGGTGGAAACGCAAATCGCCCGCTTGGCGCAAAAAGCCCGCGCTGCCGGTATGCATCTGATTGTGGCTACCCAGCGCCCCAGCGTGGACGTGGTAACCGGCCTGATTAAGGCCAACATCCCCACCCGCATGGCCTTCACCGTGCAAAGCCGCATCGACAGCCGCACCATCCTCGATCAAATGGGCGCGGAAGACCTGCTCAAATACGGCGACCTCCTCTTCCTCCAGCCCGGCAGCGCCGAGCCCGTGCGTCTGCAAGGCGCGTTTGTGAGCGACCACGAAGTGCACGAGGTAGCCTCCTTCGCCAAACGCCAGCAGGGCGCCAACTACATCGAAGGCCTGCTCTCCGGCGAAGCCGCGCAGGAAACCGTAAACGCCGTCAACCCCAATGCCGCCGGCGACGAAATGTTCGACCAAGCCGTCGCCTTTATTCTGGAAAGCCGCAAAACCTCCATCTCCTCGCTGCAACGCCAACTGCGCATCGGTTACAACCGAGCCGCCAACCTGATGCAGGCTTTGGAAGACGCGGGCATCGTTTCCCCCGCCGATGTGAGCGGAGTGCGTAAAATATTGGCAAGGAAGGATGACTTATAGAAATATTGGAGCCGATGTTTTCAGGTAGCCTCCAATAAAAACACCCAAGGAGCCCCCATGCCCCACTTCCAACCCGAGCCGCCACACGGCGGCCGGCAGCAAGCTCGAGTCGGCATTCTTCTGGTCAACCTCGGCACGCCCGCTGCGCCCACACCCGAAGCCATGCGCCATTTCTTGCGCGAATTCTTGTCCGACCCGCGCGTGGTCGAGCTGCCACGCTTGTTGTGGCAGCCGCTGCTGCACGGCATCATCCTGCCCTTCCGTGCAAAAAAAAGCGCACATAGCTACCGCCAGATCTGGCAAAGAGAAGGCTCTCCGCTGGCTGTATTCACAGCCAAACAGGCTGCCGCCCTGCAAGCCGAGCTGCCGCAAGTGCTGGTGGGACACGCCATGTCCTACGGCGTGCCTGCCGTGGCCGATGCTATCGCCGTCATGAAAGCCCAAGGGGTAGACCGCTTGCTCGCCATCCCCCTCTATCCGCAATACGCTGCCAGCAGCAGTGGCGCCGCGCTGGATAAGGTGTTGAGCGTATTGCTCCAACAGCGCAACCAAATCAGTCTGCGCACCATCAGCCGCTTCTACAACCACCCCAGTTACATCCAAGCCATGGCCGCACATATCCGCGCTTACTGGCAGCTGCACGGCCGCGGCCAACGCATCCTGTTCAGCTTTAATGCCATCCTCAAAGCCGCCGTGCAGCAGGGCGACCCTTACGAGGCCGAATGCCATGCCAGCGCAGAAATGCTGGCTAAAGCCCTGCAGCTCACCACCCAAGAATGGTATCTCGCCTTCCAAAGCCACTTTGGCCGCAACCGCTGGATAGGTCCTGCCACCACCGATTTGCTCACTGAACTGCCTGCCAAACACAACATCCGCGAACTTGACATTTTCTGCCCAGGCTTCGTGAGCGACTGCCTGGAATCCCTAGAAGAGCTCGCGATAAAAGGATGCGAACAATTCCACGAAGCCGGCGGCCAAACCTTCCGCTTCATCCCCTGCCTCAACGACAACCCCATCTTCATCGAGGCTCTGGCCGATATCGCACAAGAAAACTTAAGCGGCTGGGTGTAGAGAGAGGCTACCTGAAACACTTTCAGGTAGCCTGTATCTTTGCTTTTCCGGCACTCAAGCTTTCAGGTAGCCATATACCGTGAAGCACAACTCGCCCTCCACATATGGAATGGCAAACCGATCCAATATCGCGCGGATACCCTCGCTATTATCCACGATTTCCCGCGCAATCAGGTGCCCGCGAAACACCGAGCGCAATTTCCGAATTTTCACCCATTCTAATGTCGAACATCGGATAAAAATGCTCATGGCCCCAATCGCCGATTGCCACCGTTGTTTCAGCTATGGCTTGCTCAACCTCCGCTTCCGATATTTCGTCAAACAAATACTTGATTTCATAGGCCGGCGCATTTTCCATTCATCCATTGCCTCACGCAGCTCCCGCCATTTGGTGTTGTTCATCGCACCCACCAGTCTGTTTTGCTGCACAAATTCACGCACGCGGCGGCGGTAGCGTTCTTGTTTGCTTTTGAGCTCCGCCCATTCGTCTGTTGGCATCGACATCTCCATCAGGCTACCCAAAAATCAAACTGCTTTCAGGTAGCCTTCCCCCATTCTTACTCAAACAACATCCCGGCCAAGCCCAATGTGTTGTTTACCATATGAATCAAAATCGGGTATTTCAAATCTCTGGTGTGTAGATAGGCCGCGCCGAGCACCAGTCCTATGGTGAAATACAACAGGAAATCGTAATGTACCGGCGGGCTGTGCAGGCTGCCGAAGATGAAGGCAGACAGCAACAACAACAGCCAGCGTTTGGTGCGGTTTTCTACGCTGCCGAAGCTTTGGAAAAAAATGCCACGCAGCAGCAGCTCTTCCAAAATCGGCGCAAATAGCAGGATATAGGCCGCCATCGTCAGCGGGGCACGTTGCAGCATTTCCATAACCATGCGCTGATTTTGCAGGTTGTCCACGCTGCTTTCTAGGCCCAGCGCAGCCATCAGTATTTCGTAGAGCGGGTTGGTGGCCAGCATCAACGCAATATAGCCCACCGCCCACAACAGTTTTTTGCCGGAAAACCGGCTTTGCCAATCATGGAAATAGCCGTCTGCCTGCTTAAGGTAGAGCTGCAGGGATAGCCTGCACATGGCCACGGCGGCAACCGTAAACAGCAGTGCAGCCACAGCTTGGGCAGCCATGCTTCTGCCCATGCCGCCGAGCAGCCAGGCCAATGTCGGCAGCACCTGCATCAGTATCAGCAGGGGAATAAACTGTAAGAGTGAAATGAATTTATCCCGCACCGCAGACTCCGGTTTTCGGCTTGCTGCCCAAGATATTAATCACTTTGCGTGCGGGTTTTTCAGGTAGCCCTTCGTCTTCATCGTCACGCGGGGCGTTAAAGAAAACGGTTTCGCTGTCGAAGGCCAAATCGCCGCCGTGTTTCAAGGTCTGACCGCGTTGCAAACCGGCAAAATCAAACAGTTCGGTATCGGCCAAATGCGAGGGCACCACGTTTTGCAGCGCGGAAAACATACTTTCGATACGGCCGGGGAAGCGTTTGTCCCAGTCTTTCAGCATTTCGCCCACCACCTGCCGCTGCAGATTGGGCTGCGAGCCGCACAAGTTGCAGGGAATAATGGGGAACTGCTTGATTTCGGCGTATTTGATCAAGTCTTTTTCTTTCACATAGGCCAGCGGGCGGATGACGATGTGCTCGCCGTTGTCGCTCACCAGCTTGGGCGGCATGGCTTTGAGCTTGCCGCCGTAGAACATGTTTAAAAACAGGGTGGCGAGGATGTCGTCGCGGTGGTGGCCGAGCGCGATTTTGGTGCAGCCCAGCTCTTTGGCCGTGCGGTACAAAATTCCGCGCCGCAGGCGGCTGCACAGCGAGCAGGTGGTTTTACCTTCATCGAGCACGCGCTTCACGGTGGAATAGGTGTCTTCTTCCACAATTTTGAACGGCACGCCGATGGAAGTCAGATATTCCGGCAACACATGTTCGGGAAAGCCGGGCTGTTTTTGGTCGAGATTCACCGCCACCAGCTCGAAATTGATCGGCGCGGAGGCTTGCAAGTGGCGCAGGATGTCCAAAAGGGCGTAGCTGTCTTTGCCGCCAGAGAGGCAGACCATGATTTTGTCGCCCTCTTCAATCATATTGAAATCGTTAATCGCTTGGCCCACGGCGTGGCGCAGGCGTTTGTGCAGTTTGTTGGCTTCGTGTTCGTGTTTTGGTTTATTGGACATAATGGTGTGTCGGCAACGTAAAGTGCGGGATTGTAACGCAATGTAGGCTGATTTTATAGCAGGTAAAGTATCGGCCCGGCAGCTGAAAGTATGCAAAGAATACGGTACACTGCGTTTCGTTTTAAACAAAAAGCAGAGAAAGGAAACGAATGTTTGCAAATCGAGTGTTGGCCCTGTTGGCCGCCGTGTGGTTTGGCGCGTATCTTTTGGCCGGCTACGGCGTGGCGCCGCTATTGTTCCAATCTCTGCCCAAAGAGCAGGCCGGCAACCTGGCCGGTACGCTGTTTAGCGCGGTAAACTATATCGGGTTGTTTGTGTGGGCCATTCTTTATTTGGCCGGCCTCTCGGCGCAGCAGCGCAGCTACGGCCAACGCAGCAAACTCAGCTCGCGCATCGTCGCCCTCACTTGGCTGCTGCTGGCCATCTCGCAATTTGCGCTGGTGCCGCTTATCCGTGCCCTCCGCGGCGGGCAGACGCATTGGCTCTCCAACCTGCTCGGTGGAGAGCTCTCTTTCTGGCACAGCATGTCCAGCAGCCTGTATGTGCTCATCAGCCTGCTCGGCCTGTTTTTAATCATGCGCCTGCTGCGTTTCGAGTGGCAATAAATCGGGCCCAAAAGGCTACCTGAAATTTTTCAGGTAGCCTTTTACTGCTTGCCGCCCTATTCCCGCACTTATACAATGCGCCCATCCCAACCCTTCAAAAATAAAGGAAACCCCATGTTGGCCAAACAAATCCTCGACGAACTCGCCGGAAAAATCGGCAACGCCATTGCCGAAAGCCCGGTGAAAGACGTGGAAAAAAACGTGAAAACCCTGCTCGGCAGCACATTCGGCAAGCTCGATTTGGTAACACGTGAAGAGTTCGACATCCAACAACAGGTACTCATCAAAACCCGCGAAAAACTGGCCGCTTTAGAAGCACGCCTAGCCAAGCTGGAAGCCGCCGCTCCGGCCGCCCTGCCCAACCCTTCCGAACAGCAATAGGAATCGCGGCATGAGTTTGGCGGTGGTATACAGCCGGGCGCTCAGCGGCATGGCCGCGCCCTTGGTGGAAGTGGAAGCCCACTTGGCCAACGGCCTGCCCGCGTTCAATATCGTCGGCCTGCCCGACACTGAAGTGAAAGAAAGCCGCGACCGCGTGCGCGCCGCCATCATCCAAAGCGGCTTCGACTTCCCCGCCAAAAAAATCACCGTCAATCTTGCCCCGGCAGATCTGCCCAAAGAATCCGGTCGTTTCGACCTGCCGATTGCCGTGGGCATCCTCGCAGCCTCCGGCCAAATCGCCATTTCGCCCGAAGAATTGGCCAAATACGAGCTGGCTGGCGAGTTGGCCTTGTCCGGCCTGCTGCGCCCGGTGCGCGGCGCGCTGGCCATGGTGTGGCAGAGCACGCAGGCGCGGCGTCGTTTTATTTTGCCGCAAGAAAGCGCCGGGCAGGCCGCGCTGATTGAACGTGCCGAAGTATTGGCTGCCGAAAGCCTGGTGGCCGTGGCCGCCCACCTCAACGGCATCGCTGCCCTGCCCCGCTGCCAAGCCCGTGCTGAAGCGGCCGAAGAAGCGCCCTATCCCGACCTGCAAGATGTAAAAGGCCAGCACACCGCGCGGCTCGCGCTCGAAATTGCCGCTGCCGGCGGCCACAGCATCCTGATGAGCGGCCCGCCCGGCACTGGCAAATCTATGCTGGCGCAACGCCTACCCGGCATCCTGCCGCCGCTCTCCGACGACGAAATCACCGAAACCTGGGCGCTGCGTTCGCTGCTGCCCCAGCAGCACAGCTTCTCCCGCCGCCGCCCCTTCCGTTCGCCGCACCACAGCGCCAGCGCCGCCGCCATGGTGGGCGGCGGTTCCGACCCCAAGCCCGGCGAAATTTCCCTGGCGCACAACGGCGTATTGTTTCTCGACGAATTGCCCGAATTCGACCGCAAGGTGCTGGAAATGCTGCGCGAACCGCTGGAAAACGGCCTCATCCACATTTCCCGCGCCAGCCGCCAAGCCACCTATCCCGCCCGTTTCCAGCTGGTCGCCGCCATGAATCCCTGCCCCTGCGGCTACCTCGGCCACCCCGCCAAACCCTGCCGCTGCACGCCCGAAAGCATCGCCCGTTATCGCGGCAAAATTTCCGGCCCACTTCTGGACAGGGTTGATTTGATTATCGAAGTGCCCGCCCTCTCCGCCGCCGAGCTTACCCAAGCCACACCCGGCGAACCCAGCGCTGCCGTGCGGGAACGCGTACTGGCCGCTCGCGAACGCCAACAGCAGCGGCAAGGCAAAAGCAATGCCTTGCTCAACGTAACCGAGCTGGATGAGCTGTCCGCCATCGAGCCCAAAGCCAAAGCCGCCCTCTCTGCCGTGCTGGAAAAACTTTCGCTTTCCGCCCGCAGCTACCACCGCATCCTGCGCATCGCCCGTACCCTGGCCGACTTGGCCGGCAGCGACACCGTAAACCAGCGCCACGTGATGCAGGCCGTGAGCTTCCGCCGCACCCCGTCTTAAAATAAGGCTACCTGAAACATTTCAGGTAGCCTTTACCATTCCGCCCTAGCGTTCGCTCAAATTCAGATAATGCCGGCTGCCGCGCATATTGGCGATGGCATGCAGCAGCAGTTGGAAGTGGTCGGGGTTGTTCACAAAATCCAGCTCTTCGGTATTAGCAATCAGCAGCGGGGCGCGGTCGTAGAGGTAGAAATAGCGGTGGTACTCCTCGTGCACCTGCTGCAGGTAGCCGGGCGGGAACAGGTTGATGTGGTTGTCGCCCCGGCTGTGCAGCTGCGCTTCGGCGGCTCCGGCGCTGGTTTGCAGGTAAATCACCAAATCGGGCACGGGAATTTCGGGCATGATTTTTTGCTTGAGCTGCCAATACAGCATCTGCTCGTCTTCGCGCAGGATGGTGGGCACGAAAATCTGGTCTTTTTCCAATAAGAAATCGCTCACCACACGCTGCATACTGTGGTTGGCATTGCCGATTTCGTCGGCAGCGGCGATGAGGTTGAGCGTTTCGGTGCGGCGTAGCAGGAAGTAGAGCTCGGCGGCCAGGCCGTGGTTGGCGGCATTGAGGTAGAACTGCTCCAAAAACGGGTTCTGCTCGGGCTGTTCACTGATGAGGGTGCAGCCGAAATGCTCGGCCAGCTTGCGGCTAAGCGGGGATTTGCCGCTGCCGATGGGGCCTTCCACAACAATGTAGCGGTAGTCTGACTGCATAGTTTCTCCTTGGAATGTTTCAGGTAGCCTTTCGGGGGTCAGGCAGCCGTTTAAAGGCTACCTGAAAAACTTAACTGTCTGTTTCATCTAAACGTTGTACGCCTTCATTACCCAGAGCAGCGGCCAGCTCGGCAGCGGTGGCGGTTTGGCCGGGCAGGATGTGCTGCGGAGCGATTTCGGCCAGGGGAATCATCACGAAGCCGCGCTGATGGGCGCGTGGGTGGGGCAGCTGCAAGGCTGGGCTGTCGAGCGTTTGGCCGGCGTAGTCGATTAAGTCCAAATCCAGCGTGCGCGGGGCATTGCGGAAGCTGCGCACGCGGCCGGCGGCGGCTTCGGTTTGGTGCAGCAGTGCGAGCAGTTCGGCAGCGGGCAAATCGGTAGCCAGCAACGCTGCGGCGTTGATGAAGTCGGACTGATCGGCATAGCCCACCGGCGCGGTGCGGTAAAACGAGGAAGCCGCCAGCACCTGCACTTGCGGGTGCGCAGCCAGCGCGGCCAGCGCGCTTTGCAGTTGGGAAACGGGCTGCTCGAGGTTGCTGCCCAAGGCAATAATAGCTTGCTTCATTTGGTGTGTTTAATCATGGAGTGATTGGAATTGGGCTACCTGAAAACGGAGTCGGCGGGATTTTCAGGTAGCCTTTGAATGAGGTATCGGATTCGGGAATCCGGCCTACGGCTACTTCAAGCAAATCCCGCCTATTCAGCCGCGCCCTTATCCGCCGCGCCTGTTTTCTTCTTGCGCCGGCGGCGGCGTTTTTTGGCCGGTGCGTCGCCGCTGTCTGGGCGTTGTTCGGCGGCTTGAATCATCTGTTTGCGCTGTTCTTCATCGGCTTCTTGGAAGGCTGTCCACCAGTCGGCGATGCCCTGCTCCACTTCGCCGGCGCGGGCGCGCAGCAGCAGGAAATCGTAGGCGGCGCGGAAACGGGGCTGGGCAAGCAGGCGGAAGGGGCGGGCGCCGCGCCGGTGCTCGAACTGGGGCTGGAGCTGCCAGATTTCGCGCATCGAGGCGGTGAAGCGGTGCGGCACGCCCCAACCTTTTTCCATGTGGGCGCGGGTTTCGGCTACGGCGGCGCTGAGTGCGGGCATGGTTCTGAGCCCGCTATTCTGAGCGCGCTGCCAGGCTTCGCGCACCTGCGGCCACAACACGGCGGCCAGCACAAAGCCCACCGATACGCCTTGGTCGGCGCGCAGGCGGCTGTCAGTGCTGTTGAGAGTAAGCGCCACGATGCCGCGCCCTTGGTTTTCAGGTAGCCTTTCCAAGGCGCAAGCAAGCAGGGGGTGCACGCTTTGGCCATCCATGCCCAAGGCCTGCATCTGTTTGAGGCAGTCGATGGCTGCGCCGGAAAACAAGAGTTTCATCACTTCATCGAACAGGCGCGCCAGCGGCTCTTTGGGCAACAGGTGCAAGCATTCGGTAATCGACGCGGCGGTATCGGGGGCTACCTGAAAACCGAGTTTGCCGGAAAGCCGGGCGGCGCGCAGCATGCGCACCGGGTCTTCCTGATAGCGTGCGCGGGTGTCGCCAATCATCACCAGCCGTTTGGCGCGGATGTCGGCCACGCCGTGGTGGAAATCGGTGATTTCCCCGCGTGCGGGGTTGTAATACAGAGCGTTGCAGGTGAAATCGCGGCGGGCGGCATCTTGCTCCATGCTGCCGTAGCTGTTGTCTTGCATGATGCGGCCGTGTTCGTTTTGCCGCGCAGGGCGGCTGCCGCCGCGGAAGGTGGTGACTTCAATCGTTTCCGGCCCCACCATCACGTGCACAATCTGAAAGCGGCGGCCGATGATGCGGCTGCGGCGGAATACTTTGCGCACTTCTTCGGGGCGGGCGTTGGTGGCTACGTCGAAATCTTTCGGCTCGATGCCCAAAAGCAAATCGCGCACCGCGCCGCCCACCACATAAGCCTCAAACCCGGCCTGCTGCAGCCGCGACACTACCTTTTCTGCCGCATAGCTGATCCTGTCCGGCGTGATGCCGTGTTCGTTTTGCGGCAGCACCTGTTTGTGTGAATGTGTTGAGGCGGCTTCAGGTTTGCCCGGCAGGATTTTGCGCAGCCATCTAGTCAGCATAGGGGGTATTCTCTTCTTGTTTTTCAGGTAGCCTGCGGCGTGCACGCAGGCGCGTGCTTAAGATAAAGTGCGCAGTATAACCTTTCGCCACAACGGCTGCCAAACCAAGCGCTTTCCGTTATAATCGCCGCTACCCCGCACCACAGGAAAACACGCCATGTATAACTACCAATCCGACGCCACCCAGTTCCTGCAAAAATACATTGAAGAACACCCCGAAGAGCAAGAACGCCGCCTCCAAAACCGCGGCCTGTTGTGGGATGTTGAGCTCAACCCCGAAGAGCAGGCCGATTTCGCCGCCGGCAAAGTCGCCAAAAAACCCTACACCTACTATTCCTACTAAACTCCGCGCCGCGCCATGACCGCAGCCACCGACCATCTGCCCCCCGGCCTTGCAGGCTACCTGAAAAGCATCAACCCGTCCGAAGCAGAAGTGTTGCAATACCTGCGCCAAACCACCGCGCAGCACCGCATGGGCAAAATGCACCTGGCCGCCGAGCAAGCCCAACTCCTCGCCTTTCTCGTGCAGCTCATCCGCGCCGAGCGCTGCCTCGAAATCGGCGTGTTCACCGGCTACAGCAGCACCGCCGTCGCCCTCGCCCTGCCCGAACACGGCCGCCTCACCGCCTGCGACATCAACATCACCTACACCAACACCGCGCGCCGCTTCTGGCGCGAAGCCGGCGTGGAACACAAAATCGAGCTCCACCTCCAGCCCGCCCTCATCACGCTCGACCAACTTATCGAGCAAGGCCGCAGCGGCAGTTACGATTTCGCCCTTATCGATGCCGACAAACCGCCCACCGCCCACTACTACGAACGCTGCCTCACCCTGCTGCGCCCCGGCGGCCTCATCGCCATCGACAACCTCCTACTCGGCGGCCGCGTGTATCAGGAAAATGCCGAGCCCGCGCCCGAATCCATCGAGCGCATCCGCGCCTTCAACCAATCCCTGCAAACCGACTCCCGCGTCGCCGCCCTCACCCTGCCCCTGGGCGACGGCCTTACACTGCTGCGCAAACGTCATCCCGAGGAAACCCCATGCGCCTGATTATTCCAGCTGT
This sequence comes from Eikenella sp. NML03-A-027, assembly GCF_001648395.1. NCBI lineage: Bacteria > Pseudomonadati > Pseudomonadota > Betaproteobacteria > Neisseriales > Neisseriaceae > Eikenella > Eikenella sp. NML03-A-027. The sequence goes on along the minus strand of NZ_LXSM01000016.1, from coordinate 154,263 downwards.
CCTCTGCGGCCTCGCTGCTTGTACCGCTCTCCCCCCCACACGACCATCCGCCGCCGGCAGCCCCCAACCCTCGCAGCGCATCGTAACCGAACTTACCGCCCACAACCAGCAAATCAGCCAGCTGCAACAACAAATTGTCGAACTACGCGGCCAAATTAGCGAACTGCAACAACGCCAGCAGCAGCTCGCTCAGCTCCTCGATGCTCGAGCCGCCTCCCGCCGCAGCACCAGCCACAGCAGTGCCGAGCCTGCCACCACTCCGGCTGAAAACCCGCAAGAGCAAGCCTATCAACAAGCCCTGCAACTCTATCGCAGCGGCCTCTACAGCCAGGCCCTACAGCAGCTGCGCTTCGCCGAACGCAGCGGCAGCGGCGGCCGCACCGAGCAAAACGCCCTCTTCCTGCTCATGCAGAGCCACGAAAAACTGCGCAACTGCGAATCCGTCATCCTCACCGGCCAACGCTTCGCCGCCCGCTTCGCCGCCAACCCCAAAGCCGCCGAGGCCCTTTACAGTGTCGGCCACTGCCAATGGGGCATGCAGCAGCGAGACATCGCCCGCGCCACCTGGCGCAAGCTGATGCAAACCTACCCCAATAGCCCAGCTGCCCACCGCGCTAATCAACGTATCCAAAACAACCGTTGATGAATGAGGTTACCTGAAATTTCAGGTAGCCCCTTGCCCACCAGGCTTTTAAGCCCAAACAGAAGCCCTTCCAAATGAAAACCTTCCTAGCCGCCCTACTCACCGCCGCCAGCCTGTCTGCCCAAGCTGCAGACTACTTCCTGCCCCACATCGAAGCCGAGGCACGGCAAACGTCCGCACCGCGCCCAATGCCAACAGCAGAATCCTCGCCAGGCTGGATTACCGCAGCGCACAACGCGAAATCCTCAGCAGGCAGGGCAATTGGTACCACATCCGCCTAGATGGCCGGCGCATCGGATTTGTGCACCAAAACCAGGGCGTTATTGTGCAAAACTACATTGTCGCCAGCCCTAACGGCTCAGCAAATGTCCACAGCATCCACCCTGGCTGCCCAACTGGCAGAGCCCCAATCATCAAAACGCTATCCAACGGCACACGCGTGCAAATTGTTCCAGGTTTGAGCAAAGACAACTGGCTGCTATACGACAACCAGGGCGTATACACCGAAAAAGACGAATACGGCAACGATGCCGTATTCCAAGGCTATATCCACAAAAGCCAGCTGCGGCGTGTAAATTAACAGCCCTCCTCATATAGTGGATTAACAAAAATCGGGACAAGGCAGCGAGCCGAGGACAGTACAATCAGTACGACAAGGCGAACCTACACCATACCGGTTTTTGTTAATTCACTACATGAAATGCCTGCCATAAAGGCCACCTGAAATTTAGCTTCGCAGAAACTTTACTTCCTTCGGAAGCTCTGTTCAGGTAGCCTCTCCCCTTCCCACCAGCTACCACAAAAGGACTCCCCCATGCCTTCCATCAAACGTGCCCTCATCAGCCTGTCCGATAAAACCGGCGCAGTCGAATTTGCCCAAGCCCTGCATAAACTCAGTGTCGAAATCCTCTCCACCGGCGGCACAGCGAAGCTGCTTGCCGATGCGGGCATTCCCGTGATCGAAGTATCCGACTACACCGGTTTCCCCGAAATGCTCGATGGCCGCGTGAAAACCCTGCATCCGAAAATCCATGGCGGCATCCTCGGCCGACGCGATTTGCTTGATCACGTTGCCACCATGGAAGAACACGACATCGGCAATATCGACCTGGTGTGCGTGAACCTCTACCCTTTCGCCGCCACCATCGCCAAGCCCGACTGCACGCTGGAAGATGCGATTGAAAACATCGACATCGGCGGCCCGACCATGGTGCGCTCCGCCGCGAAAAACTGGAAACACGTCGCCATCATTACCGACACCGCCGACTTCCCCGCCATCGCCGCCGAAATGGAAGCCAACGGCGGCGCGTTGAGCGACAAAACCCGTTTTAACCTGTCGCGCAAGGCGTTCAGCCACACCGCCCAATACGACAGCATAATTTCCAACTACTTAACCTCGCTTTCAGACGACGTGTTGAGCGGCACGCCCGAAATCGGTGAATTCCCGAGCCAGTTCAACCAAAGCTGGATTAAAGTTCAAGACATGCGCTACGGCGAAAACCCGCACCAACGCGCCGCGTTTTACCGCGATGTGTACCCCGCCGCAGGCAGCCTCGCCGCCTACAAACAACTGCAAGGCAAAGAATTGTCGTATAACAACATTGCCGATGCCGATGCCGCTTGGGAAGCCGTCAAATCCTTCGACACGCCTGCCTGCGTGATTGTGAAACACGCCAATCCGTGCGGCGTCGCGGTTGCAGGCGATACATTGACCGCCTACAAACTCGCCTACGCCACGGATACCACCAGCGCGTTCGGCGGCATCATCGCCTTCAACCGCGAAGTCGACGGCGCAACCGTGCAACAGATTACCGACAACCAATTTATGGAAGTCTTGATGGCGCCGAAGTTCACCGCCGAAGCACTCGAAATCGCCGCCGCCAAGAAAAACGTGCGCGTATTGCAAATTTCTCTAACAACCCCGCTCGAAGCAGGCGCGAATCGCTTCGAACTCAAACGCGTCGGCGGCGGGCTGTTGGTACAAACGCCCGACATCCACCGCATCAGCCGCGCCGATTTGAAAGTCGTCTCCAAACGCCAACCGACCGAGCAGGAATGGAACGATTTGCTGTTCGTCTGGAACGTCGCAAAATACGTCAAATCCAACGCCATTGTATTCGGCAAAGGCGGTCAAACCTACGGCATTGGTGCAGGCCAAATGAGCCGCGTGGACAGCACCCGCATCGCCGCCCGCAAAGCGCAGGACGCAGGCCTAGACTTAAACGGCGCATGCGCCGCCTCCGACGCCTTCTTCCCCTTCCGCGACGGCGTGGACGTGATTGCCGAACAGGGCATCAAAGCCATCATCCATCCCGCAGGCTCGATGCGCGATCAGGAAGTCTTCGATGCGGCGGACGAACACGACATCGCCATGGTGGTAACGGACGTGCGGCATTTCAGGCATTAAGCTTTTCCGTATGGCAAAAGGCTACCTGAAAGTTTCAGGTAGCCTTTTATATAACTGATATAATGAAGAAACATTGTTTCAGCCCACAATTATTAGGAGAAGCAATATGCAAAAATATATTTTGACCACCCTATTGCTTGCCTGCGCCACAACAGCTGGGGCAGACAATTTCCGCCCACAAAAACTGGCCTTGATCCATAGCCTATATGTACCCTATCAAAACGGCAATACCATTCATGCACATCCGGAACGCCATTTTTCCGCCGATCTACAGGCTGTATACCAAGAAGACAAACAGCATACAGCACCGAACGAAGTCGGCTGCATCGATTACGACCCGATTATTGCCGGGCAGGATTGGGATCAAGCCAGCCTAAACCGGACGCTGAACATCCGGCCACTGGCCAACGGCCGAATCGAAGCCGTATTTCAGCAGTTTCCCGGCGATTTCTCGGCCACCCAAGTGCAATTCGTGCTGCAATGCAGCCCAAACGGCCGCTGTTTGGTCGACGACATCTACTCCGCCACGCCAGGAAACCGCTTGGTTTCATTTAAACGCAGCGTACGGCGCTGTATTAGCGAAATGACCAAACAGCACTAAGGCTACACCAAACTTTGATAGAATCGCTAACAACATAGTCCTACCAGCCACCATATTTTTCAGGTAGCCTCAAGAACAAACTCATGGAGCCTCAAGAACTCGATACCCTAAACCTCAACGAGGCCCTCGCCGAAATCCTGCAAGCCCACGGCTATGCCTGCCAAACGCAGGGCGAAAAAATCCTGCCCAATTTCGCCGTGCCCGTGCAGCTTGAAACCTGGGCGTTTCCGCACCAACACGGCAACGGTGCGGTGGTGAGCCGTTTTGATGTCGGCATTACCCTGCCCGACGGGCGCGAACTCTACGAATGCTGCGACGGCATCGGCGAAAACCTGGAAGAAGCCCTCTCGCGCAACCTACACAACTTCTGCACCAACAGCCTGCACATTTTGCTCGATGCGTTCAATACCGGTGAAAACCTTGCCCACACGAAATCTGGATAAGCTGCAACGGTGAAAGTTTTCAAGCAATTCTGGGTTACTGGGTGACCAAAGGCGCCAGTGATAGTGGTATGGCAAACCATGAAAACGCAATATCATTAATCCACTTTTTTATGCCCAAGCCGAAAACGAAACACTGAATGCAGAGTTTATGATAGACAACCAAGACAATGCCGCTGCCGAGAAACAGCTTGCCCAATTCCCCTAGCCGCGCAAAGAAGCCTATTACAGCATATGGTGGTGCATCATGCTCAAGCCGTTGGCTTCAGCGTAATAACGTTGAGCTATATATTTTTCCATAACAAAAGGCTACCTGAAATTTTTCAGGTAGCCTTTATCCAATCTACTTAAAGCGACTTAGTCTTCACCGGCAAATGCCAACAGCAGGCGCAGCAGGCTGACGAAGATGTTGTAGATGGCAACAAACAAAGTCAGCGCGGCACTAATGTGGCTGTCTTCACCGCCTTCAATTACCACGCGCACTTGCCACATAATCAACACTGAGCTGACGATTGAGAATAAGGCAGATACGGTGAGCGAGAGTGCAGGAATCTGCAGGAAGAAGCTGGCAACCATGGCAATAACGGCCACCACGAAACCCACGCTAACGAAGCGGGCGATGCTGTTGGTTTGGAAGGTGGGCGATTTGGCCATGGCTGCCATGCTCAGAAATACGGCGGCAGTCATGACGGCGGCAATGCCGATGAGTTCTATGCCGTTGGAAAGCGCCAGGCTGTAGTTCAAAATCGGACCCAGCGTGAAGCCCAGGCCGAAAGTGAGCACCATCAGCAGGGCAGCACCCACATTGCTGTGGCGGTTTTTCTCGATTAGAAAGCTAATGCCGTAGAAAAAGGCGAAGAAAATGCCCACAGCAATCCAATAGTTGCCGGTAAAGCTGAACAGGCTCAGACCGGTGGCCATGGCGACGAATGCGCCGGCAGCCGCCGGAAGAAACGAGAGCCCGAGCAAGCCGTAGGTTTTACGCAAAATGGTGCTTTGTGCGGAAACGCTGCTGCCCACGTCGGTGTAATCGTAAACATTGCGTGGTTGCATGTGGAAAAACTCCTCTTGAATATCAAATAAAAAAGAAACGAATATTGATTGTAGCAGCAAATACGCCGTTTGCAAAAAATTCAGCCGGCCGCTGCTGCCTGCTTCGGCAGTCAAACAGTAAGATGGGGCGACATGGCAGCTTTGCAAGCGTTGAGGCATATATTTGGCTATAATTCAGCACTTTTCTTTTCTCTGCTGCACACCATGCCTGCTTCCCGTTACGCCGTTTTCGGCAACCCCGTGGCTCACAGCCGCTCACCAACTATCCACCAAATGTTTGCCGCCCAAGAAGGCGTGACCATCAAATATGAACGATTGCTGGCCGAACCGAGCTGCTTCGCCCAAACTGCCGCCGCCTTTTTCGCTGCGGGCGGCGCGGGCGCAAACGTAACTGTGCCTTTCAAAACCGATGCCTATGCCTGGGCAGACAGCCTTTCCGAGCGCGCCCGCGCAACCGGCGCAGCCAACACGCTGATTAGGCAGGGGAACAGCCAAATCCACGCCGACAACACCGATGGCTTCGGCTTGGTGGCCGATATTGGCCGCAACTTTCAGGTAGCCCTAGCCGGCAAGCGCATCCTCCTCATCGGCGCCGGCGGTGCAGCGCGCGGCGTGATTCTGCCTCTACTCGAATGCCGCCCAGCCAGTCTCACTATTGCTAACCGCACCGCTGCCAAAGTGCAAGAGCTGGCTGCCATTTTCGGCATCTGTGCCGCCGAGTTGGGCGAGCTGCCTGCCGCCGGTTTCGATATTATTATTAACGCCACCTCTGGCAGCCTGAGCGGCCAAGTGCCCGCCATTGCCCCTGCCGTGTTTGCACAATGCGAACTCGCCTACGACATGGCCTACGGCCACGAGCCCACTACCTTTATGCATTTCGCCACTGAATCCGGCGCACAACGCAGCGCCGACGGCTTGGGCATGCTGGTGGAACAAGCCGCCGAATCCTACCGCCTCTGGCGCGGCTTTTCCCCAAAAACCGCCCCCGTCCTCGCCGCCCTGCGCACCGGAGAAATTTAGCGCAAACCTGCCAAAGGCTACCTGAAAACTTGGCCTCGCAGAAACTCAGCTTCCGGCGGAAACTGCATTTTAACTTCGTTGAAGCCGCGCTTTCAGGTAGCCTAAAAATCCTTTATAATCCGCTCCTTTTTTCCAAACTGCGGTTCGCAACCCTCCCGCGTTACCAAAACTAAGGACTCCCATGCGCAACAAAGAAGAGCTCAGCGGCCTTTCCCTGCTGGGCAACACCGGCACGCAATATCCCTCAACCTACGCCCCCGAAATCCTCGAAGCGTTCGACAACAAACACCCCGGCAACGATTACTTCGTCAAATTCGTCTGCCCCGAATTCACCAGCCTGTGCCCGCTTACCGGCCAGCCCGATTTCGCCACCATCCTCATCCGCTATATCCCCGACATCAAAATGGTGGAAAGCAAATCGCTCAAGCTCTACCTCTTCAGCTTCCGCAACCATGGCGACTTTCACGAAGATTGCATCAACATCATCATGAAAGACCTCATCAAACTGATGAACCCGAAATATATTGAAGTGTTCGGCGAATTCACCCCGCGCGGCGGCATTGCCATCCATCCGTTTGCCAACTATGGCCGCCCCGGCACACCGTTCGAGCAAATGGCGCGCGAGCGGCTGTTTACACACGATATGCTAAGCCTACGGGCTAGCTGAAACCCATGCCGATTGCTGAAATTAAAAACCGTGCCGCCTCTCTTCCTCCGCTCTTCCTCCGCTGGAGAACGCAGCACTGGCTGCCGAAGTTCAGCAGCTGAAACAGCACGGCGCGGCATTGCTGGCCTGTATTGCCTTCGTGCAAGCCAACCGCCGCATCAGCCTAAACGAAGCCAAACGACTCACCCTCTCCCTGCCGGTTTTCGACAATGAAGAACAAGCCGTTTTTGAACAGGCCTGCCAAATCATGCAGGCAGAGTTTGGGCAGGAAACATAGCAGCCATATTTTTCAGGTAGCATATACGCCTATCTCCTAAATTTATAGAAAACATCATGCCCCACACCCTGCCCACCCACTACGCCGGTCAGCCGCTTCCTGCCGAATACCTCGCTATGATTGCCCAAGTACATGCTATCCAAGTGTATGAAACACCTGAAGGTAAAAATGTGGATTTCGAACCGCCCAAGCTATTGTGCAAAACAGACCGCAATGGCCTGCCCTACTACGCAGACCTCTCCAACCCCGAGTTCTACTTCAAAGCCACCGAAACCCGCAGCGATGGGCCGCAATTATCGCTGGAAGAAATGCAGCAGGGCTTTACCATCGGCAGCTACAACGAAGGCCGCCTGTTCCTCCTGCCCAACCAATCCGTTTGGCTGATTTACAGCGATTTGTTCTACCAAAAAATTGCCGACCACTTCAGCCAATGGTTTGCCGGCCTCAGCTTCTCCTTTGAAGCAGGCGGCGAAGATTAAGTTTTGCCGCATTAACCAAAAGGCTACCTGAAACCCTGTTTCCAACCCCAGCGCGGTTCGCAACCCTCCCGCGCAGATTTTTATCTAAACCAAAACTAAGGACCATTCATGCAAAACTACCGCTTCACCCCCCCCCAACAGCAGCAAGCCCTCCGTTGGCTCGTTTTCTTCCACATCCTGGTGATTGCTGCCAGCAACTATCTCGTGCAGTTCCCCTTCAGCATAACCCTGCCCAACGGCTTTGAAGTGCATTCCACCTGGGGCGCGCTCAGCTTCCCATTCATCTTCCTTGCCACTGATTTAACCGTGCGCATCTTCGGCCAAAGCCTCGCCCGGCGCATTATCTTCTTCGTTATGTTCCCCGCCTTGCTCGTTTCTTATGCCTTTTCCGTGCTGTTCCAAGAAGGCGCGTGGACAGGCTGGAGCGCGCTTGCCGTGTTCGTGATGCCCGTGTTCCGCATCGCCCTGGCCAGCTTTGCTGCCTATGCCGTCGGTCAAATTCTCGATATTGTCGTGTTCAACCGCCTGCGTCAGCTGAAATCCTGGTGGATTGCCCCCACCGCTTCCACCTTTGCCGGCAACGCCGTGGATACCGTGCTTTTCTTCTCCATCGCCTTCGCCGGCAGCAGCGATGCCTTTATGGCCGCCAACTGGCCGCACATCGCCTTTGTCGATTACCTGTTCAAACTCGTGATCGGCACACTCTTCTTCCTGCCCGCCTACGGCCTCATCCTCAACATCCTCACCCGCAAGCTCACCACCTTACACCAAGCTGTTGCCGTCGAAGCCGTATCCGCCCAGCCGGAAGCCGCCGGTCAATCCAATTAAACTTTCAGGTAGCCTTTTGTTTGCTCAAAGGCTACCTGAAACATCAAACCGCAGGTCGGGTATTCATACTAAACAGCAGTTTTAGGCACAAATATCGGACGTAGGTCTGCCAGTTGTTGGCTGATGTGGTTGCACCAGCATAAATATTTTCAGGTAGCCTAAGGCTACCTGAAACCATATTTGCTTACACTAACCCCAAAATCCTGCCTGAAAACCGCCATGCCGCTCCTCACCCACACCCTCGCCAACGGCCAAACCATCCAACTCCACCTCAGCCGCCGTGCCAAGAAAAACATCATCCTGCGGGCACACGGCGAACACAGCCTGCGGCTCAGCATTCCTCCACAGCTAAGTCTGCCCGAGTTGCGCCGCTGGCTGCAATATAATGAAACTGCCCTGCAGCAAATGCTCCGGCGAAGCCCTGCCCCGCCTACTGCCCCCGGCCATCTCTGGCTCTACGGCCAGCCACACCAACTGCAATCCCACGCCCAAGCCGCCATCCAAATCCAGACTGGCCGCATCCTCCTGCCCGCAGCCGAATGGCCGCAGCAGCAAGCCCTCCTGCGCCAACATCTCCAGCCACTGGCCGAAGCCTATCTCCTCTCCCGCCTTGCCGCACACGTCCAGCGCCTGCAACTTATTCCAGAGCACACCGCCCTTAGCCGCGCCAAAACCTTCTGGGGCGTATGCCGCCGCCGCAATATCCGCCTCAATTGGCGGCTCGTCGGCGCACCCGAATATGTGGCCGACTACGTCTGCGTGCACGAACTCGCCCACCTGCGCCACCCCAACCACAGCCCTGCCTTTTGGGCAGAAGTCGAACAACACACCCCGCACCGACCCGCCGCTACCGCCTGGCTTAAACAACACGGCCGTGATTTATTCCTGCTGGGCTAAAACAATTTTCAGGTAGCCTTTCCGTTGCTGGACGCGCAAAGTGCGCGGAAACACACACATGCGGTTTTAATACTCAGACAACAGCCTGCCTGCCCACGCCCCCACGACAACCAACCGTTTTCAGGTAGCCTTTCCCTTTGCGGGGTGCATAGGGTATGTGCGGAACCGCACGCACGCGATTTAAAACATCGGGCGACAGCGCGCAAGTAGGCATCGGCTTCGGGGCTGTTTTTAGGTAGCCCTTGGTGGCCGTGCGCGTCCACATGGCGGTGCAAAATCTGCTGCTGGCTACGGCAAGTGCATAGTAGAAAAGGTGCATAGGTCATTGTATTTTTCCCGCACCATGCCCTGTGTAGCAAACAATAAAAACCGGCTGTCTGGTAATAGACAGCCGGTTTCGAATATTGCAATTAGCCCAAGTTGCGTTCGGCGTTAATCAGAGAACGGCGAGCCAAAGCCAAGTTAGCTTTGCTTCTGTCCAGCACAGAGTACAGAAACAGACCGTCATGACGGGGCAGCGGACGCAGCAGGTGATATTGGGTACCTAGGGTCATCAAAACGTCTTCTACTTCATCCTTCAAACCAAGCATTTGCATGGTTTTCTTTTTAGCACGGATTACTTCTGTGTTACCTGCGGCGGCAATTTCCAAATCGATTGAGGGGCTACCGCCACCGGCCAACAACATACCGCTGGAGTAATCCACTACTGCGGCAGCCAGGGCACCATCCACGTTCAACATTTCCGCTACGGTTTTATCGTAATTCATTTTCGACAAGATCTCCACAAAAACAAAATAAAAACAAATAATTTAAAGCTTCCCGAAACCAATTCATACTCTCTACTTTGTAACTCAGGAAGGCTTGGCAGGCCTTATTATCCAAACAACATCACCTGCTTCTATTAGTTAGCTGGACTAGGCAGCTGGCTGTATAAAGCTTTTCCACCACCCTCAACGCTGAATCGCAGTATATGCCTTTTACTTTTCAAAGTAAATATTAACACCGACATATATTGTATGCATTTGATGCACAGCAACTTCTGGCACCCACACCCAAGTGCCATGATATTTTTGTTTCTTAATCCCATAAGGCCAAAAATATCCGCGCCCTAGCCGCCGCTAAACACTGTTCAAGCTAACTATTTTTTCACTGCATAATATCATTTTTTCAGCTATTTTCGTTTCAAACACACCGCACTAATCCTATTTCCACTACCTAGCACAACAAAGAAGACCTTTTCTCAGCGCAGGCTTATAATTCTGTTTTCCCTCTTTTTCAGGTAGCCTCACATGACACAACCCTCTTGGCAAGCCGGGCGCTTTCGCATCGACTTATCCACGCCCAAAATCATGGGCATCATCAACCTTACCCCCGATTCCTTCTCCGACGGCGGCACCTATTCCCGCAGCAGCAGCGCCGCCCTCGCCCATGCCGAACGCTTGCTTACCGAAGGCGCACACATTCTCGATATCGGCGGCGAATCCACCCGCCCCGGTGCCGACCACGTTTCCCCCGAAGAAGAATGGGCACGGCTGCAACCTATCGTGAGCGAAATCATCAAATGGAACGTCCCGCTCAGCGTGGACACCCGCCGCACCGCCATCATGCAACGCCTGCTCGGCAAGGGCCTGGCCGACATCATCAACGACGTATCCGCCCTGGAAGACAGCGGTGCCATCGAACTGCTCGCCGCCTACCCCAACTCCGGCATCTGCCTAATGCACATGCAGGGCCTGCCCGAAACCATGCAAAACAACCCGCAATACCAAAACGTAGTAAGTGAAGTGGCGGGCTACCTGAAAGCCCGTGCCCAAGCCTGCCAAGCCGCTGGCATCTGCTCCGAACGCATCGTGCTCGATCCCGGCTTCGGCTTCGGCAAAACCCTCCAGCACAACACCCAACTCATGCGCCACCTGCCCGATTTGCAGGCACAAACCGGCCTACCCCTGCTCATCGGCGTATCGCGCAAACGCATGATCGGCGAAATCACCGGTGAGGCCGACCCCGCCCAACGCATCCACGGCAGCGTTGCCGCCGCCATAGCCGCCACCGAACGCGGCGCCGCCATCCTGCGCGTGCACGACGTGAAAGCCACCGCCGACGCATTGAAAGTGTGGCAGGCTTTGCACTAGGCTGTTGCCACATTAAAAAGGCTACCTGAAAATTCAGGTAGCCTTTTTTTCACCACAGGCTCAGTCCACACCCCACTTTCCGCTATAATCCACTCCCACCCAACCATATAGAAACCACCATCATGTCCCCCACCCTGGAGCTCGACCTCAGCGGCCTCAAATGCCCTTTGCCCATCCTCCGCGCCAAAAAAGCGCTGGCCACTTTGGAAGCCGGGCAGATACTCTCCGTGCGTGCCACCGACCCCGGCACCCCCGACGACTTCGCCGCCTTCTGCCGCCAAACCGGCCACCAGCTGCTCGCTTCCGGTACGGATAACGGCGTGTTCGTTTTGGTGATCCAACACAAATAACCCGGCTTCACCGCAATATCGTTTTAACCAATCTTGCAACACGGTTTCAGGTAGCCTTATCCGCCCGGCATCCAAAGGCTACCTGAAAATATAACGCTCCAAATCACGAAAGCCCCTACCATGCAAACCCTCACCCTCCTCCGCCCCGACGACATGCACCTGCACCTGCGCGACGGCGACACCCTGCGCCACGTTTTGCCGCACACCGCCCACCAGATGGGCCGCGCCGTGATCATGCCCAATCTCAAGCCCCCAGTGATTAGCGTGGCCGATGCCTTGGTCTACCGCGAACGCATCCTCGCCGCCCTGTCCGCCGGCAGCCGCTTCCAACCGTTGATGACGCTCTATCTCACCGACCACGCCACCCCCGCCCTGGTGCGGGAAGCCAAAGCCGCCGGCATCGTTGCCTTCAAACTCTACCCTGCCGGCGCCACCACCAACTCCGACAGCGGCGTAACCGACCTGTTCAAACTCCTGCCCGTGCTTGAAGAAATCGCCGCCCAAGACCTGCGCTTCCTGGTACACGGTGAAGTAACCGACCCGGCCATCGACATCTTTGACCGCGAAGCCGCATTCATCGAGCGCATCCTCCTGCCCATGCTGGATAAAGTGCCCGGCCTCAAAACCGTGTTCGAACACATCACCACCGCCGAAGCCGCCCGCCTCGTGTGCCAAAGCGGCGAAAACCTCGCCGCCAGCGTTACCCCGCAGCACCTGCTGCTCAACCGCAACGACCTCTTGGTGGGCGGCGTGCACCCGCACCACTACTGCCTGCCCGTGCTCAAACGTGAAAGCCACCGCCAAGCCCTGCTCGAAGCCGTATCCGGCGCGCAATCGCACAAATTCTTCCTCGGCACCGACTCCGCGCCGCACCCGCAACACGCCAAGGAAAACGCCTGCGGCTGCGCCGGCATGTTCAGCGCCGCCACCGCCATCGAGCTCTACGCCGAAGCCTTCGAGCAAATTGGCGCGCTCGGCAAACTCGAAGCCTTCGCTTCGAAAAACGGCGCCCGCTTCTACGGCCTGCCGGAAAATACCGACACCATCACCCTGGTGAAACAAGCGCAAACTGTGCCCAACAGTTTCCCCATCGGCAACGGCGGTAACCTCGTCCCCATGCGCGCCGGCGGCAGCGTGGCTTGGACGATGCAATCGTAAGCCCTGCTTGCTCTGATTTTGATACAAAAAGGCTACCTGAAAGCCCAACCTCGGTTTCGCCAAGGCATTGCTTTCAGGTAGCCTTTTTCATTGCGGCAACGATGTGCTATTCAAACTCCGCCCACACCGGCGCATGGTCGCTGGGGCGTTCCAGCGCGCGTGGAGCGGTGTCTACACCGGCGGCGGTAAGGCGTGGCAGCAGAGCTTGGCTGGCGAGGATGTGGTCGATGCGCAGGCCGAGTTTGCGGCGGAACATATTCATGCGGTAGTCCCACCAGGTGTAGAGCGGTTCGGCGGGGTGCAGGCGGCGCAGGCTGTCGGTGAGGCCGAGGTCGAGCAGGGTTTGAAACCAGGCGCGCTCTTCGGCAGAGCAGAGGATTTTACCCTGCCATTTTTCGGGGTCGTACACATCCAAATCGGCGGGAGCTATGTTGAAATCGCCAAGCAATACCAATTCCGGGTGTTGCTCCAATTCGTTGCGGATAAATTCGGCCAGCGCGGCAAACCATTGCTGCTTATAGGCAAATTTTTCGCTGCCCACGGCCTCGCCGTTCACGCAATATACGTCCACCACGCGCACACCGCCGATGGTGGCGGCAATCACGCGCCGTTGCGGGTCGTTTGGCATGGCGGGCAGGCCGGTGTGCACGTTTTGCGCTTCTTCTTTGCTGAGGATGGCCACGCCGTTGTAGGTTTTCTGCCCACTCCACACGGCGCGGTAGCCGAGCATTTCGAAGGCGGAAAGCGGGAACTGATCTTGATCCAGCTTGAGCTCTTGCAGGCAGAGCACATCGGGCTGATGCTGAATCAGCCAGTCGCTCACGTGCGGCAGGCGCACTTTGAGGGAATTTACGTTCCAAGTGGCGATTTTCATGGCGTTTGCTTTCGGAATGAATTTTTCAGGTAGCCTGCATCGATAGTGAGGCTACCTGAAAGTGTGTGCTTCAATGGAATTGAAATATAGTGGATTAACAAAAATCAGGACAAGGCGACGAAGCCGCAGACAGTACAGGGAGTACGGCAAGGCGAGGCAACGCCGTACTGGTTTTTGTTAATCCACTATATTGGCTGGCTGCTTACTCGACTTCGTCTATCCAAGCCTGCTGCACGGCTTCGAGGATGCGCTCGCCGCAACGCTGCGGGTCGTCATCAAACTCGGGCAAATCGAGGATGAGCTGGCGCAGCTGGGTGAAGCGGACGGTTTTCGGATCAATGTCGGGATGGCGGTCGAAGAGCTCTTCGGCGATGCGTTGGGTGTCGGTCCATTTCATGATGAGGCTACCTGAAACTAGATGTGTACGGCCGGCGGCTGGGGAGCGCCAGGCTTAATGATGTTCACGGGCGTGGTTGATGGTGTATTTGGGAATTTCCACCACCAAATCTTCGCCGGCCACTTTGGCCTGGCAGCTCAAGCGCGATTCGGCTTCCAAGCCCCAGGCTTGGTCGAGCAGGTCTTCTTCGATTTCGCTCGGTTCTTCCAGGCTGTCGAAGCCTTGGCGCACGATCACATGGCAGGTGGTGCAGGCGCAGGATTGCTCGCAGGCATGCTCGATTTCGATGCCGTTGTCGAGCAACAGGCTGCAAATGCTTTCGCCTTCGGGGGCGTTTTCGATGATTTTGCCTTCGGGGCACAATTCGCTGTGCGGCAAGATGGTTACTTTGGGCATGGTGTGTGCTTTCTTGGCTGAATTTTTTGAGTGGCGTATTGTAACGGAAAAGGCTACCTGAAAACAGTTGATTGCTTTTCAGCCAGCCTCTATTGCTGCACAGATGGCCCAATACAAAAACAGCGTTTTATTTGTGCAAACCAAAGGCTACCTGAAAACAGCCAATCGCTTTTCAGGTAGCCTTTGTTGCAACGTGGTCTACAGCTTGCCGCCGCCCACGCCGTTGGCGATTTCACGCACCGCGCTCACATACAGGCGGCTGTGGTTGTATTGCCAAACAGCGAAGAAATTGTTGAGGCCGATATAGTAGTCATACTGGCCGGGCGCAGTTTCCAGGCGGAACAGCACGGCTTTTTCGTGGTCGGCCACTTCCTCCAGCGGCGTTACCCCCATTCGACGCAGCTCGCCCACGGTTTTATTCAGTGCAGTTTTTTCATCAATCAGCGCCAGCAATTCCGTCGTAGGCACCATCGACACCGGCACCATCACTTTGCCGCCGCGCTGCCAGCCGTGCGCCTTCAGATAGTTGGCCACCGAAGCCGCCACATCCGGCACACTACCCCAAATGTTGCGCTGGCCGTCGCCATCGTAATCCACCGCCCATTTGCGGTAGCTCGACGGTATAAACTGCGGCATCCCCATCGCCCCGGCATAGCTGCCGGTGAAACTGAACGGATCGCGCCCTTCTTCTTTGGCCATCAGCAGGAATTCATGCAGCTCCTGCTGGAAAAACTCGCCCCGGCGCGGATAGCCGAACGCCAACGTGGGCAGCGAATCGGCCAGGCGGAAGCTGCCCATATTGCTGCCGTAGTTAGTTTCAATGCCCACAATTGCCACCAACACTTCCGCCGGCACGCCGTATTCGCGCGCCACTTGATCGAGCACTTGGCGGTATTGCTGGTAGAAACGGCGGCCGCCGTTGATTTTGCCCGCGCCGGCATTGCCACTGCGGAACTCATACCACGGGCGTGACGTGCCGGGACGGTTCATGATGTTGACAATATTGCCCTTATACACCGACTGCGCGAAAAACTGCTGCAACTGGCCTTCGCCCATCACACCCAATCCGGCCTGCTGCCGGATAAAACGCTGCACCTCGGCATTTTGGCTGAACCCGGTTTCCGACACCGGCAAAGTCGATGCTTCCGGCACCGCCTTCTGTGCCTCCGGCACAGGCGTAATCGGCTGCTCGCTGCTGCATGCGGCCAACACAAACAAAACGGCTAAAGCGGGGGCAAATTTCAATTTCATCATGATTTCCAAGCAAACAAACAATGCATGAAGTGTAGCACAGGCAGCCAACCCGGCGCGAATGCAAAGGCTACCTGAAAAAGTAAACCCGCCTGCCTCTACAAACGGGTTTGCCTTTTCAGGTAGCCTTTAACGCTTGCCGGCTACCGGCCAAGCAGCTAACGCCTTGCCACCGCAGCCGTGGCCAGATATTGCTGCGCCCCGGCGGCAATGGCGCGGGCGGCTTTTTGGCGGAACTGGCTGCTGGCCAGCATCCGCTCTTCGGTGGGGTTGGAAATGAAGGCGGTTTCCACCAAGATCGACGGAATATCCGGCGCTTTGAGCACAGCGAAGCCGGCCTGATCCACATGGCCTTTGTGCAAACGGTTGATTTTGCCCATTTCGTCGAGCACCGATTTGCCCAGGCGCAAGCTGTCGTTGATGGTGGCTGTTTGCACCAGGTCAAACAGCGTGTGGTCCACCTGCCGGTTGCCGCTCACGCGGATACCGCCAATTTGGTCGGAGGCGTTTTGCGATTGCGCCAGCCAGCGGGCGGCAGCGCTGGTAGCCCGACCCCGGCTTAAGGCATACACGCCGGTGCCGCGCGGCCGCGGTGTGGTGAAGGCATCGGCATGAATCGAAATGAAAATATCGGCTTTGCGGCTGCGTGCCTTGGCCACGCGCACACCCAACGGGATAAACACGTCTTCATTGCGTGTCATGTACACCTGATAGCCGAGCCGCTCCATTTCACGTTTGGCTTCGCGCGCAATCGAAAGCACCACGTCTTTTTCGCGCAGGCCGCTGGGGCCGACCGCGCCGGAATCTTCGCCGCCGTGGCCGGGATCGAGCATCACCACCAGCTTGCGGTTGCCGCGCCGGTTGCCGCCGGCATGATTTTGTACCGGCGGCACGCTGGTGGTTCGCGCCTGCGCAGTGGCGGTGCCGTCTTGGCGGATACGGCCATTGGTGTAGTCTTGCAAGAGCGCCATCAGCGGATCGTTCGCTTCTTGTGCCAACGCCACAGCCTGGGTGGGATAGAGGTCGATCACCAAGCGGTGTTTGAAATTAGCCACCGGCGTAAGCGCAAACACTTGCGGGTTCACGGCGGTTTTCAAATCCATCACCACGCGGATGGTGTCGGGGTTGAACTGCCCCACGCGGATGCCGGCCACATACGGGTCGCTACGGCTGAGCTTCTGCGGCAGGCTCTGCACCACGCTATCGAGGCTCGCTCCCTGAATGTCCACCACCAGGCGGCGTGGGTTGTCCAGCAGGAAGTATTTATGTTGCAGAGGGCGGGTGGATTCGAGCGTGGCACGGGTGTAGGAAGAGGCCGGCCAAATGCGCACGGCCACAAACTGCGGCGTGCCGTGCGCTTCGCCCGTGGGCACAATGCTCAGGAGCAGCAGGCCGGCGCCGCTGCTTAAGAAAGTTCGGCGGGTAAGTTTTGCCATAATTCGATGAGTTGCTTGCCTTTTTCGGAATCTGCGGAAAGGGTACAGACACGGCCGCTGCCGCTGTTTTGCAGCGCGATACGCAAATCGGCTGTGGGCACGAAGCCTACAGCGCGTTGCGGCCATTCGATGAAATGGAGTGCGGGCTCGGCAAACAGTTCGCCCAGCCCGGCATCTTCCCACTCTTCCGGCGCAGCAAAGCGGTATAAATCGAAATGGTTTACCGCCAGGCCGTTTGACCGGTAGCTTTCCACAATGGCATAAGTGGGGCTTTTCACTGCGCCCGCATGCCCAAGCCGGCGCAAAATAGCGCGCACCAGCGTGGTTTTGCCCGCGCCCAAATCGCCTTCCAGCCACACCACCAGCGGTGCGGCCAAATCGGGCGCGATGCGGTTGCCGAAGGCTTCAGTGGCGGCTTCGCCGTTGAGAAAGAGAGAGAGAGATTTTTGCATGCGGCGGATTATAACCTGAAATACTGTTGGGAAAGTTTAAACCATGCGGCTTTCAGCTAGCCTGTTGATGTTGCTTTAGCAGCTTTTCAGGTAGCCATAACTGAGGCTACCTGAAAATCGGTTTCTCTCTACCGCGGGGCATATCACTTCATAAGGTGCTGGCTTACCCAGCATGGAAAATAATGGTTTCAGCCACGGGCTAATCAATTTTCGACTATTTCGTTTTTCAGGTAGCCTCTTCTCCGTTTTCGGCAACCTGTTCGCTCTCCGGCCGGGCATATTCTGCCTCCCATTGCGCAAACCATGCAGCCACTACGGCATCCACTTCCTCCATACCCTGTTTTTTCAGGCTGGAAAACAGTTGCGCCCCTACCGCTTGTCGCTCGGCAAAAGGCTGGAGGGCGCGGCACACGGCAGCGAGGGTTTTAATCTGCTCGTTTTTGGAAAGTTTGTCGGCTTTCGACAACAAAATATGCACGGGTTTGCCGGTGCTGGCAAAAAATTCCAGCATTTGCTTGTCCAGCTCCTTGAGCGGATGGCGCGCGTCCATCACCAACACCAGCCCGATAAGCTGGGCGCGGGTTTGCAGGTAGCCGCCAAGCAGCTGCACCCAATGCGCGCGCACGGCTTCGGGCACTTGGGCATAGCCGTAGCCGGGCAAATCCACCATATAGTGCCCATTAGCCAAGCTGAAGAAGTTGATATGCTGGGTGCGGCCTGGGGTTTTGGAAACATAAGCCAGGCGGGTGTGGGCGGTGAGCGTATTGATGGCGCTGGATTTGCCGGCGTTGCTGCGCCCCACGAAAGCAATTTCGGCAGAGGTATTGGGTAGGTCTCTTAAGTGATTAACGGTGGTATAAAATTTGGCGTTTTTAAAAAGCGACATAGCTAGAACAAAAAGTAAAATTTAGTATAGAGTACCACGTTTATAAAAATAGAGATTAGGCACGCATCGTGGTAGCTTGCCTGCATGTATGTCGTGGCACGGCTCCTGTAGCGCGGGCATTCCGGGCAACCAAACCCAGAAAGACGGTACAGTGGCTTACCCACGCCTGGCCGGTCAGCACAAATCTTGTGTGGTAGACCAACTCCGCATCTACACAAAGCGGCCAGCGCACCAACTCCATCATGAGCAACATTGCCAAACGCATGAGCAACGAAGAAATGGATGCTGCGGACAACTTTACTCAAGGTTTACAATAAGCCGTGTAGTTCCGCCCGGCCGAATCCCGCAATGGATACGGCCGGATTGTTTTATAGCGGATAAATTTAAACCATACCGCTGCACCCTGATTTAAATTCACCCACTATAGGCAGCTTTTGCCAGTTTGCATAATTTACATTTTTTCACGCAACCCTAATTTTCCGCTAAGCTTGCCTGCCTATAATGCGAGCCATCAACTCAGGCAACACCGGTTGCCGCCCGATAAACCACAATCTTGAATAAGGGAAAACACCATGAAAAACGCTTTGCTCTTCACCGCCCTGTTAGCCGTATCCGCCACCGCTTCCGCCGGCTTCTCCGAAAATGGCCAAGCGTCTGCCTCCCCAAATGCCGTAAGCGTTTCTGCCCTGCGCAGCGTACCGGACGACAGCTACGTTATCTTGGAAGGCTACATCGAACGCCAAGTGCGCCACGAACACTATATCTTCCGCGATGCCAGCGGCCGTATCGAAGTGGAAATCGACGATGACGTATGGCGTGGCCTGAACGTTTCCCCGCGCGATAAAGTACGCATCGAAGCTGAAATCGATCAAGAATGGCGCCGCACCGAAGTGGATGTGAAAGCTGTTACCCGCATCCAGTAAGCAAGAAGGCTACCTGAAAGCGCAAGCTTCAACGAAGTTAAAACGAACACATTAGAGTCTCGTTAAAATTGACGCCATATCCTTCAAGTAGCCTTTCCCGGTTTCCTGAAACCCAGTGAGATAAATATAAGGGGTCTGTGAGATAAATGGGATTAAGTTGGATGAGGATGGATGAAGGGGGATGGGAAATTTGTAACAACGTTGCACTGGGTGCAACAAAATAGAGCGGGCGGATTTGCCCGCTTTTTTATTTTCGGACACCCCGTGCCAAAGCATCGAGGGCGACATCCAGCAGGCGGGATTCGGCGCCGGCCTGAAGTGTACCGCCTTTGCTCATCGGCAGGTAGGGACGGGCGGGGATTTTGACCTGTTTGACCCTGCGGAAGCCGTCGCTGACTTTGAATACCAGATAGGGTTTGTTTTTGGCTTTGACCGTGCCACCGAACTGGTGGATGGCGGCGTAGGGTTTGTTGGTGCCGATGCGGGCGAAGTTGCTGCCGGAGGCAGTGTGGATGCTGGCGGCCAGCTGCCCGCTCTTTTGCAGGATTTTGCCGCCGCGAGCGGTAGCCGGCCATTTCCTACCACCCCAGCTTTCGTGGGCGAAGTTGTCTTCGGTGATGCTGAGCAGCTCGGCGGCAATGGCTCGCATCATCGGGCGCGGGTGGCGGGCATTGTGCAGCAGCTGCCCGAGGCCGCGTTTCAGGTCGCTGTCGTCCAGGCTGATTTCAAGCATCGTCTTCCTCCCCGAGTGCGCGTTCTAACAGTTCGTAGTTCAACACCTCGGCCAGCCCCTGCATGATGACGAATGCCTGATGTCCGTCTAGACGGATGGTCAGGCCGTTATAGCTCAATAAAATGGAACTCAAATCGTATGCACGGTCGACTTGTACATCGCCGCTATGCTCGTCATCGGGATTCCAGTCTAGATACACCATAGCCATCACCCCCTCAATAATTGCAGCACCCAAGCCAGCTGGGCGGCATTGAGCGAGGATTTGAAACGCTCGTTGCCCATCATCTGCCGCAGCGCCACACGGGCAATATCGGGATGGGCGGCCTGCGCCTTATCCACCGCCACCGAAGCCATGCGCGAGAGCATGGCCTTGCCTTGGTTGGCATTGAAGCCGGCATTGGGGGCGACGAATTTGCCGTTGATGCGGATGCCGGTGCGCCGGGCATGGCGTTCTTCGCCGGTATATTGGTTGACACCGATGTCCACGGTTTGGGTTTCCAGCTGCGGGCTGGGCTGCACGCGGCCTTCGCCCCGGCTGCGCGACAAGGGGCGAACCCGGCAGCGGCAGCGGTAGTCCAAGGGCGGATACAGGCTGTCCCACACCGGGTCGTCGGCGGCATAAACGCTGCCGTGCAGCAGGCGGTGGGTCTCGCGGGTGCGCTCGTCGTTGACCGCCACGTATTCCCAGTATGGGTGGGTATCTATCGCATCCGTCATCTCGGCATAACGCCCGGCCATATAGGCCGACTGCATATTGGTCAGGTAGATGGTTTTCAGGCGGTGCGGGCTGCCCAGGCGCACGGTTTGGATTTCGCCGGTGTCCGGGTGCGGCACGTCCTGCCTGCCCCACCAGCCTTTGGCCTGCAATACCGGCGTCAGCTGCTCGCTGAACTGCTCCAAGGTCTGCCCGCTTTCAGCGGCTTTGACCACGGCGGCATAGATATCGCCAACCACATCCATGCCGGCGGTTTTGGCCACAGTGAAGGCGGTGGCGTGCGCATCGTCCAGCATGTCCTGCCAGTCCCACGATACATTGATGCCTTTTTGCCGCAGGTAGGCTACGGCGGCTTCGGGCTGCATGCCGAAGATGGCTTTGATGTCTTCGGGGTTCATTCGGCCAGCTCCTCAGCAGCTTCCACCCTGCCGACCAGTTCGGCCAGGAAGATTAAGCGTGCCAATTCCTCTTGAAGCGCGGCATCATCCATATTCGGATAAGCGGCGGTCAGCCTGTCCAGTACCGCTTCGGGCGTGGCCGCACCCTGTTTCAGGCTGCCAATCAAGATATCGGTTAATGCCTGCCCCTGTGCATTGAGGCTACCTGAAAGAGGGGCGAGGGTGTCGATGACTAAGCCGACATCGGCAGCCGGCCGGTGTTCGGCGAAGTCGGCCAAAGGTGACGCCGGCGTCGCATTTGTCGGAGAGGCTACCTGAACAATATCGTCGTCGCTCAGGTTGTAAGCACGTTTCCAGTAGCTTTCGGATAATCTGACACCGCAGCCGGTCAGGATTTGGTCGCGTTCGGCCAAGGTCTTGTCGCCTGCTTCTTCGGTGTATAGCACGAACTGAGGGCGCGGGGTGTCGGCGGCAAAGTTGAAACCGCAGATCCAGTCGATGAGCCGGTTCAGGCAGCCTTCGACGATGCGGCAGTCGTTGTCCCGAATATCCTTGGTTAGGCCACTGCCACGATGGCGGCAATCAACCAGTTCCGAGCTTCGCGGCGGGCAACGTTTTTTAATTCCGACCACATGGTTTATCCTTTCCAACTGATGCGGATATAACGCACCGCTTCGCCGATACCGATGCCGATGATGACCAGCGCCAGCGCCAAGGTCAGCGCGTTGCCGAGCACCTGCCAGCAGCTTGCCTGTACAAACCAGTTCCAAAATGCACTCATCTCACACCCCCCTTACCATGTCGCCGTCCACCGGCATCTGCAGCTCGGCCGCCTGATTCATTGCGGCACTAACTAGGTTATTGACCGCCAGCGGGTAGAGCAGGCTGTGCTCTTCCACCCCGCGCCCGCTGCGGCCGCGCACCGTCAGCCGTTCGGCCACCGCGTCAATTGCGCTCTCGTCCATAATTTTGGTGATGTCGCCGCCGGCGCGTTCGATTTTGTGTTTCAGGTAGCCTGCCAGCCGTCCGTCGGTCAGCGGCAAGAGCGTCACCACCTCGCAGCGCTGCACCACTTCGCGCACCGCCGGGTTGTTTTCGCTGAGCTTTTGTGCCAGTTCGGTTTGGCCGATCAGTACGATGCCGAGCAGGCGGTCAAACCCGTTTTTCAATTCGAAGAAGCGTTTCAGGTGCTTCAGGGTGGGAATCGGCAGGCCGTGTGCCTCTTCAATCATCAGCACATGTTTGTTGCCCGCCTTCGCGCTCTCCTGCAGGGCGCGGTGGATTTGGCGGAAACGTGCTTCCGAATCGCGGTAGGGTCGGGTGCCGGGCGATACGGCTTCCAAGATGGCGGCGGCAATGTGCGCGGCTTTCAGGGTTTTACCCTTCACATCGTTGTCTTCCATCGCCAGCACATACGGTTCGATGGTGATGACCTGCCTGCCATCACGGTTGATGCGGTCTTGCAGGTCTTCGCGCAGGGTGGACTTGCCCGCGCCGCTTTCGCCGACCACCGCTACAAAGCCGCCGTGGCAGGCCGTCTGAAACATTGCCTCACGCACATAGCGCACATCAGGGGTCATATACACGTCTTCCGCGCTGCGGATTTCATCGTTGAACGGGTCGCGTACCAGGCCGAAATAACGGCGGGTGGCTTGGGTCAAAGTGGCTTTTCGTAGTAACATATCGTCGTCCTCGCTTTCATTAGGGTGGGCAGGTGCGGTCTGCCCAATGTCGTGCACCTCGGTAAAGCGCAGGCTGCTTTCAAACGCCGTTTCCACAATGTCGTTGCCTTTTTCCACCTGTCCTTTGGCGCGCGGGTTGCCCGGCTTGTTGATCTGCACATGCACGTCTAGCGACTTGCATAGGTTTTTAAACGCTGCCGAGGTATTCGCACTGCCCGGGTCGAGCATCACCATGCGCGGCACGCCGCGGAACGGGTCTTTCAGGATGTCCGCCTTCTCCTGCATCATGAAGATAAAGAAGTCGCACAGGTTGGCGCTGGTCTCGCCGCCGAAGTAGTAGCGGGCAAGGATAGTGCCGCTGGCGTGGTCGGTGCCGGTGTAGCGCCACACACGGTCGTTTTCGATTTTGACCACGTTTTTCGGTTTGTTTTTGTAGAACTCTTCCTGCTTCATTACCCGCAGGCCGCTGTCCTCGCCGCTGCGCGGCAGGTAGTAGAGCACGCACAGGCTGGGGTCGATCTGCCAGCAGTGATTCGGGTGCTCCGATTTCATGCGGTTCACCGGCGCGGGTTGCAGCAGTTGGTCGGGATGCAGTTTGTATTCGCGCAGGGCGCGGATAACCGTGCTCTCGGACAAGGGCAGCACCTCGCCCGTTTCCTCATCCACGCGGGCGGCATCGATTTTGCCGTTGGCGCGCAGCATCTCCACCGCGCGGGCTACCGACATCAGCCGTTTGCCGTTGCGCCGCATCGCCTCCATCAGCACGGCCGAAATCAGCTGCGCCTCGTGCAGGCTTAATTCCGAGCGGCCGGCATCGCTGCGCCGTTTGCGGCAGGGCTTCACGCTGACCGCTTCCAGCTTGCGGTACAGCGTGGCCACGCTGATGCCCAGCTCGGCCGCCTGGCTTTTCAGGTAGCCTGCCTTCTCGCCGTGGCCGAGGGTGGCTGCATGAGCGGCCACGGCAGCCAGTTTCTCGGTCAATGCAGGGTTCATGGTTTACTCCCCGTCCAGCCATTCCGGCTTGGCGTTGGTCGGCGCTTCTTGCGGCAGGGTAAAGCGTTCGCGCAGGGTTTCGGCATCTCGGATGATTTGGTTGATGGCCGCCACCATCTGCGGGCGGTGGTCGTAGCCGTTGGCTTCGCCGTGTGCCAGCATCTGTTCGAAGACCTCGGCAAAGCGGCTCAAGTCGCTGCGGGCGGCCACTTCCAAACTGGAGAGCTGCATGGTCAGCTCGCTGCCCACGTCTTCGGGGCTCGGCTCTTTGCCCGTCTGCTTCTTGGCCAGTTTCTCGGCCAGCTCGTCCACCTTCTTATTTTTGTCGGCGATGATTTTGTCTTTGGCCTCGGCGGTTTCGCGGCTCTCGCGCAGAGCGGCGCGGAGTTCGTTGCGGGTCATGCGGTCAATGTCGTCTAGAGTGTGACCATTGATGTCGCCGCCGTCAGCTAAATCGACTATCGCCTCATCCTCTTCTACCAGCAGCTCCAGCAGTTTGGATTTACCCAGCTCCATCAACTTTGGTGCAGCTTTCTGCATTTGTGGTGTAGCAAAGCGGCGGGTTGCATTCATTAAACGGGCAGTCTCACGGTAGTGCAGTCCTAATTCTTCTTCTGTAATCTCGCGGAATCGGCCATGCTCCGTGTGCTCTTTCAGCACAATTAAAGCCCGCCCTAGCTCAAACATTCCTTCCAAGGTCTTACGTGCCGCTTGCCTAGCACGCTCCACCCATCGTTCCTCGTTGTAACTCTCGCCATTCCCCCATTGTTCCATCACCATCACGCTGTTCATCGCCGCGTGGTTGGCTGCCATATTAAGGGTGTCGTGTTCGATAATTTCTTTGTTCATGTTGGTTCTCCAAAAGTGACGCCAGCGTCACTTTTCAAAATCTGTTCACACGCTGGTCGGTTTCTTCCAGCTTGCCTCTCAAATATTCAGTTTGCCGTCTGAAGCCCTCTGCAATCTGAAGCGTTTTGATACTATAGGAAAAATTGCCGTTATCCAGTTTGACCACCAGCCCCTCCTCAATCAGATCTTCCAAATCCCGGCTTACATATGAAGGGGAAATGCCGAGGCCGTCTGAAATCTCCTTATTGCTGATTCCGATAATTGGATGTGCATCTAATGCTTTGAATACTTTTAAAATCCTAGTTCCTTTACTGCTTGCCATTCCATGCCTCCCTATGCTGCAGCTTTCAACCCGAGCTTCACCGCAATTTCGTGAGCTTTTCCATACTTGCCTTTAGTGAAGCCATTCAAGACACGGTAGACTTCTTGCTCTCGATATCCGTTCTGTCTTGCCCAGCCCGAAAATGTCCATCCTTTGCGGTGGAATTCCGCTTTGACCTGCTCAGGGGTCTTTACTTTTTTCATGTTGCTTTATCCTTATTTGTGGCAAAATACTTTGCTAGAACATGGCTAGATTATGGTACGAAAAAACGTACCAGTTAAGTATTTTTTTTCATACTTTGGAGGTTTGATGTGTCTATCGGCCAGAGACTGCGGGAAGAAAGGGAAAAGATTGGTTTAAATCAAACAGCTATGGGAGCAGTGGGAGGAGTGAGAAAGCAAGCCCAGCTAAAATATGAGAACAACGAGTCGTACCCGAATGCCGAATATTTGGCTGCAGTCGCAAAAATTGGTGTTGATATCCAATATGTGGTTTTAGGCATCCGATCAGCTCAAGCCATCAATGATGAAGAACAGCAATTACTGGCAGCCTTTCGCGCAGCCAGCCCGCAAATACGCCAATTTATGCTGCAAGGTATCCAGCCCATGCAGACCTTCGTGGCAGGCAATGTAGGCCAACAAATTCAAGCTGGAGATCATGCCGAAATCAATTTCAAGAAAACAACAAAATAAGACTGCAAGGAACGCAAATTGGGAAATATCAAGATTGAAGGAGATGTTGACCAACTTATCCAATCGGGGTCAGTAAACATCGTTAATGGCAGCAAATCAACAGAGCAACTCACTGCTTTACAATGGCAAGCCATCAAAGAAAAAGTAGAAGACTTGGAACAGTGTGGCTGCAAAAATGCAATATCGTTGCAAAAACTGCAATAAGCTGTTGGCCAAAGGCGAGGGTGAGCTGGAAATCAAATGCCCGCGCTGCAAAGCGGCCAACCAATTTGGTTCTTTAACAACTCAGAGTGCCCGCGAGCGCCAAACTTCAAGGAGCAAGCATCATGGGCAACATCAATCCCGTCAGTCCGCTTAGGGGCTGGCTGGGCGGCAAATACCGCCTG
This sequence comes from Eikenella sp. NML03-A-027, assembly GCF_001648395.1. NCBI lineage: Bacteria > Pseudomonadati > Pseudomonadota > Betaproteobacteria > Neisseriales > Neisseriaceae > Eikenella > Eikenella sp. NML03-A-027. Next base: position 127,926 of record NZ_LXSM01000016.1, on the reverse strand, counting down.
GCCGGTACCATCATTCCGTTAATCCCGTCAGACCACACCTGCTACGCCGAAGTGTTCGGCGGTGCGGCATGGGTGCTGTTCAAAAAGCCGCCTTCCAAAGTGGAGGCCATCAACGACATCAACGCTGATGTCATCAACCTATATAGGTGTGTTCAAAACCACCTGCCCGAGCTGCTGCGGCAGGCCGAATACCTGCTGCCCAGCCGCGATGAGTATTGCCGGCTGCAGCATTGCAATCCCACCACCCTGACCGACATCCAGCGTGCGGTACGCTTCCTCTACCTGCACCGCATGGGCTTCGGCGGCAAGGCGGCAGGGTTCTGCTGCGCCGCCACCAGCACGCGCCCGCCCAAGTTCCGCGCCGACAGGTTGGCCGAGGAGCTGCAACACAGCCACCGCCGCCTGCAGGGGGTGATGCTGGAGCGGCTCAACTACGACGACTTCATCGCCCGCTACGACAAGCCCGGCACCTTCTTCTACATCGACCCGCCGTATTGGGACTGTGAGACGATGTACGGCAAAGGCATCTTCGCTAAGGACGACTTCGAACGGCTGGCCGAGCAGCTACGCCACATCAAAGGGCGCTTCCTGCTATCGATTAACGACGTGCCGGCCATTAGGGAGATCTTCACCGGCTTCCAGTTTAAAGAGGTCAGCCTGCGCTACAGCATCAATAAGGAGGCCACTACCGAGGCTGACGAGCTGTTGATTGCCAACTACCCCATCAACGCAGAGCCGGCTTGATGTAAAAAATCCCACCAAGTAAGGTGGGATTTGTAACGTTGTTGCATAGGGTGCAATAATATCAGGACTGATTTATCGCGCCGAAGTGGGGATATTTATCGCGCGCGGCTTCAGTTTCCTCAACCTCCGAACTTTGATTCGAGCACCTGTGCTGCCCGCCACACCCGTGCCCGCGTAACCGACGTGTACCTCACCACCTGGCACGGCCGCCGTGTGTATGAAGTGGATTTAGACGGCCGGCGTGGCGATTATGAAGTGATTGTGGACGCCCGCAGCGGCCGCATCCTCTCTTCCAAATTCGATCCCGACGATTAAACCGTTAGCCCGTTCCATAGATAAAGGCTACCTGAAACCATAGCCGCGCATAAACCCGCGTTCTCGTTTTAACTTCGTTGAAGCTTGCGCTTTCAGGTAGCCTTTATTTCCACCAAACAAAGGGCAAGGCCGCGTTCAATCAATCCGATAGTGCAACATGCGGCTACTTTCGCGGATAACGCGCACCAGGCGCATAATCAGGCTAGAGACGAAGCCGATGCGTTTCCACTCGTCAGAGAAGTCGCCAACGATATAGCTGTTGGAAATGAAGCACAGATTATCTGCCCATTTCTCCGGCTCGCGTTCGTTGTCGCAAAAGGATTCAAAGCGGGCACTAACATGCCTCATGGCATCGTGGCGGGCAGAGTTTTTTACCGCCCAGCGGTTGCACATATCGAAGGCGATTTCGCTACCGTGGAAACGGGCGGCAAGGCTTTGGAACAAGGCGCGTACCGTGTCGTTGGGAAAATACATCAGCACGCCTTCAATCACGAACAGGAATTGGGCATCGGGGTGGCGGACATGCAAATCATCCATCCATTCAGTGTCGAAGGCGGAGGCGGCAATCAGGGTTTCGTTGCTTTGCGGCGGCAGGATGGCGCGCCGCCATTGGATAACGTCTTCCAAATCAAGCTGATAAAACGGTATGCCGTCTGCTTCGCTGCCGAGTCGTTCGCGGCGGCTGTCGAGCCCGCAGCCGAGGATAACGACCACCGGGCGGCTTTGACGTCGGATGAAATCGGCGGTGAGCCGGTCGAAATAGCGGGCACGGATGGCTGTGCCGATGAGAGTGGGCTTGGCGCGGTCGAACTTGGCAAAATCATAGTCGATCTGCGGCACCAAGCGGCAGGCGGCGGGGTCGGTGAGGATAGGATTGGCCTGCTGGGAGGCACGGTATTTCATATAGAGCGAAATCAGCAGGGTTTCGCTGATGGCATTTTCTATTTTAATCATGGCTTTCTCCTGTGAACTATCTGTTTGCACACCAGAAACAAACCAAATAAGAGGCTACCTGAAAGAATTTCTCAAAGCTCAAGCGAGGCTTTCACGAAGTAAAAACAGAGGCTACCTGAAAATAATTATCAGGTAGCCTCATTATACGCCTATCGCCAATGCCCTGGTTTCTTCCTACTGCATAAACTCACCTTGTATGAAAAAACAATCACTTCAGCGAATTATGTTCAACACGCATCAGCCGTAGCGTTTCTGAAATTCGCGCATAAATTCAATCAGCGCCTCCACCCCTTGCAAGGGCATGGCATTGTAGATACTGGCGCGCATACCGCCCATGCTCTTGTAGCCGCCCAGCAGGCGTAGGCCGCGGGTGGTGGATTCTTGAACGAAAAGTTCGTCTAATTCTTTGTTCCCGGTGGTGAAGATCACGTTCATTTTGGAGCGGGCGGCAGGCGAAACTCGGTTGCGGTAGAAACCGCCGCTGTTGTCGATGGCGGCATACAGGGTTTTGGCTTTGAGGGTGTTGATGGTTTCCATCTGTCCTACCCCGCCCTGCGACTGCAACCAGCGGAACACGAGGCCGGAAATGTAGATGGGATAGGTGGCCGGGGTGTTATACATACCTTGGCGGTCGATGTGCGAACGATAGTTCCACACATCGGGCACGCGGCTGGAGCAGCGCTCGAGCAGGTCTTCGCGGATGATGACAATGGTGGTGCCGGAAGGGCCGATGTTTTTCTGCGCGCCGGCATAAATCACGCCGAAATCGGCCACATTGATGCGGCGGGAAAGAATCTCGCTCGACATATCGCACACCAAGGGCGGCATATCTGCACCCAGTTTGGGCACTTCATGGTATTGCAGACCATGCACGGTTTCGTTAATCACGAAATGCACGAAGGCGGAGCTCGGGTCAATATCCCAAGACGCAACCGGCGGCAGGTCGGTGTAATCAAACTGCTCGCCGCCATGCGCGGCCAGATGGATGTTGACATCCGACAATTTGCCCATTTCATGATGAGCAATGCGGCTCCAGTTGCCGCTCACCACGGAATCAACACGCTTGAAGCCGTTGCTCAGGTTCATCACGGTCATGTTGAACTGTGCGCTGGCACCTCCTTGCAAAAACAAAACTTTATAGTTATCAGGAATATTCAAGAGCTGGCGCAAATCCTGCTTGGCATGATAGAGGATACTCATGAACACATCAGAGCGGTGGCTCATAGTCATCACGGAAAAGCCCGTGCCGTTGTAGTCGAACATTTCGCTTTGCGCGGTACGCAATACGGATTCGGGCAGCACAGCCGGGCCGGCGGAGAAGTTGTAAACTGGAGTATCCACAGTAAAAACTCGATTGAAAATGTAGCAGGATGCCTTAATGAATGGGGATTCTATCGCTTGCAAACTAGTTGCAGCAAGGATTTCCGCTATTCCTCACAAATGGAGGAATAGTGAAAACTGCGCATTAACTATAATCTCCAGCAAAGATAAAGTGGTTTCCTCTGTTTTATTTGCATAAGAAGATCTTATCGCTAACAATTCAAAAGCAGTTAAGTGAAGCCCCTATCGTTACTTTGGTCTTCGGTATGCTTGGCGGCTACTGGCTTCAGGTAGCCTGCTTTGCATACAGGCTACCTGAAAATATCCAACCGGCTTTATAGTTAAAGCACTTCCTACTGCGTTAGCTCATCTTGTATAAAACAATGTGTTTCAGCTATACGCCGGTCAAGTAAACATCAAATCTTCAAACTGCGCTTCCCGTGCCCGATGCTGGCAGCGCCGGTGCGCACGGTTTCCAGAATCAAACCTTTGGGCACGGTTTCGAGGAAGCTGTCGAGTTTATCGCGGGTGCCCGTGATTTCAATCACATAGCTCTTATCGGTTACGCCACTGCCTAGCCGTGGTTAATATCGGTGAGACGCAGGAGCTCGTTGCGGTCTTTGCCCAAGGCCCGCACTTTTACCAGCTTGTTGAGCTGTTTGGTAAGACGGCGAGGGCGGCATTGTACATGCCAGCCGTCATGGCATTTACAATGCCGGGGCGAGCAGATTGTTTGTGCATCATGTGCAAATTGGCCGTTTACTGCTTTGCCGTACTGAAGAGCGGAAAGCCATACCAACCCAAAGCAGCCTGAATGCTTTTAGCTCCGTAGGAGATAGAGGCAGGCAGGTCGCCGCCAAGCGAAGTGCAGCAGGAATAATGGCCCTGCCCGATAGGATAGGATTTTGAGTTTTAATGTGTCGGCGACATAATCCGAGAAATGTAATAAAACCAAAAGGTGTATATTTAACCATCCTTTATACAGTGAGAATTTGACAAAATATGTAGCAGTATCTTTTCTCCCATCCAATTCCGCCCAAACGGCAGCGTGGTCACGCCTCCCTACCCTCCACTTCCTTTGTAGGCCGGTGTTGCCACACCGATATTTTGAATTTGCCTACTTCTTTCAATTTTAACGGAATCCGTTCTCAGGTGGTCTTTCCCCGCTCATACCCCTAAATACCCTTCGCGGCTGGCAAGCCAGCGTTCCAAGTGTTTTTCCACAATATCGGGGTGGCGGGCGATGAGCTCGGGCGCGATCCGGCGTGCGGCTTCCAAGAGGGGCAGGTCTTGCTCCAGATCGGCAAAACGCAGCATGGGCAGGCCACTTTGGCGGGCGCCGAGAAATTCGCCGGGGCCGCGGATGCTGAGGTCTTGGCGGGCGATTTCAAAGCCATCGGTATTTTCGTAGATCACTTTGAGGCGGGCTTTGGCGGTGTCGCCCAATGGCTCGGCAAACAGCAGCACGCAGCTCGACACCGCAGCGCCGCGCCCCACTCGGCCGCGCAATTGGTGCAGCTGGGAAAGCCCCATGCGCTCGGCATGTTCGATCACCATCAGGGCGGCGTTGGGCACGTCCACCCCCACCTCGATCACGGTGGTGGCTACCAGCACATGAATCCGCCCGGCGGCAAATTCGGCCATTACGGCGGCTTTCTCCAAGCTTTTCATGCGGCCGTGCACTAAGCCGATGGTGAGCTCGGGCAGGGCGGCCTGCAGCTCGGCGAGCGTATCGGTGGCGGTTTGCAGCTGCAGCGCTTCGCTCTCTTCAATCAACGGGCACACCCAATAGGCCTGCTGCCCTTTTTTACAGGTAGCCAGCACAAAGCCTTCCACTTCGCGGCGGCGGATGTTGTTGACCAAGCGGGTTTTAATCGGCGTGCGGCCGGGCGGCAGCTCGTCGATAACCGAAACATCGAGGTCGGCGAAGAAGCTCATGGCCAACGTGCGCGGAATGGGGGTAGCGGACATCATCAGCTGGTGCACGTCGCGGCCTTTGTTTTTCAGGGCGAGGCGCTGCGCCACGCCGAAGCGGTGCTGCTCGTCCACAATCACCAGGCCGAGGTTTTGGAAGGATACGTCGTCTTGAAACAGGGCGTGCGTGCCCACGGCCAAGCGGATACGGCCGTCGGCCAGCGCGGCTTTGGCTTGGTCTTTTTCTTTCTTTTTGAGGCTACCTGAAAGCCAGACCACGCTGATGCCCAGCGGCTCGAGCCATTGGCGGAATTTGATGTGGTGCTGCTCGGCGAGGATTTCGGTGGGCGCCATCACGGCCACTTGCGCGCCCGCTTCGATGGCAGCCAGCGCGGAAAGCGCGGCCACAATGGTTTTGCCGCTGCCTACATCGCCTTGCAGCAGGCGGTGCATCGGGTGCGGCTGCGCCAAATCTTGGCGGATTTCGGCCAACACGCGCTCCTGCGCGGCAGTGAGGGCAAAAGGCAGGCTCTGAACCAGCGGCTCGGCCAGGCTGCCGTCGCCCACCAGCGGCACGGCCTGCCCGCTGAGCCGCTGTGCGCGGGCCAGGCGCATGGAAAGCTGTTGGGCGAGCAGTTCGTCGAACTTGAGCCGCTGCCAGGCAGGCAGGCTGCCGTCCGATAATTGGCTAATGCCGTACTCAGGCGGCGGCGCGTGCAGAAGGTGCAGGCTTTCGGCTAGCAGTGGCAACTTGAGTTTGGCCAGCAGGCTTTCAGGTAGCGTATCGGCCAAATCAGTTTGATCGAGGGCTTGCCGGATAATGCGGCGCAGCGTGGGCTGGCTGAGGCCGGACACGGTGGGATACACGGGGGTGAGGCTCTCGGCCAGGCTTTGGCTCTCGGCATCGCGGATTTTTGGGTGCACCATTTCGTCGCCGAAAAAGCCGTGGCGGATTTCGCCGATGGCCCGGATGCGTTTGCCCTTGGCGAGCTGTTTTTGCTGGCTGGGGTAGAAATGGATAAAGCGCAGGTGCAGCACGCTGCCGGATTGGTCGCGGATTTGGGCAATCAGCTGGCGACGCGGGCGGAATTGGATTTCCTGATGCGCCACTTCGCCTTCCACTTGGCAGGATACGCCCACGGGCGCGTCTTTGATCGGGGTGATATGGGTTTCGTCTTCGTAGCGCAGGGGCAGGTGCAGCACGGCATCCCACAGGCTGCGGATATGCAGCTTGGCGAGCCTGCCGGCGGTGGCGTCGGTGAGCTTAAGTTGTTGTTTGAAATCGGCGCTCATGGGGAAGGCTACCTGAAAGCGTGAGCTTCAACGCAGTTAAAACGAACGGAGTGGGTTTCTGCGAAGCTAAAACGTGGGCTTGTGCTGAGCAGAAAGATGGCGGGATTGTACTGGAGCGGATACTTTTCAGGTAGCCTTCATCAGGCTACCTGAAAATATGGGGCGCGCTCGAATGCTCTATTCCACGTCCTCTTCTTCCACCATCTCTTCTTCTGCCGTTGCACCATGAATACCCAACTCAGGCAACACCAACTCACCCAGTTCAGCCAGGGGCGGCAGGGATTCGAGGGTGTCGATTTGCAAATCAGTGAGGAAGGTTTTGGTGGTGGCCCACAGGCTGGGGCGGCCGATGGTGTCGCGCTTGCCCACACTTTCTATCCAGCCACGTTCTTGCAGGGTTTGCATCACGTTTTGCGACACCGCCACGCCACGGATGGCTTCGATGTCGCCGCGCGTTACCGGCTGGCGGTAGGCGATGATGGCCAAAGTTTCCATCACGGCGCGGGAATATCGCGGTGTACGCTGCTCTTCCAGGCTGCCAAGCCGCTCGAAGGCGGCAGAGGCTACCTGAAACCGCCAGCCCTCGTGGGTATGCACCAATTGCAGTGCCCTGCCCTGCCAGCGTTGTTGTAGGGCTTCGAGCACGTCTTCGAGCTTATCGGCAGAAAGCGGCGGCTCGCACAGGGCGCGCAGGCGGCGTTCGGGCAACGGCTCGGGCTGGGTGAGCAACGCGGCTTCGATCAGGCTTTCGGGGGAAAGGGTTTGCGGCATGGGTGGTTTGATGTGTGTTGGGCGGGTTTGGTAAAACGTCGGGGATGAATGCCGGGCTGCTTTTTCAGGTAGCCTCCAAGCAGCGGAACGACTTTACCGAGACGGCGTGCTATTGGCTTCTATTTCCTTACAAACCCCGGCGGCGTAGTCTTCTCTGTCTTTGCTGGCATAGGGTTCGTATTGCACAGCTTGTTGGCCGGCATACACTTGGCCGTTTCTCTGCTGCAGGCGCAGGCCGTTGCCGAGACGAATGCTGTTGCCGCTGCGCTGCCACCTGCCCGCGGCGCTGTCTTCTTTGTAATCCATGATGGAAAGCAGGCAGTACTGGCTGCTGGGCAACACCTCGATCACTAGCATTTTTCGGATGTCGGCACCGCCGTGGACGCCCCATTCAACGTATTTGTATGTACCTGTACCAAGCGGTTGGGCTTGGGCGCACAAGGGGGCGAAGAGCAGGAAGGGGAGAAGTTTTTTCATGGGTATTGTCATGGGTAGTATTGTCGATGAATGATGGCTTTATACAGCCTCAAATAACAGGCCAAAGGCTACCTGAAAATGCACAACTGTTTTAACTGCGTTGAAACTTCGCAGAAACGCTGTTGAAGCTTTTTTCAGGTAGCCTTCAACTTATTGATTACTCTTGATACACATAGTTGGCCCGTTTGATGTGGCACAGCAGCTCGTAGGAAATCGTCCCAGCAGATTGGGCCACGGTGGCTACAGAAACGGCGTCGCCCCACAACTCCACTTCGCTGCCCACGCCTTGATGATGGTCAAGCTCGACGGCAAGCATATCCATGCTCACGCGGCCGATGAGGCGGCTGGGTTGGCCGTTTACGGTGAGCAGGCAGCCGTTTTGTGCGGTGCGGGGGTAGCCGTCGGCATAACCGCAGGCAGCAATGCCGATGCGGGTGGAGCGTTCGGTTATGAAGGATGCGCCGTAGCCGACGGGCTCGCCGGGCTGGAGGGTGCGTTCGGCAAAGATGCGGCTGGTGAGGCGCATCACGGGTTTGAGTTCGGGGCAGGCGCCGGGGAAGGGGTCGATGCCGTAGAGGGCGATGCCGGCGCGCCCCCAGTCGCGGCGGGCGGCGGGGTGGGTGATGATGGCGGCGGAGTTGGCGAGACTCTGTGCGCCGGAAAGGCCGGCCACGGCGGTGTCGAAGGCGGCCAGCTGGGCGGCGGTCATCGATTGTTCCGGCTCGTCGGCGCGGGCGAAGTGGGTCATGTTCACAATATGCGCCACCTGCGGGCTTTGGCGCAGGGCTTGGTGGGCGGGGGCGAAGTTTTGCGGGAAGAAGCCCACGCGGTGCATGCCGGAATCCATTTTCAGCCAAACGGTTACCGGCTCGCGCCAGCGGTGTGCCAGCAGGCTTTCGAGCTGCCATTGGTTTTGTACGCCCGGCCACAGGCGATATTCATCTACCGCAGCGTATTCGGCGGGCTCAAACACGCCTTCGAGCATCACGATGGGCGCGCTGATGCCGGCTTCGCGCAGTTCGATGCCCTCATCCAGCGTGGCCACGGCGAAACCGTCGGCCAAAGCGGCCAGTGCACGGGCGCAGCGCACGGCGCCGTGGCCGTAGGCATCGGCTTTCACCACGGCGAGCATCTTATTGCCGTGCAGGCGTTTGAGCAGTTGGTAGTTGTGGCGCAGGTGGCTGAGGCGGATGGTGGCGGTGAGCGGGCGCATGTCGGATCTCTATTCTCTATCGGTTAGGGTTGGTATGGGTTTCAGGTAGCCTTTAAAGGCTACCTGAAAAATAAATACGGCATTGATGGCCTGCAACAGCAAATTGGCCGAGCATGAGGCTACCTGAAACTTTCAGGTAGCCTGTAAATTGGCCGCAGAGGATAGGCCAATCATCCCATGCGGCCAATCTGCCTACTGCATCCGAATGGAAATAAAGCTGTTTTGATGCAGCTGCTGGAGCAGGCCCTGCATGGCGGCTTGGGTTTTCTGGGCAGCGATGGCATCGTGCACGCCGGCGCGGATGCGGGCATCGGGCGTGTTCGGCGTGCGCGCTTCCACTAGGCGGATCACGTGCCAACCGAACTGGGTGTGTACCGGTGCGCTCACCTGACCAGGCTTCAAGCCGCGCATGGCACGTTCAAACTCGGGCACGGTTTCGCCTTCGGAGAGCCAGCCCAAATCACCGCCATTGGCAGCACTGCCGTCTTGCGAATACTGGCGAGCCAGGGCGGAAAAATCGGCGCCGCGTTGGGCATTTTGCGCCAGGCGTTGCGCCAGCCGCTGAGCACGCTCGCCTTGGCTGGCAATCAAAATATGCTGGGCATGGTATTGGGTTTTGGGTGCGGCCTGCGGCAGGGTAATGCCTTGGGCACGGGCGCGGGCGATAGCGGCATTGATTTCGTCTTCACTCACTTTGACCTCACCAGCAGTTTGCCCCTGTTGCACACGTTGGGCGAGCATACTATCGCGCACTTGGCGGCGCAAGGCAGTTTTGTCGATGCCAAAGCGGGCTTGGGCAGCTTCAAACTGAGCCACGCTTTGGCGGCGGGAAGCGGCGATACGGGCAATTTCGGCTTCCACTTCAGCATCCGGCACTTGAATATTGTTGCGTCGGCCGGCCTGCACCAAAAGTGATTGGTTCACCAGCTGCATCAGGGTTTGCCGCTGCAATTCCTGCTCGGATACTTGCGTACCGCGCGGCATTTGACTGCGGGTGTGGGCCACGGCCTGATCGAGCTCACGCTGGGTGATGACTTCGTTCTCCACCACGGCCACGATGTTGTCTACCGACCGCACGGTGTTGGCCAAGGCTACCTGAAAAGCCAAGCTCATGCCCAGCACCAAAACCAAAGTTTTCATTTTCATTTACGCATTACCTCATCAATGTTAGTGTAGCCAGGAATCGACTGGCGGAGTTGCTCGAAAGGATTGTTGCCCAAGCTGCTTAAATCACGCAGGCGCAGCTGGAGGAAGAAGGCGTTTTTGCTGGAGTTCACACCGTTTACATAATGCTGACCGACGGCACTCAAGCTCCAGCAGCCGCAGCCGCTGATGTATTCCATGCCCAAAAGGTGTTCCACTGGCTTATGCTCGCTGAAGGAATAGCTGTGGCGGCCGACCAGGTACAGGTTGCGGTTCACCGGCCATTGGAAATACACGTCTGCCCGGCGTACTTTGCCGTATACGTCGTCGTAAATTTCGCCGTGGCGGCGGTATTGGTAGCGCGCGCCCACGGTTTTGCCGGGCTCTGGGCTGTAGCGCAGGCCGAAATGATATTTGGCCGCGGCATTTTGGCTGGTGTCGTAGTGCACTTCGCTGTTCAGCCAGATATTGTCGGTTACCCGACCGTCGGCGAAGGCCAGCAAATCGGAATGGCCGCTGCGCCGCTGCACGCGGCTGCCGTCGAGCAGCACATCGTCGCGAGTGAAATACAGGCGCTGGCCGAGACCGGCGGAGAAGCGTTCTGCGCCGTTTCGGGCATCATACAGGCGGGTTTGCACTGCCATGGTGAGGAAGTTGGCGGCATTGATGCGGTCGTGGCCAGAGAAGCGGTTTTCGCGAAACAGCTGGCTGTAGGTGAAGCTATTTTCGGCAGTATCGAACAACGGAATGTCGTTTTGCTGCTTGGCGGGGATGTAGGTGTAGAACAGGCGCGGCTCTAAGGTTTGCACATAATCTCGCCCCTGCCAGCTGGCCGGCCGCTCGAACACCATACCGCTCTCCACGCTGAAGGTAGGCAGTATGCGGCTGAAATTGTGTGCCTGTACGCCGTTGTGGCTGTCAAGGCTGTAATAAGTGGCGTGCAGGCCGAGCTTAGGACGGATATAGCCCCAGCTGCGGTTAAATTCCGCACTCACACTGGGATTGAGCACCAAACGGCTGCCTTCCTGTTTACTATCGTGGCGGAAGTTGCTGTATTGACCGAACATTTGGAAGTTGGCGATGCCGAAACGCTTCTGCCACTGGCTGCTTAGGCGCGGCAACAGTGCATAGGGTTGGTCGCCTTTGTAGCCGTCGGCATTGGCCAGAGTTTGGTATTTCTGCACAGTGGCGTAGCTGTCGAAGCGGCCAGTCCACAATTCGGTTTGGTGGCGCAGCCACAACTGGCGGTTGAGATTAACATTGGTGGCGATATCAGTACGGTTGTAGAAATCGCGGTAGTAATCGTCATCGGATACTTGGTGGAAATCCACACCGCCGCTGAGGGTGCGGCTGAATTGATGTTGGTGGTTCCAATCGATTTTGCTACGGGTGGCGTGCCGGCTAAGCTGGTCTTTGGGCAGTACGGCCAAACTTATATCTCCCTGGTATTTAGGCCGCAGATAGCGGAACTGGCCGGCCAGCTGCAGGCCACGCCGGCTATAGAGTTTGGGCGTAAGCGTGAAGTCGTAGTTCGGAGCAAGGTTGAAATAATAGGGAACGGTGATTTCCGCACCGTTGGAGCCAGCTTTGAAGGTAGGTACTAAAAAGCCGCTTTTACGGTTGCCGTTGAGCGGAAAATCAATCCACGGCGTATAAAACAGCGGCACACCACCCACCACCAGCGAAGCATTGCGTGCCATGCCAATATTGCGTTCGTAGTCCGCTTCAATGTTTTTAGCACGGATATACCAACTCTCATCGCCCGAGTCGCAGGTGTTGAAGCGGCCGTTTTCCAAGTGGTAGCGGTTTTCGCCATCTATGCGCAGAGTTCGGCTGGTGCCCTGCAGGCGGCGGCCGCTGCTGCTTTCGACTTCGAAGCGGGCATTGGTGGCCTCACCCTGGCGGGTGTCCATCTTATAACGCAGATTTTCGCCACTCACGTGCCCACCGCCCTGCTCCAAAATGAAGCGGCCACCGGCATGCACGGTATCTTGCGGCTGATTATAGTCAATCCATTGCGCGTTGAGCACCTGGTTGCCGCGCTCCACCACCACATCGCCCTCAGCACGCACGCGCACATCGCTCTGGCCGATAACACGGTCGGCATTCACGCGGGTAACACCTTCGGCCAATGCACCTTCGCCGCTGGTTTTCACCGGCGCAATCATCTGTTTGGGCGCATCCAGCCTGTGGCAGGCTGCCCCTCCCTCTGCCGCCAGCGACAACGGCTCGGCCTGCAGCATGGCCGGCAGGCTCAAACCGGCCAACACGGCGGCCGCCATCGGGCTCAATCGGAAAAAGCAAGACAAAGAATCACCCCAATTTTTTTACAGCGGGTTTAAAATGGCGCATATTTTAACCCGAAAAACATTATGGAACGAGAAAAAGAATTGCAAAACTGGCTGCAAAAACGTTATCCGCAGCAGGATTTCATCCTTTCCTTCGCCGCAGCGGATGCCGATTTCCGCCGCTATTTCCGCGCCGTATTCGAAAACGGCGAGAGCGTGATCTGCATGGACGCACCGCCCGACAAAATGAGCATCAAACCCTATTTGCGCGTGCGCGAGATTTTTGCCGCCGTGCATGTGCCGCAAGTGTTCCACCACGATATCGAACACGGTTTCGCCGCCTTGGAAGACTTCGGCAAAGTGCCCTACTTGGCCGCACTGGAACACGACACCCGCCCAGAAGTGCAACGCACCCTGCTTTTGGATGCGCTCGACACGCTGATCGAACTGCAAAAATCCAGCCGCCCCGGCGTACTGCCCGAATACGACGAAGCCGTGATGCGCCGGGAAATGCAGCTGTTCCCCGATTGGTTTATGGCCAAAGAGCTGGGCAAAAGCCTGAACTTCAAACAGCAACAGCTGTGGCAGCAAACGCTCAACGCCCTCCTGCCCGTGCTTACCGCCCAGCCGCAAGTGTATGTGCATCGCGATTTCATCGTACGCAACCTGATGCTCACCCCGGGCCGCCCCGGCGTGCTGGATTTCCAAGACGCGCTCTACGGCCCGATTACTTACGACCTGGTTTCTCTCCTGCGCGACGCATTTATCGAATGGGAAGAAGAGTTTGTGATCGACCTGGCTGTGCGCTACTGGGAAAAAGCCCGCGCCGCCGGCCTGCCCGTATCCGCCGATTTCGACAGTTTCTACCGCGATTTCGAATGGATGGGTGTGCAGCGGCACTTGAAAGTGGCCGGCATTTTCGCCCGCCTGTGGCACCGCGACGGCAAAGGCAAATACCGCCCCGAAATCCCCCGCTTCCTCAACTACCTGCGCCGCACCGCCCGCCGCTACCGCGAACTCGCCCCACTCTACGCACTCTTGCTCGAGCTGGTGGGCGACGAAGAGCTGCAAACTGGCTACACGCTTTAAACGGCGAACGGTTTTAACTTCGTTGAAGCTTACGCTTTCAGGTAGCCCCAAACCAAGCAGAGGGCTACCTGAAACGGGTAACGGCAAGCAGACGATTTTTCAAGCCGCTATTTTGTTTTTCAGGTAGCCTTTTGTTCTGAGACAGGCTACCTGAAAACTTTTCCAGCATAGCAAATACCAAACTATCATGCGACAAACCTACCGCCCCCTCACCTTCTTCTCCCTTTCCCTGCTCATTCCCTGGCTATTGTGGTTCACCGCCGCCTATATTAGCCATCATCAGCCTTCGAAGGCCATGCTATATGTACAAATCGGCTTAGGCATAGCCGGGCTGGTATCGCCAATGTTGCTGGCATTATGGCTGCTGCGAAGCAACCCCAGCTTGCGTGCCGATGCTGCCAACCGGCTGCTGAAGCTGGGCGGTTTTCCCAAACGCTATCTGCTGTGCACCCTTCTGCTCCTGCCGTTTACTTTGATATTGGCACAATTTATCTCCTTGCTGTTTGGCCACAGCATGGCGCAATTCCACCTCTCCGGCAACCCCTCATTTAGCTCAGCTATGGTCTCGCCGTGGTTCCTCCTCATTTCTGCTGCCATCATTGAAGAGCTGGCCTGGCACAGCTATGGCACCGATGCGCTATTGAGCCGATTCAGTATGTTCGCCGCCTCCATGATCTTTACCGTATATTGGGCGCTGTGGCATCTGCCGCTGGCCTTTATTCAAGGCTACTACCATAGCCAAGTAGTAGCTGAAGGCGCGCTATATACCGCCAATTTTGTGTTCAGCATGATTGTATTCGTGTTGCTTTCCAACTGGCTGTATCTGAAAAGCGGCCGCAGTATCCTGATTGCTGTGTTGTTCCACCTATCTGCCAACCTCGGCAACGAAATTTTTGCCACTCATCCCGATAGCAAAATCATCCAAACTGGTTTGCTGCTTATATTGATCCTCTGGATTATTACCAAAGACAAAGCCTTATTTTTCAGCAAACCTTAAACTTAAACCATGCCCAACAGCCAAAATAATTTTCAGGTAGCCTGCTGTATGAGAGGCTACCTGAAAGTAAGATTTCCACAAAAAGGCGAGTTTCTGCAAAACTAAGATTTTTATTCCCGATATGGCATCGGCCTGTATTGCTGTACCAACTTGATAAATTAGCCAACCCGCTTGCAATGGGCAATTAGATGCTTTGCAGCAAGGCTGCCATGTCTTCACGGCTGAAGCCAGCTTCCACTGCAGCTTGGCCGAGCTGTTTGAGAATAACAAGACGGATTTGGCCGGCTTGATTTTTTTTGTCATGCTGCATGTGGGCAAGCCAGGTATCAATCGCAAACTCCGGCGGTGCAACGGGCAATCGTGCGGCTTGCAGCAGGCGGATGATGCGTTCGGTGTCGGCGGTTTTCAGGTAGCCTTTATGCTCGGAAAGTCGCGCAGCAAGCACCATGCCGGCAGCCACAGCTTCGCCATGCAACCAGTTGCCATAGCCCATTTGGGTTTCGATGGCATGGCCAAAGGTGTGGCCGAGGTTGAGCAGGGCTCGGATGCCCTGTTCTTTTTCGTCCTGCTCAACGATATGCGCCTTCATTTGGCAGCAGTGGCGGATGGTATCAGCGAGAGCGGTTTGCTCTGGCTGCATAATGCTGGGCATGGTTTGTTCGAGTCGGGCGAGAAAATCAATGTCTCTGAGCAGGGCGTATTTGATGACTTCGGCCAAGCCACCGGAAAATTCGCGCGGAGGAAGGGTTTGTAGGGTGGCAATATCGGCAATGACGGCTTGGGGCTGGTAAAACGCGCCGATCATGTTTTTGCCGAGGGAATGGTTGATACCGGTTTTCCCACCCACGGATGAATCGACTTGGCTGAGCAGGGTGGTGGGAATTTGAATGAAGGGGATGCCGCGCTGGTAGGTAGCGGCAGCAAAGCCTGCAAGGTCGCCGATTACGCCGCCGCCGAGAGCGAGGATGGTGGTACGGCGGTCGGCATGGTGCTGCAACAATCCAGTGTAGATTTGCTGGAGGGATTCGTTATTTTTGTATTGTTCGCCGTCGGGCAGGATGATGCTACAGGTGCTAATGCCGAGTTGTCGGCAGGCGGCTTCAACAGGAGCAAGGTAGAGCGGGGCAACGGTCTGGTTGCTGATGATGGCGGCTTTGCTGCTAATGTGTGGGCGGATGTGTTCGGCCAGATTATCAAGCAGGCGAAAGCCGATGTGGATGGGGTAGCTGTGGCCGGGGGTATGGACGTGCAGAGTTTGCATCATCGGTTTTCTTGGCTATGTTGTTGAATCAGCTGCAACAGTTGCTTGGTGATTCGCGGGCAGGAGTGTTGCGGCGGAATATTGAAAATAAGGTGGGCGGTTTCGCGGTAGAGCGGGTCGCGCTGTTGGTAGGATGTTTGCAGCTTGTCGAGTGGGTCGGCTACCTGCAACAGGGGGCGGTTTTTGTCGTATTGGATGCGCCGGTATAGAATTTCTGGGGTGGCGTGCAAATAGATCACTGTGCCGCGCGTATGCAGACAACGGCGATTGTCGGGAGACAAGACAGCTCCACCACCTGTGGCAAGGATGATGGGATGGCGGCGGGTAAGTTCGTTAATAATGGCAGCTTCGCGCTTACGAAAACCACTATCCCCTTCCAGCTCGAAAATAGTGGGGATAGAAACGCCAGTGCGTTGGCAAATCAGTTGGTCGCTATCGATAAAATCGCGTTGCAGCAACGCTGCCAACTGCTTCCCATGCGTGGTCTTACCCGCACCCATCAATCCGATGAAAAAAATATTGCCTGCCATGGTATCCATGGCAGGCATTGTAACCGAATCAATCGGTGAAGTGTGGCTTAGTAGCGCAGAACGTTACCTTCACTGCCCATGATTCTCGGGGTGATGAAGATCAGTAATTCGTTTTTCTCATTGTTGCGCTTAGTACCACGGAACAAGGGGCCAACGAGCGGAATATCACCCAACAACGGTACTTTATACTGAGTATTGGAGTTGTCTTCCTCATAGATACCACCCAAGATAATAGTGCCACCATCTTCTACCATGGCACGGGTAGTCAGCTCTTTGGTGCTGATACACGGAGTGCCTAATACGCTACAACCCTGATCCACAGAGTCCTTATTCAGCTTGATATCCATAATCACATTGCCATCAGGCGTGATTTGCGGAGTAACGGTCAAGCCCAATACAGCTTCTTTGAAGCTGGTACTGGTAGCACCACTGGAAGAAGCTTCTTGGTAAGGAATTTCCCGACCAGCTTTAATGGTTGCTTCTTTACGGTCTTGAGTCAGCACGCGCGGACTAGAAATAATCTTGCCACGGTTTTGCTCCTGCATGGCAGTCAACTCCAAACCAAGTGCACCGGAAGACAGGGCACGAACAATGGTCAGCGAAGAAGTCGCAGATGCTGCCGGCAGATTCACGTTCGGAGCAAGGTTAAAGATGTTACCGGTGGTGCTGGAGCCCCCACCCAAACCACTACCTACTCGGGTTGAACCGAATTTACGATCATAACCAAATTTCACACCCAATGCACGGGAGAAGCCATCTTTAGCTTCAACAATACGAGCCTCAATCATCACTTGACGGGCAGGAACATCCAACTGTTCAATTAATCGCTCAAACTCTTTAATAACGTTTTGATTATCTTTAATAATCAAAGTATTAGTAGCTGGATCAATAACAGCAGAACCACGACTGCTCAATAAAGAGTTACTGTTATTACTGTTATTGGATCCACCATTCTCATTAATATTCAAAATTTTGCGGAATTCATTAACATCTTTATACTTCAACTGAAATGTACGAGACACCAGCGGACCAAGCTCTTCGATACGTTTAGCACCTTCCAAAGCTTTAAGATCAATTTCTCGAAATTCATCAGCAGGAGCAACACGGATAATATTACCGTTACGACGTGACTCTAGCCCGCGTGATTGCATTACCAAGTCCAAAGCCTGATCCCAAGGCACATCTTTTAATGACAAGGTCATCTTGCCAGAAACACTGTCACTAGCCACAATGTTCATATTGGATTCTTTAGCTAAAATTTGCAGAATGGTACGCACATCTACGTCTTGGAAATCTAAAGAAACACGTTTGCCGGTAAAGTTACGGTTGCGATTACGGTTGATACCATCTTCGGCCACTATAGATTTGGGAGAAACGGTAATAGTATACCGACCAGCAGACTGGCTGGTTTTATGCTCCCAGCCGCCTTGATTTTTAATGGTAATCTCAGTATCGTTACCTAAACGGCGCAAACTGATAGTCCGAACCGGTGTGCTGAAATCGGTCACATCCAAATTGCGCTGAGCAGCAATCGGCAATTGGTTATTTTTCAGTAAAATAACCAGGTTATTTGAACGCTGTTTGATTTCAGGAGTGCCACGATAGCCGGCAGTATTAATTTCAATCACACCTGAATTATTTGCACCTTTGTGAAAATCAACTGCTACGTTTGCAGTATTGCTGCCAAGAGCAGTTTGTCCTGCGGCAGGCTTACTCTCAGTTACACCCAGAGACTCTTGCTGAATCTGGTTGTTGGGTGCAGTAGTTCTGGCAGCTGCAGAAGATGCTTGACCAGACTCGTTCAGATAAATCCAAACTTCGTTACCTTTGATTTCAGCATTGTATTGCCCTGGTCTGTTTAAGTTGAGCAAAACACGGGTCTTATTGCCGTCTTGAGCAACTGCGATTTGGCTGAGTAAGGAGTCATTATATTGAAGTACCGGTTGGCTAAGATTAGCACCGGTATTTTGGAAATCCAAAGCAATACGAGCAGGCGTAGTAGTAATGAAACCACTAGGCTTCAACACATCCCGATCGAAATGGATTTTGATAACTTTTTGATTATTTGGCAAAGCAGAGACATTAATATCTGTAATATTACCAGCTAGTACGCCTTGCATGGCCAAGCCCATACCTAAAGCAGTTAGATATTGCAGTTTTTTGATTTTCATAGCGTAAATCCCTTGATAAGTTTAATTAGGTTTTGATTGATTAGAAGCATCTGGAGTTGTGTTCAGTTCCAACTCCGCTGTTCGACGTTGCCATGCACCATAGCTGTCTTCAGTTACCTCCGATAAAATCAGCTTATCCGGCGTAATAGCTGTAATTTGTCCGTAGTTTTGACCGAGATAATTGCCAACATGTACGGTATAGGTATGCCCACCGGCTTCAACAAAGGCAGAAACCTGCCCACCCCGCTTAATAGAGCCCACATAACGCAAGCTTTCCAAACTAAAGTTCTCCAAAATCTCTTTTGGCCTATCGGGGTTTGGAGCATTAATACCTGATTGCTGATTCACACGAAGCCGCTTTGAATCAAATATATTCAAACCATTAATAACAGGATCGATATACTCAGGCGACTTTGAAATAGTTGGTATCTGAGGTTGACGAACTTTATTTTTTGCTTCAGCCCGGGCGTTATCCATCCACTGCTGCAAATCACCCTCTGCCAAAGAACAGGCCGTCAGCAAAAAAATAATAGCTAAGAACCTTAGTATATTTTTCTTCATTATAAAATCCTTTATAAAGAACCATTCTTATCATTCAGCTTGGGATGCAGCTGATGCAGCAGCCACCTCACTCTGCGCCAACGCCTTATAGGTATTAGCATTAGCAGTCAAAGTGAGTACGCCATTACTATCTTTTGCATCTGCAGGAGCAAGATTGATCTTATCCAAAGTTACGATACGGGACAGACGACCCACATCACGTATAAATTGTGCAATTTGATCATAATTTCCCGAAATGGAAATTTCATAAGGCAATTGTTGTACGTTATCAAGATCCACCGGGGGTAGAGGCTTCACACTATTCATCCGCATACTGTTTTTGGCCCCAGCTTGATGCAGCTCCTGAATCAGGTTCGGAATTTCTGCATCAGTTGGCAGCTGCTTCAGCAACACATTAAATGCAGTTCGGATTTTTTCCAGTTCATCTTTCAAAACCGGCAGATTAGCCGCTTGATCAGCTTTACTCTGATAGTCCTGCTTCAACTGCTCTTCTTTCTGCTGCAAGGCTTCAAACTCTTCCCACTGCTCTTTAAACAAAACAAAGTAGCCTGCAACTAAAAGAAGAACAACAATAACAATACCAGCCCCAAGCTGAACCAGCTTGTTCTGTTTATATAGGGTGTTAAGGTCAATTTTTTGTGCCATGATTTCATCCTTCCATTAATTCGCAGGGGAGGAAGTGGCTGTAGCAGATGACGCAGGCGCTACAGGTGTATTAGGTATTGATGCGGAAACGTCGCTGGCAGCAGAAGCAGACTCTGACGGCATCACAACAGGAGCAACATTCGCATAGTCGCCATTCATCGGTGCAGAAGCAGAAACTGCTACGGTCAATTCAAATTCTTGCACTGATTCTACTTTATTGATGCGATCTAATGAGGGCTGACCAAATACATTGGTACTCGGGATCACACGCATGAGATCGGCAATTTTGCTATCGCTGGTAGCTTTGCCCGACAGGGTATAAGTACTGACATCTTTTGCCTTAATCCCTGTAAGGTAAACACCTTCAGGTGCAACAGTATTCAGAGAATCAATCATCCTAGCCGCTTCAAAACGTTTATTTTCCAGTTCTTCTACTTTGGCTTTCCGAGCCAAGAAGTCACGTTTCTCAGCTTCCAAGGTTTCTACTTCCTTGATTTGAATATCTAGTTGCTCGATACCAGCAGTTAACTGCTGATTGCGGGACTCTTGGTTCAAAATCAAGCCACTAAGCGATACATAGGTAAACACCAACAAACCAACTCCTATCAAACTGGAAAATACCATCAGTCTGGTAAACTGAGCTTTTTTCTGCTTATCCTGCTCCTCACGATAAGGGAGCATATTCAGTTGAATCAATGGAATCATTTTACAATCCTCTTACAGCCAATCCAAATGCAACGGTTAGTTGCCCGGATTCCAAATTAAATTTCGAAGTTTCGGTTTGTTTGCTGCCTCGTGTGCTAGCAATAGGCTCCACTTGCTGAGTAGAGATATTTGTTTGAGCGTACACGCTTTTTGCAAGACCGAAAGGCTGCATAAACGGACATCCAGAAATCAAGATGTGCTTAATGCTATCTTGGTAATCACTGCTAACCGTGGTGTAATAGAATTGCAGAACCCTTTGGATTTCCTGAGTAAGCTGACTATTAAAGTGATCAGCTACTGCGCCTTGGAAATCTGCGGGCTTATTGCTTTTGAAACGCATACTCCACGCATCATCCTCGCTCAATTTATATTGGCGCTGGATATTGTGGGTCAGCTGCTTGTTACCAAAATTGGTTTCTTGTTTATAAACAAGATTGCCATTTTGGAGGATCAAAGCTTTGGTCTGATCTTCATCTACATGGAAGATAGCCAGTTTTTGATGTTCCAAATCGGGAGCGAATTGATCGATCCAAACAGAGAAAGCATTTACAACAGCGAAAGTATCCACATCCATTTGTGTCAATGGAATATCAGCATCCGAGAACAAGTCTGTGCGCAAATCCACATCGTCGCGCTTGGCGGCGGCCATCACGATTTCCTGCACATTACCGTTTTGCAATTCAGCAGTAACTTGGAAATCATAGCTCAGATTATCGGAGCCGATGGTTTGGCTGGCTTCCAGTTCAACGAACTCATCTATCGGCAAATCAGAACTACGAACATCATAAGTAATCGTTTGTATGTTGGTTAGAGCTTGCGGCAAGGCTGCTGTTACATTCTTGCACCCACTACCGAGCTGTTGGTAAGCTTGTTGTAAATATGACACGAGTTGGTCATGATCTTCGATGTTGCCGTTTATAATAACGCCTTTAGGTAGGGGCTGGATGGTGTAATTTTCCAACCGAAGATTACCCGGAACGCTGCCAACAAGATGTACCATATTAATGGCGGTTGGCGTAATATCCACGCCCAAGCAGCCTTTGCTGCCAAAAGATATTTTAGTCTTTTGTTTTGATTTTCTTGGTTTTTTTAATATTCGCATCTTTAAGTCTCCCTTTGAAAGACCAATTGAACGGTCACAGGTAAATTTATATCAGGTTTTGCGTTTTCTTGCATAAATTAAGGTATAGTTTACTTTAATCAAAGTACTTATTGATAGAAAAATTTGTAACTATGTTTAGAAAAATATTTAAAACTGTCTTTGGATTATTATTGGGGCTAGCCTTGTTCGGTATCGGATTGCTGGCTATTGCAGTTTTAGCAACCTACCCAAAACTACCCAGCTTAGAGATAATAACAAATTATCAACCCAGGATGCCGCTAACTATTTATTCATCAGATGGCAAGCTCATCGGTATGTATGGCGAAGAGCGCCGTGCGTTTACTAAAATTGACGAATTCCCGCCGATGTTGGTAAATGCTGTTATCGCAGCAGAAGACAAACGCTTCTACCAACACTGGGGGGTAGACGTTACCGGCGTAGCTCGTGCCCTGATCAGCAACTTCCGTGCCGGGGGTGTGCAATCCGGTGCCAGTACCATTACCCAACAGGTAGCCCGCAACTTTTATCTCACCAACGAGCGCAGCTACCGCCGTAAATTCAACGAGGCACTGTTGGCCTACAAAATCGAGCAATCCTTGAGCAAACAACAGATTTTGGAGCTGTATTTCAATCAAATCTACTTGGGCCAGCGTGCCTACGGCTTTGCTGCCGCTTCGCAGATCTACTTCAACAAACCGGTAAAAGAGCTGACTTTGGCCGAAGCCACCATCCTGGCCGGCCTGCCTAAAGCGCCCTCTTCTTTTAACCCGATTGTGAACCCCGAGCGTGCCCGTTTACGCCAGCGTTATATTCTCAACAACATGGTTGAAGAAAAGATGATTACGCAAGCAGAACGCGATCAAGCGCTGGCCGAAGAGCTGCATTACCGGCGCCAACAAGTAGAGATTGACCAAAACTCTCTATATGTAGCCGAAATGGTTCGCCAAGAAATGTACGACCGATATGGTGAGGATGCCTACACACAAGGCTTCCGTGTATACACCACCGTTAGCTCCGAAAGCCAAAGAGTAGCCACCCTAGCCCTGCGCCGTGCCCTGAAAGGCTTCGGGCTGGGTGCTTATCGTGGTGCAGAAGCCTTTATCGATTTAAAAACGATAGAAGCTGATGCCTTAGATGAAAACTTAGATCAATATCTAGATACGGTTTACACCGTAGACGGCCTACAACCGGCCGTGGTGTTGCAGGCCAGCCGCTCTTCGATAGAAGCCTACACACAAGGCGGCAACCGCATCAAAATCAGCGGCAACGCACTCAATTATGTAGCGCGTACTATCAACAACGGTAAAGACAATGCCATCCGCCCCGGTGCGGTTATCCGCGTGCGCAAACTCGATCGCGGCTGGCAAATCAGCCAAATGCCCGAGCTGCAAGGCGCATTTGTGGCATTAGACAGCAAAACTGGCGCTATCCGCGCCTTGGTGGGCGGTTTCGACTTCCATAGTAAGAGCTTCAACCGTGCCACTCAGGCCGAGCGCCAGCCCGGGTCTACCTTCAAGCCCTTTGTGTACTCCGCTGCTTTGGCCAAAGGGATGACTGCCGCCACCACCATCAATGATGCCCCGATCGAATTGCCCGGCATGGGTAGCGGCGGTCGTCCGTGGCGTCCGAAAAACTCTGATGGCCGCTACTCTGGCTTCATCACCCTACGCCAGGCGCTTACTGCGTCTAAAAATATGGTTTCTATCCGCATCGTGATGGCACTCGGTGTGCACGAAGTGCATCAATACGTACAGCGTTTCGGCTTCAATGCCCGCCAGGTTCCCGATTCGCTGTCTATGGCCTTGGGTAGTGGCGTGGCTACCCCGCTGCAAATGGCGCAGGCCTATGCCGTATTTGCCAACGGCGGCTATAAAGTATCGCCCTATGTGATTGACCGTATTGAAAATAACCAAGGCCGTCTGCGTGCCCAGATGAAACCTTTGGTGGCCGGCGAAAGCGCGCCGCAGGTTATCGATCCGCGCAACGCCTACATCATGTATACCATCATGCAAGACGTGGTGCGCCGAGGCACCGGTGCCCGCGCCAACGCACTGGGTCGACGCGATATTGCCGGTAAAACCGGTACCACCAACGAGAACAAAGACGCCTGGTTTGCCGGTTTCAATCCCGACTTGGTGGGCGTGGTGTATATCGGTTTCGACAAACCGCGCAGCATGGGTCGCGCCGGCTTTGGCGGCACAATCGCCCTGCCCGTATGGGTGGAATACATGCGCTACGCACTCAAAGGAGTACCGCAAAAAGGCATGCCGATGCCCGCGAAGATTGTCCGCAATGGCGGCGAATACTTCCTGCAAGAGCAGCAGAGCACCAGCCCGCGCCTGGCTATCGACAACCGTGGCGCCACTCCTGATGCCGAAGATATCCAAGCCGCAGGCGGCGATCCGGTGATCCCGGAAGAAACCGCGGTAGAGCCGGTACAGCCGCAAAACGGCGGTGGTGGCGCAGCACCCTCGCCAGAGATTGACGCCCTGTTCTAAACCAATCGCTCTGCCTGATTGAAAAGGCTACCTGAAACCCTATCCGGTATTTTCAGGTAGCCTTTTTCTCTAGTTGAAACATATGCAGCATTACACAGCCAATACAGTTGCCACGTGAGCAGCAAGTTACTTGTTCTACGCCACAGGCTACCTGAAAACATAAGGCTTCGACAAAGTTCCAACGAGCTTTACCCGTTCCCGTGAAGCTAACAATTTATTTCAGGTAGCCTCTGGCTCAAACAGTATGATCTGCCTGCCAGACAACATCCAAGCAACAACATGACAACAAAACTGCATATTAGAAACTAAACGCCATTAAATAAGCAATAACGTGAGAATATGCCAAAAACCAGGTTCACAAAAATCGCAAATCATATAGTCAAGCCAAGCCTCTGCCCTGTATAATTCCGCCTCCGGCCGCTGCAGATTTGGGCGGCCGTTTCATTTTCCTGCCCCAGGGTGTGGCAGAAGCAATGATTTGTTCCTACATGGCGGTGAGCCACAGACAGCAAGGCAAGCCAACGCCGTAGGAAGCAATTCAGTGCTTTAACCATACCGAAACCCACTCCATACCCACATCACCATGAATCAAAAACCCTCCGTACTCGGCGGCGCTATGATTATCGCCGGCACTGTAATCGGTGCCGGTATGCTCGCCAACCCCACCGCCACTGCCGGCATCTGGTTTGTCGGCTCACTCATCGTGCTGCTCTACACCTGGTTTTCCATGCTCTCTAGCGGCCTGATGATTCTCGAAGCCACCACCCACTACCCGCCCAGCGCCAACTTCGACACCATCGTTAAAGACCTGCTCGGCCGCGGCTGGAGCATCATCACTGGTCTCTCCGTGGCCTTTGTGCTCTATCTGCTCACCTATGCCTACATCTTCACCGGTGGCAACCTCACCGCCCAAGCCCTCCAAGCGCCGCTATGGGTGGGGCAGATCGTGTTTGCCCTCATCTTCGCCGGTTGCGTATGGTGGTCCACCTTTTGGGTAGACCGCGGCACCACCATCCTCATCGGCGGCATGATTATGACCTTCCTCTGGGCCAACGGCGGCCTGCTCCTTTCCGCCCAGCCCGCCGTATTATTCGATACCGCCGGCAGCGGAAACGGCAGCTACTGGATCTATCTCGGCACTGCCCTGCCCGTCTGCCTCGCCTCCTTCGGCTTCCACGGCAACGTGTCCGGCCTGTTCGACTACTTCCGGGGCGACGCTAAAAAAGTGGCCCGCTCGCTCTGGCTCGGCACTTTGGTGGCGCTGGTGATCTACGCCCTCTGGCAGTTCGCCGTGCAAGGCAACCTGCCGCGCAGCCAGTTCGGCCCCGTGATTGCCGCGCAAGACAACGTGGCCGCCCTGCTCGCCGCCCTCGCCCAAGTGGCCGGCAGCGGGCTGGTGCGCGTGCTCTCCCTGTTTTCCTACATGGCCATCGCCTCCTCCTTCCTCGGCGTAACCCTCGGCCTGCTCGACTACCTCACCGACCTGTTCGGCTTCGGCACCAGCCGCGCCGGCCGCAGCAAAGCCGCCGCCCTTACCTTCCTGCCTCCACTCGTTGCCTGCCTGCTGTTCCCCACCGGCTTCGTGCTCGCCATCAGCTACGTCGGCTTTGCCGCCACCGTGTGGACAGCATTCGTGCCCGCCCTGCTGCTCTACGCCTGCCGCAAAAAATTCGGCGAAGGCAAAGGCTACCGCGTGTACGGCGGGAAATGGCTGATGGCTTGGGTGTTCTTCTTCGGGCTAGCCAACGTAGCCGCTCAAATCCTCAGCCGTGCCAATATCCTGCCCGTATTTAATGGCTGATACCCGCCAAAAATTTCAGGTAGCCTTCGGATAGCGGCTACCTGAAAAATAGTGGGGAACAGACTTTCCTCCATCTACAACAAAACGAAAGGCTACCGGAAATTTTTCAGGTAGCCTTTTGCTCTTGGTTCTACTCAACTTTCATGCACTACCGCCCCGTCCGATGCTGGCAGCAACTTACGCACCAGCAGCGTCAGCGCAAACGTGGCCGCAATCACCGGCAGCGTGGTGCCCAGCGGCGGCTGCCATTGCAGCATCAGGCGGTAGAACACAAAACCCGCCAGCCACAAGGCCAGGCTCACCCAATCCGCTTCTCCTGAAGCCGGCCTGCGTTTCAGCACAAAATAATCCGCAATCTGCACCGCAATCATCGGCGCAAACACCGAGCCGATAAAATACAGAAATCCTTCAAAGCGGCTCACATCAAACACCAGCGCCAGCAGCGTGCCCAGCAGCGTAACCGCCGCTGCCACCGCCACTTCACCAAAGCGGCTGCTGATGCTGTGAAAGCTCACCCCGGCCGAATACGCATCCAAAAACGTCGTGCTCACCGTGGACAACACCACCACCAAAATCCCAGCGGCGCCCAGCCCGGCATATTGCAGCATCGGCGCGATTTCGCTTTGGCCGGCAAACAGTGCCGCCGCCAGCCCGATGGCATACATCCACGAGCTGGTGCAGAAATAAGCCAGCGTAGCCGAAAGCGTGGCCGCCCGAGCCTTGTCTACGCAGCGGGTGTAGTCCGATACTAGCGGCAGCCACGACAGCGGCATCACCGCCGCCAGCTCCACCGCCAGGCCGAAACTCATCGCCTCCGCATCTGCTTGCCCGGCTACCGCCGGCTCGCCGGATGCTACCTGAACACTCAGCCACAACGTGAGAGCAAATAGCGTGCTCATCGACACAAAATTGATTTTGCTGAAATTCCGCATCCCAATACGCAGCCACAGCAAAATCAGCGCGCCGATAATCACGCTCCACCCTATCTGCGCGCCGCTCCAGCCCGCCGTGAGCGCCGCCGCAGCCTGCGCCCCGGTGAAAATCATAATCGCCGTCCAGCCCACCAGCTGCACCACGTTGGCCGCCGAAAACAGTAGCGAGCCGCAACGGCCGAAGGAAAGCTGTACCGTTTCCATCGCACTGCGCCCCGTTTGCGCCCCAATCAGGCCGGCCAGATAAAACAGCACCCCGCCGATCACATGGCCAATAGCCACTGCCAAAAGGCCCATGCGCCAACCCAACGGCGCAAACAGCATACCGGTGAGGATTTCCGCCACCGACACCGCCGCCCCAAACCAAATCACCGCCGAAGCGGTAATCGAAAGTTTATCTGCCTGCTGTTCCATCAAATTGTTTCCTCTATTATATTGTGAAAAACTACTCCACCGAGCCGCATATCAAATGCGCACAAAAAAGCCCGGCACACCAAGCCGGGGGGAGCAGCGCAAGCAGAGAAGAAACCATCCGTTCCGGATGAGGCAAAGCAACCCGAACAGCACACGCCGCCCGCATCCTCTGCCTGATAGTTCCCTACGCCGGTGCTAACCGGATCAGGTACAACGGGTATCCTCTCAGCCGCCCAAAGCAGCACCCCGACTAATTGGGCGCGATTATACCCCGCCGCCCTGTTTTTTCAAGCTGCCGCAGCAAAGGTAGCCGACACGCCAAATGGTTAAATGATTCCACCGGCAAAATGCTTCCACACCCAGTCGTTTCGGTTCCACACACCTACAAATCCGAACGGGAAGCATGATAACGAAATGGAGTAATTGGAGCAGATTGCTATTTGGCTTCAGAACTGTCGAGAAGCAGCCCATATGTTTTCAGGTAGCCCCTTTCCCCCACAGGCTACCTGAAAAACTTCAGCCAACTCTTACCACATCACCGTAGTTCAACTTTGCATCGACAGTTCCCTGCCTGCCAAGAATGCGGCAGCATTCAGCTTAGAGGCTACCTGAAAGCGGATATAGTGAGCTTTCAGGTAGCCTTTTGCATACGCCTAACGCCGGCCGCAAGGATGCTGGCGCGCCCTGCCCGGCCGCGTATCGCACAGCGACATGCCGCGCAGTCGGCGTGCCGCATCGGTCAGATCCGCCCGGCTCGGCAAGTGACGGAAGGCGTATTGCGCCACATAAAGCGCACGTTCGCCCCGCATCGCTTTTATCCAAGTATATTCCGGCCTGCCGCTTTGCGGGTTGTGCTCGCAGGTCATTTGCCAAAAAGCGAAGGGATAGCCGTTTTCCTGCCCTTCGCTCAGATTGATTGTGTTGCCGCCCGGGCAGGCGCTCCGCCAACCGTCCGACACCGCACGGCGGAAATCGCTTACCGAGCGGGTGTTGCCGGCGAAGGTTTGTAGGGTAACCATCCGCTCCCAATTCTGCACCGTTTGCCCTCTCGGCACCAGCTCCACAATCGTCTGCCCGCCTTGCGAAGCCCGATACCCGATTTCAAAACCTGTCGGTGTTGCACCGAAATAAATGATTTCTTCGCTGCGCGGGGCAGGCTTGGCCAGAGCCACCGCGGGCAACAGCATCAATATGGCCGGCCATAATTTTAGTTTCATGTTTTCATCCTTAATGATTTGAGTGGGGATAGATCAAACCAGATGGCAACGGGCAGCATATTGCTCCAAAGATTTGCCTGCACATTGCCAAAAGGCTACCTGAAACCTCACTCCCGTTTTCAGATAGCCTTCATGCGATCAACCGTGAAACTCTTCCACCCAGCCCCCTTCAAAGAAGCCCTGCAAAATCGCCTGCGCGGCCACTTGGTCGAGCACGGGCTTTTGCTTGCGGCCGCGCAGGCCGGTTTGGTTGAGGAGCTCGGCGGCGTAAAGCGAGGTGAGCCGCTCGTCGGCCCAATACACGGGCAAGCCGAAGCGGCCGTTGAGGCGGTGGCCGAATTTGCGGGCCAGACGGGTCATTTCGTGTTCGCTGCCGTCGGTGGAAAGCGGCAGCCCCACCACGAATTGCACCGGCCGCCATTCGGCCACCAGAGCGGCAATGGCGGCGAATTTTTTGTCGTTGCCCTCGCCGCTGATGGTGGCCAGAGGGTGGGCGATGCCCACTTCGGCGTCGCCCTGCGCCACACCGATACGGGTTTCACCAAAATCGAAGGCCAGCGTGGTGCCGTGTGGAATATTAAGCATGGCCGCCGGTTCGGATGAGTTGTTCGGGAGCGATGTTGAGCAGCGATATGGCGGCGTGGTAGCGTTGCTCGTGCGGCATGCCGAACATGATGTGCTCGCTGGCAGGCACAGTGAGCCAGCTGTTTTCCGCCAGCTCGCGCTCGAGCTGGCCGGCGCTCCAGCCGGTGTAGCCCATAAACAGCATGGCCTGCTTCACGCTTTGCTCGTCGTGCAGGTGGGGAAGGATGTCGCCGGAGGAGGTGAGTGCGAGGTTGTCGCTCACGATGATGCTGCTCGTCCAGTTGCCCGCCGGGCTGTGCAGCACAAACCCGCGGTCTACCTGAACCGGGCCGCCCAGGAAAATGCAGTCGTCAAACAGATGCTGCGGCACGGTGTGCTGCTGGGCGGAAAGAATCTGTCGCAGCGGCAGCGGCGAGGGCTTGTTGATGATCACGCCCATGCAGCCTTCGGCGGAATAGGAGCAAACATACACCACGCTTTCGGCAAAGAAATTATCCTGCATATCGGGCATAGCGATAAGGAAATGGTTGGTTAAATCCATAATCGGTTTCGGCGTGTGTGGAAATGGTTTGATTATATAGCGGTTATGCCTGATTTAATACCGTGCTGTTTTATCTAGGCTGGCAATTTTCAGGTAGCCTTCCATACGCTTGAGGCTACCTGAAAAATAAATAGCGTGCTGCCTGACCAGTATTCGGTACGGCAATTATTTACTGACAATCTAGACAAACCATCTACCACAGTGCTGCCATCGCTCATACCGACCACATACAGCATATAGAAAAGGCTACCTGAAATTTTCAGGTAGCCTTTTATTAATTGGCAGATGCGGCTTGCATCAGTTATATGGGTTGTGCACGCTGCGTACCAAATCTTGCAGGAATTCGCGCACTTGTTTTTCGCTGCAGCCCATCAGCAGGGCGTCTTCGAAAGTGTCTTGCGCAAGCTGATAGAGCTCTTGCATGTTTTCCTGCATCACTTTCACTTTTTCGGTGCACGATACGATGCTGCCGTCGTCGCTGTGCCATTTGGGCATGATGGGCATATTCATGATGCAGGCCTTTAGCGGGTGAAGCGGGTGGAGCGGTCTACCCGGCGGGCGGTGATGTAGCGGTTTTTCCAGTAAGTACCGTTCATGCTGGTGATTTCGATGTCGCGACCAGTGCGCGGGGCGTGGATGAAGCGGTCGTTGCCGATATACATACCTACGTGGGAAACGCGGCCGCCGGCACCGAAGAACACCATGTCGCCGGGCTTGAGGTTGGCACGGTCTACCCGTTGGCCTACAGTGGCCATCTCGGCGGAAGTGCGCGGCAGGGTAATGCCCATGCTGCGTTTGAAGATGTATTGCATGAAACCGCTGCAATCGAGGCCTTGGGTGGGGGAGTTGCCGCCAAAGCGGTAGGAGAGACCGATGAGGCTCATGGCGTTCATAATGAGGTCGCCAGCTTCGTCTTGGCTGCCGGAGGAGGCGCGGCTGCCGGCAGATGAAGATTGTCGGCTGGGTGCAGGGGCGTTGTTGCTGTGGCCACCACGTCCGGTGCGTTCGCGGATAAGGCGCTCGAGTGCGTCGTTATCCAATCCTTCCGGGGCGGCGTATGCAGCGGGAGCGAGGCCGAAAGCAAGGGCGGCCAGGGCACAGAGGGTTACTTGTTTTATCCACTTCATCAATCTGAAACTTTCTTGTTTTGCCCATGTTATAGCATAGTGCGGCAAGCGGCGGCAATGTGTTTGACAAGGCGATGAGCAATAGGGGCAGCTTGTACGCACCAGTAGGCGCGTATGTTATGCTGTGTGCCTGTTTGTGCGGACGCTTATTCCGCAATAGGGGTGCCGTATGGTTAGATCTGCCATGCCCGCTTTGGGCGACATCAATCGTTTGCGTCAAATCGTAGCCACACTCGCGCGGCACGGTTTGGGCGGTTTTCTCAGCCGGATTAAGCTGAATCGCGCTTCTTGGCTCGGTAGCAAGCCGGAGCAGGAAAATGCGGATATTTCGAGCACGGCGCACCGTTTCCGGCTGGCGTTTGAGGAGCTGGGGCCGACCTTTATCAAGCTCGGCCAGATTTTGGCCACCCGGGTTGATATTTTCAACGCCGAATGGATTGAGGAATTCGAGCATCTGCAAAGCAGCGCGAATCCCTTGCCCTTCGAGGCGATTCTCTCCCTGCTCACCGAGCAGCTGGGCTGCCCGCCGGAGCAAGTATTCCGGCACATCGACAGCAAGCCTTTGGGCAGCGCCTCTATCGCGCAGGTGCACCGCGCGGTGTTGCTCGACGGCAGCGAGGTGGCGGTAAAGGTGCGCCGGCCGGATATCGAACCGCTCATCCGGGCAGATTTGCGTATTCTAACCCATCTGGCGCAGCTCACCGAATCGGAAATGCCGGAAACCCGCCGCTATCAGCCGGTGCAGATGGTGCAATATTTTGCTAAAAGCCTCGCCAGGGAAACTGATTTGCTGGCTGAAATGCGCCATTTGCAGCGGTTTGCTGCGCTGTATGCCAACCATCCGGCGGTGCATATTCCCAAGGTATATCCCGAATACAGCAACCGGCAGGTGCTGGTGCAGGAATACGTGGCTGCCACCCTGCTGAAAGATACCAACATCAAATTACTGGGCGCCGAAGAGCGGCATATTCTGGCTTGCCGCATCACCGACGTGCTGCTCGATATGATACTGGGGCAGGGCCTGTTTCATGCCGATCCGCACCCGGGCAATATCTTTATTTATCCCGATTTGCGCATCGGCCTGATCGACTTCGGCATGACGGGCTACCTGAGTCCGGTGCGCCGGCAGGAAATCAATGCGCTGATTGAAGCCCTCATCCATCGCGACCCGTTTGCCGTGCAATATATTCTGAGCAACTGGGCGCAGGGCGATATTCCCGATGAAGACCTGCTCGGTGCCGATGTGATGGAAATGCTGCTCGACTACGAACACACCGCCGTGCGCGATTTGCGCGTCAGCCAAGTGATTAACGATTTAACCCGCATCATGCGCGAGCACGAGCTGGCCTTACCGGGCGACTTGGTGATGCTGTTCAAAGCCCTACTCACTCTCGAAGGTGTAGTGAAAAGGCTGGACGGCAGCTTCCAACTGCTGGAGCACGCCAAACCGATTGTGCAGAAGGTCATCCGCCAACGCCTTTCGCCACAGCAACTTTGGCGCCGAAGCCGCACGCAAAGCCGTATGCTGGTGCAGATGCTGGGCGAGTTGCCCAAAAACCTGCTGCGCCTAAACCGCAATCTGCAAAGCGGCCGATTAAACGTGAACCTGGATTTGAAACGCCTCGACAGTTTGAACCGGCACTTGGAATACAGCGCCAACCGGCTGACCATGGGCATGGTGACGGCGGCGTTGATTATCGGTTCATCCATCCTGCTCAGCAGCAATATCGGCCCGAAGCTATTTGGCTTGTCGTTTGTTGGCTTCCTCGGCTATCTCTTGGCCTTTGCCAACAGCCTGTGGATTATCTGGTCTATCTGGCGTTCGGGCAAACATTAAAACAAAACTTTTCAAGCACGTAAAAAAGTGTATGGCAAACGGTGTCGACAGCTAGGAGAAGATAAGCGGCAGGCCAACTGTTAATATCGTATAGCCGAAGCACTTAATTCCCAATGGCGCAGGCTCGCTTTGCCAAGTGATTCATACTGTTTGCAGCCCGCCGCTTGGTAGAGAAAATAATTGCTTTGGCTATGGCTACAATCAAAAGGCTACCTGAAAAACCATTTTCAGGTAGCCTTCTTGCCTCTACGGCACTAAATAGCATTAAGTCTCAACACATCACATGCACTACATGCGTAGCCAAGCCACCGGTAGAGGTTTCGCGGTATTTCGGATTCATATCTTTGCCGGTTTCATACATGGTTTTTATGACTGCGTCCAGCGATACTATGGGATCGGTGGTGCGTTGCTGCGCCATGCGTGAAGCATTGATGGCTTTGATGGAGGAAATGGCATTACGCTCGATACACGGCACCCGCACTTGGCCGCTACCAGGTCACAAGTGGGGCCGAGATGGTGTTCCATGGCAATTTCGGCGACCCATACACACTTTTCGACATTGCCGCCCTGAATCTCGGTCAGCCCAGCAGCCATGGAGCAGGCCACGCCCGCTTCGCCTTGGCAGCTCACTTCCGCGCCGGAAATGGATGCGTTCATTTTATACAAGCTGCCGATGGCGCTGACAATGATCAAATAACGCAGAATGTGTTTTCATCGGCGTGGAAAATAAAATGGTCGTAGTAGGCCAACACGGTGGGTACAATGCCGCAAGCGCCGTTGGTGGGGGCGGTAACCACCCACCCGCCGCATTTTCTTCGTTTACGGCAAAGACCACCATATTTACTCAATCCACCGCCGCCATCGGGTCTTTATCGTTCAGCCCGTTTTTTTCAAATTGTTTGCGCGAAAGTGGCGCGCGGCAGCGTATCTGCATGGGGCCGGGCAGCACACCCTCGGTATGCAGGCCGCGCCGGATTATCCCGAGGGTTTGGCACACATAGTCGCATACTTCCTGCTCCGGACGCAGGGCGCATTCGTTGCGAAACATCAATTCGGAGAGAGCTTGTATTCGGCACACTAGCGGATGAGATCGTCCGCATTGGTGTATGGGTAGAGCACATTTACAGGGGCGGACTGCTTACCGCTATCAGCAAACTGTTTTTCGGTCATCACAAAACCGCCGCCGATGGAGTAAAACACTTCCTGCATCGCTAACTCATCGCCGACATAGGCTTCCAGGCGCATGCCGTTTTCGTGTAGCGGAAGGAAGAATGGAACATGAAGTCGCGTTCGTAGTCAAACGGGGTGTAGTGGCCGCCAATGTCGGTGAGGGTTTTACTGCTCAATACTTGTGCAATGAATTTGGGGAAAGCGGTGGTGTCCACCGTATCCGGCTCGTAGCCCGCCAAGCCGCCAATGATGGCGTGGTCTGTGCCGTGGTTTTTGCCAGTGAAAGAGAGCGAGCCGTACACATGGGCGCTAAACCGAGCAATCTTATCCAGTAGTCCCTGTTTGATAAGCTGTTTGCGAAACAGTATACCAGCACGCATCGGTCCCACGGTATGCAAACTGGACGGGCCGATACCGATTTTGAACATGTCAAAAATACTGATCATTTTTCCACCTCTTTATAATAGTGACCCAACAAGAATCAGAACAAGGTGGCAAGTACAAATAGTACACACATAACGGCAAAGCGAGCCAATGCCTTACTGATTTAAAGTTAATCCACTATAGTTATCCAACTTTGCGTATCCATCAGCATCTTACCAAATGCGCCATTGGCAGCATTAGGGTGTGCTGCCACACACCGAGCGACGAATATGGCCTCCCCCCCTTAATAATGCTGGACAAGTTGCCGCTACCTAGGCAAAATGTATACATTGCCTGTTTGATGCAGCAAGGATGTTGGGGGAAACGCGTAACAAAGTGTGAACAATATTTTTGTGATACACGGCCGCATAATTGTAAAAAACAGTGCAGTATGGCCAGATCTTTGTTTTCAATCAACTTATATTTAGAGGTTAATATGCCACAAACGTTGATTCAAGTATCCGGTATGAAGCACAAAACGGATGAGGATCGCTTGGTTTTGAAGGGCGAAACTGTTGCGGGTGTGAGAATGGTGAATGCTAATCATGACAATGGCCGCGTAGTCATTACACACGGCGAAGGCTTCGACCTTGAAACATTCAAAGCTGCCATCTCGGCAGAAGGTTTTACCGTGGCATAAACGTATCGGTCAAACAACAAACGGCTTCCGCAAAGGAAGCCGTTTTGCTTTTTCAGGTAGCCTTCCTATAGTGAGGCTACCTGAAAAACTATAACTACAGCGATGATGTTTCTTGATTGCATTGGCTTGTGCCACCTCGCAGGAAAAAATTGCTGCAGCGATATTTGCACGCGCTAATCAAACAAATCCTGCTGCCCGGTACGCTGCGGCAACACCTGCGCCTTGGCCGTGCCGGTTTCGAAATGCAGCTGCAACATCTGCCCGCTGTGCAGTCTGCCCGCATCGCGCACCACTTTGCCCGTACGGTCGGTAATCACGCTATAGCCGCGCGACAACGTGTGTTGTGGCGAGAGGGCATCCAAAATGCCCACCTGCTTTTGGCACTGTGCCTGCTTTTGTGCCAAGAGTGCGGCCATGTAGCGGTTGAGTTGTATAGCCTGTGTTTGTAGCTGCCGCACAGCAGTCTGCACTTGTGGCCGGCTGCGACGGCACAGCTCGGCCAAGTAGGCCAGCTGTTCCTGTTTGCGACGCAGGTGACGCAGCATATTGTCAGCAAGCATTTGGCGGCTGCGCAACAAGCCAGCCAGCTGCTCCTGCCATTTCTGGCGCGGATGGTGCAACTGCGCGGCATGCCAGTCAAGCCGTTGCGCCGCGTCTGTGCAGCGCCGTTGCAGCGTGTGGCGCATATGGCTGTGCAGGCGGCACATTTTGTCCAGCTGCTCCGCACGGTTCGGGCTGGCCAGCTCGGCGGCGGCGGTAGGCGTGGGTGCGCGCACGTCGGCGGCAAAATCTGTAAGCGTGAAATCCGTTTCGTGCCCCACCCCGCTCACCACCGGAATCGGCGAGGCCGCTACCGCGCGCACCGCCGCTTCTTCGTTAAACGCCCACAAATCCTCAATGCTGCCCCCGCCGCGGCACACAATCAGCACATCCGCCTGCGCATGTTCCGCCGCCGCCGCAATGGCCGAGGCTACCTGAAACTCGCTGCCCGCGCCCTGCACCGCCGTGGGATACACCACCACGCGCACATCCGGCGCACGCCGCCGCAACGTGGTGACCACATCGCGCAATGCCGCCGCTGCCAGACTGGTGACCACGCCGATACATTGCGGCGCGGTAGGCAACGGCCGTTTGTGTGCCGCATCAAACAAGCCTTCCGCCTGTAGGCGCTGCTTCAGCCTCTCATAAGCCTCAAACAGCTGCCCCAGCCCCTTGCGCCGCACTTCCTGCACATTAATCTGAAACTCCCCGCGCGCTTCATACAGCGTGATTTTGCCCAACACCTCCACTTCCTCGCCCTCGCGCAGCAGCGCGGCCAGCGAACGGGCGGCATGCTTAAACAAAGTGCAGCGCACCTGGGCGCGTTGGTCTTTTAAAACAAAATAATAGTGCCCGCTCGCCGCCTTCACCAAATTCGACACTTCGCCGCCCACCCACAGCCCGGCAAGCTGGTCTTCCAGCAGGTTTTTGGCCAAATGGTTGAGCTCAGAAACAGAAAGCGCGGCGGGGGCGAATAGGTCGGACATGGCAAGACGGCGGGAAAATAAACAAAGGCGGCATTATACAAGGGGAAGGCTACCTGAAAAATCTGGCGGATAGATTTGCCTGCTTTTTCAGGTAGCCTCTCAAACTGAAATAGTCTGTGTAAATTAAAATTGACAAATCAAAAAAAAAAAACAATATACTGCCAAAAATCTTTTTACACCTGTATTGATAAGGAGCAAATCATGTTGAAACGTTTGGCTTTGATAACGGCAGTTTGTTTGTTGGCCGCCTGCGGCAAGAGTGCTGACGATTATGTGGGGTATTGGCGTGAGCAGCAGGATCGTGGAGAAGAAATCCTGGAAATTAAAAAAGAAAATGGCAACTATTTTGCTCAGGAGCTGATTAACCAAACCGATTTTTTCGGTTCGCGAAAGAATGCGATAGTTTTAACCGAAAAAGACGGCAAGCTGTCGATAAACAGCGGTATGGGCGAAATGGTGTTCAATTTATCGGATGACCGTAAAACGTTGTATGTGGGTAACCAAAGCTACATAAAGGTTGATGCTGGTTTTAAAGATAAAATCGAAGCACATGAGCAAGATTGCCGGAAATTGACAGAGGGATATATAAGCGAACGCAACAAATTGAATATCGGCGACCGCGAATACACGGCAAAAAGTGAGGAAATCAATCAACGATTCAAAACCGAATTTGCCAACTTGGAGCAGGAAATCCGCTGCAACACCAAGCCATTAGGGGTAAGATAAATTTCAGGGAACCTAATCCGCCGCCAAAACCCAGCCCGCTATCCCAAACAAGATAGCGGGCTGTTTCTATTATGGTATCCATTCCGCCCAAGCCGATATTTTCAGGTAGCCTTTCTCTACGCGGCAATATGTTAAAATACGCCGTTTTCAATTCGGATTTTCCGCCATGTCCAATATTCCAGACCAAGTGCGCCGCCGCCGCACATTTGCCATCATCTCCCACCCCGACGCAGG
This sequence comes from Eikenella sp. NML03-A-027, assembly GCF_001648395.1. NCBI lineage: Bacteria > Pseudomonadati > Pseudomonadota > Betaproteobacteria > Neisseriales > Neisseriaceae > Eikenella > Eikenella sp. NML03-A-027. Next base: position 90,762 of record NZ_LXSM01000016.1, on the reverse strand, counting down.
TAAAACCACGCTGACCGAAAAGCTGCTGCTGTTTTCAGGTGCGATTCAGAGCGCGGGTACGGTAAAAGGCAAGAAAACCGGCAAATTCGCCACCTCCGACTGGATGGAAATCGAGAAACAGCGCGGCATTTCCGTGGCATCAAGCGTGATGCAGTTCGACTACAAAGACCACACCGTCAATCTCTTGGACACGCCGGGCCACCAAGACTTCTCCGAAGACACCTACCGCGTTTTGACCGCCGTCGACAGCGCCTTGATGGTCATCGACGCGGCAAAAGGCGTGGAAGCGCAAACCATCAAACTCTTGAACGTCTGCCGCCTGCGCAATACGCCGATTGTCACGTTCATGAACAAATACGACCGCGAAGTGCGCGATTCCTTGGAATTGCTGGACGAAGTGGAAAATATTTTAAAAATCCGCTGCACGCCCGTTACTTGGCCGATCGGCATGGGCAAAAACTTCAAAGGCGTATACCACATCCTGAACGATGAAATCTATCTCTTTGAAGCGGGCGGCGAACGTCTGCCGCACGAGTTCGACATCATCAAAGGTATCAATAATCCTGAATTGGAACAACGCTTTCCATTGGAAATCCAGCAGTTGCGCGACGAAATCGAATTAGTGCAGGCTGCTTCCAACGAGTTTAATCTTGACGAATTTCTTTCAGGTAGCCTCACACCCGTGTTCTTCGGCTCGGCGATTAACAACTTCGGTATTCAGGAAATCCTCAATTCACTGATTGACTGGGCGCCCGCGCCGAAACCGCGCGACGCAACCGTGCGCATGGTCGAGCCGGACGAGCCGAAATTTTCCGGATTTATCTTTAAAATCCAAGCCAATATGGACCCGAAACACCGCGACCGCATCGCCTTTTTGCGTGTCTGCTCCGGCAAATTCGAACGCGGCATGAAGATGAAGCACCTGCGCATAAACCGCGAAATAGCCGCCTCCAGCGTGGTTACATTCATGTCGCACGACCGCGAGCTGGTGGAAGAAGCCTACGCAGGCGACATCATCGGCATCCCGAACCACGGCAACATCCAAATCGGCGACAGCTTTTCCGAAGGCGAACAACTGGCGTTCACCGGCATCCCCTTCTTCGCGCCCGAACTGTTCCGCAGCGTCCGCATCAAAAACCCGCTGAAAATCAAGCAACTGCAAAAAGGCTTGCAACAGCTTGGCGAAGAAGGCGCGGTACAGGTCTTCAAACCGATGAGCGGCGCGAATTTGATTTTGGGCGCGGTTGGCGTGTTGCAGTTTGAAGTCGTTACCTCGCGGCTGGCCAACGAATATGGCGTAGAAGCCGTGTTCGACAGCGCATCCATCTGGTCGGCGCGCTGGGTATCGTGCGAAGACAAGAAAAAGCTGGCGGAGTTTGAAAAAGCCAATGCGGGTAATCTGGCGATAGACGCAGGCGGCAACCTCGCCTACCTCGCGCCCAACCGCGTGAACTTGAACCTGACGCAGGAACGCTGGCCGGATATTGTGTTCCATGAAACCAGGGAACATGCGGCGAAGCTGAGTTGATAAGAGGCTACCTGAAAATGGGTTTCAGGTAGCCTTTGTTGAGTGAGCGCGAGCTGGTTTGCGCATCTTGGCCTTGTATTCTTTAACTGTTCTTAGGAGACAATCATGGTTATCAGGTAGACTTAAGTGCTTGTTTGTTAAGAACGTGCAAGGCTGCCTGAAAAATCTAGTAGGCATATTTTCAGGTAGCCTGAACACCGAATGGAGAAAGCGAAATGGCTTGGTTCAAAATGAGCGAATGGGAATGGTGGAACAAGCTGGCATTGGTGATGGCGGTGTTGCTGGGGTCGCTTTTGCTGCTTACCCGGCCGCTGGTGTGGAAGGCAGATGCTTCGCGGCTGGGCATCATTGTGTTTGTGCCGCTGGCGATGTACTGCGTGCGTTGGCTGCTGCGCTGGCCGGCAAACGGAGGGCAGGGCGGTACGGGTGCGCATAATAAGTTTAAATCTAATATGTCGCGCGTGATGTGGGGCGTGTTGCTGGCTTGCGTGATGACGCGGGTGGCGGTAAACGGCATCGTGCTGGCCACATTGCTGCCGCTGCAGCCAGCTTTAGTGCAAGCCCGGCTGTTGGAAATACGGGGAAGCCAGAGTGGATTCAATACGTGGGTGCTGGAGCTGGAGGATGGTACGCAGTTTGATGTGGAATACGGTTTTTTGCGGAGTGCGCCATGGGAGATGATTGGGCAGACGGTGCGGGTGAAAGTGCGGGAGAATCAGCTGGGGTATTATGTGGAGGCTGAATAAGTGTGGGGATGAGAAAAGGCTACCTGAAAACACAGCGTGTGGTTTGAATCTCATTGACGCTCCGCTTTCAGATAGCCTTTATACTATGTAAGAGTATTAGGCAGCCAAATGCGGGGCGATGGTTTGCAGCATTTGTGCCAGCACTTTGGGCGGGGCGGCTACGATGTCGCCGCTTTCGAGCCAGCCTTCGTTGCCGCGCATATCGGTTACAATACCGCCCGCTTCCTGCACGATCAGTGCGCCGGCGGCGATGTCCCAGGGTTTGAGGTTGAATTCGAAGAAACCATCGAAGCGGCCGCAGGCCACGGCGCACAGGTCAAGCGAGGCGGCACCTTCGCGGCGGGCGCCGGCGGTTTTGGCGAGGAAGTCGCGCAGGATGTTTAGGTAGCGTTCCATCATGCTTTGATCCACCACGGGGAAGCCGGTGCCGATCAGGCAGCGGTTGAGCTCGATGCGGCTGGATACGCGGATGCGGCGGTCGTTGAGTAGGGCGCCTTGGCCGCGTGAGGCGAGGTAGAGGTCGTTGCGCTCGGGGGCGTAAACGAGGGCTTCCTGCAATACGCCTTTGTGCAGCAGAGCCATGCTGATGGCGTATTGGGGATGGCCGTGCAGGTAGTTGGTGGTGCCGTCGAGCGGGTCGATAATCCATTCGTATTCGGCTTTTTCGGGGCCGCTACTGCCGCCTTCTTCGGCGGTGATTTTGTGCTGGGGATAGGCTTCTTGTAGGATTTCGCGGATGATTTCCTCGGCGGTGCGGTCTATGTCGGAAACGAAATCGTTGAAGGCCTTGCTGTCGATTTTAACTGCGGGCAGGTTGTTGGCGGCACGTAGCATCATGTCGCCGGCGCGGCGGGCGGCTTTGACAGCGGTGTTGAGGACGGGATTCATATTTCTCCGATTTGGCTGGTGGGGGCAGGCTGCTGCTGGCAGACTACCTGAAAATGGAAAGGCTGCGCCGGAAACGGCAGCCGATGTTGGGGCGGCATTATACCTTGGGCGGCAGACGGGCAAAAGCGCCCGGGCTTTAAATTGGCGGCAGCGGCCTTATCTGATTGAATGTGCGGGAAGTTGCCTGCCTTGTTTGATAAAGGAATTTAATGATGACGGCTTTGCTGATTATTCTGGCACTGGTGTTGCTGCTGGCGGGTTTGGCGGGCGCAATACACCCGCTGCTGCCGGGGATGCCGCTGATGTTTGCGGGCACTTGGCTCTTGGCCTACAGCCAGAATTACGAAGTTATCGGCACCACGGCGCTGACGGTGTTGGGGCTGATTATGGCGCTGGCCTGGACGCTGGATTATGTGGCGGGGCTGCTGGGGGCGAAGTTTACCGGGGCGAGCAAACAGGCGCTGTGGGGCTCGTTGGCGGGCGGCGTTGTGGGGCTGTTTTTTGCGCTGCCGGGCATGGTGCTGGGCACGCTGGTTGGCGCGGCAATGGGAGAATTTGCGGCGCAACGCAACTTGTGGGCGGCTGGCAAAGTGGGGCTGGGCACGCTCTTGGGCTTTGTGGCGGGCGTGGTGGCGAAGTTGGGCTGTGCGCTGGTGGTGCTGTTTAGCATTTTCGGGCTGTATGTGTATTATTGGTTGAGTTAAAGTTTAAGGTAGCCTGTTGCCAAGCAGAGGCTACCTGAAATTTTGTTATTGCCTAAGGGCTGGCTAAAACCGTTTAACACGTTGACTTCAGACGGCTACCGCCTCCTAATTTATAGCAGAACTTGCCGCATCTGCTTGCCGCCTGCGCCTGTTGCCAAAGGCTACCTGAAAACGGAAAATGGCCGATTAAACGCTTTCAGGTAGCCTCCAACCTGTTTAGCATTACCCTTTTAACTGGCTCAAGGCTACCTGAAAAAATTTTGCAATGGAATGAGAAACACATGATTGGTTTGATGATTATCACGCATGAAACGCTGGGCGAGTCGTACACCAAGCTGGCCCGGCATTTTTTCAAGCAGATGCCGGCGCATTTGGCGATTGTGGGCGTGAACCCGGATGAAGATGTGGACGTGGCCGCCGCTCGAGCCCAAGCGGAAGCGGAGCGTTTGGCGTTTGGCGACGGTATTTTGCTTTTGGCCGACGTGTTTGGCGCTACGCCGTGCAATATCGGCCGCCGGCTACTGTCGCACCATCGCATGGTGATGCTCACCGGGCTGAATGCGCCGATGATGGTGAAAGCGGTGCAGGAGGCGGAAAAGGCTGATGATTTACTGGCAATGGCCGAGTCGGTCCGCCAGTCGGCCTTGGCGGGAATTATGTTGGTGTTGCCGGAAGAGGAGCGGGGTGTATGCTGAAACAGGAGGTGGAGATTATAAACAAACTGGGGCTGCACGCGCGCGCGTGCAGCAAGTTCACGCAAACGGCAGGCGCGTTTGCGGCGGAAGTGCGGGTGTGCCGCAACGGCAGATGCGTAAACGGCAAAAGCATTATGGGTTTGATGATGCTGGCAGCAGCCAAGGGCTCGGTGATTGAAATTGAAACCGAGGGCGCAGACGAACAAGTAGCCATGCAGGTGCTGACGGCTTTAATCAACAATTATTTTGACGAAGGCGAATAAACATGAGCGTGGTGTTGCACGGATTTGCAGCAGGCGGCGGGATTGCCATCGGGCGGGCGCATTTGGTGGTGCGCGGTATGGAGGAAGTACCGCAGCTGGATTTGGCGCCGGAAGAAATTGATGCGGAAGCCGAACGTTTCGATGCCGCCATCAAGGCCACGCGCCGACAACTGGAGCAGCTGCGCAGCGCCATTCCGGAAAATGCGCCAACCGAATTGGGCGCGTTTATTTCGCTGCACCTGATGCTCCTGACCGACGTTACACTTTCGCGCGAGCCGATTGATATTCTGCGCGCGCAGGCCATCAATGCCGAATGGGCACTGAAGCTGCAAACCGACAAGTTGGCCGAGCAGTTTGATGCGATTGAAGATGAATACCTGCGCGAACGCAAGCAGGATATGCTTCAGGTAGCCGAGCGGATTCACCAAAACCTGATGGGGCAGAACACCGATTTCATGCCCGAAGAAAGTAAGTTAGACGACGACATCATCCTGATTGCCCACGATTTGTCGCCTGCCGATGCAGTGTATTTCAAAGAACACCACATTGCCGGATTCGCCACCGATGCCGGCGGCCCCACCAGCCATACCGCCATTTTGGGGCGCAGCCTGGATATGCCCTCGGTAATCGGGCTCTACAACGCACGCGAACTCATCAGCCAAGACGACTGGATTATCGTGGACGGCATCAGTGGTGTGCTGATTATCAATCCCGACGATTTAATCCTCAGCGAATACCGCAAGCGCGACCGCGTATACCGCAGCCAGCGCCGCCTGCTCAACAAACTCAAAGACATCACCGCCACCACCAAAGACGGCGTAGATATAGAGCTGTTGGCTAATATTGAATCCGCCCAGGATGTGCGCCTGATGCACCGCCTCTCTGCCGACGGCGTGGGACTGTTTCGCAGTGAATTTCTGTTTCTCAACCGCGACAATCTGCCTGATGAAGACGAGCAATACCGCGTGTATGCCGGCATTGTGAAAAAGCTCAAAGGCAAGCCGCTCACCGTGCGTACCGTGGATTTGGGCGTGGACAAAAACCCGCGCTGGTTCGGCGAGGACCATGCGCTCAATCCCGCACTGGGCATGACCGGTATCCGCCTATGCCTGGCCGAGCCACTGATGTTCCGTACCCAAATGCGTGCGATTTTGCGCGCAGCGGCGCACGGGTCGGTAAAGATTATGTGGCCGATGATTACTTCGGTGGATGAAGTGCGACAATGTATCAATCATTTGGCCGTTGCCCGTAAGCAGCTGGATGAACGTGACACAGAATATGGCGAAGTGCAGGTGGGCGCGATGATTGAAATTCCCTCTGCCGCGCTCACAGTAGGCCATATCCTGCAACACTTGGATTTTATCTCGGTGGGCACCAACGATTTGATTCAATACACCTTATCAGTAGACCGTGGCGACGATAGCGTGAGCTACCTCTACCAGCCCGCCCATCCAGCAGTGTTGAAACTACTGCACCATATTTTCCGCACTGCCAAACGCATGGGCAAGCCAGTGTCGGTATGCGGCGAAATGGCTGGTGATTTACATTTCATCCGCCTGCTGCTCGGCTTGGGCTTGCGCCGCTTCTCCATGAACGCCAGCAATCTTTTGGCCGTGAAGAATGTAATCATTCAAAGCCACGCCGGCGAGCTGGCAGCACAGGTGCAAAAACTGCTGCGCCTGAGCGATCCGGAGAAGGTGCGGCAAGCCGTTAAAAAGATGAATACAATGGATGATGACAAAAATACAACATTTGAAACAACATAATATCGCACGGCATTATCAGGTAAAAAGTGAATAAATGTTAAATAATATTGTTTAAATACTGATATCAATATTAAGTAAAGTAAACGATCGAGTTGTTGGCAAAGTGTATTTTTATGCAATTTAATTGCAGTAAATTGCGGCAGTTAGGTAAAAAAGACAATTAGGTAGCGACATCGTGGAAAATGTTCTATATAATGTACTACATCTGTGCTGCTTCTTGGTAGGCAAGCATGGATAGTAAGTAGACGTTTTCCCGCAAATTGGCCATCAATACTTCCTCCCTTGGTATTGATGGTTTTTTTGTGTAGGCTAGATGGAGGGGGTTTTTATATTAGCCAACCAAAACGAAGGGAAGGAAACTAAGCTCATTTAAGTTTTGTGCTTTCAGGTAGCCTCTGGCCACAGAGAAATGTGGAACCGACTATTGCAATCTATGAGCTCGTTTTTCAGAATCATTACATCGCTTTGGGAGGCTGTTTCAAACAACAGCCTCCCAATTTATAATTATTCCAAGTAGGAATGAGATCAGGTGGCTAGCCATAGACAGTACAGGTTAGTAAGGCAAGCTAACGCTGTATCATTCCTAATTGATTTTCCCGCCGTCATCCCGTTTGGCGTAGCGCCCGCTGCTGGCTTATAATCCATAGTTTTTCAATCTATCCGAAACCATCGGCAAAACCTCATCATGCAAGAACACTACCAACCCTCACTCACCGAACCCGCTGCGCAGAAAAAATGGGCTGCTGAACGCATGTTCAATGTGTCCGAAGACGCTTCCAAACCCAAATTCTACTGCCTCTCCATGTTCCCCTATCCCAGCGGCAAGCTGCACATGGGGCATGTGCGCAACTACACCATCGGCGATGTGCGCAGCCGCTTCAAAAAAATGCAGGGGTTCAACGTGTTGCAGCCAATGGGTTGGGACGCGTTCGGCATGCCCGCCGAAAATGCGGCGATTAACCACCAAGTTGCGCCGTCCAAATGGACGTATGAAAACATTGCCTATATGCGCAAGCAGTTGCAGAGCCTGGGCTTTGCGCTGGATTGGGAGCGCGAAATCGCCACCTGCCGCCCGGAATACTACCGCTGGGAGCAGCTCCTGTTTACCAAGCTGTTTGAAAAAGGCATTGTGTACAAGAAGTTGGGCACGGTGAACTGGGACCCAGTCGATCAAACCGTGCTGGCCAACGAGCAGGTGATTGACGGGCGCGGCTGGCGTTCCGGCGCGCTGGTGGAAAAGCGCGAAATCCCGATGTACTACTTCAAAATCACCGATTATGCCGAGCAACTGCTGGCGGATTTGGACGATTTGGACTGGCCGGAACAAGTGAAAACCATGCAGCGCAACTGGATTGGCAAATCGCGCGGCATGACGGTGCGTTTTCAGGTAGCCGCCGACAGTCGCGAAGGGCTACCTGAAAGCCACCGCGAGTTTATGCAGGTGTATACCACCCGCCCCGACACGCTGATGGGCGCGACTTATGTGGCCGTGGCCGCCGAGCATCCGCTGGCCACTGCCGCTGCCGAAAAGCAGCCTGCACTGCAAGCGTTCATTGCCGAATGCAAGGCGGGCAGCGTGGCGGAAGCCGATATGGCGACCATGGAGAAAAAAGGCATGCCCACCGGCCGCTTCGTCATCAACCCGCTCAACGGCGAGCGGCTGGAAGTGTGGGTGGCGAACTATGTGCTGTGGGGCTACGGCGACGGCGCGGTGATGGCCGTGCCCGCGCATGACGAACGCGATTTCGCCTTTGCCAAACAGTATCATCTGCCGATTAAGCAGGTGATTAGCGTGGACAGCCAGCCGTTTGATGCGGCGCAATGGCAGGATTGGTATGCCGATAAGGAAAACGGTGTGCTGGTAAACAGCAACGAATTCAACGGTTTGAATTTTCAGGCTGCCTTCGATGCCATTGCCGTCAAGTTGCAGGCTGCTTCTGCGGGCGAACCGAAAACGCAATACCGCCTGCGCGACTGGGGCATTTCGCGCCAACGCTATTGGGGCTGCCCCGTGCCGATTATCCATTGCGATACCTGCGGCGACGTGCCCGTGCCCGAACAAGACTTGCCCGTGGTGCTGCCTGAAAACGTCGTGCCCGACGGCGCAGGTTCGCCGCTGGCCAAAATGCCCGAATTTTACGAGATAAAATGTCCGAAATGCGGCGGCGCGGCCAAGCGCGAAACCGACACCATGGACACGTTTGTGGAATCAAGCTGGTACCAGTTCCGCTATATGTCGCCGCGCGACGATGTGCACATGGTTGCGCCCGAAGCCGCCGCGTATTGGGGGCAGGCCAACCAGTATATCGGCGGCATCGAACACGCCATTCTGCACCTTTTGTACGCCCGTTTCTTCACCAAGCTGATGAACGACGAAGGCATCGTGTCCGTTCGCGAGCCGTTCAAACAGCTGCTCACGCAGGGCATGGTGCTGGCGGCGACGTATTACCGCGAAAGCGCGGACGGCAAAAAAACCTGGTTCAACCCCGCCGAAGTGCGCGTGCAGACCGACGACAAAGGCCGCCCTGTATCCGCTGTGCTGGAAGCAGACGGGCAGCCCGTGGTGATTGGCGGCGTGGAAAAAATGTCCAAATCCAAAAACAACGGCGTGGACCCGCAGCAAATCATCGATGCCTACGGCGCGGACACCGCCCGCCTGTTTATGATGTTCGCCAGCCCGCCCGAACAGTCGCTGGAATGGTCGGACGCAGGCGTGGAAGGCGCTCACCGCTTCCTGCGCCGCCTGTGGCGCACCGTGTACGAATTCGTGCAAAACGGCGGCAGCGGCGCGAGCAAGTTTTCAGGTAGCCAGGAAGCCTTGTCAGGCAGCCTGAAAGACCTGCGCTTCAAACTGCACAGCACCATCGCCAAAGTAACGGACGACTACGACCGCCGCCAGCAGTTCAACACCGCCATCGCCGCCGTGATGGAGCTGCTGAACCAATACGATGCCACCGCCAAAAACGGCGCATTCGCCGAAACACACGGCCGCGAAGTGGCGCAGGAAACTCTCGAAACCGTACTGCTTCTGCTGTGGCCCATCGTGCCGCATATTTGCGAAAACCTTTGGGAGCAGCTGCGCGAGGGCGGTAATGTGTGGCAACAGCCCTGGCCAAAAGCCGACCCTGCCGCGCTGGTGCAAACCGAGATGGAGATGATGGTGCAGGTAAACGGCAAACTGCGCGATAAAATCACTGTTCCTGCCGAGGCCGACAAAGCCACCATCGAAGCTGCCGCTCTCGCCACTGCCGGTGCGCAGAAGTTTATGGAAGGCAAAGAGCCGAAGAAAATCATCGTGGTGCCGAAACGGCTGGTGAATATCGTGGTGTAAGGCCGTTTGGTTGAATAAAGGCTACCTGAAAACCGATTTAGCTTCTTCAGGTAGCCTGTTTTTCAGCAAGAAAAAACTTGGTAATCATCTCCCCGCCGCAATACGAAGGCTACCTGAAATTTCAGGTAGCCTTTATGTACCACCCCCTTTGCCCAACCCTCTTCCCAAACAACACCCTGCCCTCCCCCCGCATTCAATTCTCACCCAATCCGCTATATAATGCCGTCATCCCAATTTCCATCTGAAACGCACACCATGAGCAAGCTCACCAAACCCATCGTCCTCCTCATTCTCGACGGCTTCGGCCACCGCCTCGAAGGCGACGACAACTCCGTCCTCCTCGCCAACACCCCCAATTTCGACCGCCTCAAAGCCCAATACGCCTACGGCACGATCGACGCCTCCGAACGCATGGTGGGCCTGCCCTCCGGCCAGTTCGGCAACTCCGAAGTGGGGCATTTGAATATCGGCGCCGGCCGCGTGGTGGCGCAAGACATAACGCGCATCGATATGGCCATCGAAAATGGCTCGCTCGCGCAAAACCCTGCCCTCACCGCCGCCTGGCAAAGCCCCACGAAAACCGTACACCTGCTCGGCTGCTTCTCCGACGGCGGCGTACACAGCCACATCAACCACTTCTTCGCCGTGGCCGACGCCGCCCTGGCCGCCGGTATGCAGAAAATCGTGTTCCACCCCTTCCTAGACGGCCGCGATACCCCGCCGCAAAGTGCGGAAGGCTACCTGAAAACCCTGCAAAGCTATTGCGAGCAACACCCACAAGTGAAAGTGGGCTGCGTGGTCGGCCGCTTCTTCGCCATGGACCGCGACAACCGCTGGGAGCGCGTTGAGCAGGCCTACAACGCCCTGTTCGGCCAAGCCCCGTTCCGCGCCGACACGCCGCTGCAGGCCCTGGCCGCCGCCTATGAACGCGGCGAACACGACGAATTCGTGCAACCCACCGTAATCGACCCCGCAGCCGCCCTGCACGACGGCGATACGGTTGTCTTCATGAACTTCCGCGCCGACCGCGCCCGCGAACTCACCCAAGCCCTACTGTTCGACGATTTCCAAGGCTTCCCGCGCCAACAGCGCTTCCGCCCCGGCTATTTCACCTCGCTCACCAGCTACGGCAGCCAATACCGCTTCCCCGTGCTGTTTGCCCAAGAAAGCATCCGCAACGGCCTGGGCGAATACCTGTCCGCCCAAGGCATCAGCCAGCTGCGCATTGCCGAAACCGAGAAATATCCGCACGTTACCTACTTCCTCAGCGGCGGCCGCGAAGAGCCCTATCCCGGCGAAGAGCGCATCCTCGTGCCCTCGCCCAAAGTCGCCACCTACGATTTGCAGCCCGAAATGAGCGCACCGCAAGTGTGCCAACACATCCTCGACAGCCTCGCCGCCAAGCGTTTCGATGTGATTCTGTGCAACTTCGCCAACGGCGACATGGTCGGCCACAGCGGTGTGCTGGCCGCCACCATCAAAGCAGTGGAAACACTCGACGACTGCGTGGGCAAAATCGTGGCCGCCGCCCAAGCAGCCGGCGGCGAAGTGCTGATTACCGCCGACCACGGCAACTGCGAGCAGATGTTCGACCCCGCCAACGGCCAGCCGCACACCCAGCACACCACCAACCCCGTACCCTTCCTGTATGTGGGCCGCCCCGCCCGCATCAAAGCCGGCGGCGCGCTGAAAGACATCGCCCCCACCCTCCTCGCCATGCTCGGCCTGCCCAAGCCGCAGGAAATGAGCGGCGAGAGCCTGATTGAGTTTGTTTGACCGCCCAGCAGCAGGCTACCTGAAAGCTTCAGGTAGCCTCCACCCGCCATGAGCTTCCTCACCATCCTCGCCCTCGCCTTCGGCATGTCTATGGACGCCTTCGCCGCCGCCATCGCCCAAGGCGCCGCCATCGGCACGCCCACCCGCCGAGGTACACTGCGTACCGCAGCCGTGTTTGGCAGTGTGGAAGCTCTCACCCCGCTCATCGGCTGGGCAATCGGCTCAGTGGCACAACGCTACATCGCCGATTGGGACCACTGGATCGCCTTCAGCCTGCTGCTCCTACTCGGCCTGCGCATGATTTACGGCGCGCTGCAGCCGGAACAGCCCGCCGGGGAACAATCTGCAGAGGCGAAGCCCGAAAGCGGCCAATCCGGCCGCCGCCCGCCCTCGCCGCTCATGCTCGTCGCCATTGCCTTCGCCACCAGCATCGACTCCATGATCGTCGGCGTCGGCCTGGCCTTCCTCGAAGTCAACATCCTGCTCACCGCCCTCACCATCGGCCTGGCCACCACCATCATGGCCGCCCTCGGCCTGCGCTTGGGCAGCCTCCTGGGCAGCGCCATCGGCAAACGCGCCGAAATCCTCGGCAGCCTCATACTCATCGGCATCGGCACACTCATCCTTGCCGAACACCTCCATTTCCTCTAAACCCTTTTCAGGTAGCCTCTCCCTTTTCAGGTAGCCTCATGAACCCCAGTAAAATCCTCATCCTCCTCGCCCTCCTCTGCAGCGCCCTGCCCGCCGCCGCCGCACCCAAAGACGACCTGCGCCAAGTGCAGCGCGCCATCGGCGAGAGCAACCGCAAACTCCAACAGCAGCAAAGCGAACAACGCCAGCTGCAAAGCAACATCCGCCAAACCCAAAGCGAACTCGACACCGTGCGCCGCGAGCTCGACCGCCTCACCCGCAGCCGCCAAACCGCCTGGCGCGAGCTGCAAGCCATGCAGGCCAAGCTCGACAGCCTGCAAACCCGCATCCAAAACACCCAAGCCCAAGCCGCCCGCCTGCTCAACAGCCGTTATCGCAATCAGCAGCCCAACGCCGTAACCCTGTTTCTGCAAAACGCCGACCCCCAGCAGAAAGGCCGCCACCTCGAATACCTGCGCCACCTCAACCAAGCCAACGCCGAAGCCCTCACCCAGCTGCAACACAACCGCCAAGAGCTCAAACAGCAGCAAGACAGCATCAACGAGCAGCTGAAGCGGCTCGACGCCCTCAAACGCCAACAGCAAACCACCGCCGCCCGCCTCGGCCGCCAACAGCAACAGCAGCAACGCCAACAGCAAAGCCTCGAGCAAGACATCAGCCGCGAAACCGCCAAGCTGCAAACCCTGCGCCAAAACGAAAGCCGCCTCAACGGCCTCATCGCCAGCCTCAGCCGCCGCTCCGCCCAACGGCAGGAAGCCGAACGCCAGCGCCGAGCCCAAGCCCTGCGCCAACGCCGCCCGCAGCAAGCCCAAAACGGCAACAAACCCACCCCACGCCCCCAAAGGCTACCTGAAAGCGAACGCAACGAAGCCCGTCACCACGACACCCCAACACCAGAAAACCCCAACCGCAACACCCTCACCGCCGAAGACCTCGCCCTCGAAGCCCCCGAAGCCCAAGAGCCGCAAAGTCACGGCTTCAGCCGCATGCAAGGCCGCCTGCAACGCCCTGCCAGTGGCAGCATCAGCGGCCGCTTCGGCCAAGCCCGTCCCGGCGGCGGTACCTGGAAAGGCCTCTTCATCAGCACCCCGCCCACCGCCGTGCGCAGTATCGCCGAAGGTGAAGTCGCCTACGCCGCCCCACTGCAAGGCTACGGCAACACCGTCATCGTCGACCACGGCAGCGGCTACCTCAGCATCTACACCGGCCTCTCCCAAATCAGCGCCGGCGCAGGCAGCCGCGTATCCGCCCGCCAAACCATCGGCCGCAGCGGCAGCCTCCCCGACGGCGAAAACGGCCTCTACTTCGAAATCCGCTACCGTAACCAAGCCATGAATCCCACTTCATGGGTAAATTAATCAAACCAAACAGTCGACCTTTAGCTTTGCAGAAACCTCGCTGCGCTACATTTTCAGGCAGCCTCCACTCACACAGAACCTGCTAAAATTCCCCATTTAGCATTTATTTACCCCCACCCCCTTGCTGGAACAAGAAAATTTGCCTAAAGTTCAATCTGGCTGAGCAGCAGGCTACCTGAAAACCAAATAGCCCCGCCACTGCAAACCATCCCAGCCACCTAATCAGCAAACTGAAAGACAAAAACCCATTATGTCCAACAACACCTTCAAAAAAATCGCCCTCTACACCCTGGGCACCTTCACCGGCATCGCCGTGAGCCTGAGCATGCAGAGCTTTGCCGAAACCCGCAGCCAGCAGCCCCTGCCCGTGGATTCCCTGCGCACCATGGCCGAAGTGTACAGCCAGGTGAAAGCCAACTACTATCAAGACAAAACCGACGACGAAATCCTCGAAGGCGCGCTCAAAGGCATGGTTGCCCACCTCGATCCGCACTCCGAATACATGAACACCAAAGACTATGCCGACCTGCAGGAAAATACTAAAGGTGAATTCGGCGGCTTAGGCATGGAGGTCAGTTCTGAAAATAACTTCATCAAGATCGTTGCCCCGATTGAAGATACGCCGGCCGAACGTGCCGGTATCCAAAGTGGCGACTACATCATCAAAATCGATGATGCCTCCACCCGCAACATGAGTGTAAACGATGCCGTGAAGCGCATGCGCGGCGAGCCCGGCACCAAAATCACCCTTACCCTCACCCGAAAAGACGCGCCCCAGCCCATCGTGGTTACCCTTACCCGCGCCATCATCAAAGTGCGCAGCGTGCGCCACGACCTCATCGAGCCCAGCTACGGCTACCTACGTATCAGTCAGTTCCAAGAACGTACCGTGCCTGCTATGGTTGAGGCTCTGCAAACTATGCGCCGCACCAACGGCGGCCCTCTCAAAGGCCTCGTCATCGACCTGCGCGACGACCCTGGCGGCCTGCTCAATGGCGCAGTGGGCGTATCTGCCGCCTTCCTGCAAAATGGCCAGCTCGTGGTGAGTACCAAAGGCCGCAACGGCAAAGAAAACATGAATCTCAAAGCCCAGCCCGCCGACTACCAAATCGGCAGCAGCAAAGACCCTCTTGCTGGCCTGCCTGCCGAATTTAAAACCATCCCCATCACCGTGTTGATTAACTCCGGCTCCGCCTCCGCCTCCGAGATCGTGGCCGGCGCCCTGCAAGACCACAAACGCGCCGTGATTGTGGGCACCCAAAGCTTCGGCAAAGGCTCCGTACAATCCGTGATGCCCCTTTCCAATGGCGGCGCGCTGAAGATCACCACCCAGCTCTACTACACCCCCAGCGGCCGCTCCATACAAGCCCAAGGTATCATGCCCGACGTGGAAGTGGCTGATAAAACCCGCCGTTATGAAAGCCGCGAAGCCGACCTCTCCGGCCACCTGAGCAACCCCAACGGCGGCCACGAAGTGCGCGGCCGTGCACTGAACAACCACAGCGCCGAAAACAAAGCCGCCTCCGAGCCCGCTGCCAAAGACGAGGCCGACAACAACCCCGCCACTCGCTACAAACCCGATCCGGCCAAAGACGACCAATTGCGCCGCGCTTTGGAACTGGTGAAAGCTCCACAACAATGGCGCGCCTCCTTGGGCCAGGCCGCTACCCGCCCGGCCAAACCGATTGAGCACTAAGCGGATTAAGCAAGCAAAAAGGCTACCTGAAAATATTTCAGGTAGCCTTTTATATTGCGCTTGCACCACAGTGTTCGGAAATAGCCAAGGCACTTCTCTTCATGAGGCATTAGCTCATCCTACTACTGCCATATTGTCTGCAGCTCGCCGTCTTGTGAAAAATGTGTTCCGGCTAGAGATTGAAACATGAGAGACCGATTGAAACTTTGTTGGTACTTACTCTTTCAGGTAGCCTTTGCTGTGGCATAGAGGCTACCTGAAAATAATCCGGCATCGGTGCGGCAATACCGCCCGGCTGCGAACCGGCCTACGGGGCTGCCGTTTTAGCTTCGCAAAAACTCAGTTTGGGCTGCGCCCAAACATCGTTTTAACTGCGTTGAAGCTGCGCTTTCAGGTAGCCTTCTGCTGCGCTATTTCTGCCAATATGCCTTCACGTTCACAAATTCATACAAGCCAAATTCGGAAAGTTCGCGCCCGAAGCCGGAGTCTTTCACGCCGCCGAAGGGCAGGCGCAGGTCGCTGCTGGTGTGGCGGTTGATGAATACGCTGCCGGCTTCGATTTGCTGGCCAAGCTCCCAGGCTTTGTCGAGGTTGGCGGAGTAGATACTGGCACCGAGCCCGAAGGGGTTGTCGTTGGCCAGGCGCACGGCGTCGGCAGCATCGCGGGCGTGGAAAATGCCCACGGCGGGGCCGAACACTTCTTCACGGTACATGCGGCAGGCGGGAGTGATGTTGTCGAGCACGGTGGCGGGGTAGAAAGTGGTGTCGGCTTCGTTGGGCAGCTCGCCGCCGAGCAGCAGTTTGGCGCCGTGTTCGAGCGCGTCTTGCACTTGTTCGTGCACTTGCAACTGCAGGTCTTTGCGGTGCAGCGGGGCGAGGGTGGTGTCGGGATCGAGCGGACAGCCGGGGGTGAGGCGGCGGCAGTGTTCGAGGAAGAGGCGGGTGAATTCTGCGGCGATGCCTTTGGTGAGGATGATGCGTTTGCCGGCGTTGCAGGATTGGCCGGCATCGCGGAAGCGGGCGTAGCAGGCATCGGCGGCGGCTTGGGCGATGTCGGCATCGTCGAGCACGATGAAGGCGTTGCTGCCGCCGAGTTCCATCACGGATTTTTTCAGATGGCTTCCGGCGTAGCCGGCCAGGCGGCGGCCGACGTCGGCAGAGCCGGTAAAGGCCAAGGCATCGGTTTTGGCAATGGCGTATTCCACATCTTCGTGTGCCAACCAAGTGGCTCGCCAGGGCAATTCGCTGCCAACAATATCAAACAAGGCGGCGGTTACACGAGCCACGCTGGGCGCGGGTTTCACCAAACAGGCATTGCCGGAGCAGAGGGCTGGCACGGCAAATCGGATAATCTGCCACACGGGGTAGTTCCACGGCATCACGGCCAGTACCACGCCCAAGGGCTCGAAGCGTACTTGGCTGAGGCTGGCCTGGGTGGCGATGGTTTGGTGTTGCAGAAGCTGGGGGGCGAGCTTCACATAATAGCGGATGAGGGAGACGGATTTGTCCATCTCGGCTTCGCATTCGCGCAGGCAGCGGCCGACTTCTTCGCAAATCATGCGGGCGAGCTTGGTTTTTTCGGCTTCGAGGCGGTCGGCAAAGGCAGCAAGCATAGCCACCCGCGCCTGTACGCCGGCAGCGGCAAAGCGGCGCTGGGCGGTGCGCATTTCGGCCAGGTTTTGGCTGAAGGCGTCCATGCTGTCGGCGGGGCGTTCGTATAGCAAGGTGTTGCTGACGACGTTTCGGCTATAGAACATGGTGTTTCCTTTCTCTATTTGCTTTGGATTAAATGGTTTTAGCGGGCAGCCCATGCAGCAGGCTACCTGAAAGCGCAGCTTTAACGAAGCTAAAACAAGCCCTGCTGGCTTCTGCGAAACTAAAACTTGATGCGATTGTTTTTATTATTTTTCTAAACTGCTTTGCCCTACTCTTTTTCGGCCACGACGAAGGCTACCACCGCGCCGTTGTCGTCGCTCAGGCTCAAATGCACCCGCCCGATACCTTGTTGGCGCAGCCATTCCTGCAAGGGCGGCTCCACCACGAATTCCGGGCGGCCGAGTTTGTCGTGGGCGATGGAAATGTGGTGCAGTGTTACCGGCGAGCGCAAGCCGGTGTGCACGGCTTTAGCAAAGGCTTCTTTGGCGGCAAACCGCTTGGCCAGGAAGTTTACCTTGTTGCCGACGGAGCGCCACTCCAAAAGTTCGATGCGGCTGAGCAGGCGTTCGGCCAATGCCTGGCCGTATTTGTCGTATAGCTGCTCGATGCGCTCGATACGCAGGATGTCGGTGCCGATGCCGTAGATCATTGAGTATTCCTGTTGTGCAAGATAGTGGGCGCATTGTAGCGCATTTTGGCTGCAGCCTTACAGGTGGGACGGCAGAGGCTTGCCGGGATTGGCATATTTTTCAGGTAGCCTCACAGCCGTTCTGCAAATCTTCCGCGCAAAACAAAGCCGCATCTATTTGCAAGATGCGGCAACGTTTATGCAGTAAGCGGCTTAGGCCATGGCTTTGATTTTGGCAGCCAAGCGGCTTTTGTGGCGGGCGGCTTTGTTTTTGTGGAACACGCCTTTGTCGGCGATGCGGTCCATCACTTTGGTGGCTGCCACGAATTCGGCTTGGGCGGCGGCTTTATCGCCACTTTCCACAACCTTCAAAACTTTCTTCACTGCGGTACGGAAAGCAGTACGCAGGCTGGCATTGTGTGCACGGTTTTTCTGCGACTGGCGGGCGCGTTTGCGTGCCTGGGCGCTATTGGCCATATGAAAAATCTCCTGATAAGTAAAATAAAATCCGTAAGCGCGGCATTTTACTGGCGATGTTGCCTAAATGCAAGCAGCCACGAGCTATTTTCGGCAAACGGCGGGTAAGTAGGGAAAGAACGTTTGCCTGATACAACAAAACCGATACGGCCTAGCGCATTTTCCAGCCAGCCTCCAAAGCCAAACCAAAGGCTACCTGAAACTTTAGTTACACCAAAATTCCGCCGTGCTGCGTTTCAGGTAGCCTTTGCAAACAACGCCTGCCCTACCCGACTATTTCTCGCGCCGGTAGAACCCGCTATCCATATATGCCGCCACACCCTCGCGCAGCAACACCAGCGTTACCGCGGCCAAAGGCAGCGCCAGCAGCATGCCCACAAAGCCCAGCAGGCTACCGAAAGCCATCAAGGCGAAAATCACCCAAAACGGCGAAAGCCCGATGCGGTCGCCCACAATCTTCGGCGTGATGAAGAAACTTTCCAAAAACTGCCCCACGGCAAACACTGCCCACACCGTAATCAGCCCCTGCCAAGTGCCAAACTGCAACAACGCAGCCATTGTGGCCAGCAGCAGGCCGGTGAACGCGCCCAAATAAGGCACGAACACCAACAGCCCGGCCACCATACCAATAGCAAAGCCAGATTCCAACCCAGCTAGCATCAGGCCCAAACCATAGAGCAGGCCCATAATCAACATTACAATCAGCTGCCCGCGCAAAAATTCGCCCAACACCGTATCCATATTACCGCCGATACGCGTATAAGCCGCCAGATAGCGGCGCGGAATCATGGTGTTAATTCCCTCTGCCCAGCGCGACCAATCCAGCAAGAAGTAATACAGCAAAAATGGCAGCACCATCAAATTACCAAAACTGGTTACCAAACTGCCGCCCTGTTCCAGCAAGGCTGGCAACGCCTTGGAAAGCCCTGCCTGAACGCTACCCACATGGCCGCTCAGCCATTTCGATACCGATTGGTCGTTTAACACCCAATGCGTGCCCAGCATATGATTAATCCAGGGCAGCGCCTTATTTTGCGCAAATGCCACCAATTCCGGCAGTTTATCCAGCAAACTGCCAAATTGCTGCACCAACATCGGCACCACAATCAACAGCAACAACACCAGCAGCAGCAACGCAAACACCATCACCAGCATCGCCGCCGTCGCACGCCGCACCCTGTGTCGGCAAAGCTTTTCCACCAGCGGGTTCAAAATATAGGCCAACACCGCAGCCGCCACAAACGGCGAAAGCACATCGCGCATCTGCACAATTAAAAGCACCACCACCAACAACAGCGATACCCCAACCACCCACGGCAGCCAGCCACGCTTCTTCGTTTTATACATACACAGCCTCGTTAATTCATCCGGCACACGCCGCGTCGCACGCATTATCCGGTGTCAACCCATAAAAAACAAATGATTTCACACACAATCAACAAGAAAGGCTACCTGAAACCACGCCCCCTTTTCAGGTAGCCTTTTGAGACAACTTGACTGCCCACCCCGCCATCGCTACATTCCTGCCATCCCATTCCCTCCCCGCACAAGCATGAACTACGCCCTCGATGCCATCTGGTGGCGGCTGAGCCACCCCGCCGTGCGCGACCTCGCCTCCCTACTCACCGCCCCGCCCCTATGGCACAGCGGCTGCGAGCTCCCCATCCTCCGACTGCTCGGCAGCCAAGGCTTCCGCTTCCTGCTCAGCCTCGACGACGCCCCTGCCCCACTGACGCAATGGCTCGAACAAGAAGCCCCCTTCGGCCACCGCCTAGGTCACTACGCCGAAAGCCTGCTCGCCTTCTGGCTGGCCCACGCCCCCCATTGCCAACTCATCACCCGCAACCACCCCGTCCGCAGCGAAAGCGGCCAAACCATCGGCGCCGCCGACTTCCTCTGCCTGCTCGACTCCGCCCTCTACCACCTCGAACTCACCTGCAAATACTACGGCGGCACAACGCCTGCCGACTTCCAAGGCCTCAACCCCACCGACACCCTGCTTGGCAAAGCCGCCAAACTGCAACAACAATGCCGCCTCTTCCGCACCCCTCAAGCCCGCGTCCAACTGCCCGCCCCACTCCAAGGCTACCTGAAAACGAGCGCAGCGAGTTTCTGCGAAGCTAAAACGAACGAAGCAAGCCCCCGCGAAGCCAATACGAGCAAAACAGATTGCCTCCAACCCAAAAACTTTAGCCAAGCCCTCAACACCGCCACCATCATCCGCGGCATCGGCTTCACTCCAAACGGCATCCTCAACGGCAGTCCCCTCAATCTCCTCGGCTGGAGCGGCCTCCTCCTCCCACAATGGGCAGACTCCCCCACCCAAGCCGCACAACGCTTCCACCCCCTGCCCCGACTCGCCTACCTCGCCCCCGCCCGCGTTCCGTTTGAGCAAACCATCAGTGCCGCCGAGCTTGCCTGTCAAGCCCACGGCCTCATCGCCGTGGTCGAACCGCGCCCCGACGGCATGTGGCACGAAACACAACGCCTGATGTGCCGCGGCTGAATAACAATACCGAACAACAAAAAGGCTACCTGAAACCATCCAAACAGTTTTCAGGTAGCCTTTCAAACGGGGCAGCATCAACCGAAGGTAAAACCGTTTAACGCGTTACCTCCACCCCCACACCCACTTTGCCATAAGGCGTAACGCTGCTATTGCCGTTGCCCAAATCTACCGAGCCGCGCGCACCCACATGGCCGTTGCCGCCGCTCACGCCCACGCCGGCACCGCAGGCCGACAACAGGGCAGCCAACACCGCCGCAGCGGCCAATCGATATGTTGCTTTCATGGTTTTTTCCTTTCATCCAATTGAATACAAAACAAGTATTTTCAAATAATAGCACAATCATTTTCAGGTAGCCTCTATGACACAGCAGGCTACCTGAAAGCCCCCGCTTCCACGAAATGAAAACGAAGTAGCCGAAGACGACGGGGTTCTACAAAACTAAAATCAGCCGCCCGCCTTATGCCCCTCTGCCACCCGCACATAATGCGCCGCCGAATAAGGCAGAAACGCCAGCTCCTCTGCCGTAAGCCGCCGCACTTGCTTTACCGGCGAGCCCACATACAAATAGCCGCTTTCCAGCCGTTTGCGCGGCGGCACCAAGCTGCCCGCCCCAATCATCACATCATCTTCAATCACCACATCATCCAACACAATACTGCCCATTCCCACCAACACACGGTTGCCAACGGTGCAGCCGTGCAGCGTAACATGATGGCCGATGGTGCAATCCTCGCCAATGATCAGCGGCGAACCTTCCGGCTTGCTGTCCGTTTTGTGGCTCACATGCAGCATCACATGATCTTGAATATTGCTGCCCCGCCCCACACGGATGCTGTTCACATCCCCGCGCAATACGGCAAACGGCCATACCGACACCTCCTCGGCCAACACTACATCCCCCGCCACCAAACATAGCGGATCGAGATAACAACTGCCATGCACCTGCGGCACGGTATCCAAATAAGGGCGGATATTGCTCATGGAAAACTCCTGGTTCGTATCAAGCCGCAAAGGCTACCTGAAAATCGGATGGAGGCAAAGCCGGGCTGTGGTTTTAGCTGTGTAGAAACTGAGCCGGCAGCATAACAATACCACCCTCCCCCATTGCCGCTCTATCCTGCCACAAAAGGCTACCTGAAACTTCCCCAGCCACCCAGCAGCAAACACACGCATTAGCGTTATAATTCCACCTTTGCCCGCGCTTTTTCAGGTAGCCTCATGGACATCATCCAATACCCCAACTCCCCCTTCAAACTCCACCAACCCTTCCCGCCCGCAGGCGACCAGCCCACCGCCATTGCCGGCCTGCTCGAAGGGCTTTCAGACGGCCTGGCCTACCAAACCCTGCTCGGCGTAACCGGTTCGGGCAAAACCTACACCATGGCGAACGTCATCGCGCAAAGCGGCCGCCCCGCCATCATCATGGCACACAACAAAACCCTTGCCGCCCAGCTTTATGCCGAAATGCGCGAGTTTTTCCCCGAAAACGCGGTGGAATATTTCGTCTCCTACTATGACTATTACCAACCCGAAGCCTATGTGCCCAGCCGCGACCTGTTCATCGAAAAAGACAGCGCGATCAACGAACACATCGAGCAAATGCGTCTTTCCGCCACCAAAAACCTGATGACGCGCGACGACGTGATTATCGTCGCCACCGTATCCGCCATTTACGGTATCGGCGACCCGACCGAGTATCAACAAATGGTGTTGTCCGTCAAAGAAGGCGACACCATCGAGCAGCGCGACATCATCGCCACGCTCGTTTCCATGCAGTACGAACGCGGCGATTTGGACTTCAAACGCGGCAGCTTCCGCGTACGCGGCGACGTGATTGACGTGTACCCCGCCGAAAGCTCCGAAAACGCCCTGCGCATCAGCCTGTTCGACGACGAAATCGACCGCCTCGATATGTTCGACCCGCTTTCAGGCAGCCTGCACCAACGCGTCGGCCGCTACACCGTCTTCCCGTCCAGCCACTACGTTACCCCGCGCGACACCGTCTTGCGCGCCTGCGAGTCCATCAAAGAAGAATTGCGCGAACGCATCGAATTTTTCGCCCGCGAACAACGCCCCGTCGAACAACAACGCATCGAACAGCGCACCCGTTTCGACCTCGAAATGCTCTACGAAATGGGCTTCTGCAAAGGCATCGAAAACTACTCCCGCCACTTCTCCGGCAAAAAAGAAGGCGAACCGCCGCCCACGCTGATGGACTACCTGCCAAGCAACGCCATCATGTTCATCGACGAAAGCCACGTTACCGTTACCCAAATCGGCGGCATGTACAAAGGCGACGCATCGCGCAAGCAAAACCTCGTCGATTATGGTTTCAGGTTGCCTTCCGCCCGCGACAACCGCCCGCTCAAATTCCACGAATTTGAAAAAGTCATGCCGCAAACCGTCTTCGTTTCCGCCACCCCCGCCAAATACGAAGAAGAACACGCCGGACAAGTGGTCGAACAAGTCATCCGCCCCACAGGGTTGGTCGACCCCAAAATCATCATCCGTCCCGTCGCCACCCAAGTCGACGACTTAATGAGCGAAATCAACGATCGCATCCAAAAAGGCGAACGCGTGCTCGTTACCACCCTCACCAAACGCATGGCGGAGCAACTCACCGACTATTACAGCGAACTCGGCATCAAAGTGCGCTACCTGCATAGCGACATCGACACCGTAGAGCGCGTTGAAATCATTAGAGATTTGCGGCTCGGATTGTTTGACGTGCTGGTCGGCATCAACCTCTTGCGCGAAGGCCTCGACATCCCCGAAGTCTCCCTCGTCGCCATCCTCGACGCCGACAAAGAAGGCTTCCTGCGCTCGCACCGCAGCCTGATTCAAACCATAGGCCGCGCCGCGCGCAACGTGAACGGCGTCACCATCCTGTACGCCGACAAAATCACCGACTCCATGAAAGCCGCCATCGACGAAACCGAACGCCGCCGCGAAAAACAGATTAAATTCAACGAAGAACACGGCATCGTGCCGCAGCAGATTAAAAAACAGGTCAAAGACATCATCGACGGCGTGTACCACGAAGAAGACGGCGGCAAAGGCCGTCTGAAAGGCAAGAACAAGGTTAAAGTCGGCGAGATTCACAACGAAGAAGACGCGATTAAAGAAATCGCCAAACTGGAAAAAGCCATGCAGCAGGCGGCTAGGGATTTGCAGTTTGAAGAGGCGGCGGTGTTGAGGGATAGGATTCGGGGGATTAAGGAGAATTTGTTGTTTGGTGCGGAATAGTTTTATATTTCTAGGAGTTGAGATGAATCATTTTATAAAGCTTAATTGTGAATCAAATGATACTTTGGCGAACATTTATAACTCATATCGTAACCGTACTCAATATGCGATGAATAATTTTATCATTCTAAGAGCAGTTAATGAATTATTATTAAGTATTAAAGACGTAAAATTAATACCGGGTAATATTTTAGATATTTTGAATAACTCACTAATAGCTAGCGATGATTTTGATCGAGATTGGACAACAACAACAGACATAAGAACAATTTGGCATGATGTTAAAAATGAAAAATTTATGAGCAATGTTTCTTATCCTGTTTTGGTGGAGTTAGTAGCATCGCTTGATGAAGCTATGGTAAAAATTACAGAATTGTATCTACCTAATATGGATTTAGCTAACATAAAGAAGAAAAAATATCAGACCTCAATATCATCCAAGGATATCGTCATTGATTCGAAAACATTAATTTATCCATATATTGTTTGTAGGCATTGTTGCAATAATACAAATGATTTGCCTTTATTATTTAGTGATAGACAGGTTATTCCATGGATAAATATGACTATAAAATTAAGGCATATGATTATTCATAACGATGCTAAATTTGATCAAAATGAAGAAAAAAACTTTACTCAAAAAAACCTCACTAATTTTGATGATAATGGATACTTAAAATTTGACAAAAATAAAATTGATGCAATATTTAATTATCATGCCAGTCATTTGGCAAATTTTATTTGCTGGTTGGATAGTAAAGCTACAATTTATTTGGGCACAGAGTTTAATCCTAAAGTGGAAACTAAAGACTTTAGAAAAGCAAACTTTTAGTAAGCGTAGCAAGCCATAGCCTGCATCCCACCAACCGTGTGCGTAGCTGCGTCACACAAGCCATGCGGTACGCACGCGTTCTTTGCCCCTTTTACATACTATATCTGAAATGCCGTTATCCAAAAACATATTCCGGCTATAAGTGAAAGCGGAGTCATCACATATTTTTCTTTTCTGCTTTTTGAAATCATGTTCATAATAGTATTCAAAGATAGGTAAGCGGCAAAGAAGAAACAAATATTTTTAGTAACCTTAAAAGAAAACCACAAGGGAATAAAACCTCCGGCTTGCAAAATAATTATCATTGCAAAAATTTGGATAGCCACCGAAATGGCTGCTACAACCCTAAATTTTTTAGGTAAGATTTTATGTTGTCCACCCATTGTAAATTCGCCCAAAGGCAAACCGCAAGCAACAAGCACTGTCATAGTTGCTATAACTCCAAATAATATTGCACCTAATATTGAAAACATAAATCAATATTCTCCCTTCGCAAAATACAAACGATTTCAATGAGCCGCAGCCTGCGTTCCCACCCGCCGTGTGCTTGGCTGTGCCACAAGCCTTACTACCTGCGAGCGGCACAAACTTTAAAACCGATATGTAGGGTGTGTGCGGTATACATGCGCTTTTTGCCGTTTAAACCATTGTTTCAAACTTTCAGACAACTTTAATATCTTAATTTTTATCAGATGCTTGTATCCGATAAGACCTTTAACAATTCTGTTATTGTAATCCATTGCCACCCTGTCTGAAATGTCAGCCTGACCTGTACTCAAACCCAAAAAAGCAGCCTGCACTTCCAAATTTCCAAAGTGCAAGCTGCTTTTCTGTTCGCGGCTTTACTGCTTATTCAATAACGACCCGCGCATTCAGCGGCTGTACAGGGCGGTTGTTGTGTGAACCAACGGCACGGGTGAATTTCTCCGCTTGCGCCTGGTCGATGTGGTCATAAGTTTTCAACACCAACCATGATACGCCCTCGGTGCATGGCGGTGTGGTCAGCGAACCGGCAAAGCGGTAGTATTGCAGGTTCCGCGGCAACAGTGATGCGGCATTGAACGGCTGATCCAGTTTCACTTTTCCTGCCGTCATCGGCATTGCGTTCCAGATGGAAGACAGGCGGTTGTTGGTTCTGCCGGCTTCATACAGTACTGCCAATACCAAAGGCTGTTTGTTTTCGTCCAAGTGGACGAAGTGGGCTTCCATCGGGAAAGTGCGGCCTTTGATTTGGTTTTCGCTCGGCACGTGGAAGTGGAACTGTTTCAGGGTGTAGGTACGGCCGTTCACAGTCAGGATGTTGCCGCCTTCAGGATAATTAACCTGGATGGTGTGACCGTTGTTTTCAACTTCTACGGCACTCGGACGGTAATTAACTTGAATGGCAGGCAGTCTGCCGGAAACGGTTTCGGTAATGTTTACAGGTGATTGGTTTTTGCCTGTGGAGCACAAACGGAATTCTTCAGACAGGTTGCCCCAGCTTTCGGGAGAGTCATGTCCGGTGTAGCCCCAATGGGTGTGGTCACCGTGTGCGGCAGCGGAAACAGCAGTACAGGCCAACAGCAGGAGAGCGGTCAGACGCGGTAAAGTGCGGGGGAAGCAAGGCATTGCAAGATCCTTTCTATTTAAGGAGTGGGAAAAGCATTGCGGTGCGTATGTAAATATTTTTATTTTTTATTGAAAGATAGCTATATTAAATAGTTCGGTCAAGCATTCCCGGCCATCAAACTATTAGAGCAATGAAGTTAAAGTGAATTCATTTCGCTATCATTCTACTTTATTTTGAATAACTGTTAGGCAGACTACCCTTATCCAACGAAACATTAATACCCGCGCCGAAGTGTTGAACTTGATTCAAAGAATGCACACCTGTATTTATTCACCCCACCTGGCAAAATACCGTTGTTATACCTTATCTCCCAAAGGCTACCTGAAATTTTCAGGTAGCCTTTATCCCTTCCTCTCCCTTGTCGCCAAAATACTCCCGCACCAAATCCAGCACATTCTCCAACAGCGGATCGTGCTGCCCCTCATGCCAGGCCAGGACCACGCTGGTGATTTGGATATCGTCGTTCAGCGGCCGCAACACGGCGTTATCGGGCAGGTAGCGTTCGGAAGACACCGGCACCAATGCCACTTCCTGCTCGCAACCGGCAAAGGCTACCTGTAAGGCGATAGAGCGCACTTCGTGCAGGATATTGGGCACAAAGCCGGCGCGTTGGCAGGCGGCAAGCAGGGCGTCGAAGGAATCGGGGCTGACTGCGCGCTCAAACATCACAAAGCCTTCGCAAGCCAGGTCTTTTAAATCGATCGATTCTCGTTTGGCAAAGGGATGGCTTTTCGGCAACACCACGGCTAGCTGCTCGCGGCGTAGGGTGTGCAGGCGGATGGTGCTGTCCCATGGAATTTCCAGGCGGGCGAAGGCGAGGTCAATGTCGCCCACTTGCAGCAGCGGCTCGGCGTCGCCGCTATCGATTTCGCGCACCCGCACGGTGAGTGTGGGATAGTGCCGGATGTGCTCAATGAGCGGCACCACCACTTCCAACAGCGCCACGGTAATCGCACCGATATGCAGAATGCCGCTATGGCCAGCGGCGATTTCCTGCACGGTGGTTTGCAGCTGCTGCATCTGCTCGGCAAATTTGCGCACGGCAGGCAGGATGGAATAGCCGGCAGCGGTGAGTTTGGTACCACGCCGCGAGCGTTCAAACAACACCATACCCAAGGTCTGCTCGAGCTGTTTGATATGTTCGGTGAGCGGCGGCTGCGACATATTCAGCTGTTCAGCGGCGCGCCCGAAGTGTTCTTCTTCGGCCACGGCAAAAAACATCCACAAATGGCGAATGAGGCGGAAATTTATCATCTATTTTACCTATCACAGGCTTCCTTAAGCAGTATTCTAATCAAGAAACCAGTTGTAATAGTATGGCCACCTGAGTATTTGGGAGTATATAAATGTTCGGTATTATTAATTTTTCTGCTTATTTGCTAGCCGTTTTGCTGCTGGTGTTGCTGCCCGGACCGAATATGATTTACTGCTTATCAGTGGTCAGGCAATACGGCACCAAAACAGGTTGGAGTGCCTTCGCCGGTATCTTTGTCGGCAATGGTGTGTTGATTGTGGCTTCCACTTGCTGCAACTGGCCGGTGGCGCATACTTAGCCTATTTGGGCATCATGCTGTTACGCAAAGGTTGGCTCAAACTGCATCATGCTGCCGAAGGCACCCTGCTGCAAGTGTTCCGCAAATCGCTCACCATTTCCTTGCTCAATCCGCAAAGCCTGCTGTTTTTCCCAGCCATCATGGTGCAGTTTGTCGATATCCGCTATGAACACCCGCACCTGAGCTTCCTGCTCTTGGGCGGCACCTTCCAGCTGTGCAGCCTGCTGTGCATGGGTATGCTGATTCTGATGGCTAACTCGGTTGGCCGTGTGGGCACCAAATACAGCCGTGTGGCTGTGTTCGGTAAAAGTGGTACCGGCGCTCTGTTTATCTTCTTCGCGGCCAAACTGTGGCTGGCCACCGCCATCGTCTAAACTCAATCCTAACTTGCTGCTTCAGGCTACCTGAAACAGTGTGCCGCACTTCCACACCAAACTCCTATCCGCAACAGCCACGATTTTTCAGGTAGCCTTTTTTTGCGGACAGCAGATACCGCTTCCACCATTTTCAGGTAGCCTGTCTTTTACACAAAGAGGCTACCTGAACACTATCTGCCCAACTCTTTTTTCCAATACCGATTATTTTTCAGCTAGCCTTCTCCCCAGCCAAGGCTACCTGAAAACCTGCTAGAGTCTGCTGACAGCTACTTTTCCAAGCGGATTTTTGCCCCAAAGGCGGCAGATTCAAGGCGGAAACCGCAGTAAGGTTGGACACCTTGCGAGAATTTCCAACGCGGAAGATGCCGCCTTTGGGGCAAAAAGACGCGGAAACCAGCAGTTGTCAACAGCCCCTAAGCTATTGCTGCCAATCCGCTTTAGGCTATAATCATCATTTTTCATTATCTTCCGGTTTCCTTTTGAAATTCGCTACCCGCTTGCGCCGCGCGCGCCGCTACCGACCTTATCAGCCGAAGGCGGTAATGCCGGCACACTATATTTCCTGCCATTCCTGCGGGCTTGAGCTGCGCCTGCCGCCGCTCAAGCCGGGGAAAGCGGCGTTTTGCCCGCGCTGCGGCCATCCGCTGGCGCGTGTGGAAACCAACCCGTTTCTGCTGCCACTGGCGCTGGCTTTGGCTTCGCTGGTTATGCTGGCGGTGGTGTTTTCCGGGCTGTATATGCATGTTACGGTGTTGGGCCTAGAGGTGCCGCTCACTATGCCGGAAATGATGAAGGTGCTGATTTTGCAGAAATCCGGCTTTTTGGCCGAGGTGATGTTTGTGCTCACCTTCGGCGCGCCGTTTTTCTTCTGCCTGCTGTGTTTGTATGTGTATGGCGGGCTGCTGTGGGGCAAGCCGCCGCCTGGTGTGCTGCGGGCCACGCGCTGGCTGGTGCGGCTGCGCGGCTGGATGATGGTGGATGTGTTTTTTATTTCCACGCTGGTGGCCTACATCAAGCTAGGCAAAGTGGCGGAAGTGTATTTCGGGCCGGCGTTTTATTTGATGTTTGTGCTGTCCGTGCTGCTTATCCGCACTGCGCTTTCCGTGCCGGAGCATTGGGTGTATTACCAAATCCAGCGGCTGCGTGGGGATAAGGATTTGGTGCGACCAGAAGGCGGCTCGGTGTTTTGCGGCAAGTGTTTGTTTGAGCGGCCGGCACACGAAACCGAATGCGAAATTTGCGGCTCGGGGCTGCACAAACGGCGGCCAAACAGTCTGAGCTTGAGCTTGGCACTATTGATTACTTCTGTGATTTTGCTGCTGCCGGCCAATCTGATGACGATTATGGTGTCGTCCAACCCCACGGTTATCGAACGCAGCACGATTTTCAGCGGCATCCAGTTTATGTGGCGCGACGGCGACCACTACATTGCCATGATTATTTTCAGCGCCAGCATTATGGTGCCGTGGCTGAAGATCATCGCCATGGGCGTGCTGCTGTATGCGGCGAAGTTCGGCACCAAGATGGCGCCGCAGAAGCTTTCCAAGCTGTATTTGCTTACGGAATCCATCGGGCGTTGGTCGATGATTGATATTTTCGTCATCATCATGCTGATGTCCACTTTCCGCACGCACATGGCGCGAGTTGTGCCCGGGCCGGCGGCGCTGTATTTCTGCTTGGTGGTGCTGCTCACCATGCTGTCGGCACATTTTTTCGACCCGCGCCTGATGTGGGACAAAGCTGCCCAGCGCAACACAAAGGCTACCTGAAACCATTAGGGCTGCCCGAACCATTTTCAGGTAGCCCCAACGCAGCATAGGCTACCTGAAAACCTCTTCCATAAAACGCAAATCACACAATGAATAAACCTTCTTCCACACGCGAACCACAGGCAAAAATCCGCCGCAACCGCAGTTTTTCCTTTATGGTTTGGCTGATTCCGCTCATTGCCCTCTTCACCGGCGGCTGGCTGCTGTTCGACCACATCCGCAACACCGGCCCGGAAGTCACGCTGTATATGAGTAATGCCGAGGGCATTGAAGTGAATAACACCGTGATTAAGGTGTTGGATGTAGACGTGGGCCGCGTTACCGCCATCCACCTGCGCCCTAGCCAGGAAGGCGTAGCACTCACCGCCCAGCTCACCGGCGAAGCTAAAGACATGATCCGTAAAGACAGCCAATTTTGGATGGTGAAACCGCGCGTGGACCAAAGCGGCATCACCGGCTTGAGCACGCTCGTGTCCGGCTCGTATATCGCCCTGATGCCCGGGAAAAGCCCGGAAGAAGCACGCGAATTCACCGTGGCCGATGTGCCGCCCGTGTCTGCCTTCTCCCAAGGCGGCCTGCGGTTGCGCTTAAAAGGCGGCAGCAGCAAAATTCTTAGCGGCGGCAGCCCGGTGATGTACCGCGACATCGTGGTGGGCATCGTAGAGGGCGCGAAATTCGACCCCGTGTCTAAAACCACCGACTACCAAATCTTCATAGGCAGCCCCAACGACAAACTCATCGGCAACAACGTGCGCTTCTGGCTGCAAAGCGGCCTCAAAATCGAGCTCGGCGGCAGCGGCCTCAAAGTGGACACTCCTTCCCTGCCCGCCCTGATTTCCGGTGCCATCGCCTTCGACGACCCGCCCGGCGGCAACAAAGGCAGCCAAGTAGGCAACAACACCCTCTTCCCCCTCTACGACAGCCGTGCCGACGTGGACAACCAAGCCGACGCACGCTCGCTGTATTATGTGGTCTTCTTCAAACAAAGCGTGCGCGGCCTAGCCGCCGGCGCGCCCGTGGAATACAAAGGTATCCCCATCGGCACGGTAACTGATGTGCCCTATTTCAGCCGCAACGACAGTCTCAACCTGTTCGATAACGGCTGGATTCCCGTGCGCATCCGCATCGATCCCTCCCGCCTCGAAATCAACGCCGACAGCCAAAGCAAAGAAGCCTGGGCCGACCAAATCAGCCGCGCCCTCAATAAAGGCCTCAGCGCCACCCTTTCCAGCAACAACCTGCTCACCGGCTCCCTGTTTGTCGAGCTTTCCGAAGCCCCCGGCCAAAGCGTGCTCAAACCCGCCGCCAGCTATCAGGGCAACACTGTGATTGCCAGCCGCAACGGAGGCAGCCTGGGCGATTTGCAGCAGCAGGTATCCGCCCTACTCGATAAATTCAACCGCCTGCCGCTGGATAAAACCGTACGCGAACTCAACGGCAGCCTAACCGAGCTGAAAGGCACGCTCGCCCAAGCCAACCGCCTGCTCGGCCAGCCGCAAACCCAACAGCTGCCCGGCGAGCTCAACCGCACCCTGGCCGAACTGCGCACTACCCTGCAGGGCGTATCCCCGCAATCGCCCGTGTATGGCGACGTGCAGAAAACCCTGCGCAGCATCGACCGCACCCTGCAACAGGCCGCGCCCGTGCTCAACACCCTCAAAGAGCAACCCAACGCCCTGATTTTCAACTCTTCCGCCACCGACCCTACCCCGAAAGGAAGTCGCTGATGTCCTTGTTTGCCAAACTGTCCGCTGCCGCCACAGCCCTGCTGCTGGCTGCCTGTGCCTCTACCCCCGCTACCCAGTATTTCAGCCTGCCCGACAGCGCCTTCGTGCCGCCCGCCGGCCAAAGCAGTGGCCAAACCGCCGTGCAAATCATCCTGGCCGAGCCGCTCGGCCAAGGCGGCCTCGTTTACCAAACCGACGCCCACCGCCTCAACTTCGCCCGCCACCACCTATGGGCCGCCCCGCTGGATCAAAGCCTTGCCGCCGCCTTCAGCAACCGGCTCAACCGCCACGGCAGCGCCCGCTTCGTGCCCTACGGCCGCGGCAACGGCCTGCCCGTGCTCAAGATTTATATCGAACAATTCCAAGGCAGCTTCCAAGGCCACACCCTCGTGAGCGGCTATGCCCAATGGCCGAACGGCCGCACCACCCCATTCAACATCAAAACCCCGCAGCAAGGTGACGGCTACTCCTCCATGGTGGAATCCCTATCCCAAGGTCTAACCCGTGCTGCCGACACCGTAGGCGACCACTAAATACCACGCCGCAGACATCAGTAAAAAGCTACCTGAAAACTAGAGCAGCGGGCATGAAGCGCAGGCTATTGGACAAAGCGGCATTTACTCGGCGGCTTTTTTATTGCCTTCCACCACCACGGTGAGCTTGCCGGTAGCAGGGTGGATAGCCAAGCCGCATACGGCGATGCACTCAGACATCAGCAGGTGTTGTTTGATGGACTTCACGGTTGGCGTACGCTGTCGTCAGCATTATCGAAGCCGGTGAGTCAGACGTCTAAGTCAATACCAGTATGACATAGGATGTTGGTGTTCGCCTCCGGAATGCTGGCGGCGCGGGCCTTATTAAACGGGCGATTGGGAGAAAAGCCGCACATGCTGCAGTCATGATGCACCACCACCATGATTTCTTCCACATCTAAATCAAACACAACCACCAAGAGTCTGCGTATTCCTGAACCCCACGGGTGCAGCACTATAGCGCCGGTATTACGGATAACTTTGCCATCGCCGTTTTTCAAGTTTAAGGCGGCATACAGCAGCTCGAAAAATACGTATATCCATGCAGGATAGGATGGCCAGTTTCTTTTCAGGGTATTTATTGCTGAAAAATTCTACGCATTCGCCGCTTTCAACGAAGTGTTTGTTGTGTTTTATAGTTTCATCAAGTAGGTTCATGAAAGCTCCCTTCATAGCTGGGATGGAGCTGCAAAGTAATACGGATAAGTAATGTTCAATATATACCAGAGGAGTAAATCATTTCTGCATTCTATTTATAATGTGCTCCTTAATATAGTCTTCCCAAGTAGGATGAAGACGCCGAACTACAGACAAAAAACAGTAGCAAGACAAGGCAACACCGTATCATTCCTATTCTGGATGGCTATACAAACAGGCTACCTGAAACGATTTTCAGGTAGCCTATGGAGCAAAATCTACTCAGATTAAGAGCGGATGCCGGATGCTTTCACGCTGTCAACGTAGCCATGGTCGTTAATACGGATGTGGCGGAACAACCAGCCTTCACATAAAGTAATTACTTCATCCAAGGCTTCAAGGTCGCCGTTGTGATAACGGGCTTGCAGGGTACTCATACGGTTTACGAAGTTTTGATGCACTTTTCTGTGCTGCTCTACCAGACGGTACTGTGCCTCCTCCAACATCATTTCTTCGTAGCTGAAGTGTTCTACGGTGTAGTCAATCAGGTGTTGGAGTTCCAGCTCGATAGCTTCTTTATCGTTAGCTTCTCTGGCATCATACAACTTATTAGTATAATTAACCAATTGGCGGTGTTGTGCATCGATATCGTCGAGTCCGGTGTCCAAATCGGAAGTCCAATATACGAAAGGCATGGTATATCCCTCATCAAGTAAACAAAAAATTGATCGCCGCGGCACTTAAACTTCCTCGCCAAGCAGCAACTTTTACATAAAACCGAAAATCCGCCAGCAAAATCCTGACAGGTGAAACAGATATGTAAGAGCTATCTAATTCCAAGCAAGTCTTATGCCAGTTTCCTCCCCTGCAATAAATAAACCTTTCTGCCGAAACAGAAAGGTTTATTTATTGCCAACTGAGTACCAACAAAACTGCCTGTAGGCAAGCTTAGCGGCTGCCGTAGCCGTCTACTTGGATCTCCACACGACGATTGGGCTGCAGGCAGGTGATCAGCTGGTTGCGTCCACCGTGGTTATCGCACTGCTTAACTGGCTGGGATTCGCCCATGCCAACTGCGTGGATTTTGTCAGCCGGCAAGCCTTGAGCTGCCAAATAACGGCGCACAGTTTCGGCGCGCTGCTGCGATAGATTTTGATTATAGGCATCTGAGCCGAGGTAATCGGTGTGGCCGATTACGGTGATGCTATTGAGCTGCTCGAAGTTTCTCAATTTAGCGGCCAATTCGCTCAGCTCTTCGCGTCCACGTGGTTGTAAATCATATTCGCCGCTACGGTCGAACGCAAATAATACATCTGCACTCAGCGTGTAGCGGTGCTGCTGTTGTGCAGGGGCTGCAGACTCTTGTGATAGTGGTGGGCAGGTGGCGTTTTCGGGATCAACAGCGTGCCAGTAGGTTTCGTTGCTGAACACGTTTTTGTCGAACAACACTTTAAATTGGCAAGTAGTTACGCCATTGGTACCTTGGCCGGGAGTATGGAAGTGGAACAGGTAGTTCCATTCACGCGGACGCCACATTTCACCGTAGTGCGGACGGCCGATCAGGTAGTACAAATCGTCTTTGGTCAAGCCAGCTCTCACTTGGTTCAGACTGCCCAAATCAGGGAAGGTGCCACGGGTTTTATTGAGGGTTACCCGATCCCACTTTGGCCATACCGGCTGGTCAGTAGTACCGCTTGAGCTTACTCTTGTTAGTGAGGAACAGGCAGACAATACTATGGCGATAGTGGCCACAGCTGCTGTGCAACGGGCTACTTTAGCAAATTTCATAATTTTTTCCTTTGGGTTGTTTATTTTGGAGAATCCAGTAGGGCTACCTGAAAATTCTATGCTTAGATTTTCAGGTAGCCTCTTTCAGCTTACCACTGATAGCCTGCACCGATAGAAGCACCGAAGTTACCACGTGAATTACCGCTGCCGGTAGCTTTAATAATCCAGTTACCGCTATCAGAAATAGTGGAGAAGCCAACGGCATAACCGGTTTCGCCTTTGTAGTAGCCGCCACCCACAGCCACCATGTTTTTGCCCGGCAAGTAAGCCTGCGGCAGGCCTGCAGTAGCAATGGCTTGGGCCACACCAGCATTGGCCGTATTAGCTACATCGTTAACTTTGGCATCCAGAGCAATGATGTTAGCATTGTTGGTACCGCTCAAAGCACCCAAGGCCGCATTCAGCTGATTCACGTTAACTGCATCCGTGCCATCCGTACCTCTAGCAACATTGGTAATTTTGTTGCCGCCGTTGTTCAGACCACCGGTGGTAAGACTAACGGGGTTACCACCACCTGCTGCCGGAGTGATGGTTACGCCACTACCGTTGGTAACAGTTTTATTACCAGCTGCATCGGTGGTGGTTACGCTGGTTACGTTCAGGTTCGGGTTCAACGCCAACTGTGTGCCGCCAGCTATAGTGGTGCTGGTAATGTTACTGTCACCTTTCACGTTGATAGTGTCACCCAGCTTGTAGTTGTTGCTGCCAGTAGTACCGCCGAAGTTGATACCTTTAGCCACGTTTTGGTTGGTGGCATACAGCTGACCGCCGTTTACAGCTTCCTTGCTGCCTGCGGCAACAGTACCGTCCGCTACGTTACCTAAGGTAACCGGGTTGCCTGCGGTACCGCCTACTAAGTTCACCCTGTTAGTTGGCGTATTAGTGGGGTTGCCTGAAGCATCGGCATAGGTCATCGGGGTATCAACCTTAACGGTAGTTACGCCGTTGGTACTCGTTACTTTGGCTACAGTACCTTGGCCGTTGGCGAAGTTGACGGTGTCGCCGTGGGTGACGAAGTCCTTATTAACTCCGTTGCCTTGTACGGTGAAGCCAGCGTTCAATACGTCGTTTACGGTAGCGGCATTGTTGCCTTTGCCTGCAAAATCAGCGCGGCTGTTGTTGGCCGGGTTGTTTACAGCATTGGTTGTATCAGCCAGGTTGCTCTTCACATTGGCCAATGTGGTCGGCTCAGTGGTGGAGCCAGCGGCATTCTGCATGCTGGCAATTACATCGCCAGCTGCTACTTGGGTACCTGCGCCGTTAGGCTGGGTGTAGAACTTGCCGTCAGTGTGTTTGTACACTTTGCTGCCGTCAGCTTTGGTGTACGCCACTGGGGTTTGGGCGCTCTGCACCACAGATTGGGCATTCAGGGCGTAGGTGTAGCTCTGATTGCCATTGCCGTCCACCTCCTGTTTCACAGTCAACCCGTTGCCCGCTTTCAGGGTCAGAGTGCTGCCGGGTTTGGCGAGCGTAGCAGAATGATTACCCGCTACATTGCCGCCAGCATCGATGTTGAAGCCGCTGTTGTTGATGGCCTTGACTATATCGCCGGCAGTAGCCAGTTTGTTAGCATCAGCGGGAGCCGGAGCAATCACTTTACCAGCCGGGTTGCCACCGGTGCCGTCGCCCACGTTCAACGCAGTGGTGTCGGCAGCCACTTTGTAGGTGGTACTGCCATCAGCATTTGGCGTACTGCTAACACTAATACCGTTGCCTGCTTCTATCTTGCTGGTGGCTGCTGCTTTAGCCGCATTCAGCTGATTCACGTTAACTGCATCCGTGCCATCCGTACCTCTAGCAACATTGGTAATTTTGTTGCCGCCGTTGTTCAGACCACCGGTGGTAAGACTAACGGGGTTACCACCACCTGCTGCCGGAGTGATGGTTACGCCACTACCGTTGGTAACAGTTTTATTACCAGCTGCATCGGTGGTGGTTACGCTGGTTACGTTCAGGTTCGGGTTCAACGCCAACTGTGTGCCGCCAGCTATAGTGGTGCTGGTAATGTTACTGTCACCTTTCACGTTGATAGTGTCACCCAGCTTGTAGTTGTTGCTGCCAGTAGTACCGCCGAAGTTGATACCTTTAGCCACGTTTTGGTTGGTGGCATACAGCTGACCGCCGTTTACAGCTTCCTTGCTGCCTGCGGCAACAGTACCGTCCGCTACGTTACCTAAGGTAACCGGGTTGCCTGCGGTACCGCCTACTAAGTTCACCCTGTTAGTTGGCGTATTAGTGGGGTTGCCTGAAGCATCGGCATAGGTCATCGGGGTATCAACCTTAACGGTAGTTACGCCGTTGGTACTCGTTACTTTGGCTACAGTACCTTGGCCGTTGGCGAAGTTGACGGTGTCGCCGTGGGTGACGAAGTCCTTATTAACTCCGTTGCCTTGTACGGTGAAGCCAGCGTTCAATACGTCGTTTACGGTAGCGGCATTGTTGCCTTTGCCTGCAAAATCAGCGCGGCTGTTGTTGGCCGGGTTGTTTACAGCATTGGTTGTATCAGCCAGGTTGCTCTTCACATTGGCCAATGTGGTCGGCTCAGTGGTGGAGCCAGCGGCATTCTGCATGCTGGCAATTACATCGCCAGCTGCTACTTGGGTACCTGCGCCGTTAGGCTGGGTGTAGAACTTGCCGTCAGTGTGTTTGTACACTTTGCTGCCGTCAGCTTTGGTGTAGACCACCGGCAGCTGGGCAGACTCGGCCAAGCCTTGGGCGTTGACACTCAGATCGTAGTTATCTGCGCCAGTTGTTCCATTGGTCGTTTTGGTGACCGTAAGGCTGCCGTTGTTAGAAGACACCGTGGTTCTGCTGGCTTGAATGGCTTCGTGAATATTGCCCTTGCCTGTACCACCAATATTGCTCATGCTGAGCTTGCCATCGGCGCCTACGGCTGCATTACCACCCAAGATATTCTTCACGCTGCCGGCCACATTGCCAATCACCGTTTGTGTAGCATGCAGCTGACTACCATTGATGGCGTCGGTGCTGGTGGCACTGATGCGGCCCGCGGCCACATTGGTAATTGTACGTTTTTCATTGCCATTACCAACACTTACTGTCGCAACAGGATTGGTTCCCGCAAAACCACCGTAAGTGATATTGCCTACCGTTGCAGTATTTGTACCTACCGCATTTTCAGTAGTCGAAGAACTACCCAATGCAACAGACCTAGAATGGGTTGCCGATGCGCCAGAACCGATGGCAGTACCATATTGTCCAGCACCTTCTACTTTCGCACCCGCACCGATAGCAACACCGCTGGCGGCTGCCACCTTAGCCTCAGTACCTATAGAGGTGGAGCTGCCCTGAGAAGCAATAGCCTTAGAACCGATAGCTGTTGCGCTATCCGCTTTGGCTTCAGCACCTTGTCCTAATGCGGAGGAATCAATACCGTCAGCTTTCGCATTACTACCGAATGCCGAACTGCGTAATTTTGTTGCTGTTGCCGCACTCCCGATTGTGGTCGCATCATCAGCAGTCGCAATTGCATTCGGGCCGACCACGACCGTCCTTTCGCCGGTAGCCGAGGACTTATAGCCAATAGCGATATTATTATTTTTAGTAACCTTGGCTTCACGACCCATTGCAATAGCTTGTGCAGCATTAGCAGCAGCCGATTCCCCGATAGAAATCGCAGCATCACCCCCTGCATTAGCTTCTCTACCAACTGCAACAGAACTTCGTCCTCCAGCCTTCGCATCATTAGCTAATGCTACTGCAGCATCTCCCATAGCTTTGGAACCGGTACCGACCGCGGTGGAATAACCGCCCGTAGCTTTTGCATGTGCGCCATTACCGATAGCAACCCCATGCTT
Source organism: Eikenella sp. NML03-A-027 (assembly GCF_001648395.1). NCBI lineage: Bacteria > Pseudomonadati > Pseudomonadota > Betaproteobacteria > Neisseriales > Neisseriaceae > Eikenella > Eikenella sp. NML03-A-027. The sequence continues at coordinate 52,201 of NZ_LXSM01000016.1, read as the reverse complement.
GGTTGATTCAGCCGTATTACCGATTGCGGTTGCGCCCATTCCGTTTGCACGAGTTGTCGTACCAATACCCAGCGCATCTCGTCCTGTCGCTTGAGCATCATTACCAAACGCAACAGTTCCTTTATCCATTGCCTTGGCTGCAGAACCTACGGCTACCGAATGCTCTGCAGAAGCAGACGCATTTACGCCAGCGGCTAGTGCATGCGTACCAGTTGCGCCGTCGTTGTTGTAGTTTCCGTCGGTAGCACCACTGCCTTTTACGCTATAGTAATGCGTTTTCGCAGCACCAATCTGGTTTTGCAATCCTTGCGTTACATAAAACAGCTGGCTGCCGTTGATGGCATCGGTGCTGGCAGCATTAATAGCGCCTGGAGCAACGTGTTTGATTTGGCGTTCGAAACCAGCCGAACCAATAGAAACCTGGTCACCGGCAGTCACGCTGCCGCTGCCAGCAAACGGATTAGCCGCACTGCCATAAGTGATTGAACCCACGGTTGCCGTTTTTTCTGACGTAGCCGCTGCAGCCGTGGTGCTGCCCGCGCCCAATGCTACGGCGTTTTCTTTATCAGCGCTTGCGCCAACGCCCAATGCCACTGAAGCGATGCCGGTTGCCGACGTTTTGGTACCAAAGGCGGTTGACAAGGCGCCTGTTGCCTTGGCCTGCACACCCAAAGAAACCGCGCCGTCGCCCGCCTCGGTACCGATATAGCGGCCGGCGGTAGAAGTAAAGTCGACCAGGTTCTGCCCCGTCAGGTTTCTATATTTAGCCGCCGCAGCCGTATCGTTCAGCGCATCGTTGTTATTAGCGGGGCTGGTACTGACCAGCGGCGTAGTACTGGCTACCGCATTCAGGTCGTCCCCGCCAATGGAGACGGAAGAATTGCCCCTGGCGATGGTGTTGTTACCGATGGAGGTCGATTGACTGCCAATGGCCTGGGTAGACGGCCCCAAAGCTACGCCTTGCGTAGCTGAAGCTTTGGCGTGCACGCCGTAAGCCACGCTCTCATTGCCAATGGCTTGCGCATCCCAACCGACGGCCACCGCCCGCAAGCCGGAAGACACGGTATCCACACCGATAGCGACGGATGCCTCTTTATTATTGGCCTCATCCAACGTGATGCCGGTACCCATGCGGATGCTGTTCGATGAACGATACAGGTTGCCATTCGTATCTTTATATTCACCATTCGGAGTGAAGTTGGGATCAACCCCGTTCGTACCACGGTTACCGATGCCAATGATGCCACTATTGACATCCAGACGGCCGCCCAGCGTCAGGTTTTTAGCACCATTATCTTTATCAGTAGCACTCCATTTATCGCCATAAAACAAAGTGCGGTTAGTCTGAGTTTCACGTTTTTCAGCACCGGTCAGATTAGTTGCACCGTTTGCTGCATCTTCAACAGAAAAGCATGGACGGAAGGAACTTCCCACCTGTACACCAAAATGAGTACCATTAATGGTGGGGTAATTAGAACCTTGTCCAGCCCCCAATATCCCCAAGCTCTCCAATTATTATCCGGACCATTCTGATTAATCGCATACAGCCCGCTTGCATTACCGTTATCGAACGTTGCCGTACAACCAGAATCATGCCCATCATTAATATAAATACCAGGCGCAGCATAAGCTTCTGTACTGCTCATAGCAAACAAACCGGCAATAGCGGCAGAAAGCGTAACTGCTTTAACACCAAAAAAGGACAATGCTGCCACACCAACATCTACAACTCTGCTGCGACCAGACTTCCGATGAGCCTTAGCTGTTTCCTGCACAGCCACCCAAGTGTTGGTACATTCATTCCATACGGTACGGTAAACTTTGTTCATATAATTCAGCTTCCTAACTTTCCAAAATTAAAGAATCAAAAAATAAAACACATTAAACAACGGAAAAGCCCATCGGTTTATTTACATCAATCACCATCGATTTCTTCCTACGCTTGTCAGGCCATACAAAACTTAAATTATTTTTGCAGAGTGACTTTATTTTATTCAAATAAATTCAATAGACTACGTATTCTAAACCCGTGGGCAAATTGAGGCTGGCATAATACAGGCAGTTAACGTATCATCCTAGCCGCTTATCGCTTGGTTGGATTTCTTTTACAAAAACTTGCAACAAATTTGTAACACTCTCTACTTATACAAGCCACATCAACTACACATTTCAGGCGGTTTTTAGGTAGCGAACATAATATTATAATTCCTGGATATACAAACACTTAAATACCACCCAAAAACCAAGCATAAATACGCTCGTTTCCTATTGCCCGAGCCGAAGCTTCACTTTATTGAGTAACCTCCCTAAGTAAATTACAAGCTATTCCTAGCTTGAATCAACTTGTAGCTTAGCAGCAATATCTATTACAAAATTCTCTATAATACGCAACAAAATAGCAATAAAATACCGTGCTGCCATGTCCTCCTAAATTTCAGGTAACTTTCTCCTCCCTACCCTTTATGAGGTTTTAATCGTAATACAACACAAACCTAGATCATAAATGGCACAGGGCACCGCAAAATCGGGCAAACACAACCCAATGTCAACCGCCCCTAGCCCTTACACAAAAAACGCTTGCTTATCATTAGGATAAACAAGCGTTTCAAACTCTCAGCTGTAAAATAAATTTTCAGCAATTGTCTTTACAAAGGCCCTATTACACCCATCGCCTAATACAGAGGAAAAACAAGGTTGCTATCCTGCTCCATCCATCGCCTCACAACGGTTGCCGCAGTTCGCTCAAGCTGATACCCAACGCTTGGGCGTATTTAGCCAAGGTTTTTTCAGGTAGCCCCTCAAACACGACTGGTTGTAAATGGCGGCGCAGCTGCCAGCGCCCTACGCCGGCGGCCATAGCCAGGCCGACTTCGTCGTATCGGCTGCGGAACATGCGGTAATACAAAGCGGAGCGCTCGCCACGTTCCACGGCCTGCTTGGCGGCTTCGGCCTGTTCCTCCAACTCGGCCACGGCCTGTACAGTGGCGTAGGATTCGTCTTGCCAGCCGGTGCTGGTGGCGGCTTGGTAACGGCCATTGTGCGTGCCATAGATAATTTTTTGATGCCCACGATAGTTGGGGCTGTCGTCTTGCGGAATGTCGTTGATATCCATGCTGAATAGTTCCAAACAAGCAGAATCTGGGTTTTCAGGTAGCCTCAGGCATACACCGCTTCCAGCAACATAAAACAAGTGGAAAATCGGCCGCTTTCGGGAATGTAGCATAGGATTTTCTGGCCATTTCGGATATCCGTGCGGCGCATAAACTCTTCCAAAATAATGTAAATCGCCGCCGAGCCGGTGTTGCCTTTATAGTGCAGGTTGGTAAACCATTTTTCTTCGGCAATCGGCAGCCCCGCTGCAGCAAGACCATCGGCTAACTTACTGCGGAAGAAATCGGAGGAGTAATGCGGCAGAAACCAATCAATCTCGCCGGCTTGCAGGCCGTGCTTGGCAATCAGACGGCACAGCGGCTTTTCCACCGTGTAAGCCACGATATTTTCATTCAACAGCTTCACATCCTGCTTCACCACCATCAGGCTGCGCTTGGCGCACTCATCGGCATCGACATCTTTCCAGCTCAGCCACTCCCCGCCCTGCCCCACTTCGCCACCGGCATACATACACACCGGCATCTCGTTGGCATACGACAGCAAATCAATCCAATGGATTTTAAAATTCAACTGCCCGGCCAGCGGCTCACTGCCCAGCTGCACCGCGCCGGCACCGTCCGACAGCATCCAGCGCAAAAAATCCTTGTCAAACGCAATTTCCGGCTTGGCACCCTGCAGGCGCAGGCTGTCGGTTTCACAACGGAAACGCTCGCCGCGCAATACTGCCGAAGCCGTTTCCGAAGCTGCTGCCACCGCTTCGCTACATTCCCCGGTACGCACCGCGCGTTCGGCCTGCTTCATCGCCGCCATCCCCGCCACACACACGCCAGCCGTGCTCACCACCTCGCAGGGTGGAATCTGCGGCAGCAGCCCGTGCACCATCACCGCATGGCCGGGCAAAATCTGGTCGGGGTAAGACGTGCCGCAGGCAAAGCTGCCGATTTCTTCCGCACGCAAACCCTGCTCCAGCAAACCGCACACCGCCTGCGCAGCCAGCTCCGTGTTGCTATGAGTGGTTTGACGGGTGTGCGGATCAATGGCGTAATGGCGGGAAGTAATGGCATTGGAGCGCAAAATCATCTTGCGCACCCGCGAAGGCATATCCCCCACCATACCGAGCACAGCTTCCATCTGCTCATTGCTCACCGGCGGATTCGGCAGAAACGCAGCAGCGCGCTTGATATAAACATCTGATGGCTTATGCAATTCCGGCTCCCCTTCGATATTATATGATGTGTGTGTGGACATTTTCAGGTAGCCTACAGCGGCATATAGCATAAGGCTACCTGAAACTTAGCAGCTAACACAAAATAGCCTGAAATGCTAATCATTTCAGGCTGTCGTATATTTGGCAGGCTTTTATCAAAGCCGCATTCTATGCTCATAATTATAAATGCGAACCGCCATATGCCACATCCTAAACACCAACAAAAGCACTCACACACCCAAACTATGCAGCTTCTTTGCAACAATCCCACCAAATCCGTGCCATTCAAGCAAAACTATTATCCAAGCCGCCCCCAGGCAAAGCCCCAAGCAATGGAACAGCCAAATAACGGCATAACCAAATGGAAAAGGCTACCTAAAAGCAACACCTGCAGCAAAGCAACCTCATGGCTTGCTAAAAAGGGCAACGCCGATTAGGTAAAGCCCAAGATTGGCCAACAGCAGCAGCTGTCTTTTGTAGAGTGCAAATGCAGCAGCGGAGAGCGGCTGGTTTCAGGTAGCCTGCAGGCAAGATTGCAACTCGTGCCAACAGTTTCTTTCTTCTTATCGCTTCTATACAAAATAAAATTCTTGTCACGCCAAGCAACATGACGTAAAATCAAAAATTTAGCTTCGTCCGCTAACTTTGCGGCCGCAGTGCTTCCGCTTCGTCCGAGCCAATGTTTTAGCTTCACCGAAGCTTACGCCTTTAGGTAGCCTGTCGCATACGGAAGTTCAATATTATTTCAATCATCACAAAAGGCTGGCAAACATAGATAGGGCGGCATTTATGCCCATACGCTTTCAGGCTACCTGTAAATGGGTAATTAAGCTATTGCAAAATTAATGTTTAAAATTAATAACTAGCAATCACACAATGTACTTGTCACTATAAAATTATTAATAATAGTATGAAAATTAAATTAGATAATTTAACAGATTGGTTAAGTCAATATAAATTTCTGTTTTTTATTCAACTTTCAGGGTGTCTGTTATGGGTTCTCCTGTCTTCTTATTTCAAGATAAGCATAAAAGGATTCCTAATACCTTGCACATGTCAAATTTTAGGAACTTATATTGGATACAAAACTATCCAGATGAGAACTGCAAAGCAGATAAGAGAACTATGTTACCACTACGACAATAAAACAATTAACTTTATAACGAGTATAATTTTTATACCTAATGGACTAATAACATTATTTTTTCTTATTATTCTAATTTCTTATATAGATAAATTATCAATAGTAATATATATAATTTGGTATGTTTCGTGTTTTTTAATTCCTGCTTTTTATTTTAATAAAAAGCTATTTATGTTAATCGATAATATATAGGAAGGATTTAAAATGGGAGTTAATATTGCTAAATTACAAAATTTCATAGCAGAAATAATTGATTATTCATAGCAGAAATAATTGATTATGTTTCAACTACTAGCAAAGGGAAAGACTCTATAGAAAGCACATACAAATCAATGCTGGATACTTTTTCAAGTGATAGAAGTTATTATGACCCATTCATTACTTTAAGCGTAAGCGGTGTAATTCAAACTACAGATGCTAGATTATCCTTAGTAGGGAAAAGTACTCCTATTACAAAATCCTCATCCTCGATAGCTTCTGTTGCTAGTATGTATATGAGTTATGCAAAAATACAAGAATCAATTGAAAAAGATGGAACATATAAAGCATCTGATATTACAGATATAGTTGGTGATGCTATGATATTTTCTGGAGAGATATTCTCTCTAGCTGGTAAAACACCATTAGATAAATCTAGGATATCAACATCATTTTATCTATTAGAGCAAAGAATTAAATCATATGGTCGTGAGAAATTAGGAGATTCTCGCTTTCATGAAGGAGATCTCAACACTAAGAATATGAGAGATTTTATCCTTGACCCGCAAGCTTATAAATATAAAGATATGGCTCATAACTGGTCTGAGTTTGCTTACGGCTCATTACCAGACAGCATGAATCCATGGAAAGGTGGAACAAATGAGTTACATCGGAACATAACAGATTCTTTTGAAATTGCAGAAAAAATATTAAAAGGAGAACTACCTTTTGATCAAGAAAGCGTTGGGGGTTTCCTAGAAGAGAACTTAGAAGACTTTTCTCGTTGGCTATACAATCATCTTCCTGATGGATTTAATCCATGGAAAAATACTCATAAGGGTGCAAAACACTACATCTACGATCCCCTCCTCGCCCTAGACCTCGATGGCAACGGTATCAGCACTGTGGCTGCCAACCAGTTTTCAGGTAGCCTCTTCGACCACGACGGCGACGGTATCCGCACCGCTTCAGGCTGGGTAGGCAAAGAAGACGGGCTGTTGGTGTACGACCGCAATGGCGATGGCATCATCAACAACGGCAGCGAGCTGTTCGGCGATGCCACCCACCTGAAAAACGGCGGCATGGCGGCACACGGTTTTGCCGCGCTGGCCGATTTGGACGACAACGGCGACGGCAAAATCGATGCGGCCGACAAGGCGTTCTCTTCATTGCGCGTTTGGCGCGATCTCAATCAAGACGGCATCAGCCAGGAAGGCGAGCTGCTCACGCTGGAGCAGGCCAAGGTGCGGTCGCTCAACACTCAATTTCGCAACACCAACCGCAGCCTGGGCGACGGCAACACGCTGGCGCAGGAAGGCAGCTACACCACCACCGACGGCCAGACCCGCCAGATGGGGGATTTGCTGTTGGCCAACGATCCGCTGTTCAGCCGTTTTAATAATAAAGTGGCGCTGACTGCTGAGCAACTGCAAAACACACTCTCCCAATTGCAGGCTTTGCGCAATGGCAAAGTAAATATTTCCCCCGAACTGCAGGCCGATTTTGACATGCTACAAGACAAAATCCGCCTGCTGGATGCCTTCACCGGCGAAGATTCCCGCACACTGAGCTACGGCACACTGGAACAAGTGAAAGAAATCATCCGCGTGGCCAACAACACTTACACCCAGCTGGAGCACAGCCTCTACCAAGGCCTGCTATTCCAAACCTGCCTGAAACCCTATCTGAATGCCGTAGGCCTCCCACAATCGCCTCTGTGCTTTACCGTGATAGCGGTAATTGTAGACAAAATACCGTGTGCTGCCTCGGAAAATAGGAGCAACGACAAATGATAGCCCTCCACCGTCGGCCAAGGTCTGTTTTTTCTTACCGGGTTTGAGGCTTTTAATCTTGTGGTCACTTTTTAATCTTGTGGTCACTTAATAACATAACATTTCCCTTATTGGCAGAATAACCGTTTATTTTAGTCATACTTTCTCTCAATTTGCCATACTAGGATGTTGGTGCTTTTGCCAGTTATCTTAACCATGCACCTACAAAAGCACCAACTGATTGATGTGGCTTTTGGAAAACAAGGGAAGATTTGTAAAGATGGAAAGTTAAAATCAAAACAAATCAATCTATTGAATTTAAATTACTTTGCAGTTTTTAGTGGGTACGGGAAGATAAAAAAATAACCGCTGAAAAGCGGTTTATGGTGCCCAGGGTCGGACTCGAACCGACACACCTTGCGGCGGGGGATTTTGAGTCCCCTGCGTCTACCAATTTCGCCACCTGGGCAGGTGATGAGGAAACGGCATTATAGGCATTTTTCCACGTTTGTAAAGTTTTTTACCTGCACATCCGCCGTTTTGCCGTTTAAGACCGTGTTTTCAATGGCAATAAAACCACAGCCCTACTCCGCCGTGCTGCCTTTGGGCTGGACAAAACCTCATTTTGTGCGATGGTGGAGTTCTAGTTTATACTTAATTATAGCAGATTGGCTTTAAATCAGGACAAGTTAATAAGCCGCAGAGTGCAGCTAGCATAGCGAGCCAACGCAGTACTGGTTTAAAGTGAATCCACTATATATAATCGCCGCATATGCATACCAATACTCCTTATCCGCAGCCCTCCTGCTATTGGACGGTTGCCCATCCAAACCACCTGCCGCGCCTGAAAGTGTCGGCATCTTCGGCTTCTGCCACCTCTGCTGTTGCCAGCCGGTTTCACGGCACAGACATCAGCCAAGACCCTATCGGCGGCGAATCCACCTCCACCTACCGCAACGGCCGCCCCGTGGAGATGGGAGCCGTCAGTCAAACCGCCACCCATCCATCTGGTGGAAGACCTCAAAACCCTGTTAAACCAATAGCCTTAACACCAAAGGCTACCTGAAAGCCATTTTTCAGGTAGCCCCAACCAAGAAACCAAACACCATGCAGAAAAACGATCAACAAGCCCGCCTCGCCGTCCTCATCGACGCCGACAACGCCCCCGCCGACATCATTGACCGCCTGCTCGAAGAAATCGCCAAATACGGCATCGCCAGCGTAAAACGCATTTATGGCGATTGGAGCCACGGCCTCTCCAAATGGAAAGCCGCCCTCCTGCCGCACGCCATCATCCCCGTGCAACAATTTGCCTACACCAAAGGCAAAAACGCCACCGACATGGCCTTGGTAATTGACGCCATGGACTTGCTCTACAGCGGCAATTTCGACGGCTTCTGCATCGTATCCAGCGACTCCGACTTCACCCGCCTCGCCAGCCGCCTGCGCGAAAGCGGGCTCACCGTATACGGCTTCGGCGAAAAGAAAACCCCCACCGCCTTCCGCAAAGCCTGCGACAAATTCATCTACACCGAAATCTTCCTGCCCGAAAAACAGCGTGCCAACAAAGAACGCGGCAATGGCAAAACCCACGCCCCCGCCGCCGAAGAAAGCAACAACACTCCCGACGCCCTGCCCCTGCTCAAACGCGCCGTGCGCGAAAACGCCGACGACCTCGGCTGGGCCAACCTCGGTCCCATCGGCAGCTACATCAACAACACCAACCCCGATTTCGACTCCCGCCTCTACGGCTACGGCAAACTCTCCGACCTCATCAAATCCTTCGACATCTTCGAACACCGCACCGACAACAACCAACTCCAAGTGCGCCGCAAAACCGAATCCTGCCCCGAAAGGCTACCTGAAAATCAAAACGAGCAACGCGAAGCACGGCAAAGCCAGAATGAACGAAGCGAAGCCCGCCCCAACCCAAACGAGCCGCGCCAGCAAAACGACCAGCCCACCGAAAGCAAACCCGCCAAACGTAAACCCCAGTCCGCCAAAGCCGAAGCCAGCTCGTCCAAAGCCGCCAAACCTTCCTTCACCAAGCTCATTCCCGCCGTGCAGCAGGCCATCCAAGCCACCGCCGACCCCGACGGCTGGGCGCGGCTGGGCGACGTAGTCAAACAGCTTCCCGCCGCCATCGACCCCATCCAATACGGCTGCGCCAACGGCCGCGACCTCATCCACTCCATCTACAGCGACTGGGTGGAAATCAAAAAAGCCGGGCGCGGCGAGCGCATCCGCGTCAACAAAGCCTTTATCGTGAAAAACGAACAAGCCTAGCCAAGCAAAAGGCTACCTGAAACAAACAAAACCGATTGCTGTCAAGCCAATTCAGGCAGACTCATAAATAAAACATATCATGCTGTTATTTATATATAATTGCGACTCTTTCATCTACAGCATCGTCCAATACTTCGCCGAGTTCGGCTAGGAAATCAGTGTGCGCCGCAACGACGACATAGCGCTGGACGAAATTGCCGAACTCCGGCCCCAATACCTTGTTATCGGCCCCGACCCCTGCTCGCCCAAAGAAGCCGGCATTTCCGTGCTCCCCTCTGCGCCGCTTTGTCGGGCAGATTCCCATTTTGGGCGTGTGCCCCGGCCACTCAAGCTCGGCGGCCGCATCGTGCGCGCAAGAGCTGATGCACGGCAAAGTATCGCCCGTGTACCACACCAACAGCGGCGTACTCGCCGGTCTGCCCAAATGCCTCGACATCACCGTCTGGGCGGCAGACGGTAAAATCATGGACGTGCTCCATAAACAACACACCGTAGAAGGCGTACAATTCCACCCCGAAGCCCTGCTCACCGAACACGGCCACGATATGCTGGCTAACTTCATCTAAAGAGTACGCGGCCGCAATAGCTAGTGAGCCTAACTTCCGCTCCCGCGTTGGCTCGCTTCGTAGCAAAACCAAAGGCTACCTGAACCCCCAAATTCAAACCTCAAACAAAAAGGAGAACACCATGAGCCTGAAAACCCGCCTCACCGAAGACATGAAAACCGCCATGCGTGCCAAAGACACGCTCACTCTCTCCACCATCCGCCTAGCCAATGCCGAAATCAAACGCTACGAAGTGGACGAGCGCGCCGAAGCCGACGATGCCAAAATCACCGCCATGCTCAGCAAAATGATTAAGCAGCGCAAAGAAAGCGCCGCCATCTATCACGAAGCCGGCCGCCAAGACCTGGCCGACAAAGAGCTGGCCGAAGTGGCCATCCTCCAGCGCTACCTGCCCGAAATGCTGTCTGAAGCCGAAATCCAAAGCGCCGTGGCCGAAGCCATTGCCCAAACCGGCGCATCCGGCATGGCCGACATGGGCAAAGCCATGGGCGTGCTGAAAAAACGCCTCGCTGGCCAAGCCGATATGAGCGATGTAAGCCGCCTGCTCAAAACCGCCTTGCAGAAATAGCAAATGCCAAAGGCTACCCGAACAAAGATGCCGAAAAATTTTAGGCTGTGCTCTCAGGTAGCCTTATCTTTTCCCGCAAAGAAACCCCCATTCCCCCACCAACTACCACAGCAGCATGAAATACGTTGTCCCCGTGCGCCGCGCATTGGGCGTACGCACCGTGTTCAACGTGTTGGGCTCGCTCACCAACCTCGCTGGAGCTGCTAGCCAGCTCATCGGCGTGTTTCACATTGATTTGGTAGGCATCCTCTCCCACGTGTTCCAGCAGCTCGGCAGCAAACACGCCCTCGTGGTGCACGGCAGCGATGAGCTCGACGAAGGCGTGGATATAGCTCGCAAAGCCATCGACAGCAGCAAAGCCCGCGCCAAACGCGACGAAGTGGCCGCCTTCTCGCAAAAACTGGCCGCACAACAGGCAAAATAATGCAGATAAGTTTCAGGTAGCCTTTAACAGGTTGCTTGAAATGCCAGCAAGGCTACCTGAAAAGAAAAGGCTACCTGAAAGTTTCAGGTAGCCTTTCTAGTTGATTACAGGGCAAAACGTCAGCCTACACCTACTCATACCCCGTAACAGTAATCTTACCGCTGTCGTATTCCGCAAGAAATACTGTACTGATATCTTCTATCCCTTGCTCTTTCAATTCAGACCGCAACCACTCTTCATCTTTATCAATCATCTCCAGCGTAGTAGGCTGGATATTGCCATCAGTAATCAGCGGATATTTCGGGTTTTCTTCGCCAAAAGAGGTGACGATGAGTTGCCCGTCCTGTTCAAGAATGGCTTGCTTAACATCTTTTACCGTATAAATGCCCTGCATACGCAGCTTAAAGGACAAATCATTGGCCGAGATGCCTGCTTTACGCACCGCGTCCACATCGATTTTGCCGCGGGAAATCAACATTACAGGCCGCCCGTCCACTAATATCTTAACCAAATCGTTATTCTTCTTCAGCCAGCGCAGCGATAAAACCGCTGCAAACCAAATGGCCAAAATCAACATAAATACGGGGACAGAAATATCGGTGTTGTAGATAACACCGCCAACAATCCCGCCAAGCACATAGTTTTGCACTTGGTCGGTGGCCGAAGCCGGCGCAAGATTGCCCTTGCCGGTCAGATTAATAACCAACACTAAGGCCAACAGGCCCAGGATAAGTTTGATTGCAACGATGACATAAAACATATGGGTGTACCTCATAAAACGGTATCGTGTGATATAGCCGAAGCACCTCTTTCAGCGTTAGCTCGCCTGGCATAAGGGCATGGCCTCAGCTATAAACAACTAAATTTTTATACTTTTAATCAGACCTGCGAAATAATATGGACATCCCGCTGTGGGAAGGGAATATTGATATGGGCAGCGCGCAGGTTTTCCACCACCTGCTCGTTCAAGCCGAAGCGGAATGCGCCCAAATCGGCTTCGTTCGTCCATGCCCACAGCGTGATTTCAATGGCGCTGTCGCCCAGATTAGTGATGTATGCCATGGCCTGCCTATCTTTGGTCTGCACACACAATGGATGCTCTGTGGCGGCTTTCAATACGGCGGCTTTGGCGGCTTTCAAATCGCAAGCGTAATCCACGCCCACCACCACCTGCACGCGGCATAACGGATTAGAAGAACGGTTTACAATGCTGTTACTCATCACCACGCTGTTTGGCAAAATTACTTCTTCGTTATCCGGCGTACTCAGCGCGGTCTGCACCATTTTGATTTCGCTCACGGTGCCTTCAAAACCGTTCACCCTAATGAAATCGCCCACTTTGAACGGGCGGAACAGGATAATCAGCGCGCCGGCGGCGAAGTTCGACAGTTGGTCTTTCAGCGACAGGGCAACTGCCAAGCCAGCACCGCCAATTAAAGCGGTAACTGATGTGGTGGGAATGCCCAGCCTGCCCAATGCGGCAATAATAATGAGGATTAACAAACCAATATTAGCCACATTACCGAGAAAGCTGACCAGCGTTTTATCCACTTTGGCACGTATCAAAGTGCCCTTCATCAAAATAACGAGGCGGGCAGCTATCCATTTACCGATAAGGAAAATCGCCAGCGCAGCAACCAAATTGGTGCCGAATGCCACGCCAATGTCGAAAAGGCGGCCCCAGCCGGAAATTGAAGAGAATTGTTGAATATCTAAATCCATGATTTTTGTATGTGTGTGGTTGAAAAAGAGAATTCTAAACAAGTAAATTTAAAAATCAAAGCAGTAGTTTAGAGTGAGTAATTCAGCATTTAATAAAACTATCTACAAAGGCTACCTGAAGTTTCAGGTAGCCTTTCTGCCCTCAGGCCTATTTCGCAATATGCAGCAAGCCGCACCACAGTTTTTCTTCCCTATCCGCAATTTCGCGCAGGAAGGCGGCGATTTGGGCGCAGCCTTGTTCGCTCGGGCGGCGGCATTGTTTCACGCACTGGCTGGCCAGCTGCCGCCATTGGTCGCCGATGGCGGTCATTTCCTGCGAGGCAGTTTGCAAGGCGGGGTTGGCGCAAATATCGGCGGCCTGTTCCAAAAAATAGGCGTAAATATAGCGGAAACCGGCGCCGCCGGTGCCGATTTCTTCCTGCATGCGCACCAAGTGGCCAAGCCACAGCTTTTGGTATTTTTCCGGCTCTTGCGGCAGGCGTTCGATTTTCTTGGCCACGGTGCGGATGCCGCGCACACCCACGAAAAACACGGGGGCGAGCATTTGTTTGGCGTTTTTGCGGATAGCGGCATACAGCAAGGCGGGCAGGCGCTCGGCCAGATGTTGCTTTGTCGGCAGGCTGGCGGTGTCGAGCGTGTACATCAAGCCCTTGCCGGCCAGGGCGCCTTTGGCAAAGCGGGCGCGCTGCAAATCGGCGGCGGCGCAGCGCTGGGGCGTTTCAAACACGGGGTCGCTGATTAAATAATCCCCGCCTTCGCGGCCATACACCAACAGATTGTGGGCGTTGAAATGAAAGCGCATTTCGGGCGGGAAATAAGGCAGCCAATACACGGAGGTTTGCAAACCGGCAATCTGCCCGCGCAACAGCGCCTCATCCAGCGCAGCCGCACCACGCTCGGCTTGGGCGAATTTGCGCATATCCAGCTTCACACCGAGGGCGCGGCAAACGTTTTTGATGATGCCGCGCGGGGCGATGCGGTAGGAAATCAGGGGCATGCTGTTGAGCTTGACCACGGGCAAATACACAAAAGTGAGCGCATGAGCCAGCCCGAACACCATGGCTTCGTTCATGGCGCAGCCGTGATGGGTGAGAAGGGCGGACATCACGCCGCTTTCGCAGTGGGCGGTGTGTTGGTGGGTGAAGGTAGTCATGACGTTGGCGTTGGTTGCGGGGAGGCAGATGATACGTGAAAAATGAAGCGGATGGAATTTCAGGTAGCCTATATTACGGCAGACGGGATAAAACCTACTGCTTCAGGTAGCCTTGGACATCTAACAAGATAAATACAGTTAACTCTCCCTTAAACCTATCGGTCTTGCCATCCGTCTGCTGGCACAGCCGAGCGGAGCGCGGTTTTTCGGGGAACAAGGGCTTGCATGTTCGAAGCGGCGAAGCCGCAAGGTGCGAGCCCGCCCGAAAAACCGCGCGGAGTGAGGGAAGTTTGGCGAAGCCAAACCTGTACCCGCAGTCGCCTTTCTTTTGCTTCCTTTTCTTTGGCAAGGCAAAGAAAACGAGGTCTCCGAAGGAGGACGAGTTTCTGCGAAGTAAAAACGAAACCTTCGCTAGAAGGGTTCGTTTTAACGCAGTTAAAACAAGAGCTCTGCAAGAGGGCTTGTTTTTGCGTAGCTAAACGAGTGCCCGCGCCGGCATGAGGCGCAAAGGTGAACAGATTGCACATAGTAAAAGGCTACCTGAAAAGCTAAAAGGCTCGAAACTGCAAATGTCAGCATAGGCCCACCGGATTCACTCTTTCAGGTAGCCTTGAGCGCACGGGCAGGCTACCTGAAACGCCTCTATTTATCCCAACAAATCGGGCTGCACCTGATGCCTGCCCTGTTCGTGGTCGAGCAGCCATTGTTTGCGCTGCAGGCCGCCGCCGTAGCCGGTGAGGCTGCCGTCTTTGCCGATGACGCGGTGGCAGGGAATGAGGATGGAGAGGCGGTTGGCGCCGTTGGCGGCGGCTACGGCGCGCACGGCGGCAGGGTTGCCGAGCTGTTCGGCCAGCGCCTGATAATGGGTGGTTTCGCCGTAGGGGATGGTTTGCAGCGCACTCCACACCCGCCGCTGAAACGGGCTGCCGGGGGCGTGCAGCGGCACGCTAAACTCGCGGCGCGTGCCTTGGAAATATTCGCCCAGCTGGGTTTGCACCAGGCGGGCGTGTTCGTTTTCGCCCTGCTTGGTTTGGCAGCCGAGCAGGCGCTGGAGGTCGCGCAATTCATCGTCGATGCGCTGGCTGCCGGCAAATTCGAGCAGGCACAGGCCACGCTCGCTGGCGGCGGCTAGGATGTTGCCCAAGGGCGAGGGAAAGGCGTGCAGATAGAGCATGGCTTGGGGGTTGGATGGCATTGGGCAGAAACCGTGCAATATTTTCAGGTAGCCTGCCGTGCTGGCAAAAGGCTACCTGAAAACTTGGCTGCTGCGATGGTAAAAAGGCTTACAGCGCGGTGACGAAGGCTACCAGCCCGAACACGATGCCGGGCGCGTTGGCCAGCGCCACGGGGAGGTCGCGCGGTTTCTTAAACAGGCCGTAGAGAACCCACAACGTACAGTTTACGGCGGCCACCAAAGGCTGGATCGGGCTGCCTTTATGCCCGGCCAGGTTGTTGGCAATCTGCGGGATGTAGGCCACATACATGCCCACGGCCATCACAGTGGCCACCACGGCCAGAATGCGGATTTGCTTTTCGTTCATTTTTGCCTCTTTATAAAGAGTGAGTCAGACGTTTCGTGCCGGCAAATGCCGGCTTCCCGTTTTCAGGTAGCCTTCTTCATGCGGGCGCAGCTGAAAGTGCGTGATTATAAAACTCGCTCCCCCGCCGCCCGCAAGGCATACTACAAAACTTAACCCGTTCTCCCGCGATGGTTTCAGCCAACCCCACCGCCCCGCAGGCTACCTGAAAACCCTTGCTTGCTTTACAATTACGGCGTTTAGCAACCGAAACACCAGCCACACCATGCCAGAAAACACCGCATCCGCTGAAAACAGCGACATCCTGCTGCTCGCCCCCTACGCCGAACGCGCCTACCTCGAATACGCCATGAGCGTGGTGAAAGGCCGCGCCCTGCCCGACGTGGGCGACGGCCAAAAGCCCGTGCAGCGGCGCATCCTGTTTGCCATGAAAGAAATGGGGCTGGCCGCCAATTCCAAGCCGGTGAAATCCGCGCGTGTGGTGGGCGAAATCCTGGGCAAATACCACCCGCACGGCGACGCTTCCGCCTACGACGCCATGGTGCGCATGGCGCAAGACTTCACCCTGCGCTATCCCTTAATCGACGGCATCGGCAACTTCGGCTCGCGCGACGGCGACGGCGCGGCCGCCATGCGCTACACCGAAGCCCGCCTCACCCCGATTGCCGAGTTGCTGCTTTCCGAGTTGCATCAAGGCACGGTGGATTTTGTGCCGAATTACGACGGCGCGTTTGACGAACCCGTAGCCCTGCCCGCCCGCCTGCCTATGGTGCTGCTCAACGGTGCCTCCGGCATCGCCGTGGGTATGGCCACCGAAATCCCGCCGCACAACCTGGGCGAAGTAACCGCCGCCGCCGTGGCCCTGCTCAAAAAGCCCGCGCTCACCACCGCCGAACTGATGGAGTACATCCCCGCCCCCGATTTCGCCAGCGGCGGCCACATCATCACCCCGGCCAAAGACCTACTCCAGCTCTACGAAACCGGCAAAGGCAGCATCCGCGTGCGCGTGCGCTACGAAATCGAAAAACTGGCACGCGGCCAATGGCGCCTCATCATCACCGAGCTGCCACCCAACACCAGCGCGCAGAAAATCCTGGCCGAAATCGAAGAGCAAACCAACCCTAAGCCCAAATCCGGCAAAAAACAGCTCAACCAAGACCAGCTCAACACCAAAAAGCTGATGCTCGAGCTCATCGACAAAGTACGCGACGAGAGCGACGGCGAGCACCCCGTGCGCCTCGTGTTCGAACCCAAATCCAGCCGCATCGAGCCGGATAACTTCATCAACACCTTAATGGCGCAAACCGGGCTGGAAGGCAATGTGCCGGCCAATCTGGTGATGATCGGACTCGACAACCGCCCCGCACAGAAAAACCTGAAAACTATTTTGCAGGAGTGGCTCGATTTCCGCGTGTCCACCGTAACCCGCCGCCTGCAACACCGCTTGGAACAGGTGCTCAAACGCATCCATATCCTCGACGGGCGCATGACCGCCTTTTTGCACATCGACGAGGTTATCCGTGTTATCCGCGAAGCCGGCGAGCCCAAGCCCGAATTGATGGCCGCCTTCGGCCTCTCCGAAATCCAAGCCGAAGATATTTTGGAAATCCGACTGCGCCAGCTCGCCCGTTTGGAAGGTTTCAAACTGGAGCATGAATTGGCCGATTTGCGCGAGGAAGAAGGCTACCTGAAAAACTTATTGGCCGACGAAGGTGCGAAGAAAAAGCTCATCATCAAAGAGATGCAGGCCGATGCCAAGCAATTTGGCGACCCGCGCCGCACGCTGGTGGCCGAAGCCGAACGCGCCGCGCTCACCCACACCACGGCCGACGAGCCGGTAACGCTTATCCTGTCGCGCCAGGGCTGGATTCGCAGCCGGGCCGGGCATGGGCTGGATTTGTCGGCCACCGCGTTTAAAGAAGGCGACGAATTACAGCAAACGCTGGAAACGCGCACTGTCGACCCGGTAGTGGTGCTCGACACGCTCGGCCGCAGCTACACCATCGACCCGGCCGAAATCCCCGGTGGGCGCGGCGACGGCGTGCCGCTGGCCTCACTCTTAGAATTGCAGCCGGACGCGTCGGTGCTCACCATGCTGGCCGGGCAGCCACAAGAGCACTACCTGCTCGCCAGCAGCGGCGGCTATGGCTTCATCGTCAAACTGGGCGATTTGGTCGGCCGCGTGAAGGCGGGCAAGGAAGTGGTAAAACTGGAGGCGGGCGAAACCCTGCTGATGCCGCAGCCGGTACGCCAGTCTGCACTGATCAACCCTGATTGCCGATTGGTGCTGGCCAGCGCGGGAAAACACCTGCTCGCCTTCCCGATTGGCGAATTGAAAGTGATGGCCAAAGGGCGTGGCCTGCAACTGATGTCTTTGCGTGGCAACGACACGCTGCAACTGACCGCCTTGGTGTCCACCCCCGATTTCTGGGTATGCAGCCGCGGCAAACGCGGCGCGGCACACCGCGAACGCTTACGCGTGCAGGACATTGAAGGCAAACGCGGCCGCAAAGGCCGGGTGCTGAATGTTTCAGGTAGCCTCATCAGCCTGAGCAGCACGAAGGAGGGCGAAGCATGACCCAACTGCCGAAACCGTATGCCCCCAACGAATGGGACAGCCAACTCGACCGCCTGCCCTGGCTGATGAACATCGCCCGCGTGAGCCTCTTGCTCTCGCTGCTCACCTTCCACGTGTTGGTAAATGCCTACGGCTCAAATGTGGGCATGGCTAGGCTGGCCTCAATGCCCATTTTCAGCAGCCGCTTCTATATTTGGGCAGCAGTATACGGAGGGCTAATCGTGTTCAGCATGGCGTTTCCCAACTGGCAGCAACAAAGAAACAATCTGCCCAACATCAGTGCGGTGGTCGACATCACTATGATGGTGATACTGATGCACCTAGCTGGTGGCATTGCCTCCGGCTTCGGCATCCTCATCCTGCCCTTTATCGGCGTATCCTGCCTGCTCAGCCACGGCCGCTACCCGCTCCTATATGCCTCCTACGTTGCCCTCCTGTTGTTTATCGGCACTTGGCTGCATTATTGGCCGTTTGAAGCCAACAGCCAAGCCGGCAGCAGTGCGATTATCCATACCATCGTGCTCTCGGCGGTAGGCTATCTGGTGGCGTTGCTCACCTCGTTTTACGCCTCTTTCCTCAACCGCGCCTCCTCCACCCTGAGCAAACACCGCCGCGCCTTCGACCGCCTCAAAGGCCTGAACGAACTGGTGCTCAACCATGTGGCCGAGGCCGTGGTGGTGGTGGACACCGGCAGCCGCATCTGGCTGATGAACCGCCAGGCCGGCCACTATTTTCCCTATGTGCAACTCGACCGCTACGAAGAAATGTTTACCCTCCTAGTGAAACGCTGGCAGCGCACCCCCACGCGCAATTTCATCACCCATGCCGAGCTGGGTGGGCAAGGCGTACAGGTGCGCGCCCGCCCATTGGTGCGCGAAGACGAATCGCTGCTGATGCTGTTTATTCGCTCCGACCAAGAAGTGGCTGTGGAAGCCATGGCCACCAAGCTGGCCGCGCTCGGCCAACTTACCGCCAACCTAGCGCACGAAATCCGTAACCCGCTCTCCGCCATCCGCCAATCCAACAGCCTCCTGGCCGAAGAAAACGAAGACCCTATGATCTCCAAGCTGCACGGCATCATCGACAACAACATCCAGCGCATCGATAAAATGCTGGAAGAAGTGAGCAGCCTGAACAAGAGCGACCGGCTCGACGCCCAAGTGATCAACCTGATGAAATTCTGGTTTGATTTCAAACAGGAATTCCTGCTCACCCGTCCCGAAGCCAAACACGCCGTACACCTTTATATGCAGGGCGGCGCACTAAAAGTGTATTTCGATAAAATGCACTTGCAGCAGATTATGTGGAACCTCATCAACAATGCCTGGCAGCACGGCAGCAAGCAGGCCGATTCCATTACCGTATTGGTTAAGCCCACCGACGACAACGTATCCGTATCGCTCACTGTGATGGACGACGGCCCCGGCGTATCGCCCGAAAACCAGCCGCGCCTGTTCGAACCGTTTTTTACCACCCGCGCCGAAGGCACCGGGCTGGGGCTGTATGTGGCACGCGAATTGGCGCACGCTAACTCCGGCCAGCTTCATTATCATCCCGAAATCAAGGGATTCGAACTAATTATGCCGAAAGATATCAATGAGTAAACAAAGCCTGCAAAAACCAGTATTGGTTGTGGACGACGAACAAGACATCCGTGACCTGATGGAAATGACCCTGATGAAAATGGGTCTGTCGGTAGAAACCGCCGAGGGCGTCAATGCCGCTAAAAAGTGGCTCGACAGCAAAAAATTCTCCCTCGTGCTCACCGATATGCGCATGCCCGACGGCTCCGGGCTCGAAGTGGTGGAATATATTAACGAAAAAGAGCTCGACGTGCCCGTGGCCGTGATCACCGCCTTCGGCAATGCCGACCAGGCCGTGCAGGCCATCAAAACCGGCGCCTTCGACTACCTGCAAAAGCCCATCACCCTGGCGCAACTGCGCACCCTGGTGAAATCCGCCATCAAAATCCACGAAGAAGACAGCCGCCCCGCCCCCGCACCGGCCAAAGAAGAACCTCCGCCCCAAGCAGACGGTGCAGACGAAGGGCTACCTGAAAACGAAGAACCGCAGGAAGAGAGCAAGGCCGCCGGCCGCAAGCTCCAGCCTGCAGCCGACAAACAGCCTGCCGCCAATCCCGAAGACATCCCCCGCCTCATCGGCCGCTCCCCGCAAATCGAAGAAGCTCGGCAGATGATCCGCAAACTTGCCCGCACCACTGTGCCTGTGTATATCGCCGGCGAATCCGGTTCCGGTAAGGAACAGGCCGCGCGCAGTATCCACGAGCTCTCCGAGCGGCGCGACCGCCCCTTTGTGGCTGTAAACTGCGGTGCTATCCCCGAAAACCTGATGGAAAGCGAATTCTTCGGCTACAAAAAAGGCAGCTTCACCGGCGCCGACCAAGACCGCCTCGGCTTCTTCCAACACGCCCACGGCGGCACCCTCTTCCTCGACGAAGTAGCCGACCTACCCCTGCACATGCAGGTGAAACTCCTGCGCGCCATCCAGGAAAAAGCCGTGCGCCGCATCGGCGACGCGCAAGAAGTGAAAGTGGACGTACGCATCATCTCCGCCACGCATAAAGACCTCGCCGCCCTCGTGGCCAAAGGCGCATTCCGGCAAGACTTGTTCTACCGCCTCAATGTCGTCTCCCTCACCATGCCGCCCCTGCGTGAAATGCGCGAAGACCTGCCCCAGCTCATCACCCAGCTCTTGCGCAAACACCGCCAAGGCGGTGACTACACCCTCACCCAGCCCGCCAAACAGGCCCTCTTGCAATACAGCTATCCCGGCAACTTCCGCGAGCTGGAAAACATCCTCGAACGCGCCGTCGCCCTGGCCGCCGACAACACCATCGATGCCGCCGACCTCCAGCTCTCCAGCTCCCCGCTATTGGATGAAGACGACGACTGGGGCAGCGCCATCGCCGCCGTCAGCCAAAACAGCGGCAGCCCCGACACCACTGAAGCAGCCGCTCCAGAAAACAGCGGCCAACTCGATAACCTGCCCGGCTTCGTCCTCGGCCGCACCCAGGTGCAAGACTACCTCGACGACGTAGAGCGGCTGATTATCGAGCAAGCCCTGCAAAAAACCCGCTACAACCGCACCCAGGCCGCCAAACTGCTCGGCATCAGCTTCCGATCCATGCGCTACCGGATGGAACGCTTGGAAATCGAGTAGCCGCATAACTTGACTGAAATGAAGAGATAAACTTTCAGGTAGCCTTTGAGGCTACCTGAAAGTCAAAATCCAGACACAAGGAGAAGCCAATGTGGAAAAAACCGAATCCTCGCACACTGGACGGCTTGCTCGCCGCACTGTTCTATGTGCCGATGCTGGTATTGTTTATGGTTTATGCCGATTGGTATGGTTTGAGCCTGTTTCTCTTATTGATGCTGCCCACGCTAGTTGTGTACGTGTTCGGCCTCAAATGGAAAGAATTCAAACCCTATCTGGCCTCAGGCATTTCACTCAGTGCCAATATGGCGCTATGGTGGGTATTCCTGCAATCCAACACAGACGCGCTGTTTATTTATCTTATCGGGATGTGTGCCTGGTCTCTCGGCTTTTTCTGGCTGTTGATCACCCAGCGTGATTGGGAAGGCAGTAATAAAGGCGCATTTTGGCGAGGATTTCTGATGACAGGGGTAGGTTTTGCGCTTGTCTGTTTTGCCTCATTGTTCTAACAAACACACTCACCGCTACAACTAAACCTCTTACCTCCTCACACAAGACAATAAGCCACCATGCACCCCATCCCACTCATCACCCCCACCCCACACACCCTGCCCGACTACGCCCGTCATCCCGCATTGACTGTCTCCAATACCCCACCTGCTTCCGGCCTCTACCTGGCCGCCGAAGAACACGGCATCGTATTGCACCGCGCGGGCGACAAAGGCGCCGTGTGGGTAGATTTCACCGCCGGCGCGGCTCAACACAGGCGGCTGCACGGCGGCGGCGAATTGCTGGCTAAAGCCGTCGGCCGCAGCAAACAGCCCTCTGTATGGGATGCCACCGGCGGGCTCGGCCGCGATAGTTTTGTTTTGGCCGGTTTGGGGCTGAACGTGCATATTTTCGAGCGGCATCCCGCCGTATACTGCCTATTGGCCGACGGCCTCGCACGCGCCCTGCTCCACTCCGATACTGCCGAAACCGCTTCCCGCCTCACCCTGCTCCACGCCGATGCCGCCGAATATATGCCACGCCTGGCTGCCGAAATCGGCCGCCCGCAAGTGGTGTATCTCGACCCGATGTACCCCGAACGGCGCAAATCGGCAGCGGTAAAAAAAGAAATGGCGTTTTTCCACGAGCTGGTCGGTACCGCGCAAAATGATGCCACCCTACTCGATGCCTCCCTCGCCACAGCCGCCGCCCGTGTGGTGATCAAACGCCCGCGCTTGGGCGATTTCCTGTGCGGCCGCAAGCCGGATTACCAATACACGGGCAAATCAACCCGGTTTGATGTGTATAACGGGAGCGGTGCTTAACTCAAGCCGTAGGATTGATATATGTTGCCGCACATAAACTGCATCGGATTAAACGTACTATCCAGCCCTTCTGTTTAAAAAGGCTACCTGAAAACCCAGTACAGCGTTTTCAGGTAGCCTCATAGAATGGCTTTCACTTTTTCAGGTAGCCTTTTCCCAAAGGCTACCTGAAAGCAAAATCTCAACTCCATTCAAACCAAAACCTCCCGCCACCCCATTCGGGGCAGCAGGAGGTTTCATTTCTCATCCCGCCTTAACGCTGCTGGTTTTGCAGCAAGGCAGCGCGTTCTTTGAATGCTTCGTTTTCCTGCGGGGTCAGTATCCACATTTCCACGATATTGCCCGCCCCGTTGCGGCGCAGAGCCACGATGCGGCCGGTGTAGTTTTGCAGCTGGCCGTGGGTAATGAAGCGGTTGTTCTCGTCTTTAATGCGCACGCCCTGCACCATATCCACAGTTTTCGCGCCATCGTCCAGCCAACCCAAAGTCAGGGTGCGCAACCAGGAAAAGCCGTCGGTAGTGAGCGTAACCTGCGGGAAAGAAGCAGATTTCAGCACGGCCACTTCCATGCTGTCGATGGGGAAGCGGTGCGCCCAAGCGGTGCTGCTCAAGGCCAGCAGCAAAGCCAGCAAATATTTTTTCATGTTTCGTCTGCCTGTGTGATTAATCGGATTAAAACGCTGTCATTATAATATATTGGCAAACACTCGGCTACTTGCACGCTGCCGGTATGCTGCGCCAAACGCGCGAAAGCGTGGTGCCGTTGGCATACAGTTTAATCTCCGAACTTTTTACGCCGCGTTGCCGCACATCCATCACCACGCCGTCTTTATGTGTGAAGGGGTTGTGCAGTGCCACAGTATAGGCCGAATTGGTATAGCTGCGGACTTGGATAAAGTTTTCCGGCAAACGCAAACGGGTTTGCAGCTGTTTTTGCAGGCATTGTGCTACCTCGCCCGGCGCTTTGTCGCTCCGCACCTCCACCTCCGGCCTGCCGCGTGTGGGCTGGCTGCGGAAGCCGTAGGCCATGCGCGAACTACCGATTTTCACATCGTCATCATAATTGATATTCGACTGCTGCCGGCGGATGCCCGCTGCTTCCGGCGAAATGCAACCGGCCAGCGCCAAAAGCGGCAGCAGCCACAATAAATTTGAATATTTCAACTTTTTTCTCCTACAGCCAGCCAAACCTGATCAAGCCCGGCTGATTTGGAACAGAATTCGGAATGCCCGCGCGGTATCCACAAAGTTACGCATGATAGCAGCGGAGCAAGCAATTTCGAAACCGTTTAACCCTGCTTTACTCCAACATACTGTCTGCAATATTATTTTTACAGTTGCCAAACCAGCTGCTCCTGTTTATAAAGGCTGTCTGAAAACGCCAATCCCGTCGCTGCCCGGCACTTGACAGCCTACGCCGCCCCATTGGCACCCCCCCATGAATACGCAAAACTTCTCTTTCGCCTCCTTTTTATGGTACCGCCCAACTGAGCAGTATCTTTATACTGCGCACCTGATTCGCGCTACATTAGCCGAAAGAAAAGCTACCGCCCGGAAACCCCGAGCGGTTTTTTATTTGCTCCGGCAAGGCCGCTCACCCACGGAATCCCTCCCATGAACCGCCAAGCCGAACAGGAACATAAAATGTCTGCCCTAGCCCGCCAACTCCGCCAGCTTCCCCCCGCCCAGCCTCGCACCGAGCTGCAACGCTGGTATTTGGCCGTGGACGGCAACCAGCACCGTGCCGATTTGCAGGCCGATACGCCGCAGCAGCAAGATTTCATGCTGTGCGAAGCCCTGCTGCCGCAAATCCGCTCCCTGGCCTGCTTGATTGCTGCCGAGCGGCACAATTTCGAGCAACACAGCCCGGAAGTGTTCACCGAAGAAGCAGATTGGTTTGCCGCCCGTATTTTGGTGTTGGGCGTGCGCGTGTTTCATTTAGACATCACGCTGATTCCGATGCTGCAAACCGCCAACCGCCGTGCTGCCGAATACGCCCGCAAACACGGGTTGCCCTTCACCCCCGCGCAAATGCGCATGAGCCTGCACGCCTCGCGCCCCAACGGCGGGCTGATTTTGGAAAACGCCTGCTTTGCCGATGCGGATTTGGGTATAATCGGCAATTCGCTGCAACTGAGCCACAGCCTGCCCAATCTGATTACCGGTTGAACGCAGACTGTCGGCTACGGGCACACAAAACACACCGTCTGATAAAAAGGCTACCTGAAACAAAGCTCCCGAAGGAAGCCGAGTTTTCAAGAAACCAAAACAACCGTTCAGGCTACCTGAAAAATGTGAGCTTCAACGAAGCTTCGGCACAGCAGAAGCCAACCTTCTGCGAAGCCAAAAACAAAGCCGTCGTCAAACTCAAACCGCCATGTTTATTTTTAATCCCGAATATATCAACTGCCCGCCCGAACGCCTGCCGCGTTTGGGCGTTCTATTGCTGCTTTTATGGATCACCCTGCCGCTGGCCTTTACCCTGCCTGCCAGCGTGATTGTCGTATTCGGCGTGCTGTGGCTGATACAGCTCGGGCTCACGCTTATCGGTAGCCGCGGCCTGCCCGCTTGGGCCACCGCCATCGGCGGCCTGGCCGTGTTTGGCTTCGTGTTTTCTCAGTTGGGCACGTTTCTCGGCAGCGAAGGCGGCAGCGCACTGCTTCTGCTGCTGGTGCTGCTAAAAACCTATGAAAGCCGCGTGTTGCGCGATTGGCATATGCTGCTCACCTCCATGGTATTCCTGATGGGCGCCACCGTGCTGCTCAACCAAGGCATGTTCATCGGCCTGTGGCTTTTGGCCGGCCTGTTCGGCACTGCCACCTGCATCGCCCTCTTCAATATGCCGCCGCGCCTGGCCGCCCGCCACGCCGCTACTGCCCTGCTACTCACCCTGCCGCTGACTGCCGTATTATTTATCGCCGTGCCACGCATGAGCGAGCCTCTGTGGCGCATTCCGCAGCCACCAAAACCCGGCCAAGCCCAAACCGGCCTGTCTGACACCATGCAGCCGGGCAGCATCAGCAATTTGGTGCAGAGCAACGAACTGGCTTTCAACACCACTTTCGACGGAGGCTACACCCCCAACCCGGCCGATCTCTATTGGCGCGCTATCACCATGAGCCAGTTCGACGGAGAACAATGGCGTGCCGATGATGACGAACTACCCACCCGTGCCGATACCGCCTACACGCAAACCATTGTTTCCTATAGCATCATTATGCGAGATGAGCAAGGCCGCATTCCTGCGCTAGACTATCCCATTATCAACTTCAACGCTGACAATGCCCGCAGCAAAATGCGTTTTGCCGAAGGCCACACTATCCGCGTACGCAGCCACGACGGCCTGCGCCGTTTCGTGCTCCGTGCCGCCATCGGCAACAGGCTACCTGAAAAACTCTCCCCCTCGCGCCAGCGCCAGCTGAGCCGTCTGCCCGGCTACAGCAACCAGCGCACCCGCTCGCTCGCCCGCCAGCTGCGCAGCCAATCCGCCAACACCGTCGATTTCGTCAACCGCACCCTGGCCTATTACCGCAACCAATCCTTCGCCTACACCCTCAATCCCCCGCTCGACCGCAGCCCCGACCGCATCGACAACTTCGTGTTCGACAACCGCCGCGGCTTCTGCGAACACTACGCCGAAAGCTTTGTGGTCATCATGCGCGCCGCCGGCGTGCCTGCCCGCGTGGTTACCGGCTATCAGGGCGGCGAATACAACCCCGACGGCGGCTTCTGGCAGGTGCGCGGCAAAGATGCCCACGCCTGGGCCGAAGTGTGGCTGCCCGAAGAAGAGGCCTGGCTGCGCGTCGATCCCACCGCCGCCGTGAGCAGCAACCGCATCGAACAAGGCCTCTCCTCCGCGCTGGAGGGCGGCGAGCAAGAGCTGGTGGCCGGCAGCGGCAATTGGCAATGGTGGAACAAACTCAGCGCCGAAGGCCAGTTTTACTGGCAACAATGGGTGGTGAACTACGACAGCAGTTCGCAGCAAAACCTGTTCCACAGCTTGGGCTTGGGCGGCTTCAACCTATTGAGCCTGCTCGTATTCCTGCTGATTGGCGGCACCTTAGCCGTGATTCCGCTGTGGTTATGGTGGCGGCGCAGCAGCCGGCGTTATGCCAACCTCCTGGAAGAAGGCTTCGCCCGCATCAAAGCATGCCTGCTCGACGTGGAAGGCATCGACCCCACCGCCCTTGGCCCCGCCGAAACTGCCAACATCTTACGTGAACAAGAGCATCTCAGTCCCGAGCTAGAAAGCCTGCTAGCGCAATACGAGCGCTGGAACTACGCCGACGGCCTGCCTCCGAAAGCCGCACAAAAGCGCTGGTATCGCCAATGTTGCCGCGCCGTACGCAAGGTTAGGTTGTAAAACACCGCGCCTTTACCTGCACAAACTCGGATTAACGTTTAATTTTCCGTTTATCTATATATCTTTCAGGTAGTCTTAATCAAGGCAAACCCATAGTGGATTAAATTTAAATCAGGACAAGGCGGCAAGCTGCAGATAGCATGGGTAGCACAGCAAGGTAGGTCAACGCAGTCTTGGTTTAAAATCAATTCACTATAACCTTGACAAGGCTACCTGAAAATTCGTTCGCAACACCCGGAAAGGATAACCCATGAAACGTTTCTTCCCCTTGATGGCCGCCCTCGGCCTGGCCGCCTGCGCCGGTAGCCAAACCCCTGCTTCCGCCTCTGAGCCAGCCGACGCCTCTATGCCCGCCGTGGGCACGGCTAATCCCGCCAGCGTGTACTGCATGCAGCAGGGCGGCAAGTCTGAAATCCGTAAAAACCAAGACGGCAGCGAATACGGCATGTGCATCCTGCCCGACGGCAAAGAAGTGGAGGAATGGGCATACTATAGGGGATTAAAATAAACATGATACTAGGCGGCGAGCCGCAGGGCGTACAGGCAGTACGTCAAGGCGAGCCAACGCCGTAGCATGGCGATTTTAATCCACTATACCGCGCCAACAACGTCGGCAACGGCACATAAGCCCCGCCCGGCCAAACAGGCAGGCTACCTGAAATCCGATTTTCAGGTAGCCTGTTTGCCTTTTCCCAGCCCCAAGAATAGCGGCGATAATGCTAAAATACCGCCTTCAGCACCATCATGCGCGCACCCCGCGCACCCGTGCGCCCGAACAACCCATCAAAGCATCCCACATGGCCTACCAAGTTCTCGCCCGCAAGTGGCGCCCCAAAACCTTTGCCGATTTAGTCGGGCAGGAACACGTTGTCAAAGCCCTGCAAAACGCCCTGGGCAAAGGCCGACTGCACCACGCCTACCTGCTCACCGGCACTCGCGGCGTGGGCAAAACCACCATCGCCCGCATCCTGGCCAAAAGCCTGAACTGCGAAACCCCGCACGAAGGCGAACCCTGCGGCCAATGCCAATCCTGCCGCGACATCGACACAGGGCGGTTTGTAGACCTGCTGGAAATCGACGCCGCCTCCAACACCGGTATCGACAACATCCGCGAAGTGCTGGAAAACGCCCAATACGCGCCCACCGCCGGCAAATACAAAGTCTATATCATCGACGAAGTGCACATGCTCTCCAAATCCGCGTTCAACGCCATGCTCAAAACGTTGGAAGAGCCGCCCGAACACGTCAAATTCATCCTCGCCACCACCGACCCGCACAAAGTCCCCGTTACCGTACTCAGCCGCTGCCTGCAATTCGTGCTGCGCAACATGACCGCCCAGCAGGTATCGCAGCACCTCGTACACGTTCTGACTAGCGAACAAATCCCCTATGAAGCCCCCGCCCTCGCCCTGCTCGGCCGTGCCGCCGCAGGCTCCATGCGCGACGCGCTCAGCCTGCTCGACCAAGCCATCGCCATGGGTTCGGGCAGCGTAACCGAAGCCGACGTGCGCCACATGATCGGCGCCGTCGACCAACGCTACCTTTATTCCCTGCTGCAAGCCGCCGCCAGCCAAGACGGCGCCGCTCTGCTCGCCACCGCACAGGAAATGGCCGGCCGCGCCATCGGTTTCGACAGCGCCTTGAGCGAGCTCGCCCTCCTGCTGCAAAAGCTCGCCCTCATCAAAACCATCCCCGCCGCCGTGCCAGCAGACGACCCCGAGCGCGACACCCTGCAACAACTCGCCGGCCAACTGGGCGACGAACAAATCCAGCTGTATTACCAATGCGTTATCCACGGCAAACAAGACCTGCCGCTCGCGCCCGACGAATACGCCGGCTTCGTGATGACCCTGCTGCGCCTGCTCGCCTTCGCCCCCTTGGCCGCCGCCGAGCTGCCCGAAGGCAGCCAAATCAGCGGCAGCGAACTGCACGATCCCGCCCCAAAGCGCCGTCCGGCTGCCATACCGCAGCCGGATAAGGCCCGCATTCCAGCCGAAAACCATCCCGCAGAAGCCCCAGCCGCCCAAGCCGATCCCAGGCTACCTGAAAGCGGGCATAGCGAACTTCTGCGCAGCAAAAGCGGGCAACGCGAGTTTCCGCACGGCCAAAATGAGCACGGCAGCTTTTCAGGTAGCCCAAACGACAACGGCAGGCTTTCACAAAACGAACCCCTGCCGCAGGAAACAACCCCCGCTGCCCGCCATGCCGAAAGGCTACCTGAAAACATTTCAGGTAGGCCAAACGGTCAGCACGGGCTTTCGCCCAACCCAAATGCATCCGGTAAGTCCGCACCCGGTTCAGCTGAACCCGGCCGCCTCTATCCTAGCGAGCCGCAACCTGCCCCGACAGAAGCCGTCCCCGCCGCCTTCGAAAGCAGCCTGCCGTGGGACGATGCCCCGCCGACCACCGGTTTTGAAACCCGGCAGCCCGACAGCCAGCCAAACCAAAGGCTACCTGAAACCGAGCCCAGCCAAAACCTCGCAAACGAGTTTCCGCATAGCCGAAACCAAGATGACAGCCTGCTCCAACACAGGCATGATGCCGCATCCCAAAACGAATCCGAATTAGGCAGTGAAAGGCTACCTGAAACCGAACAAAGCGGATTTTTACACAGCCAAAACGGGCAAAACGAACCATTTCCCGCCCAATCGGCCGCTGCCGAAACCCCAGAACACCCCGGCACGGCAGCCCTGCCCCTGCCCGATGCCGACACCTGGCCGCACATCGTCACCGCCATCGCCCCCAAAATCGGTGCCGCCCAAATGAGCGCCCAGCACACCGCCTGCCTCGGTTACGACCCGCAGCAACACCTGCTCACCCTTGCCGTGGCCGAAGCCGGGCAAGTCAGCATCAGCCGTGAACACATCCAGCGCATTGAGCAGCACCTGGCCGCCGCCTACGGCCATCCCGTCAGCATCCGCACTACCGATTGGCCGGCCGATGGCACAGCCGCCGAAACCCACGCCATGCGCCAACAGCGCCTGCGCCAGGCCGCCCGCGATCAAGCGCAAAGCCTGCTGGAGCAAGATCTAGCCGCACAAGATATCCTTAATTTATTCGGCGCCCGCTGGCTACCCGAAAGCCTTGTATTGCAGGAAAACGGCCAAACCTAAGGCCGCTCCCGCACTTTTTTATTCCCACCCACTCTTTAAATAGGAGCACACTCATGTTCAACAAAGCCGGCCTCGGCAACCTGATGCAACAGGCACAAAAAATGCAGGAAAAAATGAAACAGGCACAGGCCGAATTGGCCAACATCACCGTAGAAGGAGAAGCCGGCGGCGGCATGGTGAAAATCTCCCTCAGCTGCCACCACGCCGTCAAACGCGTGCATATCGACGACAGCCTCGCTGCCGATGCCGCTTCCGACAAAGAAATGCTGGAAGACCTGATTGCCGCCGCCTTCAACGATGCCGCCCGCAAAGTAGAAGCTGCCGCCCAGCAGCATATGTCGCAATTTACCCAAGGCCTCGGCCTGCCCCCCGGCATGGACAACTTCTTCAAGTAATCCGCGCACAAAACACCGGCTGCCTAAGCTCATCAGGCAGCCGGTTTGTGTTTGGCTTGCATCAGTTTTCAGGTAGCCTCCATACCATCTTGAGGCTACCTGAAAATTAGAAAAGGCAGCCAAACAGAGCTCTACTATAACAATACCACCCTAACCTCGGTCTTCACCATATATGAATTAAAATTAAGAATGGCTAGCCTGGCCGCATGTATGGCCTGTGGCTCACCGCCGTATCCCATTCTTATTCTAATCCACGAGAACAACAAAAAGGCTACCTGAAAACTTTCAGGTAGCCTTTTCATCATGCCCAAACGCTTACAGGGAAATACGGCGGAAGTCTTTGAGCAGGTTGGCCAAGAACACGGTGAAGCGCATGCCGGCTGCGCCGTCGATCACGCGGTGGTCGAACGACAGGGAGATCGGGCACATCAGGCGGGCTTCGAAATCGGAGCCGTTCCACACCGGTTTCATCTGTGATTTGCACACGCCCAAGATGGCTACTTCGGGGGCATTCACAATCGGGGTGAAGCCGGTGCCGCCGATGCCGCCCAAGCTGGAAATAGTGAAGCAGGCGCCCTGCATTTCCTGCGGTTTGAGCTTGCCTTCGCGGGCTTTTTTACTCAATTCGCCCAGCTCGATGCTGATTTCTTTAAGGCCTTTTTTGTCCACATCTTTAATCACGGGCACCACCAAGCCGTTGGGGGTGTCGGCGGCAAAGCCGATATGGAAGTATTTTTTCAACACCAGGTTGTCGCCATCGAGCGAAGAGTTGAACTCGGGGAAGGCTTTGAGTGCGGCCACGCTGGCTTTGATGATGAAGGCCAGGGGCGAGAGTTTCACGCCTTCGCGCTCCCACTCCTTGTTGAGCTGTTTGCGGAAGCTTTCCAGCTCGGTCATGTCGGCTTCGTCGTGTACGGTAACGTGCGGAATCATTACCCAGTTGCGCGACAGGTTTTGGCCGGAAATCTTCTTGATGCGGCTGAGTTCTTTCACTTCGACTTCGCCAAATTTGGCGAAATCCACTTTCGGCCACGGCAGCAAATCCAAGCCGCTGCCCAAAGAAGCACCGGCAGCTGCGGGCTTGCCTGCACCGCCCTGCATGGCGGCTTTAACGAAGGCTTTGATGTCGTCTTTGGTGATGCGACCTTTGTTGCCGCTGCCTTTCACCAAACTCAAATCCACGCCCAATTCGCGCGCCAGTTTGCGGGCGGAGGGGCCGGCATGGGCTTTGGCGAAACCAGCTTCGTTCACGGGCGCGCTGCCATAGGCAGCGGTGGCCGGAGCGGCAGCTGCAGCAGGAGCCGGAGCGGCAGCAGGCGCAGGTGCAGCTTTGGGCGCGGCAGCGGCGGGAGCAGCAGCGACAGGTGCGCCGGCGGCGGCCACGTCAATAATAATGCTGCCTTCAGACACTTTATCGCCCACTTTAATGTGTACGGCAGTAACGGTGCCGGCAGCGGTGCTGGGCACATCCATAGTGGCTTTGTCGGTTTCTAATGTGATCAGGGTGTCGTCCACGACCACGGTATCGCCCACTTTCACTTCCACGGCAATCACATCCACATCGGTGTGGCCGCCGATATCGGGCACGGCTACCTGAACATTGGCAGCAGCAGCCGGGGCAGCGGCGAGCGCAGCAGGTGCGGGAGCGGCTTCGGCTTTGGGTGCTGCCGCCGGAGCGGCAGCGGCGCCTGCACCGGCGGCTTCCACCAGCACAATCACATGGCCTTCAGACACTTTGTCGCCCACTTTCACCTTAACTTCTTTCACCACGCCAGCAGCATCGGCCGGTACATCCATGGTGGCTTTGTCGGTTTCCAGGGTAATCAGGGTGTCATCCAGCGCGATGGTGTCACCGGTTTTCACGGCTACATCGATCACGTCTACATTTTCGTGTCCGCCGATATCGGGGACTTTGATTTCTGCAATACTCATGAGAGTTCCTTTAGTATTCGGTTGGATATGGTCTGAACAGGTTCAGACACCATTAAATTAACGCCTTCTTCGGCAGCTTACCGCATCTTGCACTTCCATTGGCTTTAGTTCGCCTTACATACCAACTTCATACACAGCCACAGTGCAGCGCCGCCCGGGCAGGTCGATCACTTCGTAATCGTGCCTGGCTTGGGGCACGAATGAAGCCATGCGGGTGTTGCACGAGCCTTCGGTTTGAATGACGGTTTCGGTAGCGCCTTCCATCACATTCTGCAAGTCGAGATAGGCGGCCTGTACGTTCACAGCCGTGCCGGCCGGCACGGCAAATTCGCGGAAAAATCGCCCGCGATAAAATACCGTTGGATTGACCGATATTTTTGCTGTGTACGGTTTCGGCTATGCCCAAACTGCGGCTTTTGACCGTACCGGCAAACGAGCCAAACGCATCGCCCAAGCTGCCGCCCACATTCACTTTGTGGCCGCGGCGGATCAATCTTCATCTTCGCAGTTGATGCTGCTCACCATGACGGTGGCTTCCTGTTTTGGACATATAGGGGCACGTGTAACTTGGGTACTGCTGTTCGTAACCGCAGTGTTTTCCTCCTGCACCACCGGCGCATTGGAAGCGCAAGCAGCCAGCAAGGCGACGGAGCATACAACGAATAAGGGTTTCATATTTTTCCTTTTCTGTTTTTCAGGTAGCCTCTACCGCAGGACAGGGCTACCTGAAAACTTCAGGCCGGGATTAGCGTTTCCAGCTGGGGGCAACTTCGGTTTGAACGCCGTATTTCTCGATGGCTTTCTGTACCACGTCTTTACCCACTTTACCCTGTTTGGCCAAAGCGTCCAGCGCGGCCACGGCCACATGGTAGCGGTCTACTTCGAAGAAGCTGCGCAGGTTGGCGCGGCTGTCGGAGCGGCCGAAACCGTCGGTGCCGAGTACCACATAGTCGCCATTTTCTTTAGGAATGTAGGCGCGGATGCGGTCAGCAAAGCTACGGATGTAGTCGGTAGCGGCGACAACCGGGCCGGCATGGCCTTGCAGCTGCTGGCTCACGAAGGGCAGTTTCTGCTCGGCAGCCGGGTGCAGGCGGTTCCAACGGTCGGTTTCGATGGCTTCGCGGTGCAGCAGGTTGAACGAGGGGCAAGACCAGATGTCGGCTTCCACACCGAAATCGTTTTTCAGCAAATCGGCAGCGTGGATCACTTCCTGCAGGATGGTACCGGAGCCCATCAGCTGAACGCGTTTGTCGCCTTTGCCGCCTTCTCGGAACAGATACATACCTTTGAGGATTTCCTGCTCGATGCCTTTGCGTTGCGGCATGGCGGGGTGGGCGTAGTTTTCGTTCATCAGGGTGATGTAGAAGAATACGTCTTCGTTATCCACATACATGCGTTGCAGACCGTTGTGTACGATTACGGCCACTTCGTATTGGAAGGTCGGGTCGTAGCTGACGCAGTTCGGAATCAGGTCGGCTTGCAATTGGCTGTGGCCGTCTTCGTGTTGCAGACCTTCGCCATTGAGAGTGGTACGGCCTGCAGTGCCGCCCAGGAGGAAGCCGCGGGCGTGCATGTCGCCGGCAGCCCAAGCCAAATCACCGATGCGTTGGAAACCGAACATGGAGTAGTAGATGTAGAACGGAATCATGGCGTAGCGGTTGTTGGCATAGCTGGTGGAAGCAGCAATCCAGTCGGCCATAGCACCCGGCTCGTTGATACCTTCCTGCAGAATTTGTCCATCCACGCTCTCTTTGTAGAACATCAGCTGGTCTTTATCCTGCGGGGTGTACTGCTGCCCTTTCGGGTTCCAAATGCCGTATTGGCGGAACATGCCTTCCATACCAAAGGTGCGGCTCTCATCGGGCACAATCGGCACGATGCGGCGGCCGATTTGCTTGTCTTTCAACAAAGCAGCCAAGATACGCACAAAAGCCATGGTGGTGGAGAACTCACGATCGCCGCTGGATTGCAGCTGGGCATCGAAGGTTTCCAGAGCCGGAATCGGCAAGGCTTCGTTATTCGGATTACGTGCCGGCAAGTAACCGCCCAAGGCGTTGCGGCGCTCTCGCAGGTATTGCATTTCCGGGCTGTCTTCAGCAAAGCGGAAGTAGGGCAAGTCGCCACTGTCGATTTGCTCGTCGGTTACCTGAATACCGAAGCGGTCGCGGAATTGTTTGAGCGACTTCACGTCCATTTTCTTGGCTTGGTGGGCAACGTTTTGGCCTTCGCCAGATGCACCCATGCCGTAGCCTTTGATGGTTTTGGCCAAAATCACAGTGGGGCGACCGCCGGCGTTGTTCACGGCTTCGTAGTAAGCAGCATAAACTTTGTGCGGGTCGTGGCCGCCACGGTTCAGGGCCCAGATTTCGTCGTCAGACATATCGGCCACGAGGGCTTTCAATTCGGGCGTGTTGAAGAAGTGTTCGCGAACATATGCGCCATTTTTGGATTTGAAGGTTTGGTAGTCACCATCTAAGCATTCTTCCATGCGCTGTTGCAGGACGTGGTTGGTGTCGCGTGCCAAGAGGCCGTCCCAGCGGCTGCCCCAAATCACTTTCAACACATTCCAGCCTGCGCCGCGGAAGTTGCCTTCCAGTTCTTGGATGATTTTGCCATTGCCGCGCACCGGGCCGTCCAAACGCTGCAGGTTGCAGTTAATAACGAAAATCAGGTTGTCCAAGCCTTCGCGGGCGGCCAAAGCGATAGCGCCTTGGCTTTCCGGCTCGTCCATCTCGCCGTCGCCGCAGAAGCACCATACTTTGCGGCCTTTGGTTTTGGCCAGGCCGCGTGATTCCAAGTATTTCAGGAAACGTGCTTGATAAATCGCCATTAACGGGCCCAAGCCCATAGATACAGTAGGGAACTGCCAGAAATCAGGCATAAGGTGCGGATGCGGGTAAGACGGCAGGCCGTTACCACCTACTTCTTGTCGGAAGCTGTTCAGCTGGTCTTCGCTCAGGCGGCCTTCTACAAAGGCGCGAGAATAGAAGCCGGGAGCGGAATGGCCTTGAACATAAATCAAATCGCCTTCTTCACTGGCAGCTTCGTTTTTGGCACGCCAGAAGTGGTTGAAGCCCACGTCATATAAGGTGGCAGAAGATTGGAAGGAAGCGATGTGGCCGCCCAATTCCAAATCTTTCTTACCAGCGCGCAGCACCATGACGGCAGCGTTCCAGCGAATGGCAGCGCGTATGCGGTGTTCCAGCTCGTGGTTGCCAGGCGATTTCTGCTCCTTACTGACTGGGATGGTGTTCAAATACGCGGTGGTACCACTAAATGGCAGGAGCACGCCGCAGCGGCGGGTGTAGCGTGCCAGGCTTTCCAACAAAAAATATGCCCGTTCCGAGCCTTCGTTTTCCAACACAGAACTGAGCGCATCCAACCACTCTTGGGTTTCAATCGGGTCGATATCATGTTTTTCGACAGACATAATTCCTATCTTCATTTCTTGAGTTAATAAATGAGCTTTGCTTTTTCGTTTGGCAACACAGTAAAAATCTACCATATTATTATTCTATTTTTCTTACTTGGCTTTTATGAATATACGCCACTGGTATTTCCGCAGATCCATCCCATGTAATATGTAGCCATCCATCTCCTTCTTCCCCATAGGAATGCACTGTTTCTCCATTATATACCTTTCCCATAATTCTTGATTCAGAAGAAGCGCCTGCTCTTACATTTGCATAGCCATCTCTTGCTGAAACTACATAAGAATCTATTACATTACCTTGACTTTCATGGACATATCCATAGACAGTTTTCCCTGATTCTGTTTTATATTCAATATAATACCAGCTTCCTTCTTTTCTTATTATTCTACCGCCGTCAAAGATATCTAATTTTGCCAATATCCTTGAATTAGTATTAGGTTTTTCCCTAAGATTAGCCCCATCTAAAACTCCACTATGTATTGCAAATTCTCTAGAAAATCCCAAACTTGAAATTGCTAAAAAAAATATCATTATTAATAATTTTTTCATCTCAATCAAAATCCTTTCCTACAAACATAGTATCTTAATCATCTACATAAAACTCTTACAAAGCACGCACTTAAACAGAAAAATTAGGAAACCGCTGTTTCCTAAAGATTTCTGCCACACCAACAATGCTGCAACACTCTGCATTTCCATGGAATATTAACAGTCTTGCGCCTGATTGGCAACGTTTTTTTCAGGCTTTTAAAGCCTTTATTCTTCAAGACACAAGCCCATTTCCGGCACCTCACTGCCTAAAAAATCATCCGAAAACAGGCTAGGATGGCATATACACAAAACAACAAAACAGAACCGCCTACCCTGCGCGCCGTTTACGCAACAAAATGCGCACAGCCCCATCGTTCGCACCATGTGGCTCGACATAAGCCAGCACTTCCGGATGCGCCATCAGCCAGCGGCGCACCAAGCTTTTCAACACCGGCACAAAGCCGTGCGAACCCAGCCCGCTGCCGTGCACGATTTCCGCGCACACCCCGCGTCGCAACACTTCCTCAAGAAACTCGCTCAACTCCCGCTGCGCTTCCTCGCGCGTGCAGCCGTGCAAATCCAAGCGCCCCACGCACGGCCAATGACCAGCCACCAAGCGGCGGATGTCGTCCTGCCCACGGCCGTTTTTGCAAAACGAACGCGGCGGCTCGTGTTCGCTGTCGGCGCTCACATAAAAATACTCATCATCATCCCACTCCGCCTCATCAAACCGCCGTTTCAAAGGTTTATTGTCTTTCGGTGCAGCCACCCGATTACTGTTTTTCAGCGGCGTAACCTTGCCCACTGCCGCCGCAAAATCCAGCTCTTCCTGCCGCTGCTGCCTCGTTTGCGCCGCCACTTCCTCCTGCCGCCGCTTCGCCTCCTTACCCAATTGCTGCAGCAGCTTTTGCGTATCCTGTTTATCCATTATTTCGGCTCCATATCTAGTTTCATCTTTTCAACTGACTATTTTATAACTGAAGCGTCATAATCGGATACAGCCACACGATTTTCCCACCACCCCAAGAGGGGCTTTACCATGCAGCACACTTGCGATATCGTCATTATCGGCATCGGCCCAGCCAGCCTCAGCTTCGCCACCGCAGCCGCATACGGCAGCCTGAACATCCTGCTTATCAAACAAAGCAGCCAGGAACCCTTGGCTAACCCGCCCCATGATAGCTGCAAAATCGCCCTCACCCACCCCTCGCACGGCATCATGGGGAAACTCAGCCTGTGGCAGCACATTCCCGCCGAAGGTATCTACCCGCTCAAAGCCCCAAAGTGATCAAGGACAGCTCCCCCGCACCATCAACTTCCCCCCCCACACACCAACGGCAAAGGCCAGCTCAGCCTCCTCATATCCAACTCACGACATCCGCCGCACCACCTACCAAACTGCCAGCCGGCAAAAAATGTCCACTTTCTCACCAGCCATAAAGTGCAGGAAGCCGTAGATGGCGAAGAAAACGTGAGCATCCTGCTCGACAACGGCGATACCGTATCCGCCTGCCTGCTCATCGCTGCCGACACAAGCTCGGCAACATAACACCAGCCGGCAGCATCCACGCCCACCTCTTGATCAATGTACACACCCGCCGGCTTCTTTACCCGCCAAATTCCTGCGTAATACTGTACTGCGCCTGAGCAACCACCTGCCGCTGGTGAAAAAACTGATTACCAAACAACTCACTGGTTAAGATTAAACCACCACAAACATATTTCAGGTAGCCTGGTTCCCGCAACAGGCTACCTGAGAATATATGCTACACCATTCTATTCTTACCCATTCTCACCAAGTTACCGCAAACCCACGTTCCACTGTTTTTTGCAGCGCCTACTTGCCAAATATACACAACATCGGCATAATGCAGCGTTTCTTGCCGGTGTAGCTCAGTTGGTAGAGCACCTGACTTGTAATCAGGGGGTCGCGAGTTCGATTCCTGCCGCCGGCACCAAATCCCAAACAGGCTACCTTTTCAGGTAGCCTGTTTTACTTACTGCCACTACACCCTTCAAACTCAATATCTCTCTGTGGGAGCTCCGTCTGCCCACGCCGGCGATATTCCCAGCCCATGTATCGATACCGCCCTCCGGCAACATCCGTGTATTCACCTATTCAGACTATACCATGGCACCGAATGTGGATATGTGGGCGATCACGTTTCAAAAGGCAACGACTTCATCGTGGTAAACGACTTGGCCGACGGCTTGAGCATCCGCTTCTCTGATTTGGCTAAAACCGATTTAGCAGAAAAGCTGCTGGGCATCGTTGAAACACCAAGGCTACCTGAAACACCATAGCCAAACAAAACAGGCACAACTGCAAAGTTGTGCCTGTTTGCTTATCCGCCACTCCGATTAACGGGCGGGCGAACAATCTTTATACAGCATCTGGCCGTTGGGCGCGCTCACGATGATGTCTTGGCTGCGATAGTTGGCCGAATCCATGGCATTGGTGGTTAGGCGGTAGCCGTTGGCGCTGAATACGGTGTCTACATTGTCGGAAGCCGACAGGTTATACGGCAGGCGCAGGTTGCGGTTGTTCACCCGCAGTTCGGCGCTGGTGGGCACACCGGCGGAGTTGAAGTGGTAATTCACATTCAAGCGGCGGCCTTGCTGGCAAACGTAGGCCACACTGCCGCTGCGGGCTGAAGCGGGCGGAGCTTGGCGGGCAGGCTCGTTGTGCCGTGGATTACAGTCTTTATACAGGAATTCGCTGCGCGGCGAGAGGATGCTGATGCCTTCTTCACTGCGGTAGTTGTTGACGGTGAGCACCGGGCCGGTCAGGTTGTAGCCGGCACGGTCTTTAAACGCAGTGCCTGTGCTGTCAGAGTGGCGCGCATCGAAAGCCATGTTGCGGTTGCTGCCGTTGAGGCGGGCGCGCGCAGACACGGGTTTACCACGACTGTTGAACTGATAGCTCACATCCACCTGTTTGCCTTGTTGGCAGACATAAGACACTGTGCCGCTGGCGGCAAATGCCGGGGCAGCG
The DNA here is from genome assembly GCF_001648395.1 of Eikenella sp. NML03-A-027. Taxonomy (NCBI): domain Bacteria; kingdom Pseudomonadati; phylum Pseudomonadota; class Betaproteobacteria; order Neisseriales; family Neisseriaceae; genus Eikenella; species Eikenella sp. NML03-A-027. The sequence goes on along the minus strand of NZ_LXSM01000016.1, from coordinate 12,682 downwards.
ATGCCCACGGCCAAAGCAGCTAATGCAGTAGATTGCCAAAACTTCATTTTCAAACTCCCTTCATGTTGGAATGAATAGTGGATTAAAATGAGAATGGGACAAGGCAGCGAGCCGCAGACAGTATGCGTAATACGGCAAGGCGAGCCAACGCAGTAGCGTTCTCATTCAATTCACTATAATCGGTATTCTCTAGGCGGATTGGCCTTTTATTTGGCCAAAACCCAATGCAGAACATTGGGTGCATTGTAACAAACCGTTTTTTTAATCTACTGTTAGCCCTAGGTTAAAATTTGTAGCGACTGTGTGGGTAAATCGTTTTTCAAGTAGCCCGGAATCAGGGGTAAAGGCTACCTGAAAAAACAGCCATATCCAGCTGCTATTTCATTTTCAGGTAGCTTCAACACCCGAGGCACCAAGCTCAATCCACGTTCACCATCACCAGCTGCATCCGGCAAGCGCTCACTGCGCTCAACGCATGGCGTTCGTTCGGGGCAAGATACACCACATCTCCCGCATGCAGGATTTCGTGGCGCGCGCCGATGGAGAAATCCATCTCGCCTTCCAGCAGGGTAACCACCACGGCCTTGGTAGAGGTGTGCTCGGTGAGCACTTGGCCGGCATCAAGCGTGAAAGCCACCACACGCAGCAAGTCGTTATTCAGCACAGTGCGCGAAGTGGTGGCCTGCTCGCTCACGGGCAGCGCCTGGTTCAGGCCGAGTTTGAATAGGGATTCGGATACAGAGGTAACAGCAGTTGCAGACATCAGATTGCTCCTTAATTTGTTTAACGAGTGGGAGAAAAATCCAGCCAGCAGGGTTTGATTGGATATTTTATTATTGTTTGAAATGGTTAGCCGCTTAATGCAGGCTAGCTGGCGGCAAACTTAATAAGATGAAACCATCATAACATATTTTCAGGTAGCCTTCCCACTGCCCGGCAGGCTACCTGAAACCCCTCAAATAGTTTACACTTCACCATTGATATCCATTCCCGCCCGCATGACGAAAGGCCTAGCTTCATGAAACTGTTTTCGCTCATCATCAAACTGCTGCTTTTAGCGGTTTTTATCATTTTAGCCGCATTCAACACCCATCTCGTCAGCTTCAGCTACCTGCCCGGCAGCGAAATCAGCCTGCCGCTGATTCTGCTGCTCTTGGCGTTTTTCGTTATCGGCGCGGTGTTCGGCGTGTTTTCCATGTTTGGCCGCCTACTCTCCTTGCGCCATGAAAACAACCGCCTGCGCAACGAAGTGCGCAAAAACGCCCGGATCGCGCAGGAGCAGCTGCAAACGCCCGCGCCCGCCGATGCCACTCAGCCTGTGCCCAACGCCGCCCCGGTGAAGGAATAGGCGCATGGACGGCAATATTTGGTGGTGGCTCACCCCGATTATCCTGCTGCCCGTCTTCTTTGCCATGGGCTGGTTTGCCGCCCGGGTAGACATGAAAGCCGTGCTTAAGCAGGCCAAATCCGTACCCACCGCGTTTTACGCCAGCCTGGATGCCCTGGTAGACCACAACCTCGGCAGCGCCGCCCGCCACCTGGCCGACATGACCGACCTGCCGCCCGCCGGCGACAACGCCTACGAGCTGCACCTCACCCTGGGCAAACTCTACCGCCAGCGCGGCGAAAACGACAAAGCCATCCGCATGCACCAAGCCCTGCTCGAAGCGCCCGAAACCGTGGGCGAAAAGCGCAACCAAGTGCTGTTCGAACTGGGGCAAGACTACCAAAGCGCCGGCTTGGTAGACCGCGCCGAGCAGATTTTCCTCGGCCTGCAGCAAGGCAATATGGCCGCCCAAGCCCGCCAAGTGCTGCTGAATATCTACCAGCAAGACCGCGACTGGGCCAAAGCCATCGACACTGCCCAGCTGCTCAGCCACGACGAACAAACCTACCGCTTCGAAATCGCCCAATTCTATTGTGAGCTGGCGCAAGCTGCCCTGTTCAAATCCGACTTCGAGCAAGCCCGTGCCAATATTGCCAAAGCACTGGGCGCCAACCGCAAATGCGCCCGCGCCAACATGATTCTCGGCGACTTGGAGCAAAAGCTTGGCAACTACCCCGCCGCCGTAGCCGCCTACACCGCCATCGAAAAACAAAACCATGCCTACTTAAGCATGGTGGGCGAAAAACTGTATGACGCCTACGATGCCCAAGGCGAAGCCGCCGCCGGCCTCGCCGTGCTCACAGGCTACCTGAAAACCTTTCCCCAGCTCGATTTAATCAACGTAGTGTACGAAAAATCGCTGCTGCTCTACGGCGAAGAAAAAGCGGCCGAAACCGCCGTGGAACTCGTGCGCCAAAAGCCTGACCTCGGCGGCGTATACCGCCTGCTCGGCCTGCGCCTGAACAACCTCGATCCTGCCTGGAAGAGCGATGCTGACATGATGCGCGGCGTGATCGGACGCACCCTGCAGAAAAACGTGATGTACCGCTGCCGCCACTGCCATTTCAAATCGCAAGTATTCTTCTGGCACTGTCCCGCCTGCAACAAATGGGAAACCTTCACCCCCAACAAAATCGAAGTTTAGCCCCGAACGGAAAACAAAATGCCCGATAACATGATGACCATCAACCAAATGTACCGCATGCTCAACGTGTGGACACACCGCATCCGCCACAGCGACCGTTTTATCGAACGCTACAGCGGCGCCCAACGCGCCCTGCTCGCCTACCTCAGCCTCGATCTTCTGATGGAAGACGACGGCTTCGTGGTGCTGATTGCCGATGGCCGGGGCGAACACGCCCTCGCCCCCGAAACCGCCGAATACCTGCGCCAATGGGGCGTTCGCGACACCCCCAACATCATCGATCGCGCCCGCGCCCTTTACCAACAGCACGGCGCCGCCATCCAAGCCGCCGCCCAAAACGGCAGCAGCATTGAAGAACTGCGCGCGCAATTCCCCCAGTTCGACGAGCTCGACGCCGACTACTGCCTCGTGTGCGAAGACGATTTCTGCACCGTCTGCCCCTATATCCGCCGCCACCCCGCAGAATTTGCCGAGCTTACCGCCACCGCAGGCGAAATCGGCAGCCCCATGCCCCCGCTCGATGCCTAATTAAAGGCTACCTGAAACCTATTTCTTAGCAACACGGCTTTCAGGTAGCCTTTTCCATTCCAACCCCATCCGCCCCCATCCCCATGAACCCCCTTATCCTCGATTCCACCGCCTCCGCCCGCCACACTCCCGTTATCGTTGCCCTCGATTTCGCCAATGAAGCCGATACCCTCACCTTCGTGCGCCGCCTAAGCCCCGATTTGTGCCGCCTCAAAATCGGCAAAGAGCTGTTTACCGCCACCGGCCGCCGCCTGGCCGAAGCCCTAATCAACCAAGGCTTCCAGCTCTTCCTCGACCTCAAATACCACGACATCCCCAGCACCGTCGCCGCCGCCTGCCGCGTGGCCGCCGACATGGGCGTGTGGATGGTGGACATGCACACATCGGGCGGCGGCCGCATGATGGAAGCCGCCGCCGAAGCCGTGGCCAACCAACGCCAACGCCCCCTGCTCATCGGTGTAACCATCCTCACCAGTATGGAACAGGCCGACCTCAACGAACTCGGCCTCACCGCCCCCGTTGCCGATTGGGCATCCCGCTGGGCCGCCCTGGCGCAGCAATCCGGCCTCGACGGCGTGGTCTGCTCCCCGCACGAAGCCGCCGCCCTGCGCCGGCAGCGCGGCGGCGAATTTGTGCTGGTTACGCCCGGCATCCGCCCCGACCCCGGCGGCAACCAAGACGACCAGCGCCGCATCATGACCCCCGCCCAAGCCCTCGAGGCCGGCAGCAGCTACCTCGTAATGGGCCGCCCCATCACCCGGGCGTCCGACCCCGCTGCCGTACTGGCCGAAATCAACTGCCTGGCCAATCCTGCCGACTAGACAGCCAATCGCAATCAGGCTACCTGAAAACGAATCCCGTTTTAACTTCGTTGAAGTTCGCTTTCAGGTAGCCTCCATTCATTTCGCCGCCAACGACCCCCTTCCCAGCCACTTGCCGCCGACTGACAAACCCGCCGTTTTCTTGTACAATCCGCCTCTTATTTCGTCAAAATCCGTAAACCTTGATAGCGGATTAACACATTTTCGATACAAGGCGGCGAGCCGCAGATAGTACAGGTAGTACGGCAAGGCGGGCCAACGTCGTAGCAAAAGTTAAGTTAATTCGCCATACCGCAGCAGAGCAAAGATTTCCATGAACAGCGAAACCGGCCTTATTCAACTGTTTTCCCAACATTTTCCGATTATCTACGAATATCGCCAAATGTTCTTCTTCGGCATGCTGGCCACCATCGGCATCGCCGCCGCCTCCACCTTTTTCGGCATGATTCTGGGCTTGTGCAACGCCCTGATCCGCGTGATTCGAATCGAAAAAGGCAACATCGTTACCAAAGGCCTGCTGCGGCTGCTGCAACAATGCTCGCGCCTCTACGTTACCCTATTCCGCGGCACGCCGATGCTGGTGCAGATTTTTATTTGGCACAACGTGTGGTCGCCCCTTTTGGTGCACCAGCAAAACGGCCTGTTAATCAGCGGCGATTTGGCTATCTACCTGCGCCAGAACTATGCCCCGCTGGTGGCTGGTATCTTGGCACTCTCCTTCAACTCCGGCGCCTACATCACCGAAGTATTCCGCTCCGGCATCAAATCTATCGACCGCGGACAAATGGAAGCTGCCCGCTCGCTCGGCTTGAGCTACAGCCAAGCCATGCGTTACATCATCCTGCCGCAAACCCTGCGCCGTATGCTCGGTCCCTTGGGCAACGAATTTATCACCCTGCTCAAAGACAGTTCGCTCTTGGCCACCATCGCCGTAGCCGAGCTGACCTATGTCGCCAAGAGCGCGGCCGGCCGCTATTATGTGTATGAAGAACCGTATTACTTCATCGCCTTGGTTTACCTGATGCTCACCATGACACTGGCCTGGTTCTTCTCCCACCTGGAGAAAAAATACAATACCGACAATAACCGCTAACCGCTTGCTTCTCTCAACCAAAAGGCTACCTGAAAATTTCAGGTAGCCTTTTTATCATTTGCAGCGCTTACTCTGCGGGCAAAAACCGATCCACTCCGTTTTCGCACCACACCAGCTTCTGTTCCTGAGCAGCGGCCAGTAGGCGGTCGTTTTCCGGCAGGGCGGCACGTTCGGCTTCGGGGTGGTAGAGGTGGTAAGCCACAGCGGCGAATTTCAGGTTGGCACGTTGGCCGCCGTTGTTGAAAAAGCGGGCGACAAATTCGCTGTCTTCACGCCCCCAGCCGACAAAATCGCTGTTGAATCCGTTGATTTTCAGCGCGTCTTCGCGGAAGAAAGCCATATTGCAGCCGCGGATGCCGTGGAAATCATCGCGGGTTTCGCGGCGCAGGATACGCTGGGAAAGCCACGGTAGGCGACAGGCGGAGAAGCGTTTTTCAAAACGTTTTTCCAAGCCCTTTTCATACCATTTCAGCACGCGGTAGCTTGAAGGGTTGTCCAGCAGCTCGTTGGTTTTCTCGGGCGTGAGGATCACGCGGCTGCCCTGCACAAACAGGCCTTTTTTTGCGGCGTGTTTGTGGTCGGCGATAAATTCGGGATGCAGCACCATATCGCCGTCGATAATCACGATGTAGTCGCTGCCCGCCTGCGCCAGGGCGCGGTTGCGCGATTCGGCCAGGCGGAAACCGTCGTCGGGCTGCCAGGCGTGCAGCAGTGGCACGGGAAACTGCGCCCGATAGCGTTCGACCACGGCACGGGTATTGTTGTGCGAGCCGTCGTCGGCCACAATCACTTCCTGCGGCAGCACGCGCTGCGCCAGCACCGAACGCAACACGGCTTCCAGCGCGTCGGGGCGGTTATAGGTGGTGATGATGAGCGACACGCTTAGCCGCTGGTTGGCCTCGTGCAGCTTGATGTATTTGTAGTAGGCACCGCTGGCGCTGGCAAAGGCAATCGTCCAGCCGTCGCCGCCGTCGAGCATGCCGCGTTTCAAAATATAGTTTTTGAAAAACGCCGCCGCGCCGTGCCCTACCGCGCCGAGCACGGAAGCGCGCCGTTTGAATTGCTGCTGTGCGGCAAACAAATCGGTGTAGTGCTGCATTTTGCTGATGAGGGCGGAAGCGCCATCGAACGAATAATGCAGAAGCGGATATTTTTCATGTAGCCTCACCACGCTGCTGCCGGCCGGTTCGATCAGGGATTCGTGCACTTGGTTGTCGTTGAAGCGCACGGTTTGGCGGTGGTAGAGGCGTTTCACCCAATCCGGATACCAGCCGCAGCTTTTGATGGGGCGGCCGCGATAATGGTTTAGGCGCGGCAGGGCGTAGATTTTGCTGCTGTCACTCCAATCCAGCGCGCGGATGGCTTCCACTTGCTCGGACGGCAGGATTTCGTCGCTGTCGATATTGAGCACCCAATCGTTGCGCGCCAAACCGGCGGCCAGGTTTTTCATTGGGCCGAAGCCGATAAAGTCGTGATGATGTACCGCTACATTGGGGAAGCGGCGGGCAATGTCGAGCGTGCGGTCGGTGGAGCCGTTGTCGAGCACGATGATTTCGTCAAACGCAGCCAGTGCGGCCAGGCAGGCTGCCAAGTGCCGCTCGGCGTTTTTCACCAGCATGGTGATGCTCACGGGAATGGGGGTCATAAGGCCTCTTCTATTGAATACGATTGGATGGCAAAGGCTACCTGAAAGCGAAGCTTCAACGCCGTTAACACGAGCAAAGCGGGTTTCGCCAAAAACAAGGTGTTCAAAAGCAGCCAAGCCAAGGTTTCAGGTAGCCTCTAACGCTGTTTGCGGGCAGGCGCAGGCGTTTGACCGGTGGCATACACCACAAATACGGTCGGCTGCTTGTGCAGGTCGGGCAATTGCGGCTGTTTGCGCCATTCGCCTGCCGTCATGCTGATGATGCGCTGCTCCGGCAGGGTGAGATTGCTGGCGGCGCACAGCAGGGTATCGGTTTGCAACGCGGCCACGGCATCGGCCAGCAGGGCGTTGTTGCGATACGGGGTTTCGATAAAGATTTGGCTTTCGTTGCGGCGCTGCGAATCTTGCTCGATGGTTTTCAGGTAGCCTACCCGTCCGGCAGAATCGGCGGGCAGATAACCGCGGAAGGCAAACTGCTGGCCGTTGGCGCCGGAGGCCATCAGGGCAAGCATCAGGCTGGACGGCCCCACCAGCGGCCACACGGCAAATCCGGCGCGATGCACCAGTGCCACCAGCGCCGAGCCGGGGTCGGCCACCGCGGGGCAACCGGCTTCGCTGAGCAAACCCATGCTGCGGCCTTGGTGCAGCGGTTGCAGCAAATCGGGCAATTCGGCAGGCTCGGTGTGTTTGTTTAACGTGCGCAGGCTCAACTCTTGCAACGGGGCGTTCAAGCCGAAATGACGCAGGCAGGCGCGGGCGGTTTTCTCACCTTCAACCACAAAATCGGTGAGCCCGGCCAGCAGCTTTTGCTCGTGCGGCAGCAGGCAGGGGGTATCCGGGCTGCCTAGCGGGGTGGGGATAAGGAATAAAGTGGGGGGCATAGTTTTGTTGCTGGCTCAAGAAAGGCTACCTGAAACCTTGGCTTGACTGCTTTTAAACGCCTTTAAACGCCTTGTTTTAGCGAAACTTGCTTTGTTCGTTTTAGCTTCGCCGAAACTCACTGCGTTCGCTTTAGCGGCGTTGAATCCGTTTTCAGGTAGCCTGTGCCGTATCAAAGCGTTTCACGATAGGCTGCCAAATCGGCGGCAGTTTTGGTGGGGATAAATTGGGTGATTTGGTATTCGGCCAGTTTGGCTTGGTAAAACGGGTCTTCGGCAATCACGGCCTCGGCCTGCGCCCGGCTGTCGGCACGCATGATAATCACGCCGCCAGTGCGCGGTTCTTTGCGACCGGAAAGCAAAAACGTGCCGGCGGCATAGTGGCGGTCGAGATAGTCGATGTGGGCGGGCAGATAAGCCTCAATTTCGGATAATGGTTTGATATAGTTTAGGGAAACGATAAACATAACTGCCTCCTTGAGTCGTTAAAACATTTTAATGAGGCTACCTGAAATTTCAGATAGCCTCAAGCTCACAAAACCGCCACCCCTTCGGCCTGCAAAAAATCAATCAGCCGAAAAATCGGCAGGCCGATGAGGGCATTGGGATCGCTGCTGTCGATGCGTTCAATCAGCGCACCGCCCAAACCTTCGCTTTTCGCGCCGCCTGCGCAATAAACCGCATCCGGTTCGCGCTCCAGATAACGAGCGATTTGCTGCGCGGTAAGCGGGCGCATCTTTACCATGGTGGTATCCACATGGCGGTGCAGGCTACCTGAAAACGTATTGAGCACACACAATGCGCTGTAAAAATGCAGCTCTTGGCCGGCGGTTTCAGCCAGCATTTGTTGTGCTTTCGCCACGTCCATCGGCTTGCCCAACTGCCGCCCGTTGCAGCAGGCCACTTGGTCGGCTCCGATAATCAAATGCCGCGGGAAACGCACGGCCAGTGCGCGGGCTTTGGCCTCGGCCAAACGTTGGGCAGTTTGGCAGGGCGTTTCTCCGGGCAACGGCGTTTCATCGCAATCAGGTGCGGCGGTGTCAAATTGCAGGCCGAGCTGGGCCAGCTGCTGCCGTCGGAACAGCGAAGAAGAAGCGAGGACAATCGGCGGAACTGTGTTCATAAACCGTATTAAAATTATTGACGTTTCAGGCGGCTGATTATATCATGACGCGTTTATGTCAGACCCTATTTTGATTGATCCGAAAGCGCTGGCCGAACAGGCGCAGCATCTGGCCGGCCAAATCCGGCTGAGCGAGATGGATGAGCGCGTGAGCTGGCACGAGTTTTTGGCCGAACGGCAAACGCCGGTGTCTTTTGCCTTACAGGGTGGCTGCGACAAACGGCAGCGCCTGTATTTGGATTTGTCGGTTTCAGCGCAATTGTTGCTGGTTTGCCAACGCTGCATGCAGCCGCTACCCTTTGCTTTAAACGAACAGGCGCGTATCGTTTTGTTCGACAGCGAAGAAGCGCTGGATGAAGCCATGGCAGCCGAAGAAGAGCTCGAAGGCATGCTGCCAGAAGCGCAGTTGGATGTCGGCATGCTAGTGGAAGAGCAGATTCTGATGGCGCTGCCGTATGCACCCTGCCACGAAAGCTGCCATTCTGATACGCTCGATGCCGTCAATCAAGATCGCCCCAATCCGTTTGCTGCTTTGGCGGCGTTGAAAAGTGGTCGTTAATTATTTTATTCAGGTTTATCCTCAGGAGTTTGCAACATGGCTGTTCAACAAAACAAGAAATCCCCCTCCCGCCGCGGCATGCACCGCTCCCACGAAGCGCTGACCGCTCCCGCCCTGTCTGTAGACAGCGCTACCGGCGAAGTACACCGCCCGCACCACATTTCCGCCAACGGCATGTACCGTGGCCGCAAAGTCGTTAAGGCCAAAGACGAGTAAATCAGCCATAGGCCGGTTCCAAGCCAGCAGATTGCCCTTAGCAATTACTGGCTTTTTTGCGTTGCATTGCAAATATAGGGCAGCAAAGAAAACCGGGGTTTCAGGCAGCCTGAAACAGCCTCTGTGCCTATTGGTTGCCCTCTGCTTGGTTGCCCTCTGCTCAACAGCTGTTTACAATTTGCCGTCACGCAGATAACTCAATAACAACCCTCACTGCGCCGACTTAACAAAGGATTGAAAATGTCGGAAAAAATTTGGTACACCTACGACGAGATTCATCAAGCTATCCGCCATCTGGCGCAAAAAATCCAAGCGTCCGGCACTCGCTACGATGCGATGATCGCCATTGGCGGCGGCGGTTTCATCCCCGCGCGGATGCTGCGTAGCTTCATCAATATTCCAATCTACGCCATCACCACCGCCTATTACTGTAACGACCACAGCCACACCCCCCGCGATTCCGTGCAGAAAATCCAATGGCTCGACCCAATGCCGGAGAGCTTGAAAGGCAAACACGTTTTGGTGGTGGACGAAGTAGACGACAGCCGTGTTACCCTGCAATTCTGCCTCGAACAGCTGCAAAAAGAAAACTTTGCTTCACTAGGCGTAGCCGTATTGCACGAAAAAATCAAAGAAAAAAAAGGCACCCTACCGCCCAATATCGCCTACTTCAGCGGCCTTGTTACGCCCGACTGGTGGATTAACTACCCCTGGGATGCCGACGACATCAATGAACACAACGCACTAGCCGCCCAAAAACCGCAACTGCCCTAAGGGCTACCTGAAACCATCCGTCCGCCGCTATTCCATTCTATCTTTCAGGTAGCCTCATGGCACGGCAACGGAACACAACGGAAACACAGAATTAAATGATTACTTTAGCCATAGACGCAATGGGCGGCGATGCCGGCCTCACGGTTACCATTCCGGCAGCTTTGGCCTTCCTACAAGAAAAAACTGATGTCAAACTCATTCTGGTAGGCAATGAAGAAGCCGTTCGCAGCACACTGAGCGAACACGCTTCACACGAGCGGCTACAAATCATACATGCCAGCGAAGTGGTGGACATGGACGAAGCCCCACAGTCGGCCTTGAAAAACAAAAAAGACTCCTCTATGCGCGTGGCCATCAGCCAGGTAAAAGCAGGAGTAGCGCAGGCAGCCGTATCCGCCGGTAACACCGGCGCACTGATGGCCACTGCCCGCTTCGTGCTCAAAACCCTGCCCGGCATCGACCGGCCGGCAATTGCCAAATTCATGCCCTCTAAAGGCGGCGGCCTCGCCCTGATGCTGGATTTGGGCGCCAACGTGGATTGCTCCGCCGCCCAGCTGTTGCAATTTGCCGTGATGGGCGGCGAACTGTTCGGCGCCATGTATCCGCGCAACAGCCAACCGCGTATCGGCCTGCTTAATGTCGGTACTGAAGACATCAAAGGCGGTAGCGTGATTAAAGAAGCACACCACCTGTTGCAACAAAGCCCGCTGAATTTTGTTGGCAACGTGGAAGGCAACGCTGTGTTCAGTGGCGAAGTCGATGTTGTCGTGGCTGACGGCTTTACTGGCAACGCCGTACTGAAAGCCATTGAAGGTGCGGTTAAATTTATCGGCGGCATTATCCGCGAAGAATTCAGCCGCAACTGGCTAAACAAACTGGCTGCCCTGCTGGCACTGCCCACCCTGCGCGGCTTCAAAAACCGCCTCGACCCGCGCAAGTTTAACGGCGCCATCTTCCTCGGCCTGCGCGGCATCGTGATCAAAAGCCACGGCGGCGCAGACGTAGAAGCCTTCAAATACGCTCTACTCGAGGCCTACCACGAAGTTGAATCCGGCTCCATGGCCAAAATCGAACGAGGTATCGCCACCCAAATGGCACGCCTGACTACTACAGCAGAGCAACCCCAAACTGCGACCAACCCCGCAGAATAAGCCCCGACCATCCCACAACCGAAAGGACGGCACAGCATGAATTGGCAACAACCCTGGATTATCGGCAACTGGAAAATGAACGGCCGCCGCAGCTCAACAGCAGCATTCGCCCAAGCTTGGGCAGAACAAAGGCTACCTGAAAACGTCAGCACCGGCATTGCCGCCCCCCTGCCCTATCTACTCGATTTAAAACAAGCCGCACCTGCCCTGCCAGTCGGCGCACAAGATGTCAGCCGCTTCGATAAAGACGGCGCATTTACCGGCGAAACCTCCGCTGCCATGCTGGCCGACCTTGGTGCACAATTCGTTCTGCTTGGTCACTCTGAACGCCGCCAATATTTCGGCGAAAACAACAAAACTCTCTCCGCCAAATTAGACAATGCCTTGGCCGCCGGCCTCACCCCGATTCTGTGCGTGGGTGAAACCTTAGCCCAACGCCAAACTGCGCAGGAGCAAGCTGTAGTGGCCGAACAACTCTCTGTATTGCGCGGCAAAGCCATGCCCCATATTGCCGTTGCCTACGAGCCAGTATGGGCTATCGGTACCGGCCAAGTGGCCTCAGCCGAACAAATTGCCGATATGCACGCTTTTATTTACGCAGAGCTCTTGTCTTTCGCCAACAAGAGTGCTAATATCCGCGCTCTTTACGGCGGCAGTGTCAATGCACAAAATGCACAAACCATTCTGACCCTGCCAAATGTAGACGGTGCCTTAGTCGGCGGCGCATCCTTGCAGGCCGACAGTTTTGCCGCCATCGTTCAAGCTGCAGCAAAACAATAAATAGCGAAACAAACATGGAAGCTTTCAAAACCCTTATTATGATTATCGGCGGCTTTGCCTCGATTGCCGTCATCGGCCTGGTGCTGGTGCAACAAGGCAAGGGTGCTGATGCCGGTGCCGCTTTTGGCACGGGTAGCGCGCAAGGCGTATTCGGTTCTGGCGGCAGCGCCAACTTCCTCAGCCGCAGCACCGCTATCGCCGCTACTGTATTTTTCTGCTGCTGCTTGGCGCTCAGCATTATTTCATCCAAGCAGGGCAGCAGCAAACTTGGTTTGGATGCACCTGCTGCAGCACAGCATCACGCTCCGGCTGCTTCGCAACCAGCAACAGCCAGCCAGCCAGTTATTCCGGAGTAAAAACAAATTCTGATTTTTCAGCCGACATGGTGGAATTGGTAGACACGCTATCTTGAGGGGGTAGTGACCGTAGGTCGTATGAGTTCAAGTCTCATTGTCGGCACCATCTTCACAAAACAGCCCAAATTTTCGGGCTGTTTTTTTACGTCTAACGCCATCCAATGCAATTAGCCAAACTCAATACAGACAAGACTTTCAGGCTGATTCAAGTTATCCTTTCCCCTTCC